>JAXLUE010000014.1:0-77340 GCA_046329695.1 Ferruginibacter sp.
TAGCACCCTGTGCTTTTTGGTGAACAGCCAATCTCAACGAATCCCAATTCAGTTCCCGGCTGTATAAGGAAACCTGCCTGGCCCTTTCAATGACGGAATCCAGAATGGGTAAAACCCTGGTTTGAGCTAAAACCGGCAGGCTAAGCAGCACCAGGAGGCATAAGCATAAATAACGGGCCCGACTTACCATAGTCATGAAGCTGGTTTGTACATAATTATGAGTTGAATATTTTTCATTGAAACAAGCAGAACGTATCTGTCGGCAGGACTGAATGTTACTATTAAGAGCCGGGCTCGCGGGTGAATACCGACAAAAAGTAAAGCGGTTTTCCCCTGGTTTCCATATTGTCCGGATAGCTGTCGCCTTTCAGGTTATAACAAATGGTCAAAATGCCTTTCTCGAACAGGAATAGCCCCGTGAAATGCCTTCCTTTGTTTACGCCTTCCTTCCCATAAATATCGATGCGGTTCCCACTGATGCGAACCACGCCTTTATCCAGGCTTTCGGCGATCATGGTATAGGTGCTGTCGAGAATGACGAGTTTCTGTTTGGCATAAAATGCTGCCGGCATTTCCTTTCCCGACATTTCCTGCCTCACCGGAATCCAAGAGCCGTTCAGTGATGGGGGCGTGACTATGGCGGTCTTTTTAGACTGGCTGCAGGAGGCAATGATGAGCAGGCATGAAAACAGGATGAGTCGCATGAAGATCGTTTGATAATGATGAAATATGTATGAAACAGATAAGTATAAAGCTACGGTTTACTGACGAAAATCTTTCCGGTGGCTGGCATTTAGAAGTTGCCGGCATCGATGTCTGAAATAAATCCAATCACCCCATGCATAAACACTTTCTGGTCGTCCCACATGGCCAGATGGCTGCCATTAGGGCAGAAAAGATACCGGCCTTTTTTAACCATTTTGCTTTGTTCTTCCATCGCTTTTGGATCCATGGTGTCGTGCTTTGCACCGATCATTAAAGTTGGTACGGTTATTTCCTTTAACCGGTTGTTGATATCCCATGTTGCCAAACGGCCGCTGACGCCAAATTCACTGGGCCCCTGCATCATCGTATAAATTTCACCGTTAACGTGTTTCATGGTGCGGTTAAATCCATCGGGCCATTCGCTCAGCCTGCATAAATGTTCCTTGTAAAAATTCGGTATAAGCAGTTCCATGTAGCGGGGATTATTATAATCAGCTTTTGCCTCGAGTGCCTTGATCTCCGCCAATACTTCGGGTTTCATTTGTTTCGACAAAACTTCTTCGGCATACCGGCCATAATCAGGGGCACTGGCCATCATATTGGCCACAACGAGTCCTTTGAGGTTCTGCTGATATTTCAGTGCATATTCCATGGCCAGTAAACCGCCCCATGAGTTGCCCAGTAAATAGAAATTGCTGCTGTCTGCACCTATTGCCTGACGAACCTGCTCCGCTTCTTCCACGAAACGCGCCGTCGTCCATAGGCTGCTGTCTTTTGGCTGATCGCTGTAATAGGAACCCAATTGGTCGTATTCATAGAATTCAAATCCTTCCCGTTGGAAATAAGTTTCGAAGCATTCCATGTATTCATGGGTCATCGCGGGCCACCGTGTAACAGCAGTATCTTGATCCTGGGGTTATTGCCAAACCGTTTTGTCCATACTTTGAATGAACCTACCGGTGTTTTGATGGAGACCATCCTGACTCCGCCGGCTTCTATGGAATCACCATAGGAAAAATAATCAGATGACCTGGGTTCACTGTTTGACTGTTGTTGGTTGCAGGAGAACAGGAGACTTATTGCCGAAAGTAGCGAAGGATGCGCATCAGGAAGATTTAATTAAATATAATTATTTTCTGACGTAGTTATGCCCAAAAGGAAAATATTGTTAATTGAACCGGGGTCATGGAAAAGGTCTACAGGTCTACATCAAAGCCTGTAGAGAATTTATAGGTTTCCTTTGGGATACCCATTACTGGTTTTTTATCGAACAGGTAGTTCCAATCAAGTCTTATCGCCCAGTATTTTCCGGCTTTCAGCCTCAACAACACCTGGTTAAGCAGTCGATAGTCGGAGATGTCATTCAACAAAGGCTGGAAATATGTGGTGCTGATCAATTCCATGGAGGGGGAAGGAATGATGGTGAACGACAGGTAACTGCTGTTGCGGAGATCATGGTGCAATTGATGCTCGGTTGTTTTTTCGCGTTCAGATTCATACATCAGCAGGCTGCCTGCATAACATCTGAACTTATCACGACCGATGATCTTGAACCTCGGCCCGGTTCCAAGCAAGAAGCGGTAATCAATGAGTGTGACGGCATTTTGTTGCCATTGTGTAAAGAGTTCCCAGCGAACGGTGGAATTGATTTTGTAGTTATACCGCAGATGGAGTAATGATTGCCGGATCAAATTTGAACCGGCAGATTTTAATACTCCGAAGTTGCCGGACAATAGAACAAGGCTGCGTTTGGATTTATATTGTACTTGTGCATCGGCATCAGCAGCGAAGACCTGAACCTTGTTTTTTGTCAGGGAAAAAGATGCCCCGGCATTTCCCAGCCAGCCCGTGCTGTCTGATTGAATGCGCGCCCTTTTCGATATTGACAATTTGAGACTGAACCGGCATGGCCCAACAAAGCAAAAGGAACAAGCTGGTGATCTTGGCTATCCGGGCCATACTGACTGGAATATGATTGATCGTATCAAGATACTAAAACATGTGGGAAATATAGAGGCGCAGGACGTGTTGTTTGGCGGGCATTTGTCAGGTAACCGAGCCAATGATCGCGTCTACCATCACCGGCCATGAATATTTATTCTTTTCATCGAGAAGATGGGGGATGAAAGGAGCAGGCCCGGTTTGCAGGAATTCTTCCATTTTATCCGCCAGCGATTCCGGTGTAGGTTCCGCAATGAGGCCTACTTTGCCTTCGGGCACCAATGCCGGTAACCCGCCGACATTGGTAACGATCATCGGGATATTAAAATGATACGCCAGTGGTGTGACGCCGCTTTGCGTGGCATTTCTGTATGGTTGCACCACTGCATCTGCGGCGCATAGGTATTGGCGTACATCGGAATCAGGGATGAAATCGGTTCGAAGAATCAGGTTCTTTTGTATGCCCAGCCGGCCGATCAGTTCGTCGTATGGTTTTCGGTCTTCATAAAATTCGCCCGCCACGAGCAGCTTGACATGCTCCGGGTTCCGGTTTTCCGCAGTAAGTCGGTCAATTAAGATCTTCATGGCTCCGAGCAGGATATCCAGTCCTTTGTATTTTCGGATGAAGCCGAAAAAGAGGAAAACGGTATCCTGTGTGCCAATTCCCAGGGCCTGTCTCGCAACAGCTACCGGTACCGGTTGCCCGAAATTATCGTAGAGCGGATGAGAAACGCAGCGTGCCGGTTTGGTACTGAAAGACTTTAGGTCTGCCAGAACTTTTTCACTCATGGTAATGAACGCGTCAACCGGTTTGATGAAATACCTGGTAAAGACCGGATCCCCGGGTCTCTTTTCATGCGGGATGACATTATCGGCGATGCATAGCACTTTGCTGTGCCCGTTCTTTTTAGCTATCCTCAATATGGTGCCGAGGCACGGGCCCATAAAGGGCAGCCAGAAACGCACGACAATGATATCGGGCCTTTCCTTTTTGATCTTTTTGCCCACGGATAACCAATTCAGCGGATTGATTGAATTGATCCAAACCCTGATCCTGATATCTTTCGGCGCCGGTTCACTGCTGAATTGCGTGGTTCCGGGAAAAAGAAAGCCGGGATACTGCAGGGAAAAAGTGATGATCTCCGCTTTATGCCCCTGTTCATTGAATGCCCTGGCCAGTCTTTCATCAAAAGATGCCAGTCCTCCACGCAAAGGATGCGCTGGGCCTATGATCAGTATGTTCCGGGGGCTGTGCAAGTAATGTTGATTGGTCTTATGTATGATAGGTGATATTGGTGGTAACAGGCAGGGTCATCCTTTCTTAATGTTCCTGCATGTTCAGCCTGTGCATCTTTCTTAAACACCCGCTTTCTCTTCGATGAGATAATGATTCCTTTCCGGGGCATTCCGGGAAATCAGTTCCCCGATGAATCCGGCCATGAAAAGTTGTGTGCCGATGATCATGGCCAGGATGGCAAAGAAGAACAATGGTCTTTGTGTCAGGCCCGTCTGGTCGAAAAAGAATTTGGAAATGCTGAGGTAGGTGAAGATGCCCAATCCGAGCAGGAAACATATGGTTCCCCACAATCCGAAGAAGTGCATGGGGCGCTTGCCAAATTTACCAACGAAAAAGATGGTCATCAGGTCGAGAAAGCCATTGATGAAACGGCTCCAGCCGAATTTGGTGACCCCATATTTCCTGGCGCGGTGTTCTACCACTTTTTCCCCGATTTTCCTGAAGCCCGCCCATTTGGCGAGCACGGGAACATACCGGTGCATTTCGCCATACACTTCAATGCTTTTGACCACTTTGCGGCTGTACGATTTGAGACCGCAATTGAAATCATGCAACTTGATCTTACTCATTCCACGGGCTGCGGCATTGAATAATTTGCTGGGTATGTTTTTAGTGAGGGTATTGTCGTATCGTTTCTTCTTCCAGCCGCTCACCATATCAAAGCCGTCGGTGATGATCATGTTGTACAATTCGGGTATCTCATCCGGACTATCCTGCATATCGGCGTCCATGGTGATGACCACGTTGCCCTGGGATGCTTTGAATCCTTCGTTCAGCGCCGCGCTTTTTCCATAATTCCGCTGGAATTTGATGCCTTTGATTTGCGGGTTTTTGGCCCTTAATTCCTGAATGACAGCCCAGGAACGATCGGTGCTGCCATCATCCACCATGATCACTTCATAACTGTAGCCCTGGGCTTTCACCACTTTTTCGATCCAGGCTGCCAGTTCCGGCAGGGATTCGTCTTCATTGAAAAGGGGTATGACAATTGATAAATCCATGTGTTGACGATTAAATAAGGAACAGGCAATGTTGATCGATGAAATGTTACAACCTGCAAACAGTCTCTTATTCCATTGCTTTCTTATTAATATGTTTGGTTCAATAACTCTTTAGATCCGGCATGTTCCTCTCTTCACGCCTGGCGATTTTTCTTGTTCGACAGCAAGAAACTGGTGACAGCGGTAACGAGCGCCCCGATCATCAGGTATCCAAAAATAACCCCTGAAATCAACATCGGAACAAAATATTCTCTGGCCTTGGCCACATTTCCATCGATCTCCGAAGGCGTATAATTACCGTTTGCCAGGAGGTCTTTCCTGTAATTTGCCGCCATCTCATCTTCCAGTCCCGGGTTGGCATACATGAATACCCAGGTAAAGGCCACCATCAGCAGGGTTACCACGATAAAGCATTTGAAACCCTGGGAGAAATAGTTTTTAAATTTCTTTTCCTGTGAACTGAAGCGGTGGAAATAAACAAGCGTCCAGGTGATCCCTGCGATATAAACCGCATAGGTGATGTATTGCAGGTTATTGTCAAAACTCTGTTTGACCTGGAAAATGAGCAATGAAATCAGGATCATCAGGGTGCCGGTGATCAGTCCCTGTATAGTTGCGTTTATTTTTCTCATGAAACGGTAAAAGTGGTTTGGTTTTTATGGATAATGCCCAATGGCTTACCGGTCAGTTGTTTGCCTGTAAAGGGGTTATTGGCTGATTTTGATCGGCGCATGGTATCCGTAAAGGTATAGGATTCATCCGGAGCAAAGAGTGTCAAGCAGGCTTTTTCACCTTCCCGGATATCGGGAACGGGTAGCCTGAGTATTTGACGGGGAGCCTTTGTCAACATATCAATGAACAGGTTCAGATCCTTGAAAAGCGGCCTTGCAGCGCCAAACAGGCTTTCCAGGCCGGTGGCCCCGTATTTCGCATATTCGAACTCACAGGTCTTATCGTCCCAGTGCTGGGGGAGATGATGCGAGGCGATGCAATCTATGCTGCCATCGTTTATGGCTTCCCGTAGGGCTGCCACATCGTCGGCGGTGCGCAGGGGAGGGTTGACTTTAAGATTCGTATCGTAGGTGCCCAGATCTTCCTCCGTAAACCTCAGGTGGTATGGCGTAACCGAAGCGGTGAGGTTCAGCCCTTCCTTTTTGGCCGCCCTGATCAGTTCAACGGCTTTCCTGGTGGAAATTCCGGTGATATGCAGCGTAGATCCGGTGTAACGAAGCAGCTCAATATCCCTGGCTATCATCAGTTCTTCTGCGAGGGCAGGTTTGCCGGGTAGTCCGAGCCTGGTGCTGGTAATGCCTTCATTGATCAGCCCGTTAACGGAAAGAGATTGCTCATCGGGTACCTGTATGACGGGAGAACCGGTGGTTTTTACATATTGCAGGGCTTTACTCAGCATGCCTGCCTTTTGAACCGGCTGCGTGCCGTCGCTGAATGCTAAGGCTCCGCTATGGTGCATGTCGTACATTTCAGCCAGTTCCTTTCCTTCGGCCTGGCGCGTGATACAACCCATCGGGTGAATGCTTACAGGGAGAGAAAGCCCTTTATTGACCACATACTCGATCTGAGATTTGGAAAACAGGGCCGGTTGGGTATTGGGCACCAGCAATACATCCGTAAATCCGCCTGCGGCAGCGGCACTGGCACCGGTTTCCAGGGTCTCTTTATGCTCCAGCCCGGGGTCGCCGAAATGTGCGAACAGATCGAACCAGCCAATACTCACATGCAAGCCCGGATAGGAAATGATCCTATCAGCCTGTGCATCAATAGCAGGAGAGATTTTGGAAAGATTGCCATCAACAACCAGTATATCAACCGTTTGCCCGTGATAGGGCGAACCGGTACACACGATCCTGGCCTGCTTGACAAGAATGGTCATGATTAGGAGATTGGGCAAATATACTTGATTAGTTGAATAGTTGATCGGTTGATTGCAGAGGGTCGGGTGCACATCAACCGGATGGTTCTGATAAATATCTGGGTTTGATCTTGTGGGGTGGAAATTGAATGATGGCAGGCGGCTGATGAGAATCAACCATCCCACTGCCTTGCATCATTTATTGGTGATGACCGAGGCGTACTTTTATCAAAATAATCATCATGAAAAAAATCATCATAGCATTCGATGGTATGCATTTCGCTGAGCCTGCCATGCATTTCGCGGCCTCCCTGCATGCGCATTCCCCGGTACATGTAACGGGTGTGTTCCTGAATTCTGTGGATTATACTGCCCTGTGGGCATTCCCGATCATCCCGGGAGCTCCGGGGGTGACCATCCCAACGGAATCGGCCGAAGATGAAGCTGCCCTGCAAGCCAATATCAGGAAATTTGAAGAAGTGTGCCATCGGCTTGACATCCCTTTCAACGTTCATGACGATTCCGGCGGATTGGTTTTTGAAGAGATCAAAAAAGAAAGCCGCTTTGCCGACCTGGCACTCATTTGCAGCGAACTCTTTTACAATAACCTGGGCAAACAACCCAATGATTACCTGAAAACGATCCTACAGATGATCGAATGCCCGGTCTTCATCGTACCGGATTCCACTTATTTTCCGCAATCAGTGGTGCTGACCTATGATGGAAGCGAATCATCCGTTTTTGCCATCAAACAGTTTGCCTACCTGTTCCCAGAACTTTGCAAGGGAAAGACCTGGTTACTGTTTGCCGGCGAAGAAGCTGATGCATTGCCCGACCAGGTGAATATCGGGGAACTGGTTTTAAGGCATTATACCGACCTCACTATGGATACCCTGCATAATAAACCCGGCACCCATCTGCAGGAATGGCTTAACCAGCATGGCAATCCCCTGGTAGTCACCGGCGCATTCGGACGAACCGGGATTTCCCAACTATTCAAAAAGAGCTTTTTAACGGAACTGATACAAAAGCACCAGACACCGCTTTTCATTGCACACAAATAACCGGGCGCAGGCAGGCTTGAGCATGATGAGCAAGTTCATGTAAAAAACTGACGAAGGTTCTTTCTTTTGGCCTGTTCAAAACAGTAGATTGCCGGTGTTAACAATCATTTACTAACAAGGAAAACAAAGGAGGTAATTATGTCAACCAAGACTTTAGTTCCGAGGACCAATTTAATTCCTTCTGTATTCGATGATTTCTTTAAACCATGGAGTGAATGGATGGAAACCGGTGAAATGAAAAACCTAATTTCCATGCCATCGGTGAATGTGGTGGAAAATCCTGATCGCTTTAAATTGTCACTGGCCGTGCCCGGGATGAAGAAAGAAGATTTTAAGATCAGGCTCGAAGGGGATATGCTGACCATTTCAGCTGAAAAGAAGGAAGAGAAAGAGGAAAAGGACGAAAAATTCACCAGGAAAGAATTCAATTATTCATCATTCAGTCGTAGTTTCACTTTACCGGAAGGGGTGAAGATGGAAATGATCGATGCGAAGTATGAAGATGGATTGCTCAACATTACCATTCCTAAAACGGAAATGAAGGTAAAGGCAGCGACCAAGCAGATCGAAGTCAAATAAGGTGATGAATGAACTGAATAAAGCCCTGTTGCCCATCCGGACAACAGGGTATTTTTTACCATAAAAATCAAACCAATATGTTAGCGATGTCTCTGGCGGATTTCTGCCACAAAGAACTGAAGGAATGGAGGTCTGCGATGGAACTGTTCATGCAGGAATTACAAGGGTATAACCAACGGTTGAACGATGTGGCCGGTAAAAACAATAAAGACGTGGTACTTAAACAGGTGGAACATTTTCAGAACCAGTTTATCGTACAGAAAGATAATATCCAGACGATGCAGCATGAGATCAAGATACAGGAACAGAACATCGCCGAGGATGTAAGGCGCGATAAGATACTGGATGAAACGGATATCATAGGCAACCAGTCTTTTCTACGTGAAAAAGTACATACCACGGAAAAGATATTTGTTGCCCTGAAGCATGATTTTTACAGTTTCCTGGCAAGGTCTTTGTAAAAGTTGGAAAGAACAGGTGATGTGTGTGGCAAGCTGTAAGTTGGAAATGCGGAAATGACAAGATAGACATTACCTTTCAGCGATGAAACTATTGGAACGGGTCTCTGTTGAGGCTCGTTTTTTATTAATCAGCCGCAGTAACTGAATGACCGGTTTTTTTGTTGCATGAAAAGAAACCATCGAACTGTTGCATACATTTACCAAAGTGATAAAACGGACCTATGCGGAATAAAAACAAGTATATAGACAATACCGGATTTGGTAACAATGCAGCCAACGAATCCCGTCGTTTGTCCAATAAAGACGGATCATACAATGTCAGGAAGATCGGGATCCCATTCTGGCAGAGATATTCCATCCTGCATACCCTGCACAAGATGCAAACCGGCCAGGTCATTTTACTGGTGTTGTTTTACTATCTATTGGTCAACACGTTCTTTGCATGCCTGTATTATTTTATCGGGGTCGATCAATTGACCGGGATATCTCCGGGCAGCGGTTGGTTGCATGAATTTTTACAGGCTTTCTTTTTCAGCGCGCAGACGATCACTACGGTGGGATACGGGCAGGTACACCCGGCTACAAACCTGACAAACCTGTTGGCTGCCTTAGAATCATTTACGGGAATCCTGACCTTTGCATTGATCACGGGCCTTATTTATGCCCGGTTTTCCCAACCCCGGGCATACCTGCGATTCAGTGACCATGCGCTCATTTCGCCACACCGGGGATCACAGGCACTGATGTTCAGGCTTGCGTCTTATAAGAACAATAACCTGACCAATGTGACGGCACAGGTCATCCTTGCCCTTCATGAAAAAGACCATGAACGGCCAGTCACCCAATTCTATAACCTGACATTGGAGATCGGTACCATCAATACGCTGGTCAGCAGCTGGACGATCGTGCACCTGATTGACCAGGATAGCCCTATGCATGGTTTAACTGCACATGACCTGGCCAGGCAGAAAGCGGAACTCATTATTCAGATTCAAGGGATGGATGATCAGCTGTTTAACACGGTACAGCAGAAAACATCCTATGCCGCATCAGAAATCGTTTTCCATGCGCGTTTCATCCCCATTATCAACCGTTCAGGTGACGGTAGCAATACCTTGGTAGACCTGAGTAATCTGAGCAATTATGAACTTCTTTGCTGCATCAATTTCAACTTCTTCTGTAGATCTTTCATATATATGCTTTTCAAAACGAAATGATTCAAACATCATTCAGTGAATGTTGATTTTTATTGCAAGACTGTCTGCCTGCGAAAACCTCCAAAGCAAACCAAAATACTTCCTGATGCAAGTCGATTTTTACTGGATTGACCACACGCCCCAATGAAATAAAGCCGAGGTAGTAAATGAAAAGCCTTGGAAAAGTGAACCAGGGGTATTGTTGTCGTGACGATCTCGATTGAATCGGGACGACCACACGCCCCATTGAACAATGATATAATGAAAAAACCTGGCACATAAGTACCAGGCTTGTCCCTGATTGAATCGGACGACCACACGCCCCATTGAACAATGATATAAAATGAAAAAACCTTGGAAATATGAACCAGGGTATTGTAGTCGTGACGATCCCGATTGAATCGGGACGACCACACGCCCCAACATTGAACAATGATATAAATGAAAAAACCTGGCACATAAGTACCAGGCTTCTGTTGTCGGGACGACTGGATTCGAACCAGCGAGTCTCCCAGACGTGTGCGCCACCGGGCTGCGCTACGTCCCGAAAAAACAGGTTGCAAATGTAAGGCAAATCATTCATTTGGAAAAGTAAACGGCTTTTTGATTGACCTGCAGGGCAGACTAATGGCCCAAATCCCTATTTAAATGTTTATTTTTGGCTCCATTCGGGACTTCCAAAAAGGCCCGTTCTTTCAAAATATGGCTACGATACTGATCATCGACGATGAAAAAGCGATCCGGAAGACTTTATTGAACAATGGGGGTTTGAAGGATATAAGCTCGACGAAGCCGTGATGGAGAGGAAGGCTTGAAGAAATGGAAAAATCCCATGACCTCGTTTTATGCGACATTAAAATGCCTAAGCTCGATGGCATTGAATTTTGAAAGGCCCGGAAGTTAACCTGGATGTGCCGATCATCAAGATCAGTGGCCATGGCAATATCGATACCGCGGTAGAAGCAGGAAAAAGGAGCATTTGATTATATCAGTAAACCGCCTGACCTCAACCGATTGCTCATCACCATCCGGAATGCGGCGGAAAAGCAGAACCTGGTTACGGAAACCAAAGAGCAAAGAGAAAGGTCAGCCGCGTACAGGAGATCGTGGGAGACAGTGCCGCTCATACGGAAGATCAAGGAAACCATCGACAAAGTGGCTCCCACCGATGCACGCATCCTTCATAACCGGTGAAAACGGAGTGGGTAAAGAACTTGTGGCCAGATGGATACATGAAAAAAGCAACCGCAGTGGTGGCCCCATGGTGGAAGTGAATTGTGCGGCCATCCCGGGAGAGCTGATCGAAAGCGAACTGTTCGGCCATGAAAAGGGATCTTTACTTCAGCCATCAAACAACGTATCGGTAAATTTGAGCAGGCCAGCGGAGGCACCCTGTTCCTCGATGAGATTGGCGATATGAGCCTGAATGCACAGGCCAAAAGTACCGTGTGCGCTGCAGGAAGGAAAGATCACCCGGGTTGGTGCTGATAAGGATATCAATGGGATGTAAGGGTGGTGGCTGCAACCAATAAAGACCTCTTGAAAGAAGTGGATGAAAAGCACCCGGCTTGATCTGTATCACCGTTTAGGGGTCATCATCATTCATGTTCCGTCGCTCATTGAAAGAAAAGAAGATATTCCGGTGCTGACGGAGCATTTCCTGCAACTGATAGCGTCAGAATATGGCCAGCCCAAAAAGAATATCGATTCGTCGGCCCTGGAAGCCTTGCAAAAACACCAGTGGACGGGTAATATCCGTGAGTTAAGAAATGTGGTGGAAAGGCTGGTCATACTGTCTGGCAAGACCATTACGTTAACCGATGTGAATTTTGTGCTGCCCTTACGGTAATGAACAAGCCCCTGACCCTTGTTTTACTCACGCTTTTATCATAAAAAAATACTAAATATCTCAAAAACAGGCCGCCTGGCATTCCTTTCACATAAATCCATTTCTTTATTTGTCAGGGAATATTACATTTGGCCTCCTAAAATAACACTATGAACACTGGACTGATCATTTTTATTGTTGGCGCCATTGGTTGGCATGTGGGTATGTATGGCATGTTTAAAAAGGCCAATATTGAAGGCTGGAAAGCATTCATACCATTTTATAATACCTGGTGCATGGTCAGTAAGATGGAACTGAAGAAGGTATGGTTCTTTCTTCAATTCATTCCGGTAGCGGGGCAATTCATCAGCATCTGGCTCTGTATACGCTGTTGAACATTTTGGCCGGTTCGGATTCTGGCATCACGCGGCAACGGTACTGTTCCCTTTTTTTGCTTATTTTCCTTACCTCGGCTTTTCGGCATCTGAACGTTTTGCCGGTAAGGCGGTGGTAGACAACTATAAAAAATCAAATGCCCGGGAATGGATCGATGCGGCCTTTTTTGCCATCGTGGCTGCCACCATCATCCGCACATTCGTATTTGAAGCCTATACTATCCCGGACGCAATCCATGGAGAAGACACTGCCGGTCAACGATTTCTGTTTGTCAGCAAATTCAGTTACGGCCCCAGGATCCCGAATACGCCATTATCCATGCCCTTCGTACACCATACCTTACCGATAGCCAATACCAAATCGTATGTGGAATGGATCAAGATACCTCATACCCGTTGGTTCGCGCAACCGGTCAAAAGAAACGATGTGGTGGTATTCTCCCCCGTGAATGATACCCTGATCAATGATGAAGTGAATTTCGGCAGCCGCAAAACTTATTACCAGGCCATTCAGGAAGAAGGCAGGGAACAGGTTTGGAATAAATACGGCGACCTCATCATCACCCGCCCGGTAGATAAAAGGGAGAATTTTATCAAACGTTGCGTGGGCATTGGCGGAGACGTCATCCAGGTGGTCAACGGCCATTTAATGGTCAATGGCAAACCGCAGGAAGAATTTCCGGAATCACAGCGTTACTATAAGCTAACGGTGCCGCCTAATGGTTATCTCGATAACGACGCGCTTGAACAGATGGGCATACAGGTGCGGGAAGAGCAGGGCGATAAGATCCAGATCGCGGCCAATATACCTGGTGAATGTGACCAATAAGGAAAAGAGGAACCCTCAAATTACCCGCCGGTTACCAGTTAACGGATTTTGTGACCGACCCGAAGGCCAATTGTTTCCATACCACAGTAAATCGGCCAACTGGTCATCCGATAATTTCGGGCCTGTAACCGTGCCCAAAAAGGCATGAAGATAGACCTGACGCCTGAGCACATCCGTTACCAGCGTTGCATCCAGGTGTATGAAGGCAACAGCTTTGAACAAAAGAACGGCCAGGGTATCAACGGCCAGCCAGCTACCAGCTATACTTTCCGGATGGATTATTTCTGGATGATGGGTGATAACCGGCATAATTCACTGACAGCTATTGGGGTTTTGTTCCCGAAGACCATATCGTAGGTAAAGCCTCCATGATCTGGTTTAGCTGGGAAGGTGGTCCACGCTGGAAAAGGTTGTTCAAGAGTATAAAATAAAAACGGGGTCTTTAAAATAATCGCATTTTCAAGAATCCTTGGCTAAGCCCGAGGATTTTTTATCTAAATCCATGTTATGATAAAACAGAGTACCATTTGATACGAAGTATATGATTCAATCAGTGAATTGCCGGAAGCCGACCGTCAGTTGCTCAACCAGGCAAGGCAAATAACCGCTGCAGCTACGCACCATACAGCCGGTTTCTGGTGGGCGCCACCGCATTGCTGGTTAACGGGGCCATTGTCAACGGCACCAACCAGAAAATGCCTCTTTACCCCGTAGGCATTTGCGCGGAAAGGGTTTTACTTTCATCGGCATCCATGCTTCATACAGGCGTACCCGTGGAAACCAGCGGCTACTGTTTATCATAACCTGAAGGCGCCAGTAATACGCCCTACTGCCCTGTGGCATGTGCCGTCAATATTCGGGAGTATGAAGACCGTACAGGGAAACCCATCCGTTTAATACTCAGTGGCATGGAGGAGCCGTTTATGTGATCAGTGAAGCCAGGCAATTACTGCCCTTGTCGTTTATGAGAGGAGTTTTGAAGACGCATTATGAGGCGGGCCGACGTCAGTTTGTGCTACGAAAGAAACCTGACGTTAAAACAGTTTTTGTAATACATGACAAGCGTTTCAGCGATCAAGCAACCATTTTTTTCGCCAAAGTTCTCCCATAACCAATCAGCTTCCATTACTTCCAATCACCCGATGGTGGGTACAGCCGATCGCCACCTGGTTTTTCCGTTAGCCGTACCAGCCGCCCGAATCGCTTTTGTATTTCCCAGTCTTTTACTGAGTTCATGATAACTGATGGTTTTGGCTAAAGGGGATTCTTTCAAGTTCGTGCCAAACTTTTGCTGCGAAATTCCGTGCCAGCCTGGTTGATGGGGAGATCAAACACTTGCCGTGTGCCAAAGAAATATTCATCCAGTTGCCGTTTGCACGCGTCTATTATTTCATCAGCCTGATCCGTTATGGTATCCGTTTCGGATGTAAATGAAACGGCATTGATCTGTGATCCGTCGCTGGTGAGCAATAAGGTTCCTATCGGGCTTTGGTAGCGTGATTGCGGCATGTGTGTGGTCAATAATAAGCCAGAAAGCTACTCCAATTTTTACTATTCCGGATGAACCTGTTACAGCAATTTGCTCTTGCCTGAACATGAAATTATCAAACGGCACATTTCACAATACGTGTATATTTGCAATGACCATGAATTCATCCGAACAACAATTTCTGGAAAAGGCCATTTCGGCGGTTGCCGATCCTTACAGGATGAGTATCCTGCAGGAAATCCTGGATAAAGGCTCGATCCGTTGCTGTGATGTGGTCAGCCTGACCGGGCTTTCCCAACCAACCTGTTCCCATCACATCAAATTATTATCCGACAGCTCACTCATAGAATGCCGCAAAGAGGGCAGGAATAATTATTTCACGCTGAATAAAGAAAATTTCCGCAGGTTAGGTCATTATTTCAGCCGCTTTTCCGCCAGTTAGCCCACGATCCCGCCATTTTGAACGGGCTTTCCCGGTTCCAGCAAAACAACCTTATCATCCGTTGTGTAAATACCCAGAACAAGGCATTCGCTGATGAACCCTGCGATATTTTTGGGAGGGAAGTTAACCACGGCCAACACCTGCCTTCCCGGAAGGTCTGCGATGGAATAATGACCGGTGATCTGGGCAGAACTATGGCGGATACCTAATGGACCAAAATCAATGGTCAACCGGTATGCGGGTTTCCTGGCTTCAGGGAACTCCATGGCAGAAAGCACCGTACCGGCCCTGATATCAAGTTTCTCAAAATCGTTCCAGCTGATAAGGGGTTTCATGATGCACTTGTATAT
The DNA here is from genome assembly GCA_046329695.1 of Ferruginibacter sp. Taxonomy (GTDB): domain Bacteria; phylum Bacteroidota; class Bacteroidia; order Chitinophagales; family Chitinophagaceae; genus Ferruginibacter. The sequence continues at coordinate 15,448 of JAXLUE010000014.1, forward strand.
GATGTGTGAAAGGGGATAGCTGCGCACAGGCTGTCCATCCGGTAGCAGATCGTAGGGTGGTTTATACTAAATGAAAGTCGGTTAGACATTCAGCTCACCGCTCACTTACCGGTATCATGTTCATCCAGCAGGGAGGCAAGCTGCAGCAGTTCATCCATTTTATACTGGTTGTTTACGTTATCGAAGCATTTGCTTAATTCCTCCAGCAGGAACTGGATGATCCTTTTATTCGATAAGGGTTTGAAATAGGTAGGAACGGGTGGTACAGACATCCTTTTGAAGTAGTTCTCAATATCCAGGTGAGAATACATCTGCCCGTTCAGCGGGTCGATATAAAAAAGGATATGTTCATTCATGGGGCTGGCATCCGGATCGGTTTCAAGTGGTTCCTCCACGTAGGCCAGAATGAACTGCCGGGGAATATTGATGGCTCTGACCGGTATGTCAAGCAACTCGCACAGCACGATATAAATGATTCCGTTACTGATGGCATTGCCTTTACGGGCTTCCAGTGTTTTATTGATCAGGAAGGGGTCGGGGCTGTCATAACTGATCTCCACGCCCTTTTGCTTATAATAATTGAAAAGGATACTGTTCAGTACATTCACGCGCTCCATCGGGGTGAGGTAATTGTTCAGCTCCAGCCAGGTATTGCGCCTGATCTTTTCTATTTCCTGCCTGATGACGGCTGCATTCAGATCGGGGTAATGATATTTGGCTATGATGATGGCGCCTTCCAGCAATCCGGCTTCGCCGTCCTTCCAGTCGCAAAACTCACGGGTCAGGTCGCGGAAATGCACGCGGTGTATCAGGTGCTCGATGCGTTCCTGCGTTTCTTCATTGCTGATATTTTCCCAAAGGCTTTCGAGGTTGGGAATGATGTCTTTCCCCAGGGAAAGTATTTTTTCACTGACGGTTTGATACACATCCTCATCAGGGTCGTCGATCAGGTTCAGCAGGGCGGAAATTTCTTTGTTTTCTTTCAACGGAAACGGCATTTGGTTACATCAATTTCGGACAGATTTCCAGTTGCCGCGCACTTTAATTTTCCACAGTGGTGATTAACTTTTGATCAGGTGGCCGACCTCCGCGTCTAGGCTTAGGTGTTGAGAGAGTAATTTATCAAAACGGGCCTGCTGTCCGGGATCCGTAAAAACCCTTTTGGGAATGATGAGGGCCTGGATATTATTAAGGAAAAGAAAATAGTATTCCTGGCTTTCCAGTTTCTTGGTAAAGGCTTTCCACTGGTACCTCGTTTCTATGGTGGGATCCTGTAAAACCAGTCCATTGTCGCTTGCCTGCAGGTTGTGTTCCCGGAACATCATCTCGTTGCCCGGATCTCTGGCGATCTTTTCCGCCATCTTCCGTACATTATTTCGGTTATTCATCAACGATAGTACCATGGTGAGCACCAGGAAGCCCCCGATCAGCAGGATGAATTGCGTGTCTCTCCGGAACAGCCCGGTGTAATAGAATGCTGCGAGGAATATCAATGGCGGGATGAGCTGTCGTATGTAATACCTCCGGCGTTTGGCGGCATTCTGCGGGCCATCCCACATCATATAGGTGTAAAACTTTGCGTAATCGTCGGGCGTTATGGAAAAGGTCAGCGATACCATAACTATCTTTTATGCTTTTTTGCCGGCTGATTTTTTCGCGGGTGCTTTCTTAGCCGCCGCTTTTTTGGTAGCCGTTTTTTTAGCTGTCGATTTCTTGTCAAATGCCTTGGGATCCTGGGCCACGATCATCTTTTTGATCTCATCGAGGCTGATATCGGCCAATTCCTCGGGGCTGTATTTTCCATTTGGACCGGCGGCCAGTTTAAGCATTTTCTTGCCAAAGCGGATGAAAGGGCCCCAGCGGCCGTTTTCAATGGAGATCTTTTCTTCAGGCCATTGGCGTATGAATCGATTGGCTTCTTTTTCCAGTTTCTTTTCGATCAGTTCATTACAGTCTTCCTGTGTCAGCAGGTCGAATACATAGGCCCTGGGAACATTGATGAAGAGGTTGTTCCATTTGATATACGGACCAAACCGGCCTTTGCCTTTGGTGATCGGCTTGTCGTCGTAAAACCCGATGGGGGCGTCTTCTTCCTGTTTGGCCTGGATGATCTGGATGGCCCTGTTCAGGTCGATTCCCGTCACTTCTTCTCCCTTGGGAATGGAAATGAACTGTTCACCATACTTCACGTAAGGCCCGAAGCGGCCGATATTCACCGATACTTCCTGTCCTTCATAGTCGCCAAGCGCCATGGGCAGTTTGAACAATTCCATCGCTTCGTCGAAACTGATGGTTTCAATGCTCTGGCTGGCCTTCAATTTGGCAAAGCGGGGTTTTTCTTCATCACCCACTGAGCCGATCTGCACCATGGGGCCATACCGTCCCATGCGGGCGGTCACGGGTTTGCCGCTCTCGGGGTCGGTGCCCAGTTGTCTTTCTCCCACGGCCCTGACCGCGGTTTCCAGCGTATGCTCGACTCCGTTATGAAAGGGGTCGTAGAATTCCCTGACCATATTGTTCCATACCAGTCGCCCGCCGGCTATCTCGTCAAATTCCTTTTCAATATTGGCGGTGAAGGAATAGTCCATTACCTGGTTGAAATGCTGGTTCAGAAAATCCGTTACCACCAGTCCCAGGTCGGTCGGGAAGAGCTTGGCTTTTTCAGCACCGGTATTTTCCAGTTCGGTAACCTTACTGATCTTATCGTCTTTCAGCCGCATGATCCTGAATTCACGTTTCACGGCATCCTTATCTTTCTTCTCCACGTAATTCCTTTTGATGATGGTGGAGATGGTGGGAGCGTAGGTACTGGGGCGCCCGATGCCGAGTTCTTCCAGTTTTTTTACCAGGGAGGCTTCCGTATAACGCGCGGCATGTTTGGTAAACCTCTCCGTTGCCGTCATCTGGCGGAATTCAAGCTGCTGGCCAACGGTGAGGTTAGGCAGGCGGCTTTCATCCCCGTCATTTTCGGCATCATCTTCATCCGTACCTTCCATATATACTTTGAGAAAACCGTCAAATTTGATCACTTCGCCACTGGCTGTCAGTTCTTCGTTGTTGGTGCTGATGCCGATCCTGGCTGTGGTCTTTTCCAGTTCCGCATCACTCATCTGGCAGGCGATGGTTCGCTTCCAGATCAGTTCATACAGGCGGTTCAGTTCCGGATCGCCCACGGAATGGTTTTGCATATAGGTAGGGCGGATGGCTTCGTGGGCTTCCTGCGCACTCTCATTTTTATTTTTGTAACGCCTCGACTGGTAATACCGGCTGCCATAGCTTTTGTTGACCTCCTCTTTGATGGCATCCATGGCCGTATCGCTCAGGTTTACGCTATCGGTACGCATATAGGTGATCTTACCCGATTCGTAGAGCTTTTGGGCAAGAAGCATGGTTTTGCTCACACCGTAACCTAGTTTACGGCTTGCTTCCTGTTGCAGGGTTGATGTGGTGAATGGTGCGGCAGGGGTACGTTTTCCCGGCCTTACCTGGATGTCTTTGACCTGGTAACTGGCTCCCACACAGCTTTGCAGGAATTTTTCCGCGTCCTCGGGCCGGTCGAATTTATTGCCTTCGGCTTTAAAACCGACCGTCCGGTTATTGATATCCGTTGCTGCCAGCTGGGCTTCAATTTTAAAACTGCTGACCGCCCTGAATGCATTGATCTCCCTTTCTTTTTCTACGATAAGCCTGACGGCCACGCTTTGAACGCGTCCGGCGCTGAGGCCTCCCTGCTGGCCGATCTTACGCCAGAGTACGGGGCTCAGTTCGAATCCCACGATCCGGTCGAGTACCCGCCGTGCCTGCTGGGCATTGACCAGGTTCATATCAATGGTTCGGGGAGACTGTACGGCTTTTTGAATGGCAGGTTTGGTGATCTCATGGAAAACTATTCGCTTCGTTGTCTTGGGGTCCAGATCGAGCACTTCTGCCAGGTGCCAGCTGATGCTTTCTCCCTCACGGTCCTCATCCGATGCCAGCCAAACCTCATCGGCCTTTTTGGCAAGTGTCCTGAGCTCTTTCACCACCCGTTCCTTTTCCGCCGGTACGATATACTTTGGTTTAAAATTATTTTTGATATCAATACCCATATCGTTCTTCTCCAGGTCGCGAATATGACCATAACAACTTCTCACATCAAAGTCCTTTCCCAGGATGCCTTCAATGGTCTTTGCTTTGGCCGGAGACTCCACGATCAGTAAATTTTTTGCCATGTAAAGTTCTTTTTCCTAACTGCAATTAATTGATAATCTATTCCTTGAAAAATTTATCTCTATTTTAATTCAACATCGGATCAGCATACAGAACATATATAAATATATACCGTCTGCCTGCTCATGTTTGCTGCAATATTAGGCTAAAATTGAAAATTCAGCCAGTTATGGAGAAAACCTTAACAAAAACCAGGCCTTGTTGAATATGCTTTATTACCAACACAATCGGGTTGATCGGGCTGATCGGTTGCCCATCAGGATAAAAAATCAACTACTTCCCTGACCACATCGGGGTGCCTGTACACCTGGTGATGGCCGAGGCCGCGGGTGATCCTGAATGCGATATTGGGTTGTTTTGCTTCCCTGGTTGGCTCTGTGTCGGACAGGGGCGTGATATCGTCATCCTCATCATGCACCCAAAGTACCTGTGCCTGTAGTTTGCGAATGGCGCGGCTGACGGAAAACCATTCTGCCTTTTGGCCGCTCATGCTAAAAATGATGTTTTCCATATCCTCCCTGATCTTGGGGTTCTTTAACCCGATCAGTTTAAAGGCGCTGTTGATGGCTGTGGTGGTTTCCGTGGCCGGAGCTATCAATACGATCCGTGTGTCCGGGCCATGATCAACCTGTTCCAGGGCCAGGCATACCGACAAGCCGCCAAAAGAATGGGCGATGAATGACTGCACAGGGCCGTAGCGTTCCATCACTTCCCGGATCATCTCCGCATATAACATCGCATGAACGGTCTTGCCCTCGCTGTTGCCGTGGGCCGGGGCGTTAAAGGCGAGCACTTCATATCCCTGCTCAACTAACGGTGAAACATAGCGGTCGAATGAATGCACGCTGGAACTAAAGCCATGAAGGAGCAGCACTTTTTTCTGGCTGGGATGATTGACCCGGTATCCGCGAACCATTTGTCCGTTCAACGGAAACTCCAATGATTCCGATGCGGCAAAAAGCGGGCTCACGCGGGTGGAACGCTTGGGCGGGGTGATGAACAGCCGGAATGCCTCCTCGCCGGCTTTTCGACGGCTCAGCAGGCTCAGGGCGTTCAATTTGGTCCTGATCAGGGCGAAAGCCAGGTTTTTTTGTACATTCATTGAAATAAAGGTACAGTATTATGAAGGTTGCGATCATAGGGGCCGGAAATGTGGCCACCATCATGGGCCGGCTGATCAAACAAAAAGGGCATGAAGTGGTGCAGGTGATGAACCGGAGCATTCCGTCGGCCCGGGCGCTGGCAGAGGAACTGGGCTGCGGGTTTACCGATTATTCCGGTCAGCCAGACCTTAGCGCCGATCTGTTTTTGATCGCGGTTTCAGACTTTGCCTTGCAGGAGGCGCTTCCTAAACCTTCGTTTAACCACAACCTGGTGATTCATACAGCGGGGTCTGTTTCAAAAGACGTACTAAAACCATTATCGGATCATTACGGGGTGTTATACCCGCTGCAAAGTTTGCGCAGGGAAATGACCGTTATTCCGGAAATCCCGTTATTGGTTGACGGGTCGGATGAAAAAGTGACGTCGATCCTGGAAGAATTTGCAAGAACATTGTCGGGGTCCGTCAAACGGACAAACGATGAAGAAAGGTTGAAACTGCATACGGCAGCGGTGATCGTGAGTAATTTCACCAATCATCTGTATGCCATTGCGGAGGATTTCTGCAAACAGGAGCAGGTGTCATTCGACCTGCTTAAGCCGCTGATCCTGGAAACAGCAACCAGGATCATGCATATTTCCCCCGCGGATGTGCAAACGGGGCCCGCCGTGCGCAAGGATATACAGACGCTCGACAAGCACCTGCGCCTGCTGCATAATTATCCCAAACTGCGAACAACCTATCTGAGGCTGACAGACAGTATCATGAATCCTTAATTCCGGGGGAATACAATATCAGTGAGTACTTTGTAGGGATCGACAGGCTTGCCGTCTTTATCGATCGGGTCGCCAACATAGATCTCATAAGGAGCGCTGCGAAGTTTTTTCTTCCTGTCCTTTAACCATTCCTGGAGGGCTTCGTAGGCCATTCCGGTCTGTTCATAAGGCCCGTAGAAGTGGGCAACCACGGCGCTGTCGCCCCCGATTTTTTTCATGATCATATTCTTACCCATTTTGGCCGGCTTTTTATCCACGGGCAGTCCGGCTTCGAAGAAAAAGGGCGCTTTTTGAGATTTATACCAGGCGTGAGGCGGGCCGGTGACCCTGAGTTTATTCTTTCGAATGATCTCGGTTAGCCTGACCCCGTAGATCTGGGCAAGTTTTTGGCTCAGGCGCGTGCTGTTTATGGCGCTGTCGCGTATGCACAATACCTGGTATTTTCCGGCGGCCGTATCGGTGATATTGATCACGGGTGCCGCTTCGCGGGTTGTGGTAGCGTCTTTCCGGTTATTATTGTCTTTTTTTAACACGACAACCGGGCCGTTATCTGTTCCAGGCTTTTTTTCTTCTTTTTTATCACCGCATGAAATCAGCAAAATCAGCAGGGAAATGGGGGCGGCATATCGGGTTATTCTGGCCATATGGAGAAAAGGATTGATCTGTATTTCTTCAGCAAAGTAAACAATCCGCCTGATATCTTGTATTAGTCGGGACCCCAGATTTTCCTTAATTGATAAATTGGAGTAGGTTTGCAACCCGAAATTTGCTGATATGTACAAGATTACGTTTAAGTTTGAACAGAAGGGATTGGAGCCCGTGACCCTCGAAAACATTGATGCCGGCCAGTCAATACTGGAAGTGGCGCTTAAAAATGATATTGAACTGCACCATAATTGCGGCGGAGTATGCGCCTGCAGTACCTGCCATCTTTATGTCGAAAAGGGGGAAGGATACCTGGAGGAACTGAGTGATAAAGAAGAGGATTTCATCGACAGGGCCGTGAACCCCCGCCTGAATTCCCGGCTGGGATGCCAATGTGTGCTGAACGAAGGGGAAGGGGAAGTATGTGTTACCCTGCCCGATCAAACGCAGTTCCTGGGAGAATAATCATCATCCAATTTCAACAAGCGATCCACCATAACTACCAACTATGAGTTTTGAACCACCCATCCACTGGAACGATTACGAAGACATCGCCATGAAGCTTTATGAACGTTTCGGGGATGATTTCACCGAATCAAAGATCTACCGCATCCGGTTTACCGACCTGCACAAATGGGTGCTGGAAATCCCGAACTTCGTGGGCAAGGCGGAAGAAAGTAACGAAGGTCACCTGGAAATGATCCAGAGTACCTGGGTTTATGAGTGGAGGGACAACCAAAAATAACCGCCGCCCGGCAAGAACCAATATGAACACCCTGACTCTTTTCAAAAAGGTGAAGGCTTTTGTCCTGGATGTGGACGGAGTGCTGACGGATGGCAGCCTGCTGTTGCTGGATGACGGTCAGCAGGCCAGAACCATGTATATCAGGGACGGCTATGCGCTTCAACTGGCGGTAAAAAGGGGATACCTGGTACTGGTCATATCCGGAGGCGAGTCCGCTGCAGTCAGAAACCGGTTAAATAAACTGGGTGTTTCCGACGTGCACATGGCTGTGATCGATAAAACGGCCATCCTGCGATCATTCATGCAACGGCATGGTCTTGTTACAGAACAGGTATTATATATGGGTGATGACATGCCCGACCTGAAGGTCATGCAACTGGCGGGAATGCCTGCTTGTCCACATGATGCGGCCCCCGAAATCAGGGAGATATCAAAATACATTTCACCGTACCCGGGAGGCAGGGGCTGTGTGCGGGATGTGATCGAAAAAGTGCTTAAACTGAACGGGCATTGGGATGAAGAAGGATCCATACCAGCCCGTTAATCATCGGCAGACCTGATTCACCGGTATTATTTACCTTCAACGGAAGATCAACAGACATGAAATCAATACCGGCATTTTTTCGCCTGATCCGCCTGCCCAACCTGATATTCATTACCCTGACCCAGGTTTTGTTTTATACCTGTATCGTGTACCCGCTGCACCGGGAGAGGTTTTCGCTCTTTTTCATTCAATCATCACATATCATCACCTTTACCCTGTTGGTGGCTTCTTCGGTTTTGATCGCAGCCGCCGGTTATATCATCAACGATTATTTTGACATGCACATCGATTCGGTGAATAAGCCGGACAAAGTGGTCGTTGACAAGCAGGTCAAAAGGCGCTGGGCCATCATGTGGCACCTTGTATTGTCGGCCACCGGAATAATCTGCAGTGCATATGTGAGTTATAACACAGGCCAATGGCTGATCCTGCCTGCCAATATCGCCTGTGTTGCCCTGTTGTGGTTTTATTCGACCACCTTTAAAAAGAAATTGCTTGCCGGTAACATCATCATTGCGGCGCTGACGGCATGGGTCATCGTGGTGGTATATATCTTCGCGGGCGCCTCCCTGTTAGATATACAGGGCTGGCAGCAGGAAACCTATGCATTTAATGTCCGAAAACTTTTCAAGATCACGATGCTGTACGCCGGATTCGCCTTTGTTGTTTCCCTGATACGCGAAGTGATAAAAGATATGGAAGATATGTATGGTGATGCCAGGTACGACTGTCATACCATGCCCATTGCATGGGGTGTTCCGGCCGCCAAGGTATTTACAGCCGTTTGGCTCGTAGTTTGCCTGGCGGCCCTGGTGATCGTACAGGTGTATGCCTGGCAGTCGGGTTGGTGGATCAGTGCCGGTTACAGCATTTTGCTGATCATCCTGCCCATGGTATTCATCCTTAAAAAACTCTACCAGGCTAAACTGCCCGCCGATTATCATGCCATCAGTTCATGGGTCAAATGGGTGATGCTCGCGGGGATATTATCCATGATTTTTTTCCGATTATTGTAGATTGGTAACAAGATTTCATATATCAGTCATCCGGGTGCGCCTGGGTGGCGATTCAGATTAAACCGTATGCAAAAGATCATTCTGGCATCCCAATCACCCAGGAGAAAACAACTGCTCCAGTGGGCCGAAGTTCCGTTCGATGTGATCGTTGCGGATACCGATGAGCATTATCCGCCGTCGCTCGGCTTTGAAGAGATCGCCATATACATTGCGCGTAACAAGGCCCTGGCCGTATTGAAAGAATACCAGGGCAGCATGCCCGTACTCGCTGCCGACACCATTGTTGTTTGCGAAGGAAAAGTTTTAGGCAAACCGACCGACAGAGAAGATGCCATCCGTATGCTCAGTTTGTTACAGGGAAAGACACACGAAGTCATAACCGGCGTGGTGATCATCCATCAAGGGAGGGAATTGGCGTTCGCCGATAAAACATCGGTAGCATTTCACCCCATGACATTCGATCAACTGTCATTCTATGTAGATAAATACAAGCCCTATGATAAGGCGGGAGCTTATGCCATTCAGGAATGGATCGGTGTGGTGGGCATCAAATCTATCCGGGGAGATTTTTATAATGTCATGGGATTGCCGGTGAGCAGGGTGGTCAACTTGTTGAAAGATATCCAATGACCCTGTGATATTTTGGTGTTGTGGTGGTTTGACAAATTTCGGCCTTACGGTGGAATAATCACATTGCTTTGTTTAATAACTCTTCTCCCGATCAGTAAAGCAACCCATACTGCCCGCTTTTTTCCTGATCCCATTTAACAGGTTCATGGTTTCTTTATTCTCTGGCCGGCACCATTCATCCGGACCACAGGTTCCCATGAACGAAAAGTTACTTCAATACATCTGGCAGAACAGGTATTACCGCACGGGTTCTCTTTTTACCACCGACCTTCAGGAAATTGATATCCTGTTCCCCGGTTCCCTGAACCTGAACCAGGGCCCGGATTTCCAGGATGCCCGAATACGCATGGGTGGAACTACCTGGGTAGGTCATGTTGAATTGCATGTGAAAAGTTCAGACTGGAACTTACATGGCCATTCGGATGACCTGCTGTATGGTAATGTCATACTGCATGTGGTCTGGCTGCATGATAAAAACCTGCAGCTTCCTTTTCCAACGCTGGAATTACATGGGATCGTGCCTAAGATACTGTTGAAACAATACGATCAACTGATGCAGTCAGGCCGATTCATACCCTGTGAAAAGCTGTTGCTGGGGATAGAGCCCCTGATTTTGGCTGGCTGGAAAGAAAAACTCCTGCTGGAAAGATTGCAAAATAAAGCATGGCTGATCGATCGGTCATTACAGAAGAACAGGTATCACTGGGAAGAAAGTTTTTGGCATTTTTTGGCACGGAACTTTGGATACCCTGTCAACCAAGACCTGTTTTTGGCAGTGGCGGAAAGCATACCTGTCAAGTGGCTGTCGAAATACAAAAAGCAACCGCTTGTGATCGAAGCGCTATTACTCGGTCAGGCGGGGCTACTGGGAAACACTTACGCTGACGAGTATCCGAATCTGTTACAAAGGGAATATCGTTTCCTGCAGAAAAAATACGGACTTTCACCTGTGTACTGGCCGGTTCAATTTCTTCGCATGCGGCCTGCCAATTTCCCAACGATCCGGCTGGCGCAATTGGCCGCATTGGTCCATCGCAGTTCCCACCTGTTTTCTGTGATCAGGGATACGGAAACGGTGGGGGATGCCCGTAAACTGTTCCGCGTTAGCGCCCATTCATATTGGAGCAACCATTATCTTCCCGACCAACCGGCCACTCATAGCCAAAAGATACTGGGCGGCCAGATGGCGGATAATATTCTGATCAATACGATCATCCCGTTTTTGTTTACATACGGATGGCACAACAGGCAGGATCAGCTCGTTGAGCGGTCTATCCGTTGGCTGAAGGAAATGCCCGCGGAAAAGAACCGCATATTGAGGGGATTTGAAAGCGTGGGTGTGCAGATCGCCCATGCGGCTGACTCTCAATCATTATTATTTTTGAAAAAGAATTACTGCGACCAAAAAAGATGCCTGCAATGTGAGGTGGGAAAAAACCTGCTGAAAGTTGATTATTTAAGTAGCTGACCAGTTGATTGACCGCTGTATGGGTATCGTCTCCCGGTTCCTTCAGCCAATTGATAAACCACCAAACCTTTCAACTATCAACCTTTTCAACCCCTTCAACCATCAACCCCTTCAACCTTTTTAACTTTCAATCACTAACCCTTTCAACCATCAACCTTTTCAACCCCTTCAACCATCAACCTTTTCAACCATATTAACTTTCAACCACTAACCCCTTCAACCTCACACCCCTCCCCATCCGTAAGTCACTTCCACCTGAAGGTCTGGATGGATGCTTTTCATAACGGGGCAGTTATCGCCGATCTTTTGAAGTATCATCCTGTCTTTTTCTTCCAGGTTTCCCGGAAGGAGCAGGTTGATCTCCACTTTGCCGACCCTTCTAGGTTCAGACAACATATGTTTGGTCACTTCCAGTTTAGAGCCAGACAGGTCTATTTGCATATCTGCGGCCCTGATTCCCCTGGTGGTGATCATACAGGTGGCCAACGATACGCAGAGGAGGTCGGTAGGACTAAAACGGGCTCCTTTCCCGCGGTTATCGGTTGGTGCGTCCGTTTCAATGACGGTCTGGCTTTGTAAGTGTGTACAGGAGCATCGGAGTTCTCCCTGGTAGATGATAGATGACATCATGGCGGATCAGTTTTTTCACAGACAATTTACAGCGATTCCGCACAATAATGCGTCTATTTACCAAACAAGGACGTATTTTTATACAAATATTACAGGCTTACATGAAGAAGATCATTCTGTTCATCATCATCCTATCAACAACAATGACTGTGGCGGCCCAGCAAACGGAGGAGAGGGGCAAAAGCAAAAAGGAACTGAGGCGCCAGCGGATTAACGCCATCATCCGCCAGGAAGAGGAAGGCGTGATCAAATATCGTAAGCACCTGGCCTTTGGTGTCAAACTGACGTCTGATGGCTATGGCGGATTTATAGAAGTTGCCCGGGCCCAGTCTGTCAGGAAAGGCTTGCTGTTCCAGCTTGATATTTCGGAACGCAAACATCCCAAAGAATATAAGCAACAAAGCGATTATATATATGATATCGCCTCCCCGCTGATCTATGGCAAATTGAATTATTTCTACCCGGTCAAACTGGGGGTGCAACAGCAATTCCTGTTTGGGAACAAGGGAAATAAAAATGGGGTCAGTATCACAGGAAATGTGGGCGGCGGACTGATCCTCGGGTTGCTCAGGCCTTATATGGTGGAAGTGGATAAGAACGGGCAGCGCACCTTTATCAAATACAGCCCGGCAGATTCCTTATTATTTACCGATTATTCCTATATCTATGGCGGCCCAAGTTTTGGCAAGGGCTGGAGCCAGATGACCGTGACCCCCGGGTTTTATGTCAAACCAGGCCTTCGTTTCGACTATGGCCGTTACAATGAACTCCTGAGCGCCATTGAAGTTGGCCTGACGGCTGAATATTATACCAAAAAGATCCCCCAAATGCTGTTTTATAAACAGGACCAGTTTTTTGTATCGGCCTATGTGAGCCTGGTTTTTGGCCGGAGGAAATAAATGATGAGCTCATTCCCCTTCATTCAACAGACTGTGCTGTCAATCCAAACTTGGTTATCTTTGCCTGCCTATTCACCGAGTAATTTTTGATCTATGTCTTGCAGCACCGGAACAGAAACAACTACGCCAACTTTTAAGAAACCCGACTGGCTCAGGGTGAAACTGCCCATAGGGGAAGAATATAAGCATGTCCGCAACCTGGTAGATACGCATAAACTACATACGATCTGTGAAAGTGGTAATTGTCCGAATATGGGCGAGTGCTGGGGCACCGGCACAGCCACTTTTATGATCCTGGGAAATATTTGCACACGCAGTTGTGGTTTCTGTGCCGTGGCTACCGGCAGGCCCGAATCGGTGGATTGGGATGAACCCCAGCGTGTGGCCGAGGCCATTCACCTGATGAAGGTCAAACATGCGGTGATCACCTCGGTGGACCGCGATGAACTCAAGGATGGCGGGAGCATTATCTGGTACAATACCATCAAGGCTGTTAAAGCCCTGAACCCGGATACGACACTCGAAACGCTGATACCTGATTTCAAGGCACAAAAGGAAAATATACAGAGAATCATCGACGCCCATCCCGAAGTGGTGAGCCATAACATTGAAACCACGGAAAGGCTTACCCGCCAGGTTCGTGTGCAGGCAAAATACTGGCAGAGCATGGAAACGCTGAAGATATTGAAGGCGGGGGGGATGCGCACCAAGAGCGGCATCATGCTTGGCCTGGGAGAAGCCAAAGAAGAAGTGATACAAACACTGCGAGATTTATATAACAGCGGGGTAGACGTGGTCACTATTGGCCAGTACCTCCAGCCCACCAAAAGGCACTTGCCCGTTGAACGTTTCATCCACCCGAATGAGTTCGCCGAATACCGCGAGATCGGTTACCAGATCGGGTTAGATTATGTGGAAAGCGGCCCGCTTGTCCGTTCATCCTATCACTCCGAGAAACATGTCATTCCGGGTTATGGAAGGGCAAAGTGGATAGGAGAGCAACATGTATGATTTATGATGTATGATATGTGATGTGTGCTTGCCCTGAAAGCTTTGCTTGAAGGGATGTATGATTTTTTAGTACATATGCGATCAACCAATCAATTTTTTTAGGCGTAATTTGTCTTTTCTGAGATTAAATTATCTGTGAAAATCTGAGTTATCTGTGAGCAATTTCCTCTGTGTCTTTGTGCCTTTTCTTTAAAATTTCATCGGGTTATTTTATAAGCATTAAAATTATACCATGGTGATGCACTTGGCAATAAGTGTAAAAAGCAATTATTGTGGATAATCGGGCCTTTTAGGTTCAAAGTCTGAACCCCTGGTAAGTAAGCAATTTGAAATCTTGTTAATGAGATGTGAACGCAAAAAGTATAGATTGTTTTTCTGCGAAATATTAGCAATTTTCTATATCATTGTTCTTTATCGCCTAACAAACTTATTTGCCAGGCTTTAAGTAGAAATTTTTATTTGTATTTCCGCTCCTCTGTATTCACCTATTTGATAGTAAGCCTGTAACCAGGGTTATGACGGCATCATGAATATTCATGATTGAGCATTTGCCTGGTTAACATTGCGTTTGTTGGACCAATATCCCATCCAAAATTCACCGGGTAATCAACCGATTATCCTGACAAGCCTCCCTTTCCACCAAGCAAATACAGGTTCTGCCTGTTTTTCAATGATTTACAACCTATTACTGGTTTCAAAAAGAACCCAGTTCAATGCTTATTATTTAAAAAAACGCAGTCAATGCAAACCTTTACCAGCAACACTAACAGCTTAAAGAACATTTTTTCTCAGTCTATCATGGTCTTCCTGGTTATGGTACTGGGAATGATTTCTATGAACAGCCAGGCACAGGTGGCTATGACCCGAACTGTTTTTGGGAGTACCTACAATCCGGTGAGTGGTTCGGCAACCTCCCTTGTTCCCGGCACAGGTACAAACAATTTTACAACGAGTTCATCTACTCCAACATCAACTACCGACGACGGCACAGCCTATATACCGCTCCCGTTTAATTTCACTTACCTGGGTACTACGTACACGGCTACTAGCAACTACCTGGGCATTTGTACGAATGGTTTTGCTTATCCGTCAACTGTCAATACCTATACCAGTAAGATAACAGAATACGCTAACAATTTGTCAGCTGGTACCACGCCCATATTGGCTCCTTATTGGGATGATATGGTATTTTCTGCAGCGAATGGGATTGTGCCTTCAATTAAATATGAAACAACAGGTTCTACCGGGTCTCAGGTACTCACGATTCAATGGCAAATTGCGGCAAGGTCCTCCAATGCACAGGGACTGAATTTTCAGTTAAAAATATATGAAGGTACCAACGTCATCGAATTTCTGTATGGCGGTTTGACACTGGGAACCAATACCACTACTTTCAGTTCATCAGAAAGCGCTTCCATAGGAATTAAAAATTCAACAGGTGGTTATGGCCAGTTCATTGATGCCATTACGGGTTCTTCATCCTTCACGAATGGGATGATCAATAGCTTTTCATTTCCCCGCTATAATTTCAGGTTTACACCGGGCAGTCCATCCGCATTGTCAGGCGGCACATACAATGTGGGTGTTGGTCAAACATACCCCAATTTGTCTGGAGCTGTTGCCGATATCAACCACCGCGGAGTGTCAGGGGCCATCGTTTTCAACCTGACAGATGCCAATTATGATACAAGCAATATTAATGGAAACAATATTTTCCCTATTTTGATAGGCCCGGTTACCGGAACCAGCGCATCCAATACCATCACCATACAACGTTCATCCGGTAATGCCACGTTAACATATAATGGCTCACAGCAAGGCGGTAATATCAGTTGTGCGGCCAACAGTGCGCTTATCGGAACAAGTACCGAGCCAATACTTGGGTTGGTGGGTGCCGATTTTGTCAGGCTCAACAACATTGTACTCAACCAAAACGGTTCTGCGAATTTTGTTGACCGGGGCCTGTCTGTGATGAATGTCAGTGCCACCGATGGTGCAACCTATAATATTTTTACTGGCATCAGCGTCACACTCAACCGCAGCAATACTTCCACCATCGCCATTCATCAGAATGTGCAGGCAACGGCTGCAACAAGTACAGCCGGCGCGAATTCAAATAATAAATACATTAACCTGACGCTGAGAAATACTTATAACGGTATCAATTTAACAGGTTCTTCGGCTTTCCCCGACCAGACTTGTGAGATCGGCAACAGTTCTCCAACCGCATTTAACTCCATCGGCGACCCGGCACTACTTACAGATATTGGTAATGGTGGATCAACCACTTCTGCCATTAGGGCCACCTCGCAAAGTGGCATTAAGATCTACAACAACGAGATCAGTAGTGTTACTACCACTGCCGGAGTAAATACTAATGGAATATTTTTGGAAAGCGCCCAGGGTGCCTGCCTCATTTATAAAAACAAAGTGCATGATATCCGGACCACGAGTACTTCTACGTCAGCAGTATTGTCTGGTATCAGGGCTGATGCTAACAGCGGTCATTCGGCCACTGTATATAATAATTTTGTGTATGGGTTTACACATGGTATTACAACGGCCAGCGCCACCCAGGTAGTACGAGGTATAGCCTGTAATGTAGGCGCCAATACCGGAACCGTGAATGTTTACCACAATACGGTGAATATCAATGTGGCCACCACAGCCGCCAGCAGCACCGCCCTTCATACGCAATCAGGTACAACTGTAGCGAGGAACAATATTTTGGTTAATAACAGCACAGGTGCTGCAACATCTAAGCGATATGCCATCACCTGGACGAGCGGTTCACTTACCTCCAATACCAATGACCTGTTTGTGGTTGCCTCCACAAATAATTTTATCGGCCTGAACCAGGCTGCCGACCAGGCCACACTGGCCAACTGGCAGGGATCTTCGGGAACCCCCGACCTGTCATCAATCAATGTAAACCCAACATTTGTTTCTGCCACAGACCTTCACCTGAATTATGGCAACACATCCAACCAGTTTGAATCAGGCGGTGCGGCAACAGGCGTTACAGGTATTACGGATGATATCGATAACCAGGTTCGTCCGGGCCCTGCGGGTTCTGTAAATAACGGGGCATTCGCCCCCGACCTGGGCGCTGATGAGTTTGATGGCACACCGCTGGATATCGTTGCACCAGCCATTTCTACAATCACCCTATTGGGTAATGCCTGTAGTACCACGAGCCGGCAGGTAACGGCCACGATTACAGATCCCAGTGGGGTAGCCGGTGGTGCATTTGCCCCGCGGATCTATTTCCGCAAAAATGGCGGAACGTATTTTTCCTCAACCGCAGCGGCACCTTCCGGCAGCATGTACACGTTTACCATGACGTATGCCACCCTTGGCGGTGTTGCAGTGAATGATGTGATCGATTATTATATTGTGGCGCAGGACGGTGGCGGAAATGTTGGCGCGAACCCGTCAACAGGATTTGCAGGTACCAGTGTCAGCAATGTGACCTCTGCACCTACCACACCTCTTTCATTTACCATTTTGGGCACTTTAAGCGGGCCTTACAATGTAGGTACGGGTCAAATCTATACAACATTAACGGCCGCGATCAATGCCTATAATACATCATGCCTGTCAGGTGCAGTAACGTTTAACTTAACGGACGCTTCGTATTCAGAAGCGGCGGCAATGACCATCAATGCAAACGCAGATGCCAGTGCTGCCAATACCCTCACCATTAAGCCTACACTGGCCAATACAACCATTGGTATTACAGGCGGAACCACTACTTCAGTATTTAAACTCAACGGGGCCGACTGGATCATCATCGATGGTTCCATTTCATCAACCAGCAACAGCGCCTGTCCGCCGGCAACAGCAGCCAGCCGTGACCTCACCATTAGTAACAGCAGTACCAGTTCTAACTCGGCTGTGATCTGGCTTGCCAGCAATGGTGCAGGAGCGGGTGCCACCAACAACATCATTAAGAATTGTAACCTGGCGGCGGGTGTTGACCAATCGGCTTCCACAACGGTCACTTTCGGCATCATTTCAAGTGGTGCAACGATCGGCACAACCGTGGATGGCACCGATAACAACAACAATACACTTGAAAACAATGCCATCACCAAAGCAACGTGGGGTATTTACCTGCGTGGATCGGCCAGTTCATCCAACACAGGAAATATCATTCGGCAGAACCTGGTAGGCCCGGCATCTTTCGGAACAGATGAGATCGGCAAGGGCGGTGTTGTGATTCAACATCAAACGTCTGCCACCGTTTCTTTCAATGAGATACGGTTTGTAGGTAATCAGTTTACCCAATCAGTGTCGGGGACAGATCACATTGGTATTGGAGTGGGCGGACTTGATGGACCTAGCCCAACAACAACCAATGTATCCAATACATCCATCATCAATAACAATATTCACGATATTGTTGAAGAGAAAACATATTCTGCACTCGGTATCGTGGTTGCCGGAACAGGAACGCCATCCAATAATATCATTGCCAATAACTTCATCTATAATGTGAGGTCCAATGGAACAGTCGGTGACCAGGCGATCGGTATCGGCATTGCAGCCGGCAACGGGGATAAGGTCGTATTTAATACGGTCAGCCTCACCGGTGATATGGATCCGGGATCCACTGCAACATCCACTCAAAGCGCTTTAGGCATACGGATCGTTTCAACAACGCCAACCAATCTCACTTTAAATAATAACCTTGTGAGCGTGGATGTCAGTTCCAACACAGGAACTTTAAAGCATTATGCTATAGTTGCCCCGGCCACTACCTATGCATGGGGAACAGGCGGCAGCAATTACAACAATATTTATGTGAACCCGGCCAATACCCAAATGGTATTGGGTGGTATCGGAACAACTGTTCCCTATACTGCTGTGGCCTCACTGGCCAGTTGGAACACCCAGTTCACACCAAACCAGGACGGTGCATCCCAGAATATTGCTCCGCTATTTACTTCTGCAACAGACCTGCACCTGGTACCAGCCGGCAATGCTTTGCTGGATAATATGGGAACACCTGTTGCAGGAATTACCAATGATATCGATTGTGTCACCAGGAATGTAACCACCCCGATATCGTGAGCGGATGAATTCGGCACCCACCCGTAATGGGAGCCGCCGGGGGAACTGCATCCGGTTCTGCCAGTTTCGCACTTCAGGTACACCTTCAATTACAGCTTCCGGTTATTCAAATGGAGCTGCATGATTTCTTATCAGTCAATGGATTTCATCTGCTAACAGCAATGATTATCCGAATGGAGGAACTGCCATCATTGGCCAGACGAATCCGGCATTATTAACAACCGGGACCGTGAGTAACACAACCTACTATTGGTTAAGGGTTACCTGCGGGGCGGTTTCTGCCGTTGATAACTCGAATATGATCACCGTAACGGTGAATCCAATTCCGTCTGCCACAACAGTCACTGGATCCGGTACTTTCTGTGGCCAGGCAACCCTTACTGCCACGAATAGTAACGATGGTACGATATACTTCCAGGGAACCAGTTCCGGAGGTACTTCTATAAATACGCCTTCTTCTTCCGAGTTGATAACAAGTTCCGGTATCTATTACTTCCGGACCCTTTCCTCTGCGGGTTGCTGGGGACCTGAAGGATCGGCCTTGGTGTCTATTCAAACGGATCCGGGTATTACCGGAACCCCTGCCAGCATTTGCCAGGGTGGAAGCGGTACCATTTCTGCCGTTTCAGCCATTAACTGCTCAGGTTTTGTGGCATCAGGAACCAGCATATCAGGCACCTGGACGGCCGCATCGGATCCGGTGGCACTAAAACCTACAACTTCGATAGTCAATAATGCTACCTGCGGCTTTGATGCAACCATTACCCGTAACTATTTTGCACAACAGTTTCAGGTATCCACTACGGGAAACTATGTATTTGAAATGAACAATAATGCCGGTTACGATGGCATGGGCTATATCGTTACCGGCGCCTTTGTGCCCGGAAACTGTTCAGGCGGTGGCACATGGGTTAGGGGTGATGATGATGATGGCGTGGCAGGAGACGAACCACGATTGGGAGCTACAGGCGTGGGAAGTGGTGTGATGACACTGACATCGGGAGTTACCTATACCCTGGTATCAACTACCTATTCAAGCACTTCCGGTACATTTAGTGGTACTTTCTCTTGGACCATTACACCGCCATCGGGCGGAGAAATCTTGCTGCCCGGTAACGGCAGTATTGAATGGTACACGACGCCTTCCGGTGGCAGTTCTATAGGAACTGGGTCAACATTTAATCCCGTTGGTGTTGCCGGTTCAGGGTTGACCAACACCAACACAACAGGCACTACGTCATACTATGCGGCCTGCTCCAACGCTCCCGTCTGCCGGACATTGGTGAACTACACAATCAAACCGGTGCCTTCAACCATGATCAGTGTCAGTTCCCTGCTTTGCAGCGGTTCTTCAGTAACCCTGACTGCCTCCAATATTGGTAACCAGCAATCACTGCAATTTGATGGCGTAAATGATTATGTAGAACAGAATATTGCCTCATTGCCAACCGGCAATGCTCCAAGAACTGCTGAAGCCTGGGTTAAAACAACCCGCGATTACCAGAATGTATTTAATTGGGGTAACAATAATCTGCCTGGAAATCGTTTTGGTGTGAGTATCGTATATGGTGGTCTATGGATATCAACTGATAACGCTTATTATGGCGGACCGGCAATTAATGACAATCAATGGCATCATATTGCCTGTACATATAATGGTACAACGATGACAGGTTATGTAGATGGCGTAGTGGTATTCTCCAATGCAGTCTCTTCACCTTTAACCACGCCGGATACCTATTTCACGATGGGCAACGACACTTATCCATACGATGGTGCTTTCTATCAGGGTTCATTGGATGAAGTGAGGGTTTGGAACTATGCCCGCACTCAGGCGGAAATACAAGAAACCATGAACCGTTCAATTAATACCAGCCAGAATGGTCTTATTGCTAATTTCACCATGAATGAAGGTAGTGGCTCCACCACGGTCAACCAGGTAACTGGAACACAAGCAACCCTCATTAACGGCCCTACATGGTCATCACCGGACCCCGTTGGAACCACTTACCTGTGGAATACCACTGAAACTTCACAGTCCATTTCCGTTAATGCTGGAGGTACATATACTGTAACCGTTACTTCGCCTGTGGGTTGCTCGGTCAACGAATCTATTCAGGTGAATTCAAATGCAGCTCCAGAGTCTATCAGCATAACAGCACCGTCTTCCACACTGGTTTGTCCCAGTACCCCGGTCAATCTGAATGCCGTATCACAGGGTACGAGTGTGCCATTATTCAATGGCGTCAATCAATATGCGCAGGGCCCCGATGATGTGGTACCTGCTACAGGAGATTATACTGTTTCGGTTTGGGCCAAACAACAAACCAACCAGGCGGGACAGTACAGCCATATCTTTGCCCAGGGCCGAGATCTTTATCTGGGTCCCGATATCAATGGCATCATCCGTCTCGGAGATTCATGGATCAATACCGGTGTGGCATTCCCATCCGACCTGCAATGGCATCACTATGCCGTTGTCCGCACTAGCACCAACACTTTCCTTTATATTGATGGTACCCTGGTTGCTACCAAGGGTAGTGCAATCCCTTCCCCCGGTGTGAATGGTATCTGGCCGCATAACCTGATGATCGGTTCTGTATGGAACCCAGGTGAGTATTTTAATGGTAGTATTACTGATATGCAGATATGGAACCAGGCACGCTCTCAATCGCAGATAGCAGCCAATATGCATACTTATCCTGCATCTAACACCCCTGGTTTGGTTGCCCATTTCAAAATGAATGAAGGAACCGGATCAGTCCTTACCGATGCAACACCCAATGCCATTACCTGTAACCTGGTAAACGCACCCGTCTGGCAGTCATTACTGCTCCCAACGGGTAATACAGCATCACTTCAATGGAACCTGAACGGATCTCCCATCAGTGGTGCAACAAATACAACTTATACTGCAACGGCTCCCGGCAGTTATACTATTACGGCTTTTACTGCAGCAGGTTGTTCCACTACCAGTAACAGCATTGCTTTGGTCAGTTATACGATCACGGCATCTGCCGGGCCTGGAGGAAGCATAACCCCTTCTGGTGTCACTTCGATATGCCCTGGAGGCCAAAACTATACATTCACACCCGATCTCGGGTACGTTGTGAATGATGTGTTGGTTAACGGCGTATCGGTGGGGGCTGTTTCATCGTATAATATGGCTAACACTGGAGCCAATCAGACGATCGCCGTCAGTTTTGCAGCTGCTTGTCAAAGAGCATCACTGATGCCATATAACGGCAATTCATCAAATTTCCGCGCTCCCAATGCAAGGTTCAGAAGCGGAAGGTCTGTTTACCTCGTGACAGCGGCTGAAATCTCTGCTACAGGCATACATGCCGGACAGCCTATAACAGGTATTGGATGGTTGAATTATACGGCGCCTGGCATTACCGCATCAGGAGACCTGGTAGTTTACATGGAGAACACAACAGACGCCAGCAATCTGAAAGATGTTAACTGGGCCAATGCGATCTCCAGTATGACAACTGTTCACAATGGAACATTTGTTATACCTAATCAATTGCAGATGAACCTTCCTTCATTTACGGGGGGATCATCCTTCACTTATACCGGAGGAAACATGTATATAGCCCTCGACTGGACTTATTGTACCGGAACCTTATCAACCCAACAAGTACTCTCCTGCGACAATTCTCTGGTAGGAGGTTCCAGCGGAGTAAAAGCACAGCAAAGTCTTACCAGTTGTACCATCACTGCCAATTTATCATCAAACGCTTTCAGGCCGGTTACACAGCTTTTAACGAATTGCTTCACAAACGAGATGGAGGTCAAAATGATCTATTCACTTGGTAAACTGGCTCTCAGCCATTCTGCCGATCATGTTGTGAAAGCCTATGTTGTCAACAACAGCATCAGTACCGGTTCCAACGTACCGGTTACCCTCACTGTTACAGGTGTAAATACGGTTTCAGAAACGGTATTGGTTCCATCGTTGGCACCAGGCGCCGGTACTGTTGTTAGTTTCAGCGGATATACGCCAACTGCAACCGGAAATAATAACATTACGGTGACCGTCAATCAGCCTGCTGATGAATACAATACCAATAACAGCAAAACCTTTCAGCAGGAAGTAACCTATGGCCAGATCGCATTTAAGGATGCCAGCCAGGTTGGTGAGGCTTTGGGGGTAGGATTTGTTGGTGGTCCAGGCACTCTTTCTTCAAAATTCTATACAGCCACTGGTGGCCGTTTAAGCGCGGTTAACCTTGGTTTTATGTCAGCTTCAGGAAGTACGTACAGGATAGCTGTTTATGGAGATAATAACGGTGTTCCCTCCACCACCAAGTTGTACTCGGAAGCAGTTGACAGAACCGTAAGTGCAGCCGGAAATATACAATTGTCTTTATCGCCAGAACCAATCATTCCGCCCGGTAATTTCTATATCGCTGTTGAGCAAACCAGTGCCATTAGTTTGGATATTGAATATACTATTGAGTCTCCACTTCGATCAAATACTTTTTTTACGGCAGGTTTGATTCCGGTATCCTGGACTGATGTAGGTGCTACATTCCGTTTTAATATTGGGGCGCAATTTGCAGTATACCAAATTACAGCCAGCGCCGGGCCTAATGGCAACATATCTCCTGCGGGACCAACACCTGTCAATTATAATGGAAGCCAGACTTACACGATCACACACCTGATCCATGTTACAGTATTGCTGATGTATTCGGTGGAACGGAGTATCAGTCGGCGCGGTTGGAACATACACATTCACCAACGTCACAACTGATCAGACGATCGCTGCAACATTTACAGCAAACCCCAACGTCAATGCCGGCAGCATTAGCGGCACATCCCCGATGGTAGAAGGCAATACTGCCACCTTTACGTCCAATGGTGATGCGGGTGGAACCCTGAGCAGCAGTAATAATACTGTTGCAACGGTCAACCCGTCCAGCGGACTGGTCAGCGCACTGACAGCGGGTTCAACAACGATCTCTTATATGGTCACCGGTTGCGGTAGCCCGTCTGTGGCCAACTTCAGCCTGACGGTCAATTCAGCCATCACAGCCGGAACGGTCTCTTGGTCCTTCACCGATCTGCGCAGGCAGTACGGGATTATATAGCAGCACCGGAACACCCGGTGGAACCTGGAGCAGCAGCAATAATGCCGTAGCTACGGTGAATCCGACTACCGGTTTGGTTAACGCCATATCTGGTGGTACAGCGAACATCACCTATACGGTAGGTTCCGTCAGCGCATCGGCCAGCCTCACGGTGGCCAATGGTGCGGCGCCTGTGGTGACCGGGGTTTACCAATATATGTCCGTATGTAGGCAACGCCACGCCGATAACCTACACGGCTACCGCCGTAGGGGCGAGCAGCTTCAACTGGTCATTACCTCCCAATGTCAGCTTGGTAAGCCAGACCAATAGCCTTGTGGGTACGATCACGGTAACCTTTGCCGCGGCTTCACTACGCAGGCCAACAAGCAGATCCGTGTAACGGCCACATCAGTCTGCGGTACAAGCCCGATGACGATCTTCCAATACCTGCTGGCGCAGAACCCGAGCACGCCTCAGCCGATCGGCATCCAGTGCTAATGTTTGCCCAAGCCTGGGTACAAATATTCCGATCACTTATACGATACCGAAAGTGGTGGGCGCTTCATCCTATATATGGAATGCACAGTCAGGCGCCACCACGATCACGCACCCGAACGGACTGGGCGTGAATGACACTACGGTAACGGTAACGTTTACCAGCGGTTTCACCACCAGCAATATCACGGTACAGGCGGTGAACAGTTGCGGTACAAGCGGGAGTCGCGCTCTGACGATCACCCGCGCCAACCCGGCCACACCGGGCCTGATCGCCGGACCAGTGAACGTCTGCGCCAACATCGCCCCGGCCGGAACGGCAGTCACGTACACTGTGGCACAACAGCCGACCGTGACCAGTTATACATGGACTCACTTCCGGGTGTGATCGGCCTGACAGGCCAGGGCACCAACCTGGGTGACCTTTACATTCCCTGTCGGCTTTACCGGTGGTACGATCAGTGTGATCGCCAGCAACGGTTGCGGCACCAGCACGGCCAGGAGCCTGACGGTTGCAACACTGAGCCCGGCAACGCTAAGCGTGATCGATGTGGTTCAAACAACCGTTTGTCCGAACCGCGTCTTCACTTACTCACTGGCAAGCACGTGCCTGCCAATGCCACTACGGTTAACTGGACATGTCCCGCCGGTGGCAGCGTGGTAACACAAACGGCATTCAGCATAACGATCGCATATCCTGCAACAGCGGTAACCGGTACGGTAACGGCGCAGGCTGTGAACAATTGCGGTAGCAGCGTTATCCGTTCGCCACCGTTTTCCTGCCGGCTGTCCGCCTGAAGAAAAGGAAAATGGAAACGATACGCCTGTGTACACGAAAGGCAAAGTGACAGCTCCGGCGGAACTGTTTGAAGTTCAGGTATTCCCGAACCCCACGGTGAGCGACTATAAAGTAAAAGTGAGGAGCCTGGATAAGAACAGCCAGGTGACGGTACGCATACTCGACCTGCAGGGTAGGGAGCTGAGCCGCATGATCATGATGCCGGACGAACTGAAAACATTTGGCAGCAAATTGACAGCAGGGGCTTACTTCATGGAAGTGCTGCAAGGCGAGAAACGAGCGGTTCAGAAACTGATCAAGCTATACTTGAAAGCCTCCGTAGTTCAAGACTACGGAGAGCTTTATTTTTTAGACTACGGAGAGCATTATTTTTAGACTACGGAGAGCATTATTTTATACTACGGAGAGTTATTTTTGTTATGACTGCATTGAATGTTTTTTAATCCAAACGGTTTTTTCAATCAATTCCTTCATTTCCTCGTTCATAATTAGCCATTAATTTGTAATTTTTCAAACAACACAAAGCCTGTTAAGTATATATGGCTACATGGCATATTTGCTATTGTTCAAATCATTCTTGTAATTTAGATTTGTTCACGTAGTAAGGATATGTATCATACTAAAGAAAACTTAATCAAAGGCGTAGGTAAGAATATCAGGAGAATAAGGGAAGAAAAAAAACTGTCTATTGAATATCTGGCTAGCCAGGCTTCTATTGATTATTCTCAGCTGATCAGGATAGAAAATGGTAAGATCAATACCAGCATATACAATGTCTACATGATTGCCCAAGCATTGGAAGTAACTATTTGCGATCTATTTGCATTATAGTTATTGCCTTCATTGATTCCAATCCCTTCGCCAAAACTGCACCTCCTTCTCACAAAAAAAAGCCTGATTGTAAACGGGAAAATTCCCGTTGTGAAGGTACACGAGTTGGTATTATTTGCCCTGTAATCAGGGATTTACCGGTTACTATTTGTTTAACCCATAAATGATCAATGAAATGAAGATCAATTTAGCAAGGCTGATCCAGGCTTCGTTTTTTATTTGCATACTGTTAGCCTCCGCGCCCGTAATGGCTCAGCAGGTTCCAGGGATGGCATCCCCGGCAAAGGATGCACAGGAAATCGCCTTCCCCAAAGCCTCACAGTTTGCGCATACCAAATTAACGTACAAAATAACCGCTGCCCCGAATAATACTTTTGGTTACGATATTTTAGCTGACGACCGTCTCATGATCCGCCAGGCCAGTGTACCAGCCATGCCCGGAAACGAAGGGTTCAAAACAAAAGCGGGTGCGGAAAAAGTGGCTCAACTGGTCATTAAAAAAATACAGAAAGGGGAAATGCCGCCAACGGTGGAGATAGAGGAGATGAAGAAGATCAAAGCCATTCCTTAAAAAATCATGAATAGCCCATCAGCATTTCGTCATCACAGGCCCAGGCCATCCAAACCAACTGTTATGAAATTTTTCCGTTATTCTTTTATTCTGGCACTCTTGCTGTCGTTAACATTTCAAGCTTCCGCTCAATTCAGCAGGAGCAATAGTAAAAAATCGGTTCCTTACAGGGCAAATTATCAAAGAACTACCGGTGGTTTTGGGCATACCTTAGAAATAAGGAACGGAACACTGTGGGCCTGGGGTTCAAATTCTTTTGGTCAGTTAGGAGATGGAACTACAATTGGCAGGAATAGTCCTGTTCAAATAGGATCTGATAATAATTGGGTAAGTATCTCTGCTGGTTTTGGACACAGCGTAGGATTAAAAGCTGATGGCACTTTATGGGCTTGGGGCTGGAATAGTACAGGACAGGTTGGCAATGGAACTACGACCAATCAAGTTAACCCCGTTCAAATTGGTACGGATAATAAATGGATCAGTATTACAACGGGTTATGGTTCTACAAAGGCAATAAAGTCTGATGGCACATTATGGGCATGGGGAGAAAATAACGTCGGTCAATTAGGTGACGGAACTACATCTAACAGAACCATTCCGGTTCAAATCGGAACAGACAATAAATGGGTGAGTGTGTCCATGGGGGAGAGTCATACAATTGCCCTTAAATCTGATGGAACTCTCTGGGCCTGGGGTTTTAATTTTTATAGCCAGTTAGGAGACGGAACCATAACAAACAGAAACAGTCCTGTCCAGATTGGTGCCGACAATAAGTGGGCATATATTTCAGCCGGAGGTTATCATAGTATTGCCATAAAATCGGATGGTAAATTATGGGCTTGGGGAAAAAATAGCGAAGGGCAATTAGGTGACGGAACTTCAATCGAACGAAGCATTCCGGTTCAAATTGGATCAGACAATAAATGGGTGAATGTTACAGCAGGAAGTTATCATACGCTTGGTTTAAAGTCTGATGGAACAATGTGGGCCTGGGGTTATAATTTTCAGGGTCAATTAGGAGATGGAACGACAAATAATCAAAGCATTCCGGTTCAAATTGGAACAGACAACAAATGGGTGGATGTAACCGCAGGGAATAATCATTCACTTGCTATAAAGTCTGACGGCACATATTGGGTATGGGGAAATAATGATCAAAACCAATTAGGCTTTAGTAGTTCCAATAATCCATCCGCACCCGTGCAAATTTCCACTCCGGGTAATACCTGGCTGATGATCTCCGATGGTTCTCTTCATTCCTGCGGCATCAAAACCGATGGTACTTTATGGACCTGGGGAAGAAATGACTATGGGCAGTTGGGGGATGGTACGACCGTAAATAAATCAAGACCTGTACAAATTGGTGCAGGGAATACATGGATCAGTGTGGCGGCAGGCTATAATCATATGCTGGCCATCCG
This sequence comes from Ferruginibacter sp., assembly GCA_046329695.1. Classification (GTDB taxonomy): domain Bacteria; phylum Bacteroidota; class Bacteroidia; order Chitinophagales; family Chitinophagaceae; genus Ferruginibacter. The sequence goes on from JAXLUE010000014.1 coordinate 43,395, forward strand.
GTATGATGGTACCTTGTGGAGTTGGGGTAAGAATGAATACGGGCAATTAGGAGATGGCACCACCACCAACAGGAGCACCCCTGTACAGGTGGGAACGGATAATAAATGGGTCAGTATTTCCGGTGGCGGAGATTACAGTGTCGGCCTGAAATCAGACGGTACCATTTGGGGTTGGGGATTGAACGACCAGGGACAACTGGGAGATGGAACTTCAACTACACGAATATTACCCGTGCAGATAGGATCAAATAATGACTGGATCAGCATTGTCGTTGGTGGGCAGCATACCATTGCCTTAAAAGCGAATGGAACATTATGGGGATGGGGATATAATGGGAATGGGGGATTGGGAATGGGCAATTATGCCAACCGGTACAGTCCGACCCAGGCGGGATCCGACAATAATTGGTCGGTCATTTCCGCCGGTTCAGAAAATACCATGGGGATCAAGACAAACGGCACTTTATGGGCCTGCGGAATGAACAGAGCAGGACAGTTTGGGAATGGAACCATCAGTATGAATAACCCGAATTTTGTTCAGATTGGGTCAGACAATTCCTGGATCATACTTTCTACCGGATATGATCATACATTGGGCATCAAATCCAATGGCACGCTTTGGGCAACAGGGCACAATACACTGGGTTCTTTGGGCGATGGCACCAATACGGATAAATCTACGTTCTTACAGATCGGAACTGAAAATACCTGGGTGGCCACCCATGTGAGCCGGGGTTTTCATAGTATCGGGTTGAAATCAACCAGGGACCTTTTCTGCGGAACCGGACAGAATAATTATGGCCAGTTGGGCGATGGCACCACCACCAACAGGAACACATATGCCTGTGTGACCGATTGCCCGGTACTGTATACACCTAGCATAACGATCTCGGCTACCAGCTCCAGCATATGTGCAGGGAACAATGTTACATTCACGGCAACGGCGACAAATGAGGGTACAACGCCCGTTTACCAGTGGAAAAAGAACGGTAATAATGTGGGAATAAATAGTGCAACCTATGCGGATGCGGCCCTGGCCAATGGAGATGTCATTACCTGTGTGCTTACGAGCAATGCGAGCTGCGCTACTGCGCCAACGGCAATCAGTAACAGCATCACCATGGTTGTTTCAGCCATTGTGACACCCTCGGTCAGTATCAGTGCAACAGCTACGACGATATGCGCGGGTTCTTCAGCTACTTTTACTGCTACGCCTACAAACGGCGGCACACCATCTTACCAGTGGAAAAAGAACGGCAACAATGTGGGTACTAACAGTAATACCTACACGGATGCTGTTCTGGTCAATGGGGATGTGATTAGTTGTGTACTAAGCAGCAGTCTCAATTGTGTCACTTCCTCTACGGCCACCAGCAATACGCTGACGATGCAGGTGAATGCACTTCCACCAACGCCCACCATTACAGCCGGAGGTCCAACGACCTTCTGTTTAGGAGGAAATGTGAACTTAAATGGAATAATACCCGGCGCTAATACATGGGCTCAAAAAGCCAATTTTGGTGGAACATCTCGAGCTGGTTCCGTAGGCTTCTCAATAGGGAATAAAGGATATATTGGCACAGGTTCAGATGGAGTTCTTAAAAACGATTTTTGGGAATATGATCCTGCATTAAATGTATGGACACAGAAGGCTAATGTAGGAGGCCCGGGCCGTACTGAGGCGGTTGGTTTTAGTATAGGTTCAAAAGGATATGTAGGTACTGGTTTTAATTTTGGTGGTGCATTAAATGATTTTTGGGAATATGATCCAGGAACAAATATTTGGATTCAAAAATCCAATTTTGGAGGAACAGCACGCTACAAAGCAAGAGGATTCACTATCGGATCCAAAGCTTATGTTGGCACTGGAACTGGACAAGAAAGTTCATTGTCTTATAAGAATGATTTCTGGGAATATAATCCAGCAAACAATGTTTGGACTCAAATAGCCAATGTTCCTGGTTTGGGCCGAGCAAAAGCAATTGGATTTTCTGTCGGTTCATATGGTTATATTGGATTGGGTACTGCTAGTAACAATAGCTTATTAAGTGATATTTGGGAATATAATCCAGTTGGTAATTCATGGACACAGAAAGCAGGTTTTGGAGGTAGTGTAAGGGATGGTGCTGTTGGTTTTAGTTTGAACAATAAGGGATATATTGGAACTGGCATTGGATCTCAATATTTTGCTGATTTTTGGGAATTTGATCCTTCTACAAATTCTTGGATTCAAATAGCTGTTGTACCCAGTTCTGGTCGGTATGGTGCAGTTGGTTTTAGTATAGGCAGTAAAGGTTATTTAGGTACAGGGGTTGTTATTGGCCTCACCAGTGTGAATGATTTTTGGGAGTATAGTCCTTCATCAGGGTATAATTACACCTGGTCATCCGGCCAAACCAGTTCATCCATTACAGTAAATCAAACTGGTAGCTATACGGTAACAGTTACGGATGCAAACGGTTGTTCAGCTACGTCTACGCCTGTGTCAGTAACTGTTATTACTCCCGTAACACCAATAATTACAGCTTCAGGACCAACAAGTTTTTGCCAGGGCGGCAGTGTTATGCTCACGGCCAGTTCAGGGTCATCATATAACTGGTCGAACGGTGCAACAACACAATCTATCACAGTCAGCACGGCGGGCAGTTTTACGGTAACCGTAGCCGATGCTAATGGTTGCAGTGCTACTTCAGCGGCAACGACAGTTACGGTGAATGCACTCCCTCCCACACCGACCATTTCTGCAGGTGGGCCTACTACCTTTTGTGCGGGGGGAAGTGTAGTTTTAAGTGTCGTAAATAATCCTGTTTGGACTCAAGTTGCCACTTTGGGCTCTGTTGGTCGTCAACTTGCTTATTGCTTTACTGTAAATGAAAAAGGCTTTGTAGGAGGGGGCATAGATGGTTCAATCGTAAGAAATGATTTATGGGAATATGACCCAATCACTAATGGTTGGTCGCAAAAGGCCAATTTTAGTGGAGGGCCGAGGATGCGAGCAGCATCATTTAATATTGGAAATGAAGGATATGTTGGAGTCGGAATAAACCTCTCAGGAAATGTTTTCAATGACTTTTGGGAATATAATCCAGATAATAATACATGGATACAAAAAGCAAATTTTGCTGGAAGTGGAAGGCATAGTGTAGTCTCATTTGGAGTTGGTACGAAAGGGTATATTGGCACAGGATATGATGGAAGCAATAATTTAAGTGATTTTTGGGAGTATGAGCCACTACTAAATCAATGGACACAGCTGAGCAATCTCCCTGGTAGTAGCAGAAGGAATGCTATTGGGTTTGGAATTAATTCAAAGGGATATATTGGTTTAGGGAATGATAATACAAATGTTTTAAATGATTTTTGGGAATACTCACCATCAACAAATAGTTGGATTCAAAAGGCAAATATTCCCGGCCTTGGTAAATTCTGGGCAACTGCATTTGTAATAGGCTCAAAAGGTTATGTTGGCACAGGAAGCAATAACACCTCAAACACTAATGATATATGGGCGTATGACCCGGGTGTAAACTCCTGGACTCCGATACCATCACTTACAGGATCAGTAAGAAATGGCGCAGTAGGCTTTGCTATTGGTGAAAAAGGATATATTGGTGCTGGTTTAAATGGTCAATATCTTAATGATTTTTGGCAGTTGTCACTTAATTCTTATTCCAATTATGTTTGGTCATCCGGCCAAACATCATCCTCCATTACAACCAATCAATCAGGAAGCTATAGTGTAACCGTCACCGATGCCAACGGCTGTAGTGCCACTTCCACTCCCGTAACGGTTACAGTTGTAAACCCAATAGCAACCATCACTGCCAGCGGCCCCACCACTTTCTGCCAGGGGGGAAGCGTAATACTCACAGCCAGCGAAGGTTCATCCTTCAGTTGGTCAAATGGAGCAACGACACAATCCATAACCGTTAATGCTTCAGGATCATATACAGTAACAGTTACAGACGCCAATGGCTGCTCCGCCACTTCCTCAACGGTAGCGGTCACGGTTAACAGCCTGCCGCCCACACCGGTTATTTCAGCCTCCGGGCCAACTACATTTTGCCAGGGGGGTAGTGTAACACTGAACGGAGCTTTGCCAGCCGGCAATACCTGGACGCAGATGGCCAATTTTGGAGGTACAGCTCGCCAGGGCGCAGTTGGATTTTCAATTGGAACGAAAGGATATATTGGTACTGGCCAGGATGTTTCAGGAGGTGTGAGAAATGATTTATGGGAATATGATCCTGCTTCAGGCATATGGACACAAAAGGCTGATTTCGGTGGAGCAGCCCGCGCTCATGCCGTTGGCTTTTCGATTGGTTCGAAAGGCTATGTAGGTACCGGAAGTTCTGTAACAGGTTCCAAAAATGATTTCTGGGAGTTTGATCCGGTGGCCAACACCTGGACCCAGAAAGCGAATTTTGGAGGTTTGGCACGACAAAGTGCTGTTGGATTTTCTATAGATACAAAAGGCTATGTAGGCACAGGTGTTGCCGATGAATATAACACTGTTTACTACAATGATTTTTGGGAGTACAATCCATCCACGAATTCGTGGACACAGAAAGCCAGTGCCGGTGGAGGTACACGTGGATATGCCGCTGGGTTCTCGATAAATAACAAAGGTTATATCGGTTCCGGAAACAGTACCTTCCCAAATTATTACAGAAATGATTTTTGGGAATATGATCCTTCTACAAATGTGTGGACACAAAAAGCTGCTTTCAGTTCTATAGCGCGACAAAAGCCAATTAGTATGTCCGTCGGATCATTGGGGTATATAGGTTTAGGTTTTAATGGTTCATCCCCTACCAGTGATTTTTGGGAATATGATCCTGCTGCAAACACATGGAACCAGAAACAGAGTTTTCCTGCCAATGGTCGTTATTTTTCTGCTGGTTTTTCGGCAGGTGGAAAAGGCTATGTCGGAACGGGGGCTACAACTAATCCTTATTCCAACGATTTCTGGGAATATTCCCCAGGCAGCAATGCTACCTACACCTATGCTTGGTCATCAGGTCAAAACACTTCCTCTATTAATGTCAATCAACCCGGTAATTATACATTAACCGTCACAGATGCTAACGGCTGCTCAGCCACTTCCACACCGGTAACGGTTACGGTTAACAGCCTGCCGCCCGCGCCGGTTATTTCTGCCTCCGGCCCAAACAGTTTCTGCCAGGGTGGATCCGTAACGCTGGACGCTACGGTTTCCTCGGGAAATACCTGGACCTCAAAATCTCTTGTAGGTGGCGGTGCCCGTTCTAATGCCGTAGGATTCGCAATCGGATCCAAAGGATATATCGGCACAGGAATAACTAATGGAACTTACCGAAAAGATTTTTGGCAGTACGATCCGGTTAGCAATTCCTGGACGCAGAAAGCTGATTTTGGTGGTACAGCCCGTGCTTATGCCGTTGGTTTTTCCATTGGCTCTAAAGGCTATATCGGAACCGGGTTAGATGCTACGCCTGCTGATTCCTATCGTAAAGATTTTTGGGAATACGACCCAGCCAGTAATACCTGGAATCAGAAATCTGATTTTGGAGGAACAGCACGTGCGTATGCAGTGGGATTTTCCATCGGAGCCCACGGTTTTATTGGTACAGGACAAGATATTAATTTTACCAATTATAACGATTTTTGGAAGTTTGACCCGGTTAGCAACAGTTGGACCCAGCAGGCCGATGTTGGCGGATCAGGGCGATACTTTGCCGTTGGCTTTGGTATCGGAAGTAAGGGTTATATTGGAACTGGTGTGGATGACAGCCAGGCTAATCTCAATGATTTTTGGGAATTTGATCCTACCGCTAATACCTGGGTTCAAAAAGCTCATGTTGGAGGTTCTCCCCGTTTCTTAGCTGCAGGCTTTTCAAATGGGACAAAAGGGTATGTGGGTACTGGTATTGTTGAACCGGGTTTCAGTTATACCAACGATTTTTGGGAATACGATCCTGTAAACAATACCTGGACACAGCAGGCTTCGTTCGGCGGAACAGCTCGTGAAAGCGCTATTGGATTTGCCATCGGTGTGAAAGGTTATATTGGTACTGGAATCGATAATAACTCAGGAAACCTAAGTGATTTCTGGGAATTCGGTACAGCTGGAAATTACTCTTATAATTGGTCTACCGCTCAAACAAGCCCTTCAATTTCAGTGAACCAATCTGGGAACTACACGGTAACAGTAACCGATATCGTTGGGTGCAGCGCCACTTCCTTACCGGTAACGGTAACCGTTAACAGTCTGCCGCCCACGCCGGTTATTTCAGCTTCGGGGCCTACTACTATATGCCAGGGCAGCACACTAGTTCTCAACTCTAATGTATCCGTTTCCAATGCTGAACAATGGATTCAACGCGCAAACTTTGGCGGTGCATCGAGATACGGGGCTATTGCGTTTGCCATTGGGGAAAATTGCTACATAGGGTCTGGACTGGATAACAATTATCAATACACGAATGACTTTTGGGAATATAATCCATCTACTAATAGCTGGTCACAAAAGGCAAACTTAACCAATGAAGTAAGAAGTTATGCAGTTGGGTTCAGTATCGGTTCAAAAGGATATGTAGGCACCGGTGTTACCGGTTCGGCATCAACATCCCAGGATTTCTGGGAATATGATCCTCAGTCGAATACCTGGACACAAAAAGCTGATTTCGGTGGAACCGCCAGGGTAGGAGCTGTGGGTTTTGCCATTGGTTCTAAAGGCTATATCGGGTTGGGTTACGATGAAGTCAATAACACACTGGTTGATCTATGGGAATTTAATCCAACACAAAATCAATGGATTCAAAAACAGAATTTCCCCGGACTGCCAAGGAGGAATACAACAGGACTGGTCATAGGTTCAAAGGGATATATTGGTTTGGGGTATGATGACAGTTTTAATTTACTACAGGATTTCTGGGAGTTCGATCCATCCGCCAACGCCTGGATTCAAAAGAACAATTTTGCTGGTGATGCCAGGTATAGTGCAGTAGGGTTTAGTATGGGTAATAAGGGGTATGTTGGAACAGGACTTGCAACAGCCGGATTTGTGAGTGATATGTGGCAATTTGACCCAGTAACAAATGCCTGGTTGCAAAAGGCAAATTTTGCAGGTGGCCCGCGCGCTACTGGAATAGCTATTTCTACTGGTACAAACGCCTATATTGGCACCGGTATTAATGATGGAATATTTAAAAATGACTTCTGGCAATATCAAATCAGTTCCGGTGGATCATCTGTGCTTTGGTCTTCTGGTCAATCCACATCTTCCATTAATGTTTCCCAGGCTGGAAACTACACGGTAACTGTCACAGATGCAAACGGTTGCTCTGCTACTTCGGCCCCCATAGCGGTTACGGTTAACCCCAACGTCAATGCCGGTAGCATAAGTGGCACATCCCCGATGGTAGAAGGTAATACTGCCACCTTTACCTCCAATGGTGATGCGGGTGGAACCTGGAGCAGCAGTAATAATACCGTTGCAACGGTCAACCCGTCCAGCGGACTGGTCAGCGCACTGACAGCGGGTTCAACAACGATCTCTTATACGGTCACCGGTTGCGGTAGCCCGTCTGTGGCCAACTTCAGCCTGACGGTCAATTCAGCCATCACAGCCGGAACGGTCTCTGGTCCTTCACCGATCTGCGCAGGCAGTACGGGATTATATAGCAGCACCGGAACACCCGGTGGAACCTGGAGCAGCAGCAATAATGCCGTAGCTACGGTGAATCCGACTACCGGTTTGGTTAACGCCATATCTGGTGGTACAGCGAACATCACCTATACGGTAGGTTCCGTCAGCGCATCGGCCAGCCTCACGGTGGCCAGTGGTGCGGCGCCTGTGGTGACCGGGTTTACCAATATATGTCCGTATGTAGGCAACGCCACGCCGATCACCTACACGGCTACTGCCGTCGGGGCGAGCATCTTCAACTGGTCATTACCTCCGAATGTCAGCCTGGTAAGCCAGACCAATAGCCTTGGTGTGGGTACGATCACGGTAACCTTTGGCAGTGGCTTCACTACGCAGGCCAACAAGCAGATCCGTGTAACGGCCACATCAGTCTGCGGTACAAGCCCGATGACGATCTACTACCTGCTGGCGCAGAACCCGAGCACGCCTCAGCCGATCGTGGCATCCAGTGCTAATGTTTGCCCAAGCCTGGGTACAAATATTCCGATCACTTATACGATACCGAAAGTGGTGGGCGCTTCATCCTATATATGGAATGCACAGTCAGGCGCCACCACGATCACGCACCCGAACGGACTGGGCGTGAATGACACTACGGTAACGGTAACGTTTACCAGCGGTTTCACCACCAGCAATATCACGGTACAGGCGGTGAACAGTTGCGGTACAAGCGGAGGCCGCGCCCTGACGATCACCCGCGCCAACCCGGCCACACCGGGCCTGATCGCAGGACCAGTGAACGTCTGCGCCAACATCGCCCCGGCCGGAACGGCAGTCACGTACACTGTGGCACAACAGCCGACCGTGACCAGTTATACATGGACCTTACCTCCGGGTGTGATCGGCCTGACAGGCCAGGGCACCAACTCAGTGACCTTTACATTCCCTGCCGGCTTTACCGGTGGTACGATCAGTGTGATCGCCAGCAACGGTTGCGGTACCAGCACGGCCAGGAGCCTGACGGTTGCAACACTGAGCCCGGCAACGCCAAGCGTGATCGATGTGGTTCAAACAACCGTTTGTCCGAACCGTGTCTTCACTTACTCACTGGCAAGCATGCCCGCTAATGCCACTACGGTTAACTGGACATATCCTGCCGGTGGCAGCGTGGTAACACAAACGGCATTCAGCATAACGATCGCATATCCTGCAACAGCGGTAACCGGTACGGTAACGGCGCAGGCTGTGAACAATTGCGGTAGCAGCGTTATCCGTTCAGCCACCGTTTTCCTGCCGGCTTGTCCGCCTGAAGAAAAGGAAAATGGAAACGATACGCCTGTGTACACGAAAGGCAAAGTGACAGCTCCGGCGGAACTGTTTGAAGTTCAGGTATTCCCGAACCCCACGGTGAGCGACTATAAAGTAAAAGTGAGGAGCCTGGATAAGAACAGCCAGGTGACGGTACGCATACTCGACCTGCAGGGTAGGGAGCTGAGCCGCATGATCATGATGCCGGACGAACTGAAAACTTATGGCAGCAAACTGACAGCAGGGGCTTACTTCATGGAAGTGCTGCAAGGCGAGAAACGAGCGGTTCAGAAACTGATCAAGCTATAATTTGAAAGCTCTCCGTAGTCTTAGACTACGGAGAGCTTTTTTTAGACTACGGAGAGCTTTATTTTAGAATACGGAGAGCTTTTACTTAGATTCCCAAACCAACGCGCTGGCACCTAAAATGGCAGCATCAGATTCCTTGAGTTCGGAAAATATCAACTTGACCTTATTCTTAAATATTGGCAACAGGTTGGCTTCCATATGTTCGCGGGTAGGCTTGAGGATGAGGTTGCCGGCTTTGGTAAGACCGCCGAAGAGTACAATGGCTTCAGGAGAGGAGAACATGACGAAATTAGCCAGGGATTCTCCCAATATCTGCCCGGTGAATTCAAATATTTCATTCGCGATCTTATCGCCTTTCATGGCACATTCATAGACTGTTTCACTGGTCAGCTCATTGATCCGGTAATTACGCAACAGGCTGGGTTGTTCCGGATAGCTGGTCATCATTTCAATGGCCGTGTCACGGACACCCGTAGCCGAAGCATAAGCTTCCAATGAACCTTTCATGCCTGTGCTCCAGTGTGTGCGTCCGCCTGGGCGGATGATGGTATGCCCAAGTTCCCCGGCAAAGCCATCATGTCCTACCACAATTTTTCCATCGATCACGATACCGCTGCCCACACCTGTTCCCAGGGTTATGGTGATGAAGTGTTTCATTCCTTTTGTACAGCCATACATCATTTCACCCACAGCCGCCGCATTGGCGTCATTGGTGAGCTTACAGGGGAGTCCGAATTTCTTTTGCATCATGTCGGCGATCGGAATGATTCCCTTCCATTTCAGGTTAGGCGCATACTCGATGGTGCCCGTGTAGATATTGCCGTTAGGTGCGCCCATACCAATGCCTACGAATGATCCTGTACCGCCCACCCGTTCTAACATGGGCATCAGTTTATCGTGCAGATCATTGATGAAATCCTGCACATCGTCGTGTTCCCCGCTGGGGATACGGTCCTGTTCCAAAATTTCCCCCCGCTGGTTAACAACGCCGAACTTGGTGGTTGTTCCGCCAACATCAATACCTATGGCGTATTTCTCTAGTGTACTCATGATGCCAACAATAGTTTATGCAAGTTGAAATGAATCTGGTTGAATTAATGGCCTCCTCCGGCTGACGTGCCTTCATAATCGATACCCTGGTTCTTCAGGATACCCTTAACGGCAATAGCAAAAAAGGTCAGGTAGGAGAAGCAGATGACGGGGATCCAGTACGACTGATGGATACCAATGAAATCGGCCAGTTTTCCCTGGATGGGCGGAATGATACCACCGCCCAGGATCATCATGATCAGGAATGCGGCCCCTTCCGTGGTATATTTACCGAGGCCTGCAATGGACAAAGAGAAGATACAGGGCCACATGATGGAACAACATAAACCACCGCTCAGGAAAGCATAAGTGGCAATCGTTCCATTAGTTTGCGTACCAATGACCATGGCCAGAATGCCCAGGAATCCGAAGATCATCAGTGTTCGTGCCGGTTTGTTCTGGCTGATGTAAAAGGCAACGATCTGGATGATCACACAGATCACATAATAATACAGTGCTTCCATGTTATACTGTGCCATCGTATTCACGCCAATGATCACCCCGAAAGCGATCAACGGAACGATGATCTGCAACATCACTTTGGCGGAATCCGATAATTTGAATGCAGAAACGGCACCCGCCCAGCGTCCGATCATCAGGCTTCCCCAATACATGGAAATATATGGAGCGGCTTCGGAAGACTGGAATCCGCCAAATTCCTGTTGTTTGAGCAGTTCGCTCAGGTTGGAGCCGATGGCCACTTCCACGCCAACATAAACGAAGATGGCAAGCATGCCCAATACCAGCTGCGGATATTTCATGGCGCCCCATCCTTCGGGGTTCTTACGGGCGCGGTAATTGGCGGACAGCAGACCAACCACCACAATGGCCAAAGCGCCCAATAGCCAGCGGAGCCTGTATAATTCCATGGCATGCCTTTCCTCGTCGGAAGCGCCGGTAAGATCGGTCTTATAACTGCTGAAAACAGGCACAAACATGACCACCAGCAGGCCCGTCATGATCAGCATGGTATATAATGCCTTGTTTGCTTTTTCCACCGATTCCGTCATCACGCCGGCAGGAACCTTTTTGGAGAAATAGAAAAGAGCTGCGGCGGCTATGAACAATGCGCCAACACAACTGTATAGCAAGATCACTTTACCCAGGCTCAGCGCAGCGATCTGCTCGTCGGTAATGGCTGCCGTGGTGCCAAATAAAGCGAAAGCAACCACAATGGGGCCGATAGTGGTGCCAAATGAGTTGATGCCACCGCCGAGGTTCACCCGGCTGGTGCCGGTACTGGGGTCTCCGAGGGAAATGGCAAAGGGTTGAGCGGCCGTTTGTTGCAGGGAAAAGCCCAATGCCACGATGAATAACCCGACCAGCATACCGGCAAACGTGTTCGCATTAACGGCAATGATCATGGCCAGGGCTCCCAGTGCGGAGAAAAGCAATCCATACACAATGGACCTTTTATAACCCCATTTGCCAACCAGGTCCTTTCGGCCGAAAGAACCGTATGCAAACAGTCCGAGGGCGCCAATATAATAGGCCGTATAGAACGCAAAATCGATCAACTGGCTCTGGAACTGGTCCAGGTTGAAGAAGTGCTTACAGAAAGGAATGAAAACACTGTTTCCGGCAGCAATGAAGCCCCAGAAAAAGAAAACGGTTACGAGGGTGCTCAATGCGCCATAATTGGTGGGTATGGCTGCAGGGCGTTCCTGGCTTAGCAGGTCTTTTGACATAAGAGTTGATTTGGGTCATGAAAATAAAATTATTTTTTATCAACCTGAAAATTAGTTTTGCCAGGGCGCGATACATGACAAATGTTTGTTTGCCAGATTGAATATCCTTCTTATATTCATTTAAAGATTAACGAACCTGATGGAGATCTTACATGTCAGTGCGGAATGTTACCCGGTGGCCAAAGCAGGCGGACTGGCCGATGTGGTCGGCGCTCTTCCCAAATACCAGCAATTGCTTGGCCATATTGCCAAAGTGGTGATGCCCATGCACCGGATGAAATTCTGCACAACAATGAATGGGAAGTGGTGCATAAAGGTTGGTTCAGGATGGCGACCGTGAATTTGATTTCACCATCATCAAGGAAAAGAACAATAAACTCGGATTTGACCTGTATTGTGTGGACATCAACGGTTTGCTCGACCGTGAAAAGATCTATGGATATGATGATGATACCGAAAGGTTCACCGCATTTCAGATAGCCGTGGCTGAATGGCTCCGCAGTTGGGAGCACCGGCCCGATGCGATCAATGTGCACGACCATCATGCAGCGCTCCTTCCTTTCATGCTCCGTCATTGTTTTGCTTATCGTCACCTGGCCAATATCCCCGTTGTGCTCACCATACATAACGCGCAGTACCAGGGTTGGATGGCTGGGATAAGGCAACTTATCTGCCTGCATGGGATACCTGGAAATGGGGTTTGCTGGATTGGGAAAATACCGTGAACCCTTTAGCCTGCGGCATCAAATGCGCCGATAAGGTTAATACCGTTAGTCCGGGTTATATGAACGAACTGCGCTATTCCGCTGTCGGCCTGGAGCACCTGTTCAATATGGAATGGATGAAATGTTCGGGTATCCTTAACGGTATTGATTATGCCGTGTGGGATCCGGCAAAAGATACTTATATCTCGATATCACTTCCGTTGCTGATCGTAAGGAAGGAAAAGCGCTGAATAAGAAAAAACTATGTGACGACCTGGGGTTGGACATTAACCTGCTCTGTTCGTATTCATAGCAGATTGGTTCATGAAAAAGCCGCCGATCTCTTACCTGCTGTGATAACCAGTGCATATGCACGGTTTGGCACCACTTTTAATTTTGTGATCCTTGGTAGCGGCGACCCGAACGTGGAAGCCGCGCTGACCATGCGTAACCACTGGTTCGGTTATTATCATTCCCAGATCGAATACACCGAAAAATTCAGCCACCAGTTATATGCCGGTGCCGATTTTCTGCTGATGCCCAGCCGGGTTGAACCTTGCGGCTTGAACCAGATGTATTCGATGCGGTATGGTACGGTACCCATGGTGAGGCGCACCGGTGGGCTGAACGATACCGTGATCGATATTGGCGATTGGCAGGGTTATGGCCTTTGCTTCAGCCATGCCAGCCTGATGATATCCCTGAAGCCATGGAAAGGGCCCTGCATATCTTTAAGGATAAACCGCTGATGCATGAGGTCAGGGAGCGGATGATGTCTGTCAATAACAGTTGGGAAACCAGTGCAAATAAATACATTGAGTTATACCAGTCCATTTATAAATAAGTAAAATGAGTTTCATGTATAGTAAGAAAGTAGTGGCCGTGGATCCTGGGCGGCGGTGCGGGAACCAGGCTCTATCCATTGACAGCAACCCGAAGCAAACCTGCCGTGCCGATCGCCGGAAAGTACAGGTTGGTGATATCCCCATCTCCAATTGCATCAACAGCAATATCAACAGGATATTTGTGCTCACGCAGTACAATTCTGCCTCATTGAACAAACACATCAAGAACACCTATCAGTTCAGCGGTTTCAGCAGCGGTTTTGTGGATATCCTGGCTGCCGAACAAACCCCGGAAAGCATGGGATGGTTCCAGGGTACGGCCGACGCCGTGCGGCAATCGCTCAAGCACATCCAAAATAACGATTTCGATTACGTGCTTATTCTGAGCGGCGACCAGCTTTACCAGATGGATTTTACGGAAATGCTCGATAACCATGTAAATAACGGTGCTGATATTTCCATTGCCACCATTCCGGTAGGAGAGCGGGAAGCGCCTGAATTCGGCATCCTGAAAGCAGGGGAAGATAACCTGATACATGCTTTCATCGAAAAGCCGTCTAAAGAAAAATTACCCGCCTGGATCAGCAATACCGGCGAAGAAATGCTTGCGCAGGGCCGTGTTTATCTCGCTTCGATGGGTATATATATTTTCAACAGGAAGCTGTTGTTCGACCTGCTCCAGGTAGAAAAACCCGATGCCACCGATTTTGGCAAGGAGATCATTCCCGGATCGATCGACCAGCAACGCGTTGTCAGTTATCAATACGACGGGTATTGGACGGATATCGGAAATATTTACTCGTTCTTTGAAGCCAACCTGGCCCTTACCCTGGATATTCCGCCATTCAATTTATTCGATAACAAAAAGATGGTTTACAGCAGGGCACGCATGCTGCCACCGGCGAAGATCAGCGGAACCACCATTGAGCAGGCGATCATAGCGGAAGGTTGCATCATTCATGCCAGCAAGATCAGTAATTCGGTCATAGGCATCCGGAGCCGCATAGGAAGCGGGTCTGAGATCACCAGTTGTTATGTGATGGGCAGCGATTTTTATGAAACGATCGAAGAGATTGCGTATAATTTTCAGAAAGGTATTCCCAAGATCGGCATAGGCGATAACTGCCACCTGACCAATGTCATTCTCGATAAGGATTGTCGCGTAGGCAACAACGTTAGCCTGAAAGGGGGAAGCCACCTGCCGGATGGCGATCATGCCTTATTCACGATCAAAGACGGTATCGTGGTGGTAAAAAAAGGAGCCATCATACCTGACGGATTCCAGTTATAAGAAAGTACCCCAGATAAACTGTTCGATCCATTTTTTGGATTCGGGATCGTCCTGGTCGCCCCATTCTTTGACCCTGTCCAGTATCGAAACCCGAAGGGTCTTGTACGTGTCGTATTTCTTCTGCTGAACCGGTTTGATCGCCGTTTCATCCACCCCGTGTACAGACACTTTCGTGGCGATCCAGGATGTGTACATACGGGGTATCGTCATGCCGAGGATTAAGCCAGGTAAGCCATTTATGGAACAGGGGCCGCCGGGGATCATGATCTCATCCGTATAAAACGCAAAAACGTAGACGCTGTCCATGATCTTACCCACCGCTTTACGGCAATTGAAGCCGGCGATGATGCGGTTTTCATTGGACAGTTTCCATTCGATCTTTTGTATGGAATCTTGCACATAGAACTCACCGCCAAAGACATTTTTCTTCATGTTGAAGAGCCCCTTGCCATGGTCGAAATACCAGGAATTGGACTCGTCACCGCCTCTCATGAATTCAGGAATGGCATTCTTATCCTGCCAATGGTCGAATTTATATATGCTCTGCTGGCCGGAAAAACTGAACTGGTAGTAAACCGTTTTAAAGGCCGGCATCTTGTCTTTCATCATCTCCGCCCAGGGTGATTCACCCATGGTCTTTTTAACATTTGTCTTTACTTCATATTCCACCGAAGCCTTTGATATAAAAGTCTGGGCTGATGAATAGGCCGACAAGAAAAATACGCCGGCAATTGTGAAGAGTATTTTGTTCATATTGTCTTTCATGCTAGATGCTGTTTTGATATGTTTGGCCATTCGTTCCCGCCAAGTCCGCAGGCCTGTACTTATTTCTTTTCCGTACTCGTTTTGTTTTTATTCTTGAAATCCCAGGTGAAACCCACCAGGAAATAGCGCTTCAATCTCAGGTTACGTTCTTCCGTATAAGTATTGCTGTAGAAATTCCTGTCGATGCCGATATTCTGGTTGAGGATATCCTTCACCGATACGAAGGCCGTGAATTCATTGTTTTTAAACGTACGTTGCAACTGGGCATTCAGCATATGGTTGTTCAGGTTGCTGGTTGATCCGACCGTTTTTTCCCGGGCGTTGAAATGATACTCGGTGATGAGCGACCACACTTTCTTATGGTACACGGTGGCATATGCGTGAAGGGTATTCGTAAAGAATGTGCTGGAACTGTTTGTCTGCGCATTCTTGTTATAGTTCTCGTTGAAATCATTTCCTATCGTGAAATCATATTTCTTGTCTTTGCTTTTGGAAGCGTAAACGGAAATCCCTGCATTCAGCGTATTGGCAAAACTCTTTTTATTATTGATCACATCGGCGAAACGGAAATAATTGACATTGGGACTGACGTTCAGGCGGATATTGGACTTCTTGAGTTTGAATCCTACGCCTGACCAGAAATTGATGTTCCAGTTGCCATTGGTATTGATCGGCTGTGTGATGGTCTTGCCGGTACCTGGGTCGATCACACGGTTATTGGTGATGGAATTAGAGGTCAGTGTGACATTCAATGACTGGAACATCCATCGGTCTTTTTTGAAATCATACCCATTATGGGTGACGCTGAAATTATTCGCAAAGGATGGTTTCAGGTCGGGATTGCCTATATACTGGTTAAACTGGTTGTTGTTGTTCCTGAGCGGCTGCAATTGGTTAATGGTGGGCTGCGAGGTTGAGCCGGAATAGCTTAAACGCAGACTGTGGTTGCTCTTATAGGAATAATTGACATTGGCCGTAGGGAAGAAGTTGACGAAATTCCTGATATACTCCTTATTGTTCGTTCGGTCTGTCAGGTCAAAATTGGTGATGCCAAATCCGGAGCCCAGGTTAAACTTCAGTTTTTTATGGTTATAGCTGAATTTGACGGAAGGCTTGTTCAGCATGATATGTTGCTTGAAATCATTGGTCAGCGAATCAACGAGCTGATCGTATTTTCCGCTGGTATTGGAATAGGCATAGGTTGTTTGGTTGTTGTTTCCGAAATTATAGGAAAGCTCATGCCCGATCTCCAGCGCCCACTTTTTCGACAAAGGCTCGGTGTACACCACTTTAATGCCCACTCTCTGCGTTTGTTTTTCACCGTTGGTTTGCTGGTTGATCAGCTCCAGTTCCGGGATGCCCGTTTCGAAAGTACGGTTAGCGGATTGCTGCGTATTGCGGCTGTCGGTATTCAGGAGGTTCCAGTCTGTGTTGATGGAGAGCGTACGCCTGTTCTTTCTGAATTTATGTTTGTACACAATATTGGCGGTCAGCGCCAGTTTATCGGAATTCAGGCTCAGTAAACGGTCGCTGCTGTTCTTGATATTTCCAAACTTACCGGCGGTTTCCGATAGGCGCGTTTCTTCACTTTCCGTGTGGTATGCATTTGCTTTCACGGTAAATTTGATCGAATTCATAGAGTCGACCTTCACATCATAAATGGCGCTGGTTTTAAGATTGGTTCGTAAAACGGCCGTCCGTGTATTGGCATTTTCATTCAGTATGGAGTCGCCCAGCAGGGTTTGGGTGAAATTATCGGTGATATTGGAATAGTCCTGGCTGTTGAATTTCGGGGAGAAATTGAGCGTTTGCTTATCGTTCCATTTATTAGTGTATTGCAGCCCGGCATTGACGTTGGTGATAAAACCGTTCTCCGTATTGATATTGGGTTCGTCATCGGCCGATGTTCCTCCACGCCAGAAATACATGCCGCCGCTTTCATCATCAAATTCCATGTTCATATCATCGCTGCCCCCGTATTTCTGCATATCCTGCCAGTTCATACCGTCCTGCCCAGTATTGCCGTTCAGTACAAAGGCGGATAACTTCCTTTTTCCCTTGAATGAGCCGAACATCAGGTTATTGTTGAACCGGGGATCTGCATTTTTGAGCAGTCCTCCTGCGGCGCTGATCTTGCCAAAATAGCCACGCTTCTTGTCTTCTTTTAATTTCAGGTTGATGGTTTTCTGCGTTTTGCCGTCATCTATACCCGTGAATTCTGCCTGTTCGCTTTTCTTGTCAAAAACCTGTACTTCTTTGACGGCG
Organism: Ferruginibacter sp.; assembly: GCA_046329695.1. GTDB lineage: Bacteria > Bacteroidota > Bacteroidia > Chitinophagales > Chitinophagaceae > Ferruginibacter. The sequence continues at coordinate 61,289 of JAXLUE010000014.1, forward strand.
TCGGCACGGAGGTTCTTGACCGCCATGCCCGGGTCATCGCCAAAAAACTCTTCTCCGTCCACCAGCACTTTTTCAACGGTTTCACCCATGGCTTTTATCTCGCCGTTCCTGTCTACCTGGATGCCCGGTAATTTTTTGAGCAGTTCTTCCACATTGGCATTCGCACTGACCTTGAAACTGTCAGCCGTGTAGATCGTGGTATCGCCTTTGATTTTGATGGGGGCGCCACTTTTCACGATCACTTCCTGCAGGAGTTTCGATTTGGGCGTGAGAAATACCGTGGTCAAAACCCTGGTATCGGGCCCAATGGTGACATCATCTACCAGGTCGGCAAAAACAGGGTGCATGACCATGAGGATGTATTTTCCCGGTTTAAGCGCAGGCACTTCAAACTTACCTTCTGCGGATGTGCGGGTAAATGCTTTCAGGATCGAATCACCCGGGCTCAAAAAAGCCACAACGGCATTTTTGACCATGGCATTGGCCGTCGTATCTTTTACGCTCCCGCTGAGAGAGGGCGTTTGTGCGTTCACGCTCATATGTGCAAGAAAGGACAGGACGGATAACAGGAAAATACGGCGCATGCAGTCAGTTTTAGTCAAAAAGTAAATATCCCTTAAAGATGGTTGATAAAATACCGAATGCAAATCAACAATCCTTAATTTTAGGTTAAATCCCTTATTACATAAACGGCTACAAATCATTGGCAATGGCATATGAAGACGAGCATTTTGTAGACAGTACCAGGATGGTCTGGAATTATTCCCTGTTTGAAGAGGAAGACATTGTACGTTTCCAGGCCGGAACCATGCACGATGCGTATGATAAATTCGGGAATCACCGGAAGACCGTTTTGAATACGGAGGGTTTTTATTTTGCCGTTTGGGCGCCTAATGCAACCGCCGTGTCGGTGATCGGGGAGTTCAACGGATGGAAAAAAGGCCTGCACCCACTGTTTGTAAGGTTGGATCATTCTGGTATCTGGGAGGGATTTATACCGCATATTCCCAAAGGCACCCTGTATAAATACCATATCAACGGTTTTGATGGGATAGAAACCGTCAAGGCCGATCCCTATGCCACCTATGCCGAACTCCGGCCTGGAACGGCTTCGGTGACCTGGTTTTTTGAAAAGGAATGGCAGGACCATGACTGGATGCGTGAACGGAAAAAGCACAACGCGCTGAACGCACCCTGGAGTGTATACGAAGTACACCTGGGGAGCTGGATGAGGCCAGAAAAACATGATGAAGGAAAATTCAACAGTTATACCCAGATCACTGAAAGGCTTGTCCCATATGTGAAAGCCATGGGTTTTACGCATGTGGAATTCATGCCCGTGATGGAATTCCCGTACGACGGCAGCTGGGGTTACCAGGGCGCCGGTTACTTTGCAGCCACCTCACGGTTCGGCCTGCCCGAAGAATTCATGCACCTGGTGGAAACCCTTCACCGGAACGGGATAGGAGTGATACTCGACTGGGTGCCCAGCCACTTTCCCAGCGATGCGCACGGATTGTATAAATTCGACGGCACACATACTTATGAATACGCGGACATGCGTAAGGGTTATCATCCCGACTGGAACAGTTATATCTTCAATTACAAAAGGGCCGAAGTTTGTTCCTTCCTGATCAGCAGCGCCCATTTCTGGTTGAAGCATTATCATATCGACGGAATACGGGTCGACGCGGTCAGTTCCATGATCCGACTTGATTTTTCACGGGCAGAGGGAGAGTGGGAACCGAATGAAGAGGGTGGCCATGAGAACCTCGAGGCGCTCAGGTTCCTGCAGTCACTGAATGACATCGTTTACCGCGATTTCCCCGATGTGCAAACCATTGCCGAGGAAGCATCCGACAGGCCGGGGATCACAACACCCACTTCCAAAAACGGCCTGGGTTTTGGCATGAAGTGGATGATGGGCTGGATGCATGATACATTCAAATATTTCAAACAGACGCCCGGGAACCGGCTCCATATGCAGGATATCTTCACCTTCAGCATCATGTATTTCTATGATGAGAAATTCATGCTGCCGTTAAGCCACGATGAAGTGGTGCATGGCAAGAGCCCCATGATCTATAAGATGCCGGGTATTGAAAAAGAAAAATTCGCGAACCTCCGCCTGCTCTACAGTTGCATGTATACACACCCCGGGGCCAAACTGCTATTCATGGGCAATGAATTTGGCCAGACGGGCGAATGGAACTACCAGTCTGAATTGAATTGGGAACTACTCCAATACGACTGCCATAACCTCCTGCAGGATTGCGTTAAAGACCTCAACCACATCTATTGCCATGAACCGGCCATGTATGAATGCCAATTCGACCATAAGGGCTTTGAATGGGTTGCGCTCGATCACCGCTATGAAGGCGTGATGGCCTATAAAAGAAAAGGACGCCATCGGGCCGATGACCTGCTGGTGGTGATCAACGTATCCGATAAAACATACCAGGGTTGGAAGATGCAGGTGAAGGGTAAAAACCAATGGAAGGAGATATTCAACAGTAACCGTAAAGAGTATTGGGGATCAGGGGAATGCATCAATGAACATATTACGATAAACCATATTGATAAAAAGCGTAAGCTTTGTGAAATAATATTTGATATCCCGGCGTTAAGTGCAATGATATTCCGGTAGGAATGTCAACCTCTGAAAAGCACCTTATGAAAACGACGCTGGCGATCATATCTGCCATGGTATGCGGCACCCTGCATGCCCAGGTTACAGACAGTTCCTTCTTCTATTACCAGAAGGCAATGGAGGCGAAACTGGACCGTCGTTACCAGGTTGCTTCACAATTACTTGAGCGATCCCTTTCCTTTAATGAGAATAATGTTGCGGCGCTGATAGAAAATGCGTTGGTCAATCTGGAAATGCGTAAAACCGACCAGGCCAAAGCTTTATTTGCTAAAGTACTGAACATTGAACCGGGAAATAAATTGGCCATGCGTGAACTGATGCAACTTAATTTCAGTTACCGCCAATTTGCACAGGCGATCGAACTGGCCAATCAATGCCCGGATTGTACAGGCGCTCATAAGATCGCAGGTATCAGTTATTACAACCAGGAAGAATATGCAAAAGCAGAGAAAGAACTGTTGATGGCCATGGCAACCGATCCTAAAGATGCGGAAGCCTGTTACAACCTGGCCCGCACTTACCTGGATATGGAAGAATACAAAAAAGCATTACCCTATTACACACAGGCAGTCATTCTTAACCCGGAAAAGAACGGATGGATCTATGAAAAAGGATTGCTGCATTTTACGCTGAATGATTATAGAAGCGCCATGCTGAGTTTTCAGGAGGCGGCAGAAAAAGGGTATATACAATCAAACGATTTTAAAGAGAACCTGGGCTATGCCTGCATCTATAGCGGTGAATTTGATAAAGGCGAGGCCTTGCTGCTGTCGATCTGGGAAAAAAAGCCAGGCAATAAAGACATCCTTCGGGATATGGCTGAAATATTCTATCAGCAAAAGCAATTTGACCGTTCCCTGAATTATTGCCAGAAATTACTGGAGATCGATGATAAGGACGGGAAAGCCTTATACCAGGCCGGCTTATGCTTCCAGAAGAAAGGAGAGAAATCTCGCGGGCAATCAATGTGCGATAAGGCCATTGAAATGGACCCCTCCCTGGCTAAACTCCGGCAGAAGAAGGAAATGCCAGGCGGACTTTAATCAAACTTTGTACAGTTTATACGGTTGATTTTTACAGGACACGAAAGCGGGAGAGTGATCTCCCGTTTTTCTTTTATGAAGACCCAAGTATTCTTACCGGATTGAAATTGTGTTTCTCACTGGTAACACAGATTATCACAGATGAAGGGAATTTCTCATAGATAGCACAGATGAAGGGAATTTCTCACAGATAACACAGATTATCACAGATGAAGGGAATTTCTCATAGATAGCACAGATGAAGGTAATTTCTCACAGATAACACAGATTATCACAGATGAAGGAAATTTCTCACTGATAACACAGATTATCACAGATGAAGGCAATCACTCAATGATAACATAGATTATCACAGATGAAGGTAATCTCTCACAGATAACACAGATTATCACAGATTAAGGCAATCACTCAATGATAACACAGATTATCACAGATGAAGGCAGTGTTTCACAGATAGCACGGAAATCACAGGTAATGACAATAGACTCTACTCATTATTACATGAGCATATTTTCACATTATCTAATTGCCTAGTTCATCATCAAAATATTCACACTCCGTTGCAGTATGTTGAATGCGATCTCGGCCATCAGGTTTTCCTTATCGAGCGTGGGGTTTACTTCCGTGATCTCAAAGCAGCAAACCTTCCGGTTCTGCATGAACTTACTGATCAGATCTTCGGCTTCGCGTTCCCGTAAGCCATTGCTCACCGGGGTGCCCGTTCCGCGGGAAATGGCGGAATCCAAACTGTCCACATCAAAGCTGACGTAAATATCAGTGCAGTCACTCAGGTAGCGAAGCACTTTGCGACTTACGTTTTCGGGCCCGTTACGCCTTACTTCAGCCGTGGGGATCACTTTCATCCCGAATTTTTCGATCAGCGATTTTTCTTCTTTCTCAAAATCCCTCAGGGATATGAACACCACATCTTCCGGCAACACCTTATGCCCGATTTTTCCGATCTCTTTTAACTGGTTCCAAAGTTTGGCCGTCTTTTCATCTAACTGATGTACGGCATTTTCCAAATTGTCTTCTCCCAATGCCGTTGCCAGAGGCATACCATGCATATTGCCCGATGGGGTTGTATAAGGTGTGTGGAGGTCGGCATGGGCATCGATCCAGATCACACCCAGTTTGCTTTTTGGCTTGGCCATTTTGATACCGGCAATGGTACCGCCCGCATTGCTGTGGTCACCGCTCAAAACCACCGGGAAAAATTATTCTTGATACTCTCAGACACGGCTTTGCTGATTCGCTCATACATATTCAGCACCCCCTGTATCCGCTTGGCATAAGGCGAATAGATCGGTTCAAAAAGAAGGTTGTTCTCGTGCTCGATTTTTCTCGGAAGGGAAATGAATGAAGAAATTACTCATAAAGTCCAGCGCAGCGATCTTAATGGCATCAACACCCAAACTGGCGCCCCGGGGACCCGCGCCGATCTCTGATGGCACTTCAATTAATTTAATATTTTTCATAATGTATTTTTATGATAAAGAATGACCGGTCGGTATATATGGCTATGCCGCTACTACAATGAACTCATGTATGGGCTAAACAGGTCTTTTCAAAGGTACAGATTTTCCGGAACCGGTTCCCGTCCGTTCAAACTGCCGATGCAGTCGGTTATCTGAAACCTGACGAACATATCCTCACTGTACCATTGCTGCTGGCGTGTCAGGCGGATGACTTCCTGGTGTTCCTTCATGCCATAAGCGAAGTTTTTCATATCCTGTTTGGATCTCCAGATACTAAACGTGGCCTGTTTGATCCAGGGTACTTCACCTATGCCAAAGGAAGTGATAAAGCCCGGTGCGCCCGACATCTGTGCTGCTACCGGGGCCACGTGCCGCCAAAAATATCCCAGCCTGGAAATCCTGATCGTGGCCCTGGTCATGACCGCGATCGGGCCCTCATACCCCGATTTGGGCGGTAGCTGTCCGAATACCTGCTTCCCATCCCAGGTGCCATGCCCTTCTATCGGATTCAGCATCACCGTAAAGCTTTCCCCGCGAAAAATCCTGATCCAGCCGGCAATGAACGATCCGAACAAGCGCTGGTGCAGTAAGGGTATCTCACGGGGTGAGGTTTGGGCTTGGTTATCGTCTTCCAATACCAACATGATGGCCCATTGCCGCCAGTCGGGTTTCTTGTCAAAAGTGCCGTTCTTCCCGGAGCCCATCAGTTTGAAAAAGGTTACTTTCCGGTTCATCCAAAGCGGCAACCGGAAGAGGGCCATCGATAAAAGCCCGGCGAGAGCCGCCCAGGCAGGATATCGTATAATCGTTAACGATGTTTTCGTCATTGCCCTGCAAGATACAACATGACCCATGTAACCACCCATCAAAGATGGATACATCCTGTCGAATTATTAATTACTTTAGCTCCCCGTCTTTTTGAAACCTGTTCCTGCCCGCATCCAAACGTTATCTTATACTCACTCATATGAAGAAATCAATTCTTTTGCTGGCCACTTCGTTGTTGGCCATGACGCAAACATTCAGTCAGAAGAAATACCCTGACGTGGATATCCCCTATAAGCAATATACCCTGGATAACGGGTTAAAGCTTATCGTTCATGAAGATCACAAAGCCCCCATCGTTTCTTTTAACGTGTGGTACCATGTGGGATCTAAAAATGAGAAGCCTGGGAAAACCGGCTTTGCACACCTGTATGAGCACCTGATGTTCAATGGAAGCGAGCATTACAATGACGATTATTTCAAACTGATGGATGCCATCGGCGCAACCGACCTGAATGGCACTACCAATAATGACCGTACCAATTATTTTGAAAATGTACCCATTTCAGTGCTCGACAAAGTTTTATGGATCGAAAGTGACAGGATGGGTTTTATGCTTAAAGCCATCGATTCCGCTCGTCTTGCTGAACAGAGGGGTGTTGTGCAGAATGAAAAAAGGGAAGGAGATAACCAGCCATATTCTGTGCTGGAAGAGTTGACGGTGAAAGCCACGTATCCTGCCAGCCATCCATATTCCTGGACGGTCATCGGTTCGATGGCGGACCTGGATGCGGCTTCCCTGGATGATGTGAAAGATTGGTTCAAAACCTACTACGGCCCCAACAATGCCGTTGTAGTGATTTCGGGTGATGTTAAGGCAGACGACATCTTTGAAAAGGTCAAGAAATATTTTGGCGAAATACCCGCCGGCCCACCGATCGCTCATCATAAAGACTGGATAGCCAAGATGACCGGACGCAGCTTCCAGGTAGTGGAAGACCGTGTACCACAAGCCAGGTTGCAAAAAGTGTGGAACATACCGGGATGGGGCAGTGAAGAACTGACGAGGCTTAATATGCTGGGCGATATTCTCACCACCGGCAAATCATCCAGGCTGTATAAAAGACTGGTGTACGATGAGCAATTGGCCAGTAGTGTGAATTTTTATACCGATGAAAAGGAAATCGGCGGTCAGTTCTATATCACGGCCGATGCCAAGCCCGGCGTTGAGCTGGAGAAGATCGAAGGGATCATCAACCAGGAATTGAAAAAAATAATCACTTCGGGCATCACGGCTCAGGAATTGGAAAGGGCCAAGTCCAGGTATTTTGCCGGTTTTGTGAAAGGCATCGAACGCATTGGCGGATTTGGCGGTAAATCGGATATCCTGGCGATGAGCGCTACCTATAAGGGAAGCCCTGACTATTATAAACAGATCAATAAAATGGTGGCGAACGCCACGGAAGCCGATCTCAAAAAGGTTGCCGGCGACTGGCTCTCCGATGGAGAATTCGTGGCCTATGTGTTGCCCTTCGGCGAATATGCCGCTTCCGATAAACCGGTTGACCGTTCCAAAATGCCGGATGCCACCAAAGATCCTGAAGTTGTTTTCCCTGCCATCAAGGAATTCTCTTTATCCAACGGTTTAAAGGTTTCCCTCGTTGAACGCAAATCCGTACCGGTGGTCAATATGAACCTGATGGTCAATGCAGGTTTTTCTTCAGATCAGTTTGCCGTACCCGGTGTGGCAAGCCTGGCGGGAAGGATGATGATGGAAGGCACACAAACGAAATCATCTATCCAGATCAGCGATTTGCTGGCCGACCTGGGCGCCGGTATGAGTGTCAATTCATCACAGGATTTCACCACCATGAGCATGAATACGCTGAAGTCCAACATCGGCGGGGCCATGGAACTGTTCACGGATGTTCTGTTCAACCCTTCATTCCCTCAGAAAGATTTTGACAGGGTACAGAAACAGCAGTTGCTCCGGATCAAAAATGAACAAACGCAACCCGTTTATATGGGACTGCGTATTTTGCCCAGGCTCCTCTATGGTAACGGTCATGCTTACATGAACCCATATACCGGAACCGGTTTTGAAGAAACGGTCAAAAAAATAACGGTTGCCGATCTGAAAAAATTCCATCAGGATTGGTTTGCACCGAATAATGCCCAGTTGCTGGTAGTTGGCGATCACCGAGGCAGAATTAAACCAATGCTGGGCCAGGCTGCGCCTGGAAAACAAAACGGTGCCCATGAAAAATGTCAGCCCCGTCAAAATACCGGCTGCTCAATCGGTTTATATCATCGACAAACCGGGCGCGATGCAATCCATCATCTTTGCGGCGCAGCTGACACCTTCCGCCACCGATCCGGGTTTTGAAGCCATCAAAATGATGAACACGATATCGGGGAGAATTCACTTCAAGGATCAATATGAACCTGCGTGAAGACAAGCATTGGTCTTATGGCTCATTCACCTTTATGCCTGAAACGGTCGGCCAGGGCTTCATCACCGCATATGCACCGGTTCAAACAGATAAAACCAAAGAATCTGTCATCGAACTGCAGAAAGAGATCAATGCGTATGTTGGCGATAAACAGGCTACCGAAGCTGAATTCAAGAAAGCGCAAACCAATGCGGTATTGCAGTTGCCCGGTATCTGGGAAACCAATGGAGCCGTCATGGGTACCCTGCAAAGCGCCCGCCAGTTCAACCGAGTAAAACATACCTGGATCAATATGCCAACATACGCTGCGTGGCTCTGTCATTAAATGATGTGAGGGCAGCGGCCACCAGGGTTATCCAACCTACGGGGCTTGACCTGGGTGATCGCGGGTGATAAAGCCAAGATCGAACAGGGCATACGCGACCTGAATATCGGAACGGTAAAACTGATCGATTCTGAAGGAAAAGAAATGAAATAAGGGGAAGCCTGGATCTAAACCTCCGGCATTCACCAAAAAACTCCATGCAAAAAGCGTGGAGTTTTTTATTTATTGCTGTTTTGTCAGAACTGTTCCAGCTTGCTGAAAAAGAAAGCAGATTCAATGGCTGCATTTTCATCGCTGTCGCTGCCGTATGGCATTTTCACCCACGGATGCTGCATATGCTTTACGGATGGTACCTTCGGCTGCCTGTGCAGGATTGGTGGCGCCGATCAGTTTACGGAAATCTTCCACGGCATTGTCTTTTTCCAGGATAGCCGCAGTGATGGGGCCGCGTGACATGAACTCAACGAGTTCTCCGTAGAAAGGGCGTTCTTTATGTACGGCATAGAATTCCCGGCCTTTTCAGCGCTCAGTTTGGTCATTTTCATGGCCACGATACGGAATCCGGCCGCGTTGATTTTTTCCAGTATGGCACCTGTGTAGCCCTTTTCAGTGGCGTCAGGCTTGATCATCGTAAAGGTTCTGTTACTCATTCTTATCAATTTTGGGCAAAGCTAATCAGTAAATCGACGTATTCGCCAAAGGAATACCATTCCGGGCTGCCTTTATTTGTTAAAAACTTCCGATTAGCCCCGTCATGCACCGATAGTAGGTGCCATATTCACTTTTTTTGCACTACTTTTGCGCCCCGTATGCAGCCAATCCAGGACATTTACAGCCATCTCAGCAAGCCCAGCATCATTGTGATCACCATGCACCAGAAACCGGATGCCGATGCCATGGGTTCCGCCCTGGGGCTTTATCATTTCCTCCTGCAGGGTGGCCATACCGTTTCCGTCATTTCACCTACCAACTGGGCAGCCTTTCTGAACTGGATGCCGGCCTGCAACACGGTTTTGGATTATGAACGCGACACCGAAAAAGCCGATGCCCTGGTACAGGCGGCCGAATATATATTCTGCCTCGATTTTAATGTTTTGAGCAGAACCAAAAAAATGGAAGCGGTACTCTCCAATGCCACAGGGAAGCGGGTGCTGATCGATCACCACCAGGAACCCCAGGTTGATAAATTTTCCTTCGGCATCAGCAATACCGAAAAAAGCTCAACGGCGGAAATGGTGTATGATTTTATTTGTGGATCGGGCCTAACGGAGCGTATTAACCTGCCGGTAGCCGAATGCATTTATGCAGGGGTCATGGCCGATACCGGTTCTTTCAGATTCCCCTACACATCTTCCAATGTGCACCGCATGGTGGCCGACCTTAAAGACAGGGGCCTCAACCATACTGCCATACACCAGGCCTTATTCGATAATTTTTCTGAAAACCGCCTGCGGTTCATCGGGCATGTATTGGTGAACCGGATGGAGGTTTTCTACGAATATAATACGGCCCTGATAGCCATTCCCGCACAAGACCTTGTTAAGTTTGATATCAAGACGGGGGATACCGAAGGTTTGGTGAACTACCCGCTCAGCATTGAAGGCATCAGGCTCGCGGCCATTATCATCGACAGGGGGGAAGAACGTAAATGTTCATTCAGAAGCAAAGGCAATTTTGACGTCAATACATTTGGCAGAAAGTATTTCTCAGGCGGAGGGCACTTTAATGCGGCAGGCGGGCAAAGCAGGGAGCCATTCGACCAGGTGGTGAAAGATTTTGTGTCGGCCATGAAGGAAAACAGAAAAGAACTCAGCGATTACGACTTTTGATAATAACAGACTTTAAAACAGATAACACACATGCGCAATTTTATTTTACCGGCTTTACTGATCGTAGTGGCCGTATCAGCTTGTAAAGAACCATTCCGTAAAGGCTCTAACGGTATCGAATACAAGATCATTTCTTCAGGAAAAGGGGAACATCTCAAACAAAATGATTTCATGCAGATCCACGTGACCCAGTTATACCAAACCGGGCGCCGGGATTCGGTTTTATCAGAATCGCGCACAGGCCGCGGCCCCATGATCGAAATGGTGGATTCATTCTCCACGCCCCCGCAATATTTCGGCATCCTCACACAACTGCGTAAAGGCGACAGCCTCGTTATGCGGAGTCTGACCGATTCGGTTTACGCCAAGGCCGATTTCATGCCGGCTTTCTTCAAAAAAGGCCATTACCTCGTAACCACGGTCAAAGTGCTCAATATTTTCAAAACAAGGGCACAGGCCGATAGCGCCCAACAGGCCGAAACAGCCGTATACCGTAAACAGGATTCTTTGAAAAAAGTGGCACAGATCAAGATCGATGACCAGAAATTGAAAGAATACTTCAGTAAAAACAAGATCGATGTTTCAAAACTCATCAAAGCCCCGAAAGGAACTTATGTAGAGATCATCCAGCCTGGTACGGGGCCACTGATCGATACTTCGATGATCGTAAAAACAAACTACACGGGCCGTAAACTCGATGGCACCGTATTCGACAGCAACGTTGATTCTACGTTCAATCATAAAGAACCGTTCAATGTCAACCTGACAAGCGATTATTCGCTCGGATATGGTGTGATCGGCGGATGGGTTGAAGGATTGCAACAACTGAATAAGGGAGCCAAAGCGAAATTCTACGTGCCTTCACCGCTGGCATATGGCGAAAACGATCCGAGGCTTGGCCAGAATGCCATCCTGATATTTGATATCGAAGTACTGGATATCCTGAATAAAGAACAGGCCGCCGCAGAACTGAAAGCGATCACCGCCAGGAATGAAGCCCGTCAGAAAAGATATCTCGACAGCCTGAAAAAACTCCGGATGGACAGTGTTGCCAGGGTAAAAGCGAAACCCGTGACCAAAGATCCGGCAAAATAACCAACCGTGCGAACGAACCAACAGGCCGCTCTTACCGGGCGGCCTTTTTGTATGCATCCATCAGCCGGATAACCTGTACGGCTTCCCTGACATCGTGCACACGCAGGATATCCGCCCCATGAAGTAATGCCAGTGTATGCATCACCGTGGTGCCATTCAGCGAGTCTCCGGGGCCGATGCCCAGGGTTTTATAGATAGTACTCTTGCGTGATAAACCCACCAAAACAGGTTTGCCGAGGATCTTCAGGGAAGCGAGGTTATTGAGTAATGCGAAATTATGGCCGATCGTTTTTCCAAATCCAAAACCCGGGTCGATGATCAGGTCGTTTATACCTGACCGTTGGCAGTATTCAGTCCGGCGAACCAGGTAATCCAACACCTCTGCGGATACGTCATCATACGCTGCGTGGTCCTGCATATTCTCCGGGCGCCCCTTCATATGCATGCCGATATACGGAACGCGCAATGCCGATACCGTGGCGATCATTGCGGGGTCCATTTCACCAAAACTGATATCGTTGATGATATCGGCTCCGGCCTCCACTGCTACCCGTGCCACCTCACTGTGATAGGTGTCCACCGAAATCAGGGCGCCCGGGAACCTTTCCCTGATGCTTTGCAATGCCGGCATGATCCTGGCCAGCTCTTCATCCGCGCCCAGCCGTTCACTGCCCGGCCGGGTGCTTTGTCCGCCTATGTCGAGTATATCTGCCCCCTCATCCAGCATCTGCCCCGCACGGTCTGCTATGGCATCTGCGGAGTCAGACAGGTGTCCTTCATAAAATGAATCGGGTGTGATGTTCAGGATGCCCATCACCGCAGGGCCCTCAAACAGCTTCATTTTTCCGTGGCAATTGATGTTGAACATTGATCGGGTAATTGTATTTTTGATGCTGTTGACAAAAGTGCGGCTTTTTTGTGAGCAAATGTTCAGAAACCATGACTACAACACTATCGCAATACGACCAGGCAGTTTCCCGCTGCCGGAACACTTTCCTGAAAAAGACCTCCGATTACGGCACTTCCTGGCGTGTGTACAGGACGATTTCCGTGGCAGACCAGATATTCATCAAGGCCAGAAGGATCCGGACTATCCAGGAAAAAAAGCAGCAAAAGATCGATGATGGCATCCAGAGCGAATTTGAAGGCATCCTGAACTATGCGGTCATCGGTATCATGCAACTTGGCCTGACGGATAATGACCCCGAACAATTGCCGGTAGAAACGGTACAGGTATTATATGACAAAGTTGTGGCCGGTGCCAAGACGTTGATGACCGACAAGAACCATGACTATGGCGAAGCCTGGCGCGATATGAGCCAGGAAAGTTTTGTTGACCTGATCCTGGCAAAACTGCTGCGCATCAAGCAGATCGTGGCCAATGAAGGTGTTACCCTGGTCAGTGAAGGCATCGATGCCAATTTTTTCGACATTCTGAATTATTCCGTTTTCGCCCTGATACTCATCGGTGAGGGCAAACACCCTAAATAACCAGCATATGAAACTTACGGTTACGATTATCCGAGTGGTCACCGGACTGCTCTTTATCTTTTCCGGCCTGGTAAAAGCCATCGACCCGCTCGGGTTGGCCTATAAAATGCAGGAGTTCTTTGAAGCCTGGGCGTCGGATGGCATCCTGCCATCGATGATGCACGCACTGGATCAATATGCCCTGCTTTTCTCGATCATCATGATCACCCTGGAAGTGGTCGTGGGAATTTCCCTGCTGATAGGATGGATGCGAACCTGGACGACCTGGGTGCTGCTCCTGCTGATGATGTTCTTCACGCTGCTGACCAGCTACGTTTTGCTCTCCGGTAAAATCAGGGCCTGTGGCTGCTTTGGCGATTGCGTACCCCTGACCCCCGTGCAAACTTTCACCAAAGACATCATCCTGCTTGTATTTGCCATCATATTGCTGGTTCTCAGTAAACAGTTGCTCCCACTTTTCAAACCATTGCCCGCCCTGCTGATCATACTGGCTTCAACCGCTGCCGTGGTAGTTGTTCAGAACAGGGCCCTCAGGCACCTGCCATTGAAAGACTGCCTGCCGTATAAAGAAGGGAATAATATCCTCGAACTGCGCAAAATGCCCGCAGATGCCGTTCCTGATGTGTACGAGTATATGTTCATTTACGAAAAGGATAACCTCAAAAAGGAATTCCCCGTTTCTGCCTTGCCCGATTCCAGCTGGACCTTTGTGGAGCGCAAACAGGTGCTGGTGAAAAAAGGGAAGAACAACGTACCCCTGATCAATGATTTTTCCCTGACAACCCTGTCAGGTACGGATTCTACCGAGGCGATCCTGAGCCAGGAGAAAGAGTATTACCTTCTCTTTGTAAAAGACCTGGACGATTACCCGTTGACGCAGGAGGAAGATATCCGGTTGCTGGGAGACCTGCAAAAAAAGGGAAAAGAGGTGATCATCATCACGGCACAAACGAACAAGGTGGTGGAGCGCTTCAAAAAGTACTCCCCGCTGATCGTTACCTGTGATGCCACTGCGATCAAAACGGCTGCCAGAACCAAACCTGCCATTTTCAAAATGAAAGGCCCGGTGGTACTGCACAAATGGGGTTGGGCTGATTTCGGGTCCGTTGAATAACCTGTAGACATAAATAACGACGGCATATTGAAATACTTCCTACAAAAGATCGGGTATGCCTTGCTGGTAGTATTCGGCGTTGTCAGCATCGTATTCTTCCTGTTCCGGGGCTTTGGCGACCCGGCCAGGCTGGTAACGGGCCAGACAGGCGATGCCCGCACGCTCATGAATATACGGCATGAACTCTATCTTGATAAGCCCGTCTGGAAACAATACCTCCTTTATCTGAATGACCTTTCACCGGTGGGGGTTTACCCGATAGAAGAACTAAAACAACGCAGGATCCCTTCCTGGCATACCGGCGGCACAATGGTTCTGGCTATCAAATGGCCTTACCTCGGGCGCAGTTATCAAACGAAAAAAGACGTCTTCCAGGTATTGATGCAGGCACTGCCGGGCACCATCGTACTGGCTTGTACCGCATTATTGATCGCTTCCATACTGGGCATCGGGCTGGGTATTTTGTCGGCATTGAAAAAAGGCACCTGGATCGACCAAACAACCATCATCGGAACCATTGCGGGCATTTCCGCGCCTTCTTTTTATATGGCCATCATCATCGGTTACTTATTTGGCATGTTGTGGCACCATCAAACCGGGTTGAACCTCACCGGCAGCCTGTTCGACATCAACAGCCATACGGGTGAAAGGTACCTTGCCCTGAAAAACCTGTGGTTACCCGCCATCACACTGGGCATCAGGCCGATGGCGATCATCACACAACTTACGCGCAGTTCGATGCTGGATGTGCTGTCGCAGGATTTTATCCGCACCGCCAGGGCCAAAGGGCTTCCGGTGCGTCAGTTGGTTTGGAGGCACGCATTGCCGAATGCCATGAACCCGGTGGTCACGGCCATGACGAGCTGGCTGGCGGAATTGCTGGCCGGTGCCTTTTTCGTAGAATATATCTTTGGGTGGAACGGGATGGGCAGGGTGACCGTTCATGCACTCGAAAAGCTGGATTACCCGGTGGTCATGGGAGCTTTACTCTTCAGTGCCGCCATCTTTGTACTGATCAATTTCCTGTCGGATATGCTTTACCGCTGGCTCGATCCGAGGATCTCCGGATAATATAACGGCTACGATTATTCGAAACCAAGGGGTTTTTCCTTGCGCGACATGATAAACGAGGCATAGGTACTGGCATCTTCCATTGACAGGTGCCTGTAATCCTGGTGAAAGTGGCCTGCATGATAGTCTGTTCCCCTGATGAGGTCGTGTATGGCGAGTACGTTGAACCCGTGATCCTCCAACAATTGCAGGTGATGTGAGCGAGGAGCCCTGTTCAATACGATCTTGAGGTTGCCGTGTGCTAATTTCCATTCTCCGGGAGAGAACATCCAGTGCGCATTCCAGGTTTTTGTCAGGCCGTGTGCCGAAAAATCGATGCAGTGGCTCATGATGCCACCGGGTTTCAGCCATTTATTGAATTTTCGGTATGCCTGTTTGAGATCGTCCACATATTCGAGAACCGCTTGTGAAAAGAAATAATCAACGGTTCCATGGTTGAGATTTTCCTTGCGGTGCCAGGGAATGAAATGCCTGATACAACCGGTGTCATCTTTGCCCAAATGCATGATGTCTTGCCGGATCTTGCCGATCCTGTCGGGGTTCAACATCTCATCCAAATATTCATCCGGCAGGATATGAAAGGGGAATGAATGGTCTATGGGTTTAGGATGAACTTTGGGAAATTCATCATCACCATGGATCGGGGTCCGTTGGCGAAACAGGTCAACCAGGTGATCGAATATGTCGAGGTTCCGCTGTACGTCCCAATATTGATAAACATCCATGGCATAATATTGC
>JAXLUE010000015.1:0-76864 GCA_046329695.1 Ferruginibacter sp.
CACGCCGAAGGGAAACCACGGCAGCCCTGATCGCTTATCAAAAAAATACAAATACCGTTGCTTCCGTAATTTCAGCAGAAGCCATACGGCGTTCACCCGATAAAAATACAGGTGAAGTGCTCAAGCGTGTTCCGGGCACATCCATCCAGGAAGGTAAATACCTGGTGGTGCGCGGGTTGAGCGACCGGTATAACCAGGCCATGCTGAATGGCATCCTGCTGAGCAGTACCGAGCCTGACCGCAAAACCTTCAGCTACGACATCTTTCCCGCACCGATGATCGACAATATCATCATCAATAAGGCCTTTGTTCCGGAACTGCCGGGCGAATGGGCAGGGGGTTTGGTACAGGTTCAAACAAAGGATATTCCTTCTAAAAGTTTTTTTAATGTTCAAATAGGAACAGGGTTCAATACCCAAACCATAGGAAATAAATTTTACCAGGCCCCGGGGGGTAAACTCGATTGGTTGGGCATTGATGACGGAACCCGCGGGCTCCCTGCAGGAATGCCCACTAAAACGAACTTCTCCAACCTCGGCCAGGAACAAAAAAATGAAATTGGAAAGCAGTTCAGAAATGTTTGGAGCGGAACGGAAGGCAATGCACCGCTGAACAAATCATTCCAGGTCAATGGCGGTCTTACCGGGAAAATATTCAAAAAGAAATTCGGCGCTGTATTGTCACTGGTATACAACGAGAATAACCGCCTGCAGCAATTCATGAACTCAGTCATCGCCAATAATGACGGTACACTCGACCTGACCTATGATAACCGTAAGTATTCAAGGGATGTGTTGGCTGGTGCATTGGGAAATTTTACCCTTGAGCTGAATAATAATAACCGCATTTCATTCAAAAATATCATCAATATCAATAGCAGCGATTACCTGATCGACCGTTATAACGGCCGGGACTTCATACTTGGTCCGGGCCAGGGTGACGCCGTCAGGGCGCAGGAGATCGGTTTTCGCCAAAATACATTCTTCAACACGCAACTTGTGGGCGAGCACAACATCAAGCCCTGGGGCGTCAGGCTTAAATGGTATGGAGGATTCAATATCCTTGACCAATACATACCCGATCAGCGCAGGCTGTTTTACACGCAGGAAGAAGGAAATCCCACTGCACCATTCTATGCATTGCTGGGAGCAGGTTCAAGCCAGAAGAGCGGAAGCATATTTTACAGTTTCCTGAATGATTATATCTATAATGCCGGAACAGATGTGAGCAAGAGTTTTAACTGGCTCGGCTATACGCAGACGGTAAAAGCTGGTTACCTCTTCCAGGTTAAAGACCGTTTATTCGACAGCCGCCCGTTTTTTGTCAGTACCCTTGATAATGGTATCCGCCAGTTGCCTTACGACCAGATCTTTGCCCCGGAAAACTTTGGAACCACACCTCAAACGGTTCAGTTCGGTGAACTCATCGGGAAGCCATACCGTTACATGGCCAATACCATCATGAATGCCGGGTACCTGCAATTCGATAACCAATTCTCAGAAAAATGGCGTGTAGTCTATGGTGTTAGGGTGGAAGATTTCGATCAACTGATCGGCAGCCCCAAAAAATCGGATGAACGCCACGTCTATTCCAGGGTGACGGATTTCCTGCCCGGCGTTAATATTACTTACAAACTCAACCCAAATACCAATATCAGGCTCAGTGGCAGCCAGACGGTCGCCCGCCCTGAATTCCGGGAACTGAGCCCATTCGCCTTTTATGATTTCGAGCTCAATGCGCAGGTAGTCGGTAATTCACTGGCCCGTCGAACCAAGATCAGCAACTTCGACCTAAGATATGAATGGTATCCACGGGCCGGCGAATTGATAACAGTGGGCGCTTTTACAAGCACTTTAAAGATCCTATCGAATATTATTTCAACCGTACGGGTCCGGCCACCAACACTTTTAACATCAACAATTCAAACAACGCCAATGTGATCGGCGCAGAATTCGAATTCCGCAAAAAACTCGATTTCCTTTCACAGAAACTGGCCAATTTCACCCTGAGTGGTAACCTGAGCTATATACACAGCCGTGTAAAAGATACTGCCGCATTGAACCGTCCACTCCAGGGCCAAAGCCCATACCTCGTAAATGTGGCTTTATTATACGACCAGGAAAAGGCAGGTTTCAACGCACCTTATTATTCAACCAGATTGGCCGCAGGATACTCTTTGTAGGGAACGAAGCCATTTCTAATATCTGGGAGAACCCCAGGCCACTGGTCGACCTGCAGGTTTCCCAGAAGGTCATGAAGAAAAAAGGGGAGATCAGGCTGAACATCAGCGACATCCTGAACAAGAGGGCTTATTTCTATCACGACCTGGATGATAATAACAGGTTCAAGGCGGGTTCCAAAGATGTACTGGCAATCAGCAGAAACTACGGTACCAATGTGAGCCTGACATTCGCTTATAGTATCAAATAACCGGCATTCCACATCAAACATTCAACATTTAAAATTTCTATATGAAACGTCTTTCATTACTGACCTTAACCGCTGTGATTCTGTTCAGCGCCTGCCGCAAGATTGAGGTGGACGATAACGGGAACAATAACAACAACAATGGCGGGACCACAGAAAACCTGATCCTGTCTGGCAAAATTGATGCAGACAGGACTTTAAAAACAGGTAACACGTATAAACTGCGTGGTATCGTGTACGTAGTAAACGGGGCAACCCTTACTATTGAACCTGGTGTAACCATCCAGGGCGAGAAATCTTCCCGCGGCACACTGGTAGTAACCCGTGGTTGTAAGATCATGGCAGATGGAACGGCAGACAAGCCAATCGTTTTTACTTCGGATGCCGCCACGCCTGTCAGCGGCGACTGGGGTGGATTGGTATTACTTGGCCGTGCCAGGACCAATAACAGTTTCAATGGAGTGGCAGGAATTGGTGAAATCGAGGGTGGCGTGAACAACGCCGAAGGCTTAGGACTTTATGGTGGAGCCGATGACAATGATAACAGCGGTATTCTCAGGTATGTACGTTGTGAGTATGCCGGCTATGCTTTTCTGCCTGATAAGGAGCTCAATGGTATTACGTTTGGAGGCGTTGGGCGAGGTACAACGCTCGAGCATATCCAGGTGAGTTATGCTGCTGATGATTCATATGAATGGTTCGGCGGCAGCGTGGATGCCAAATACCTGATCGCTTATAAAGGGCTGGATGATGACTTCGATACAGATAACGGGTTTTCCGGCCGCGTGCAGTTTGCTATCGGCTTCCGCGACAGCCTGGTAGCGGATATCAGCGGAAGTAACGGTTTTGAATCGGATAATGATGCCGGTGGAAGCGCGTTAAATCCTCAAACATCCTGTGTATTCAGTAATGTTACACTGGTAGGACCCCGTGCAGCGTTAAATAATATTGGTAACTCAAATTTCCGTAGGGGCTTGCATATCCGCCGTAATTCGGCCCTGACCCTGGCCAACTCCATTGTGATGGGATGGCCTACAGGCTGGTTGCTGGATGCCGGAACGGGTACTCCAACTGATCTTAACCTGACAGCTGCAACTCCTAAATCCTTCTTCGCCAACAATATCCTGGCGGGCAATAATACCCAGATCAGTTATGTGGCCAATACAGTGGCACCCACAGGCTGGACAACGGCTGATGCTACAGCTTATTTCAATGCCACCGGAAGGGGAAATACGATACTTGCCACCACGGGCGATGTTCAACTGGGTGCTCCATTTAAATATGATAATACGGTTGATTTTAACCCAACAACCGGATCGCCTGCATTAAGCGGAGCCAGTTTTACGGATGCCAAGCTGGGCACTTTCTTCACGGCAGTTGGTTATCGCGGGGCCTGTGCGGCAGGTGATACCTGGTGGAAGGGATGGACGAAATTTCAATAAGGCCTTTGCGCAGATAAAGATTTAAAGCAACCAGAACTGGTTGCTTTTTTTTACACCCCATGGGTAAATTTCAATCTGGAAACAGAGAATAAAAGCATGAAGGTACTATCAGGCGCTAGCGTTGACCATTAACCTGTTTTTGGAAGGATTTGTCAGGTTAACGTTGACTGTTTGCAGGATTTTATCGAGTGCCGCTTCAACCACATCTGGATAATCTTTTTTGACAACGCTGCTGCCTGAAAGCCATTTCCTGATCTTTTTTTCTTTGTTTTTCTTTACATTTTTCAGGCATCGGACACCCATTTTTTCCAGGGCTGTTGCATTGCATAGTTGCTCAAATTGGTTTTTCATAGGCACAACCAGTAGTTTCTTTCCCATATACATTGCTTCAGCCGGTGTTTCAAAACCGGCGCCGGTGATAATGCCTTCGCAGGTGGTGAAACTGCTGATGAAATCATAGTTGGTAATTGGCCTGATCCAGCAATTGCCGATGGCATAATTTTTCTTTGATTCCTTCGAAAATATGTGCCATTGAATAGAAGGGAATAAAGAAAGGAATTTGATCAGCTTTTTATCGCTATAAGCCGGCAGGTAGACCGTGTAGTGCCCTAAGTTCCTGACATAGGCATGTTTGATTTCAGACCTGATGACAGGCGTTAATGTTTCTTCATCATATGAATCAAAATGAAAGCCAAGGCCTTTTTGTGAAGGGGCGAAATGCCTGAGTACAAGCCAGGCGATTGGGTCGAATGACACAGGCTTCGGTGCATTTGGACCAATGACGGCATACTGGTGACTGAGTGAAACACAGGGTATATTCCTTTTTTTGCATGCCCATGCGCTCAATGGCTCAAAATCATTGATGACAAGGTCGTACAGGTCTACAGGTATACTTTTGACCTCATCAAGGAATTTTTTTGTTTGAATAGACTTCAGGGTTTTGATGAAATCAATACCTCCATTCTTTCCAAAAGCAAAACTCAGGCCTTTTCTCCTGTATTTGATGTGATGGTTGAGGTTGATCTCGGATTGTGTGCCACTGACGAGGATATCAAGATCACAGCGTTGTTCAAGAATGGGGATAATCTCGTTTGCCCGGCTGATGTGACCGTTACCGGTAGCCTGTAGTGCATAGAGAACTTTCATATGAATGGTTTTGCAAAGTTTCTCTTTTTCTGGTTGCCACTATTTGAAGAAATCATTACTATTTGTTGTATGAATCAGGCCGACATGTAATGTTTAATTAAAGAAGTATTTACAATTCGGTCATATTCCGGTGAGAATTTTGACAAACCCGACTCATGAAAAGAACGTTACTCTTTTTCATTATTTCCTTTTCCTCACACATTGCCTTATCTCAGGATCTCTCAGCAGAAAATGTCATTATAGTCACCACTGACGGATTCAGGTGGCAGGAAATATTCAATGGTGCAGATTCTTCCCTGCTGTTCAATAGTCGTTATGTAATGGATACAGGCATCATGAGGAGCCTGTTTTGGGCTGGCACAGCAGAGGAGAGGCGAAAGAAACTCATGCCATTTTTATGGAACTATGTCAGCGGGCACGGACAGTTGTGGGGTAACCGCAATCTGGGTAATGAGGTAACGGTGGATAATCCCTACCGGTTATCTTTTGCAGGATATAGTGAATTGCTGACAGGCTACACCGATATGTCGATTAAAACAAACAAGCCCAAAAAAAATAGCCACGATAACCTGTTGTCTTTCATCGTCCGCCAACCCGGTTTTCGGGATAGTGTGGCTTTGTTTGCTTCCTGGAAAGTGATGGAACAGGTTGTGCATAATCCTGATGGGAAATTGATTTTGAATGCCGGGTATAAACCCTTTGACCCTTATTATGTGTCATTGCCGGTTGAACTATCCAACAGGGTGCAGGTACAGTCTGAATACAGGAACATGGGCACCCGCTCTGATATGCTGACATTTACAACAGCAATGGAGTACATGCGGGTCAGGAAACCCCGTGTATTGTACATTTCATTGGGTGAAACAGATGAGTTTGCTCATCATGGGAAATACGACCTATACCTGCTCCAGGCGGCATTGTTTGATAAAATGCTAGCAGATATTTGGATGCAGGTTCAGCACAGCGAAGTGTACAGGGGAAAGACGTTATTGTTTGTGACAACTGATCATGGGCGTGGAGCCCGGAGCCTGCAGTGGACAAAGCACGGGATACTTGTCGGGGGTTCAGATCAGACTTGGATGGTGCAGATGGGGCCAGGGGTGGAGCCGCTTGGGGAAATGCCCGCCGGGCAGTCTGTTCAGGTTATTCAGTTTGCACAGTACATCGCCCATGTACTGGGTTTACAATTTGAAACAAGCGGGCACCCTGTTGCAGAATCATTTATTCCTGACCGTTATAAGGATATGCGAGCTTCGGAAAAAGAGCAACCGACAGGGGGAATGACCGTAACCAGGTAGTCTGGTCTATCCTTGTCATGCAGCAGGTGACGGAAAGAAATCCTCCAACATTTTCTTGAACAATTCAGTGGTTTGCAGGAACGCAGCTTCATCCAGTAAGTGGGACCTGCTGAACGATTGTGCCACCTGGTCATTATTATATTCATATATTGACCAGGATCCTCCCTCATATTCAAGCGCGGTCAGGTTTTCAATCCAATCGCCCGAATTCAGGTATTGCACTGAACCCTTCTTATTGCTATATTCCTTAATGACGGGTTGATGAATATGGCCGCACAATACATGTTGGTAACCTTTGTCGATAGCCAGTTCGGAAACAGTGTCTTCAAAGTGGTTGATAAAAGAAACGGCTGACTTAACGGAGTCCTTGATTTTTTTTGACATGGAAATCCGGCCCCTTCCAAGTTTTTCACTGCAATAGTTTATGAAGGCATTGATGAGGATGAGGGTATCATATCCAATGGCACCTAATTTTGCCAGCCATTTACTGTGTTGCATGGTCACATCAAAGACATCACCGTGGAAAACCCAGCTTGTATCACCATTGTCGTGATGAATGACCATTTTATTGACAATATGAAAATTACCTATGGAGAAGTGTTCGAACCTTCGGAGCATTTCATCATGGTTGCCTGTAACATAATAAACTTTTATGCCCCGCGAGAGCATACTGGTGATCTGCTTGACCACCTGCATATGCGATGAAGGCCAGTATTTTTTTCTGAATTGCCAAATGTCGATAATATCACCATTGAGGATGAGTATGGATGGGTCAATGGCTGTCAGGTACCGGCAGAGTTCATTGGCCCTGCAGCCATAGGTTCCGAGGTGGACATCCGATATTACGGCAATGTCGATTTTTCTTTTTTCCAAAGGGAGTGGTTTAGCAAAAATTCATTTCCAGTATTGCCTGGTTCTTATGAGAAGATTAAGAATTGATTAATTCTGGTTACAGGGCAATTGGTATTTGACATGTTTAATGTTTAGTTAATGCTGCGGTCACGTTCAGATTACATTGAATACTGATCTTGCAGTAACATTTATAGCAATAACATGACAAAAATTTATTCATCGGCGTCTTCCTACTATCGTGTAAGGTTTATGTTGTTTGTCTCGGTTTTTCTCCTGCTGTTGATAGGGATCAGTCTGATACATGGAAAGTTCTTTTATGAACAGGCCAGTGGTCATCATTTCTGGCTGAATGTGTTCATGGTCAATGTCACTTTTATGGGCGATGCCTGGTTTGCCGTCTGCCTGTCCGCCTGGCTTTATTATCAGAAAAATCCTGCCTGGAAGCTGGTTATGGTAAGTACAATCATTTGTGTTGGATTGGGTCAGTTGATCGGAAACCTGTTATCGGGTGGCCCCTTTGAATTAATTGTGGAACAGGGCCAATATCTTTTTTTTATCGACAGGGCTGAACACCTGGCTAATCCCGGGTTGGTTTCCGGCCATACGGCTATAGCCTTTGTTTTGGGCGCGGGCTTATCTGCTTATACAAAGAACCTGCAAAAAGTCTGCATGTACTCCCTGTTATTTACCCTGGTGGCTTTTTCCAGGCTCTATTTATCGGGCCAGGGGTGGACGGCATTAATGGGTGGCGCATTAACAGGATTGTCTGCTTCCCTGATAACGGTTTACCTGCTAAAATGGCTGGCTGATGGCTGGCCCTGGGTGGCCAGGTTCCGGAAATACGGTAAACCGGATAGGGGTCAAATGGCCGGGCCGGCATTGGGGGTATGATCTATGTCATGGGAGTGACGGCTTGAAATTTTAGGAAGATCGCCCAACTTTGTTATTTAATGGTTATTTTTAATGTTCACTTGAGAGATATCTTACATATTTTTTACTTCTTTCTCCGCCCTTTTAAAAACTGTCATTCTTACCAACCTGACGCTGACAGAATTGATCATTTGTTAATAATGGTCGAACATCCACAAGGATTTGATCCAATACATTTGCAACCCGGAGATTTAATTTAAAAATAAACAGACCAATATGAGAGTTTCTACCAATCAGTTCAGTCAAGGAACTACAGTTATTTCCAGATTGATGTTAGTGCTGATCACGCTTTGCAGTTTAGTGATACCGGAAATAGGCCGTGGTCAGATAGTAGCATGGCAGTTGAATGGCGCAACAGGTTCTGAAGCAACCTTCAATGCCAACACAATCAATGCCAATTTAAATACTTCCACCCTAACAAGGACGGGAAGCGTAACGGCAAGTGCATTAGCCAATGCATTTGGTTCTAGTAATTATCCGGGTTCAACAGCAAGTCCAGGAACCAGAGCAGATGCGGTTAATAATAATAGAGGTTTCAATTTTACCATCAGTGCAAAGGCAGGATATAAAGTTTCTTTGTCAACATTAAATGTTCGATTCAGGCGATCAGGAACTGGTCCTAATGCCTTTGTTTGGCGATGGAGTACCGATGGAACAAATTTTACAGATATTACCCCTGATATTTCTTATACATCAACCACTACTGGCGGTGATGCGCAGACACAAATCAATTTAAGTGGAATCAGCGCTTTGCAAAATGTGGCTTCCGGTACAACCATTTATTTTCGTTTGAATGCCTGGGGCGCTGCAGCCGCTACCGTAGGTTCCGGAACGTTTGCCATCGGACGTTCTTTAACCAATGGAGCCACTGATTACAGTTTGGCCATAGGAGGCACTGTGGCAGTATTAGCGAATCCTCCAACAGTTACAACAACTACAGCTTCTGGTATCACTACAACCGGTGCCAGCAGTGGTGGTAATGTAACGGATGATGGTGGAGCCAGTGTGAGTGCAAAAGGTGTTGCTTATGGAACCAGCAGCAGTCCCATTATTACAGGATCTATTACAACGGATGGAAATGGAACCGGATCTTACACCAGCACACTTTCAGGCCTTTCAGTCAATACCAGATACTATTACAGGGCATATGCCACTAACACGCAAGGAACATCTTATGGTTCTGAAAGCAATTTTTACACTTTAGCCAATACACCTGGCACACCCACGGTGAATAACGCCACCAGCAGTACTCTTGATATTACATTAAATGGTAACAGCAATCCTCCTGCAACACAGTTTGCCATACAGGAAACAGGATCTGGCAATTTTGTTCAGTCTATCGACGGTTCTTTGGGCGGATCACCCGACTGGCAGACCATTGCCACCTGGGGTACACCACGCACGGTAACCGGACTGGCTCAATCAACTTCCTATACTTTCCAGGTGAAAGCAAGAAACGGCGATAATGTGGAAACAGGATATGGAACTTCCGCCGGAGGAACTACATTGTCAGCAGGAAGTCCGCTCATTACAGCTTCTGCATTAACTGCATTTGGAAGCCAGTGTATCAATGGTACATATGGCCCGAATACATTTACCATCACCGGAACTAACCTGACGACTGCGCCAGTAACCGTTGCCACCTTGAACGGTTTTTCTTATTCAACCGATGATATTACTTATTCCGCTTCTCTGTCTATCACACAGCCAGGCGGATCTTTCTCTCAATTGGTTTATGTGAAATTCAATCCGACCCTCGCTCAACCATATAACGGCAATATTACCGTGGGTGGAGGCGGCGCATCCAATTACGATGTGGCAGCCAGCGGATCAGGAATCAATACCCCCGCGTCGGTAACAACGGGTGGCCAGTCTGGTATTACCCAGGTGGCCGCAAGCCTGCAGGGATCCTATACTGAAGCCTGTTCTTCTGTAACCGCTTATGGTATCGAATACAGCACTTCATCCGGATTTATCAATGGCACACAGGTACCCAGCAGCAACCAGTCGTTTGGAAGTTTCAGTTCGAGCCTGAGCGGCTTATCGGCCAACACAACGTATTACTACAAGGCCTATGCTACGGATAATGCCGGAACACATTATGGAACTGAAAGCAGTTTCACAACCGCGAGTTTAACGGCACCGGTTGCCACCGCTGCCACCAATAATGCAACCACCAGTTTTGATGCTAATTGGGACGCCGTAACAGGCGCCACCAGCTACAGGCTGGATGTGAGCACCAGCAGCAATTTCATTGGCAACACGCCAACAACGATGGCTCAATGGACATTCCCTACAGGATCTGCTGACGCCACGGTAGATGTGGCCAATGCCAATAACAGCGGAAAAACACTGAGTACAGTTGGCGGCACAGGCGCAATTTCATATTCCAACCAGGGCTCCCTGGGTGCGGGTGATTTTTGTGCAACCGCAAATACCTGGACGAGTGGTTCAGGAACCAAGTACTGGCAGTTGGAAGTAAACACCACCGGTTTATATGGAGTAAAGGTTTCTTCCAAACAACGTTCTTCCGATACGGGCCCCAAAGATTTCAAACTTCAATACCGGATAGGTGTGGGAGGAACATGGACAGATGTTACAGGCGGTGCCGTTACCGTTGGAAACGATAATTTCATTACGGGTATCATTTCCAATCTCGGCCTTCCTGCGGCCTGCGATAATCAATCCAGTGTATTCCTTCGCTGGATCATGACCAGCAACAATGCTGTTAACGGAAGTTTGGCGAGTGGTGGCACCAGCCGTATCGATGATATAGCCATTGCAGGTTTTGCACCTGCCTTTGTTGCGGGGTATAATAACCTGACCGTGAACGGGCTGACCCAAACCGTTTCTGGCCTGACTTCAGGAACCACGTATTATTACCGAGTACGTGCTTTCAGCACCAACAGTACTTCAGATAATTCTAATACGATCACAGCGGCAACCTGTTCCCAGATCACGGCTTCGGCTGGAACTGGTGGCAGTATTTCTCCGAGTGGCGTAACAACCATATGTGACGGAAGCGATCAGACATATACCATTACGGCAGATCCGTGCTATAGCATCACCGATGTACTTGTTGATGGTGTATCACAGGGTCCCATCAGTACTTATACTTTCACAGGAGTAACAACGGATCATACCATCAGCGCCTCCTTCACATTCAATACTTATGCGATCACGGT
The DNA here is from genome assembly GCA_046329695.1 of Ferruginibacter sp. Taxonomy (GTDB): domain Bacteria; phylum Bacteroidota; class Bacteroidia; order Chitinophagales; family Chitinophagaceae; genus Ferruginibacter. The sequence continues at coordinate 11,281 of JAXLUE010000015.1, forward strand.
TACAGCAGGAGCTAATGGTTCGATCACACCGGGTACCGGTAATGTGAACTGCGGAGATGATCAAACTTATACCATCACCCCCGACGCTTGTTATAGCATCGTGGATGTTCTTGTAGATAACGTATCGCAAGGTCCGATCACTACGTATACATTTACTGATGTTCAGGCTCCGCACAGCATCAGCGCAACATTTGCACTCAATACATATACCATCACGGCAACCGCCGGTTCTAACGGCAGTATCAGCCCGGTGGGCGCCACCACGGTGAACTGTGGCAGCAACCAGACATATACCATTACGCCCGATCCGGGTTATCTGGTAGATGATGTACTGGTAGATAACGTATCGCAGGGAGCGATCACTACATATACATTTACCGATGTACAGGCGTCACATACCATCAGTGTAAGTTTTGTTCAGGCTGTGACATTTACGATCACTGCCAGCGCCGGAACGGGCGGATCGATTTCACCAAGCGGTTCCGTTTCAGTGAATGCTGGTGATAACCAGACCTTCAATATCACTGCTGACCCCTGTTACAGCATTTCCGATGTGATCGTAGACGGTGTTTCCCAGGGTGTTATCGGTTCGTACACGTTCACCAATGTGCTGGCAACTCACACCATCAGCGCTTCCTTCACATTGAATACTTATGCGATCACGGTAACTGCCGGATCAAACGGATCCGTCACACCTGGTACCGGCAATGTCAACTGCGGAAGCAATGCCACTTATACGATCACCCCGGATGCCTGCTACAGCATCGTGGATGTTCTTGTAGATAACGTATCGCAAGGTCCGATCACTACGTATACATTTACCGATGTACAGGCTCCCCATACCATCAGCGCCAGCTTTGTCATTAATACCTTTACGATCACCGCTACTGCCGGATCAAATGGCAGCATCAGCCCTGCCGGTGTAACTACTGTCAATTGCGGCAGCGGACAATCCTATACCATTACCCCTGACCCCGGCTACCAGGTAGCGGATGTATTGGTCAATGGCTCGTCAGTTGGGGCTGTTACAACCTATACATTCAGTAATGTTCAGGCGGCCAGCACCATTGATGCAAGTTTTGTAGCGATCCCACCCACATTATCCAGTACTGCCTTGACGGCATTCGGTGATGTTTGTCTGAATAATACGGCTGGTCCAAATACATTCACTATCAATGGAATTTACCTTACGAACGCTGATGTAAATGTTGGTCCGCTGAATGGGTTTACATTCTCAACAGACGACATCACGTACAATACATCACTCACTTTATCTCAACCGGGCGGTACATATTCACAGCTCATTTATGTGAAGTTTACGCCAGTAGCTGTACAGTCGTACAGCGGTAGCATCCCTGTTAACGGTGGCGGTTTTGCAGGAAATGCGGATGTGAGTGCAAGCGGCGGTGGAATTAATACCGCACCAAGTGTTACAACCGGTTCTTCATCCGGCATTACACAGATCGCTGCCACATTGAACGGTACCATCACACTCAACGGATGTTCACCCGTTATTTCTTACGGTATCGAATACAGCACGACCAATGGATTTAGCAATGGCAGCGGAACACAGGTGGCAGGTGGAACGCTGAACCTTGGTTCATTCTCTTCCGTGATCAGCAGCGGCCTCAATGCCAATACAACGTATTATTATAAGGCTTATGCCACCAATAACGGTGGAATATCTTATGGTTCTCAGCAAAGCTTTACCACGCTGGGTCTGGATGCGCCTGTTGCCACTGCCGCAACCAATATCAACTCAACCAGTTTTACAGCCAACTGGGATGCAGTTACAGGTGCTACAGGTTACAGGCTTGATGTGAGTACAAGCAATACTTTTACGGGAGCTCCAGTAACACTGGCAGGTTGGACATTCCCCACGAGTGGCGCCACCGTAACTCCCGACCAGGGTTTACCTGCCAACTCGGCTAAAACACTTACTTGTACAGGTGGTACTATTGGTGATGTAACTGGAGCCACCACACGCGCAGCAACAGCTAATTCATGGGCAAGTGGTTCCGGAACCAAGTTCTGGCAAGTTGACATCGATGCAACAGGATATTATAATATCAAGTTATCTTCTAAACAACGTGCTTCCAGTTCCGGCCCCCGTGATTTCAAGATCCAGTATAAAGTTGGGGCCGGAGCCTGGACGGATGTACCAGGAGGAACCGTACCAGCCCTGGCTGATAATTTCACTTCAGGTGTAATAGCTAACCTGGCATTGCCTGCAGCTTGTGATAACCAATCAGCTTTGTCTATCCGCTGGATCATGACTTCTAATACCTCTGTTGGCGGAGCAACGGTTACTACAGGTACCAGTAGGATCGATGATATTATCGTTTCCGGTGCACTTCCTTTATATGTAAGCGGATACCAGAACCTGTCTGTTGCTGGTACTTCACAATCAGTGACAGGCCTTACGGCAGCCACTACTTATTATTATCGTGTGCGCGCCGAGAGTGCAAACAGCACTTCAGCTAATTCAAATATCATCACCGCAATTACCTGCACACCGGCTTCAGCCGGAACAGTGAGTGGCAGCAGCCCACTCTGTATCGGGGCAACTGCTACATACAGTGCAAATGCAGTGGTGCTTTCAGGCGGAACGGGAGCCTGGAGCAGCAGCGACAACAATGTGGCCACCGTGGATATTAATTCAGGATTGGTGACGGGCTTAGCCGAAGGCCAGGCCTCGATCATCTATACTGTTACCGGCGGATGCGATGGAACGGTTAGTTCATCTTCCATCGTTAACATACTGCCGGATGCCAGTGTGGCTTCGGTAAGCGGAGCGGCCACATTATGCGCCAGTACTTCATCAACCTTTACTGCCAATGGTGTTGTATTGAGTGGCGGAACAGGAAGCTGGAGCAGCAGCAACCCGGCTGTGGCTTCAACGTAAACCCAACGTCCGGACTTGGTTTCCGCTCTTTCACCAGGAACAACCATTATTACTTATACGATTACCGGTGGCTGCAATGGCACGCCCAGCTGCTTCTGCTAACCTGACTGTAGCCAGCGGTGCCGCCCCGGTTGTTACCGGCCCGGCCAATGTTTGTCCGTTATGTAGGTAACGCTACCCCGATCACCTACACGGCCACTTCAACCGGCGCAACCAGCTTCAACTGGTCGTTGCCGCCGAATGTGAGCCTGGTGAGCCAAACCAATAATTCGGGAGTGGGTACCATCACGGTAACATTTGCAAACGGCTTCACTACGCAAGCCAACAAACAAATACGCGTAACGGCTGTATCTGCATGCGGTACCAGCGCAATGACGATCTACTATCTGCAGGCACAGAACCCAAGCACGCCACAGCCGATCACGGCATCCACCACCAATGTGTGCCTGAGCCTGGGAACGAATGTTCCGATCACTTACTATATACCAAAAGTGGCCGGCGCTTCATCCTATATCTGGAACGCACAGTCTGGCAACACCACCATCTCACACCCGAATGGATTGGGTGAGAACGATACACTGGTAACAGTTACATTCACCAGCCGGCTTCACTACCAGCAATATCACGGTTCAGGCTGTGAACAGTTGCGGAACAAGCGGAGGCCGCGCCCTGACGATCACCCGCGCCAACCCGGCCACACCCGGCCTGATCAGCCGGACCGGTGAACGTATGCGCCAACATCGCCCCTGCCGGAACGGCAGCCACTTACGCAGTGGCCCAGCAACCGACCGTCACCAACTATACCTGGACGGTACCAGCCGGAGCCATTGGCCTGACAGGTCAGGGAAGCAACTCAGTGTCCTTCACATTCCCGGCCGGTTACACCGGTGGAACGATCAGTGTGATCGCCACCAACGGTTGCGGTACCAGCACAGCCAGGAACCTGACCGTTGCAACGCTCAGCCCGGCTACGCCAAGCGTGATCGATGTGGTTCAAACGGCAGCTTGCCCGAACAGGGTATTCACCTACTCACTGGCCAGCATGCCTGCGAATGCAACGTCCGTTAACTGGACCTATCCTGCCGGTGGCAGCGTGGTAACACAAACGGCATTCAGCATTACGATCGCTTATCCTTCAACAGCGGTCACCGGTACGGTTACTGCACAAGCGTCAAATAATTGCGGAAACAGTGTAATCAGGTCATTGTCTGTCTTGCTGCCGGCTTGTCCGCCAGAAGAGAAGTTCCCGGTTTACACCAAGGGCAATGTAACAGCTCCGGTGGAACTGTTTGAAGCCCAGGTGTTCCCGAACCCCGCGGTGAGCGACTTCAAACTTCGGGTGAAGAGCCTGGATAAGAACAGCCAGGTGACCGTACGCGTACTCGACCTGCAGGGCAGGGAACTGAGCCGCATGCTGATCATGCCCGACGCCCTAAAGACTTTTGGTAGCAACCTGAAAGCTGGCGCTTACATGATCGAAGTGCTGCAGGGCGATAAGAGGATAGTACAGAAACTGATCAAGCTCTGATCATAGATTAAATAGAATTTGTATGCTATCCGTAGTCTTAGACTACGGATAGCTTTTTTTAAGACTACGGATAGCTTTTTTTGGTCCGGGGACAGCTTTGTTCCGGGCAGGTAAATTCAACGTAAACTTTATTGATTTTCAGGTACGCTGCCGGTAATGAAGTATCTTTGCAAACCAGATTTAACAATCGTTAAATTTTTTTCACATTTACTGTGACTGGGAGTGGCGAAGCCCTGCCAATGAAAGAACCTGGGATTTATTAATAGACGATTTATTTACTGAAAATCAATTAAATACAAAGTAAATAAATTATATATATTATTTTTCTTAATCCATAATCTGTCATCATTGACTTTACGGATTATTTAGTTTATTTGTACATTAACTGCTTATTATGCGCACAGTTCTATTTTTCCTGGGTATTTTATCCATTATTTCGCTGTCCAACTGCGTTTCTCCGAAAAAGTTATACTATTTCCACGATCTGAAGCCAACCACACAACGACTGGACTCTATCGAACAGGGGGTACCGTTGCAGATCAAGCGATCAGACAGGTTAAATATCAATGTCAGTTCACCTGAACCCTCACTGACTGCATTTCTTAACCCATTCAATGCCCAGAATGTGGGTAATGCCGTGCAGCAGTTCAGCAACGGTTATCTTGTTAACGACAAGGGTTCCATCATGTTCCCCTATATCGGTGAATTACATGTAGAGGGTATGACCTCCACGGATGCGGCAAAAATGATCAGGGAGAAACTTTCCGTTTACTTCAAGGATATTTTTGTCAATGTTAATATTGCCGGCCGTGTTTATTTTGTGAATGGCCGTGGCGGTACCACTATCCAAATGTTCAACGAGCGTCTGACTATTTTTGAAGCGATCGCTCAATCAGGCACGCAGGATGCGTTTGATATGAAAAATGATGTTTGGCTGGTGCGCGAAGAAAACGGCACAAGAACAATGGCCAAACTGGATTTGAACAGCAAGAATATATTTACTTCTCCTTACTATTACCTGAAATCAAATGACCTGTTGTATGTAAAGCCGGGTCGATTTACTACGTTCCTGAGCCCTGGCAGCCCGGCACGGAATGCCATCGCCATTACAGGGGCTCTTATTACAGTTCTGATTACGCTTAACAATATCATCAACTAATGATCAAGCAAGATAATAATGTGTGGGAACAGGGAAGTTCTCAGCCGGTTGACAATGATCCCGTGCAACCGGTCAGGTTACGTACCAATTCGTTTGATATAGATTTCCGCAGGGTTATATCGATCTGGCCGTATATACTTTTGTTCGGGTTATTGGGATACCTCGTGGGCAGCATTTACCTGCGTTACCTGAATTTTGTTTATATCGTTAATACCAGCCTGACCATTGAGCAACGGGAGGAATTATCGATCGGCCAGGCATTCTTCGGTTCCCAGCGCGACCCGTTCAATGATAAGATCGCGTATTTCAGATCCCCTTCTTTGGCGGCCAAACTCGTAGATTCACTGGGTTTGCAGTATGTGTCTGAAGCACAGGGAAGATTTAAGAACAAAGACTTTTACGGGATCATTAAATGGCATATAGTAAAAGATCCGGGCGAGGATGTTCCCGAGATCAATTTTTCCATCATGCCCAAAAAGGATGGCTTTCATTTTATCTCCGAATCGGTTGAGGGCAATGCCAAATGGGATGAAGGGTTTTACCTGAAAGGGTACAAGATCGTTGTCAATAAACTGCAGGAGTTCAACAGCTCAACTCCGATCTTCTGTTACAGCCGGGGCACCCTGGCAACTGCTTTTCATATCAGTGGCAAGATCAACATGACCACAACCAAGGAAAGCAACATCATCAACATCAGTTATGCGGATGTTTCCAACGAACGGGCCATTGATATCCTCAACGGACTCATCAACATTTACAATAACGAACTCAAAAGAGATAAATCCCTGAGTTTTTCCCAGGCCATCAACTTCATTGATAAGCGTATGATCCCATTAGGCCGGGAGCTTGATTCGATCGAATCGGCGCTGGCCAGTTTTAAAGCGAGCCGGGGTTTTGTGGGCATGTCGGCCAACGGAGAATTGTACCTCGATAAAATGAAGGAGTACGACAAGCAATTGACGGAAATCAATATCCTGAAGGCTACCGTGAGTTCCATCGAGCGTTTCATTCATGACCCGAACCTGAAAGAATCCGACCTGTCATTCGTAGGGGTCAATGATCCTTATCTGCAAGGCATCCTGCGCCAGTACCAGGATTTACGCAGCCAGCGGGATAAACTGGCCCTGGTGCAAACCGACGATAACCCCAACATGCAGGTGCTCGACAGGAAGCTGAATGAAATGCGGAGCAGCATGAATTCGGTTTTGCTTAATTATAAAAACAACCTGCGTATAGCGGAAACCACATACCAGGGCAATATCAGCCAGGCCAATCAGTTCCTGCGCAACACACCGAATGAAGAAAAGGAATTACTCGAAAAATCGAGACTCCAGAATATCAAGGAACAACTCTTCCTGACCTTACTGCAGAAGAGAGAAGAAGCATCTATCGCGGCTGCATCGGTAACCGTTAATACAAAGATCCTTCGTCCGCCGCTGAAGATCAATGCAGAACTCAGGCCGTCACGCAGTATCATTTTGATGGCCTCCTTTATCATAGGTCTATTGCTGCCACTCATCTTTGCCATTATCAAAGAACTGACCAACCGCAAAGTGATCTCCAAGAAACAATTGCAGGGAATGAGCCTCATTCCGGTCATCGCGGAACTGGAGCAGGCGGATAACAGCGATAAAGAGCCCATCATCATCGGGCGTAACCGCCGTTCCATGTTTGGTGAACAAATACGTTCGCTGCGCACCAATATCAATTTCTACCGTTCACACGGGCGTAAGACAAACTATGTGCTCATCACGTCAAGTGTCAGCGGTGAGGGTAAATCATTTCTGTCGATGAACCTGGCGAAATCATATTCCTTGCAGGGTAAGAAGGTCGCACTCCTGGAATTTGACCTTCGCAGGCCGAAAAATTTCGAAAGCTTTACGTTCCCCGGCGATGGGGCAGGTTTGTCGAGTGTGCTGATCGGTAAAAGGAACCGAATGAGATCGCCATCAGGGTGGGAGACGATCCTAAAGAAAGGCTTGATGTTTTTCCGGCTGAGCTATCCCGCCAAACCCGCAGGAATTGATTGCCGGCGAGTTCATCGGGAAAGTAAAAAAATACCTGGATGAAAATTACGATGTGGTGATCATCGACACTCCGCCGTTCGGTATCGTAGCCGATGCGCAGATCCTGGGCGACTGGGCTGATGTAACGCTGATCTTTACACGCTTCCAACAGACGGTGCGTGAACAGATCCAGGAGATCAATGAATGGTACAACCGGAATCTCTTCAAGAGTATGGCACTCGTGTTTAACGGCGTGCGCGACAAAGGATATTTCGGCAGTAAATACGGCAATTATTATTACAGGCGTAAGTACGGATACGGTTATTACTCTTCTGAAACCGGCACAGACGCGGAAAAGAAATCCTGATCAGACCAAACTTTGAATACAATTAAGAAACTCCTGAAAAAGTACTTCCAGTACTTCTTCTATTTCTATTCCCACCTCCGATACCGGATCTTCATCAGTATGGTATTGAGCTTGCTGGTTGGGGTCATGGATGGCTTCGGCCTGGCCATGTTCATCCCGTTGTTGCAGATGGTGGATGCCGGCAGCGCACCGCCGGACAGCTCCAACCTGGGGAATATGTCTTTTCTGGTAGACATATTTTCTTACCTGGGTATTTCGATGACCCTCGGGGTGGTTCTGATGGTCATTTTCATCTTCTTTGCCATGAAGGGCGGATTGAAATTTGCCGAAGGTTACCTGCGCGTCATTAACGAGCAATTATTCATCCGCAAGATCCGGACGAGGAATATCAGGGGCTTGTCTGATTTCAGCTATAATATTTTTGTCAATTCAGATAGCGGCCGGATCCAGAATACCTTCAGCGGTGAAGTGGAAAAGGTCAAACAGGCTTACCGCTATTACTTCATGTCTTTTCAGTATGGCATTTTTGTGGCGGTATATATCTTCATGGCCTTTTTTGCCAACCCCCAGTTTGCCCTGCTGGTAGCCATCGGAGGCTTGCTCACCAACCTCGTATTCCGCCGCCTGCATAAGGTTACCAAAACCCTGTCGAAAAAGATCACCACCGACAGTCATTCGTTTCAGGGCCTGCTGATCCAGAAGGTTTTCTATTTCAAATACCTGAAGGCTACGGGTTTGATCCATCGTTATGCCGACAAGCTGATCCAGACAAACGAAAAAATTCAGGAATCAAACAAAAGGGCCGGCCTCATCAGCGCTACGCTGTCTTCCGTCCGGGAACCACTGATCATCCTGGTGGTTGTGCTGGTCATCATCGTACAGGTTAAATATTTCTCACAGAATATCGGTGTGATCATCTTCAGCCTTCTGCTGTTCTATCGCGGGCTGGTATCCCTGATGGGAACTCAAAACTTCTGGAACCTCTTCCTCGGTGTGTCGGGGTCATTGCATAATATGACCCAGTTCAACCAGGAACTGAAAGCGGGAAAAGAAGTGACGGGTGCCCGTTCTTATGAAGGATTCCACAACGATATCCGATTTGAAGATGTTTCCTTTGTGTATGACGATCACCGGATACTGAACAGGATCAACCTGCAGATCCCCAGGAACCAGACCATCGCCATAGTAGGCGAAAGCGGTTCGGGTAAAACCACCCTGATCAACGTACTGACGGGCCTCCTGAAACCCAATGAAGGTCGTCTACTCATTGACGGTAGTAACCTGCAGGATTTTAATATCGAAACCTTTCAGCAACACATCGGGTACATCACCCAGGAGCCGGTCATTTTTAACGACACCATTTTCAATAATGTGACCTTCTGGGACGAGCCCACCGAGGCCAATAAAGAGCGGTTCTATTCAGCCCTGCATAAGGCATCTATTTATGATTTTGTGATGAAGCAGCCTTTACAGGGAGACGCCCTGCTGGGAAATAATGGCATTAACGTCAGCGGCGGACAGAAACAACGCCTCTCGATAGCGCGCGAACTGTATAAAGAAGTCGATTTTCTGTTCATGGATGAGGCCACATCAGCACTCGACTCTGAAACGGAAAAGGCCATACAGGACAATATAGAACAATTGAAAGGCCGGTATACCATCATCATCATAGCGCATCGATTGTCGACCATCAAGGATGCCGACAGGATCATTATCCTCAATAAGGGCGCCATTCAGGATGAAGGTAGTTTTGATGAACTCATAGCGAAATCCCCCACATTCCGGAAAATGGTTGAATTGCAGGGTTTCTGACCGATACCCCGCGATCTGCATCGGATTTTTTTTCGGGATGCCATGTAAACCTTGAAAGTATTATTTACACTCGATACGCTGGCCAACGGTGGTACGGAGAAAAGCACACTGGATATCATCCGGCACTTTTCAAAGGATACCGATGCCAGGGTTGTTACTTTTTATCCCGGTGATGATCTCCGGCAGGAATACGTGCAGGCGGGCATACCGCTGATCGATCTGCACCTGACCGGTAAGCGTTCCTTCACGACGGGTATCCGAAAACTCATCACACTGATCAGGCAGGAAAAACCCGACCTCGTTGTTTCCTCGATATTGCGCGCCAACCTCATATCGCGTATCGCCTGCTACCTGACAAAGACACCGCTGATCGGCACCTTTGTCAATGACAGTTATGGGGAGATTCGTGTCCGCGAATTCAAAGACAAAGGACAGTACGGACGCTTTCGTTTTTTCTGGTTACTCGACAGGTGGACTTCCGGTATCCCCCGTTTCTGGATATCCAATGCGGCATCGATTGCCCGGAGCAATGCGAAAGCCCTGCATCTGCGGAAGAAAAATATCACCGTCATATACCGGGGCCGGGACACTTCCCAGTTCCCTGTATGGACGCCCCCCACAGGCAGTACATTTCGTTTTGTATTCATAGGAAGACTGTTGCAGCGTAAAGGACTGGCCGAGATGCTGGAAGCCTATCAGCAGGTGCGGTCCGCACACCCAGATGTGCACCTCGATATATATGGAAACGGCCTCTTCAGAAAGAAAATGGAAGAGATGATCGTGCAGCTGGGTATTGCTGATAAGGTGACCCTGCACGGAACCGTTCCCGGGGGCTGGAAAAAAATTTATGGCGGGCATTGTTTTCTTTTTCCTTCATGGTACGAAGGATTCAGCGGCTCGCTGGTGGAGGCGATGATTGCGGGAATACCCATCATTGCTTCCGATATACCCATGAACAGGGAAGCCGTGGATAGCAGCACGGCACTGATCTTTCCTATGAAAGATAAAGCGGCACTGGCCGCCTGCATGGAGAAAATGATCCTGGAATATCCATCTATGGCGGAGATGGGTAAACGCGCGCGGCAGGTGGCCACCGGGCGATATGAAATAAGAACGATCGCAGGGCAATATGAATCTTTCCTCCACAAAGTGGTCGGCCAATCTGTGAAAGAATCGGACCTGTTATCCGCCACCAATGATGCTTAAGGCACTCCAGACACCTACAGACTCATGAGCAAGAAACACATCATCGTTACCGGGGGAGCCGGTTTTATAGGAAGCCACCTGGTTGAGAAGTTACTCGCTAACGGATATGCCGTTACGGTAATCGATAACTATGATCCGTTTTATGCACGAGACATTAAAGAGAGGAACACCGCCGCTTTCGGGGATCACCCCGATTGCAGGATACTGGAATTGGATATTCTGCAACAGGATGAGCTGGATAAAAAACTTCCGGGCGAATATCATGCGATCATTCACCTCGCTGCCAAAGCCGGCGTAAGGCCCTCAATTGAGAACCCCGTGGCTTACCAGGATGTAAATGTCAAGGGAACACAAAACCTGCTCGAGTTTGCCAGGAGAAGGCATATCATGCAATTCGTTTTTGCTTCCTCAAGCAGCGTGTATGGGATCAACCCGAATTTTCCGTGGAAAGAGAGCGATGCGGTATTAAACCCGATCAGCCCTTATGCCAGTACGAAGATATCCGGTGAGTTGCTGGGCCATGTGTACAGCCACTTATACAAGATCCGTTTCCTGGCGCTTCGCTTCTTCACCGTTTACGGCCCCCGTCAGCGGCCCGACCTGGCCATTCACCTGTTCAGTAAAAAGATCCTGGAGGGTAGCCCGATCCAATTTTTTGGCGATGGAAGTACCCGCCGCGATTATACATATGTTACGGATACCGTTGAAGGTATATATTCGGCATTGCATTATACCGACAGTATGTATGAGGTCATCAACCTGGGCAACCACCGTACGGTAACCCTGGCCGAAATGATCGCCACCCTGGAAGATGTGTTGGGCAAAAAGGCCAATATCATCCCAATGCCGGAACAGATGGGTGATGTGCCGGTCACGTATGCCGACATCGCGAAAGCGGGAAAGCTTTTGCATTATCATCCCACAACAGAATTCAAGGAAGGTATCATCCGATTTAAGGAATGGTTGCTGAACCAACCGGCATGACGATCGTACAATTAGTTACAAAAAGACAATTTCGCGGTGCGGAGGTTTTTGCCGCTGAACTGAGCGCCCTGCTCGGCAGCCATGGTCACCGTGTTATTTTTGCCGGCCTGTATTCGCCCGGCCAGCACCCGCTGGTTGCAGAACATGCCGAGAATATTGACCTGAACGGACAAAAGTCCGCGTTCAGTTTCTCCTTACTTCGTAAACTGGTTGCGCTGATCCGCGAAACAAAACCAGACATCATCCAGGCCAACGGGTCAGACACCCTGAAATACGCGGCCATTGCCCGTCGCCTGTATTTTCCCCATATCCCTTTAGTGTATCGCAATATCAGTATGGTCAGTTCCTGGACTTCTGCCGGGAGTATGCGCACCCGTTTTCAGCGCATGCTGTTCAGGCAGGTTGGTTTTGTGGCATCGGTTGGCCCACAGTCGCTGGAAGACCTTGTCAAAACATATCATTATCCTGCGGAACAGACGAAAGTCATACGCAGGGGTATTCCCGATCTGCCATACGATCACCGGGCTTCCCGTGCCGTCATTAGCCGCACCTTTGATTTTTCTGAATCAGATCCGGTGGTCATGCATATCGGTCAGTTCTCCGATGAAAAGAACCATGATTTCCTGATCGACAGCTTCAGCCGGGTGCTCCGGGAATGCCCATCGGCCAGGCTTGTACTGATCGGTGAAGGAAACGTTTCCATGAGATCGCCGAAAAGATCAGGTTGCAAAAACTGGATGATCATATTTTTCTGGCGGGGCACCGCAGCCCAGTGCAGGAATGGCTGGCAGGGGCCGACCTCTTTATCCTGGGAAGCACCATTGAAGGAGTGCCCGGGGTTATCCCCGAGGCCGGTATGCAGTCGGTTCCGAGTGTGGCCGTGAACGTGGGTGGTGAAAGAAGTGGTGCGTGATGGCGATACGGGAATACTCCTTACCGGGCACGATCCGGAAGCTTTCAGCCGGGCTATTCTACGACTGCTAACAGAAACAGATACACGAAAAAAAATGGGCAGCCGCGCCCGTGATTATGTAGTGGCCAATTACAGCCTCGAAAGTTGTCTGCGGAATTTCGAGGATATGTACAGGTCTCTCCTGAAGGGCGGGTGAGTTCGAATTTACTTGGTACATGAAAGTACTCCATATCATTAAATCGCTGGGAAGAGGAGGCGCAGAAATGCTGCTCCAGGAAACGCTGAAGCTGCACGACAAGCAGTCATTTGATTTTCATTACATGTATTTTCTGCCATGGAAAAATCAAATGGTGGCCGGCCTGGAAGCAGCCGGCGGAAAAGTTGTCAACCTCCCGGCAAAGAATAACTTCCGGATCATGCTCAAGACGGGCGAGATTATCCGGTATATTCGAAACAACAACATAGAACTCGTACACTGCCACCTGCCATGGGCAGGATTTGTGGGCAGGCTCATTCATAAGCGTACAGGCATTCCCGTTATTTATACCGAACATAATAAACAAGAGCGCTATCATATTTTAACGAAAACGATGAACCGGCTCACCTTCAACTGGCAATCCAAAGTGATTGCGGTATCCGGTGATGTGGAACATCCATCCGCACCTGGATACGGCCCAGGGTACCCGTGCAGACGATCCTGAACGGCGTGAATACCGGACATTTTGTACGCAACCAGGTTGCCGGTGAGCCTGTCCGTAAGCAACTGGGATTATCCCCGGACAATGTACTGATCGGAACCATTGCCGTTTTCCGCTTCCAGAAAAGGCTCAAGGAGTGGATCGACGTGTTCAGGCAATTGCACGAACGTCATCCGCATGTGAGGGGCTGCATCGTAGGCGACGGCCCGTTGAAGGGGAGATCTTGCGCCACCTCAAAGAGCAGGGCATGGAGGAATTTATTTCTTTTCCCGGACTGCAAACGGATGTGCTGCCCTGGTTATCGGCCATGAACATCTTCATGATGACATCCGAATTTGAAGGATTACCCGTGGCATTGCTGGAAGCAATGAGCACCGGTTGTGCGGTGGTGTGTACCGATGCGGGTGGAATAAAGGAAGTCATCAGGCCTGGCCAGGACGGATTCATGCTTCCAGTGGAAGAATGGAAAGAACTGGTAAAGCCTTTGTCGCAGTTGGTGGAAAACCGGGCAATGATCAGGGAATACGGAGAAAAGGCCCGCCAACGGGTCATTGAATCATTCAGCCTGCGCGTCATGGTTGGGCAGATCGAAGAAGTTTATCACCAAACAGTTAAACACTGATCTATGATCATCAATCAGCCAAAGGCGGGGGATATGCCAAGGATGATCGAGTTGTTGAGGAGCAGCCTCGGGGAAAGCCTGATGCCTAAGTCTGAAGCATTCTTTATCTGGAAACATGAGCAAAACCCATTCGGTCCTTCCAAGATATTGCTGGCCAGGGAAGAAGGGCTGATCATCGGGCTCCGCGCTTTCATGCAGTGGGACTGGATTTCAGGAGATAAAAAGATCAAAGCGGTGAGAGCCGTGGATACCGCCACAGATCCGGCACACCAGGGTAAAGGAATATTCCGTAAGCTGACGTTACAGGCTGTGGATGAATGTAAAGCGGAGGGTGTTTCCCTGGTCTATAATACTCCCAACCCGATAAGTATGGCCGGGTACCTTAAAATGGGCTGGCAACAAGCCGGACGAATGCCGATATTGATCGGCCCCGGCAGTATTTTTCCCAGGTTTTACCGGGAAGAGGAAGTAGCGTCTATGCTTCTTCGTTATCCGGTTGACAGGGCCATCGGCCATCTCCGGGATCATGCATTCCATGCGGGTAAAGACCAGTGGCATACGCCATTAAGCCATGCATACCTTCATTGGCGTTACCATACCTGCCCTGTGGTGAAATACGGGGCCGTGTCTGAAGCAGGGCGCTACGGTTTTGTTTTCAGGCTTAAAAGACTGAATCGATTTTATGAACTCCGTATTTGCGAAGCCTGGACGGAATCAACGGATAAGCAGGCGCCGGGCGATGCCAGGAGAGCACTGAGGCAATTGATCGGAGCGATCAGGCCGTTGATGGTGACCTGTGCGCCATCGCCGGATTTCATGCAGGGAGACGTTAAACCGGGCTGGTTGCTGGGGCCTGTGCGAAAGGGGCCCATGGTCACCATTCGCCCGCTCGCCATGGATAATCTTACTACATTTGATCAGTTCAGCCAATGGCAACCATCCATGGGCACGATGGAACTGTTTTGATATGGATATCGTATTAACCTTATTGTTATTGTTGCTCCTCACGGCCTATATCATCAAGGCCATGGTCAACCGTTTTCACCTGCCGTCTGAAAGGTATCTGTGGACGCTGTTCATCGTACACGCATTGATGACAGCCATCTACATGCTGTATGCGGCGCTGACTACCAGTGATTCCATCGCCTATTTCAATAAATCTGCCGGCGTAACCAGCTGGTTAAGCCTGTGGGGCACAGGTACAACATTCATCCACTTTTTTGCCTGGCCTTTTACCGGCCCGTTCGGCTTGTCGTATTATGCCACGATGATCATTTTTTCATTCTTTGGTTTCATGGCCATCATGCTGTTTTATATCACGGCAAGAGAGAATGTAAAGCTTGAACCAGTTTGGATGAACCTGACAGCCATTGAACTGGTCTTCCTGCTGCCGAATACCCATTTCTGGTCTTCATCCCTGGGAAAAGGGAGCGCGATCATGTTTGGCCTGGCATTATTTACTTACGGTCTGAGCCGGTTCAACAGGCGCTTCATACCACTGGTCGTTGGCGGGCTGATCACTTTTATGGTCCGGCCTCACATCCTCTTCACTGCGATCCTGAGTGTGATGCTGGGTGTGGTACTGACGAGTTCGGGGATCAAGCCATTTTTACGCTGGTTCATATTCATTCTGGCGGCGGTTGTGTTTATTTATATCAGTGAAGATGTATTGAAATTCACGGAAACTGAATCGCTGGATATCACCTCGTCATCCACCCTGAGCCACAGGGCCGCAGAGCTCAGCAAGGCTACAACCGGTGTGAATATCCAGGATTACGGTTTGTTCATGCGCATGTTCACATTCTGGTTCCGCCCCTTGTTCTTCGACGGCTTGGGCATATTGGGTATCACGGTCTCTTTTGAAAACCTGTTATACCTGTATATGTTTTTCATGGTGATCAGGCAGGGTATATTAACCTGGAAAGACTGGAACGGATGGTTCCGGATCTGCCTGTTCTTTTTTCTGTTCGGATCTTTTGCGCTTGCGCAGGTAACAGGGAACCTGGGTATTGCCATGCGCCAGAAAGCGCAGTTAATGCCGTTCTTTTTTATCATATACTTTAAGGCAATGTCTTACAGGGATTATTACAGCGGAAGCCTGGTCAGGCAGCCCCGGCGTTTATAATCTTTTGAATAATCATTATGGCTTCTTATCCCGGCGTATTTTGCATCTCACTTGATTTTGAACTGCATTGGGGTTGTTTCGAACACATGGACCTCAATGAGGCTCAGCAACAGTACTTTCTCAATACCCGGGAGGTCATTCCGGAAAAACTGCAGTTATTCGCCAGTCATAATATTCATGTGACCTGGGCTACGGTTGGTATGCTGTTTCACCGGAATGCCATGGCCTGGAAGCAATACCGGCCATCATCGGAGCCTACTTTTTCGAGGCCCGGCGTTTCTGCCTATGAATGGATCGATAAGCATGGGTTCAGGGGTGAAGAAGATGTATTTCATTTTGCACCCGGCCTGGTCGACAAGATCATTTCTACACCGGGGCAGGAACTGGCCACTCATACCTATGCCCACTATTTCTGCCTCGAAGAGGGTCAAACCATAGAGCAGTTCAGGGCCGATATGGAAACGGCTGCCAGGCTTGCCGCAGAAAGAGGCGTGCAATTACGATCACTTGTATTTCCTAGAAACCAGTTTAAAGAAGAGTATCTATCTGTTTGTTCCGATATAGGTATCACATCGGTACGCACCAGTCCGGATATCTGGTACTGGTCACCCGCCACCCATTCGTCTTTCCTGAAAAAATTCTTTCGTGCCGGTGACGCCTATCTGAAAATGCAGCCGATCAGGATGCAGTACCTGCGCGATATTGAGGTACGGAAAGACAGGCCACTTTTTTTACCCGCCAGCAGGCTTTACCGCCCCTGGAAACCCGGGCAGCCAGTACAGAATAAACTCAAGCTCCGCCGCATACTCAATGAAATGACGGAGGCCGCCAGGAAGCAGGCATATTACCACATCTGGTGGCACCCGCATAATTTTGGCAATAACCCACGGGAATGCATGAACGAACTGGTGCAGATCACCGAACATTTCAAAAGACTGCAGGCACGATATGGCATGCAGAGCATGCATATGCAGGACATCACCGAATGGCTGATGGCGCACTCTTCCCCTAACCGTTGATCTCATGCCCAAGATAGTCAGGATCACCACCGTACCGCTTTCGCTCCAGGTATTATTGAGGGGCCAGCTTGCTTTCATGAAAAGCCGCGGCTTTGACGTAACCATGATCAGCAGCGATGGTGCGGAAGTTCCGTCGCTCGTGGAGCAGGAAGGGTGCCCGCATATGGTGGTGACCATGACCCGAACCATCAGTCCCTGGCGCGACTTCGTGGCACTGGTCAAACTGGTTCGTATCCTGCGCCGGATCCGTCCGGATATAGTACATACGCATACGCCCAAGGCGGGCATCATTGGTATGCTGGCAGCCCTGATTGCCGGGGTGCCCCACCGCCTGCATACGGTAGCCGGTATGCCCCTGCTCGAGGCAAAAGGTGCAGTCAGGCGAATACTGGACCTGGTGGAAAAATTGACTTACCGATGCGCCACGCATGTTTACCCGAATTCAAAGGGGCTTGAAGCCATCATACTCAGCCTGGGTTTTTGCAAGCCCTCCAAACTAAAAGTGCTGGCTAACGGCAGTTCCAATGGAATCGATACAGGTCATTTCGACCCTGCATTATATCCTGCACAAGACAGGGCTTCGCTTCGTGCCAGCCTTGGCATTGACCCGGCCGACCGGGTTTTTGTTTTTGTAGGCAGACTGGTAAAAGACAAAGGCATTAACGAACTGGTCAGTGCATTCCTTCGCTTAGAACAGCAGCGCAAGAACCTCAAACTGTTATTGGTAGGAGATTATGAACAGGAGCTGGATCCGTTGCTGCCGGAAACCATGGAACATATCCGCAGTCATCCGCAGATCATCGGAACCGGTTTTCAAAAAGATGTGAGGCCTTACCTGGCCATTTCAGATACACTGGTATTTCCCACTTACCGTGAAGGCTTTCCCAATGTGGTCATGCAAGCCGGTTCGATGGGCCTTCCCGGGATCGTAACGGATATCAACGGTTGCAATGAGATCATTGTACCGGGACAGAACGGCATCATCATACCGGTCAAGCAGGTGGAACCTTTGTATGATGCCATGCGCATGATGCTGGATGACAACGAAGCCTGGGAACGGATGAAAGCCAGGGCGCGTGACATGATCGTTACAAGGTATGAACAGCGGGTGGTCTGGGAAGCCATCCTGGCGGAGTACCGAAACATAGGCATTGATGTATAAATCGTTTTTCAAAAGATTCATCGATTGCACGGTGGCCCTCCTTGTATTGCTGCTGTTGTCGCCGGTATTCGTACTGGTTACCCTTTTCCTGGCAATAGCCAATGAAGGGAAGCCTTTTTTTATCCAACGGCGGCCCGGGTTACGCGGCAGGGTTTTTTCGATCATCAAGTTCAAAACGATGAATGACAGAAGAGGCCCCGACGGTCAGTTACTTCCGGACCATGTGCGGCTGACGTCTGTCGGAAAATTTGTACGTAAAACCTCGCTGGATGAGATACCGCAACTGATCAACGTTTGCAAGGGGGATATGAGCCTGATCGGCCCAAGGCCATTACTGACCGATTATATTCCCCTGTACAATTCATTCCAGGCAAGGCGGCATGAAGTGAGGCCCGGGATCACCGGATGGGCGCAGGTCAACGGCCGCAACGCCATCAGCTGGGAAAAGAAATTCGAATACGACGTCTGGTATGTAGACCATCTCAGTTTCAGGTTAGACTGCCAGATCATTCTTAAAACGATCCGTAATGTCATCAAAAGCGAAGGGATCAATGCGCAGGATGGCAATACACAAGAACCATTCAGAGGAACCGCACCATGAATACCAATATATTAATAACGTCGGCGGGTAGACGCGTATCGCTTGTCAGGTTTTTTCGCCAGGAGCTGGCACAGATTTTCCCGGGAGCAAAAGTTTTTACCACGGATGCCAATCCATCTCTTTCAGCGGCCTGCCGGGTGTCTGACGGATCTTTCAGCGTACGGCGTGTTACCGCGCCGGGTTACCTGGAAGAACTCATAGAACTAGTCCGCAGCCAGGGTATCGGCCTGATCGTACCCACTATCGATACGGAGCTCCTGCTGCTGGCGGAACACCGGGAAACCCTGTTGCGCCATGGTGCCAGGGTGCTCGTTCCGGATCTGCAGTTGGTACAGGCTTGCCGCGACAAGCGCCTGATCCATGCTTTCTTTTCCGAACACGGTATTCAAACGGCCAGGGAATATGCCAAAGATGATTACAGGTTGCCGTTATATATCAAACCTTACGATGGAAGCCGGAGTATCGACAATTATGTGATCACCGAACAGGAACAATTGACAGCATATCATTTTTCCAATGAAAAACTGATGTTCCTGGAATACCTCGACCACCGCAAGCATACCGAATTTACCATCGACCTCTATTACAGGCGAGACGGCTCATTGGCCTGCCTCGTTCCCAGGCAACGCCTGGAAGTGAGAGAAGGCGAAGTGAACAAAGCGGTAACAAGGGATGCATTCTTCATACCGGAATTGTGGGAAAAACTATCCCGACTGGAAGGCGCGCGGGGTTGTGTAACGCTGCAGGTATTTGTGAATATGGACACGAAGCAGTTGTATGGCATAGAGATCAATCCGCGTTTCGGTGGCGGATACCCGCTGAGTTACCTTGCAGGCGCCAACTTTCCGAACTGGGCCATCCGCGAATACCTGATGGATGAAACGATACCCGTTTATACCGACTGGGAAAAAAACCTGCTGATGCTCCGGTACGATGACGAGGTATTGGTGCATGCATTTCAAGGATGAAGCCAACAAAAACGATCGTATTTGACCTGGATGATACCCTGGTGCCGGAAATCGAGTACCTGGAATCGGCGTTCAGGGAAATCGCCCGGTTCGTTGATTCGGGCAGGACGAACCTTTTTGAGGAGATGATGGAAAACTATCGCCGGAAGGAAAATGTTTTTGGGAAGCTCATCGAACAATACCCGCAACTCACACTCGACGAATTAAAACGGCGCTACCGGTACCATGTACCCGATTTTTCAGCATACGGACACATCAGGGATCTGCTTACCCGTTGCAAAGAATCGGGTTATCTCCTGGGCCTTATTACCGACGGCTATGCGGTCACCCAACGAAATAAGATACACTCACTGGGCATCGAAAGCCTGCTCGACCTGATCGTCATCTCGGAAGAATTTGGCTCTGAAAACCGTCAGAAAATAATTATTCAGTTTTTCACCGCTTTGGAACGGATCAATATTATTATATCGGCGATAATACCAACAAAGATTTTGTCACTCCCAATAAACTGGGCTGGACGACCATTTGCCTCCTGGATCAGGGCCGTAACATTCACCGGCAACAGTTCAGCCTGGCGCCTGAATACCTCCCTCAACTAACCATTCCTGCGATCACGGATCTGGCAGGCATCCTTCAACTTGCCCCTCTTTTTTAGTCTGCCGGAGAACAGTCGGCCATCCTTCACTTTTTTCTATCCAAGTTTTTAATTTATTGATTTACAGTGTATTGGTTCCAGATTCGGCTATATTGGCCGGGAAGGGTCCCCTTGTTTCTGACGATTAACCTATGGCAAATGGAGCCGCGGGTATTATTTAATTTTTATCTCTCAGGCTATAATCACAACCGGGTGGGCAAACTTGCCAAATTTATGTTACCTTTAACAAACGATTAGCAATCAGCGGGAGACCAATGATTCGGGGATTTTATTAATTAAACAGAAGGAGTGGAAAGAATATGGCTTTCTTCCCCCCACATGGGTGGTAAGGAAAAGGATTACGTAGCTGAAGCATTCGCCACCAATTGGGTGGCTCCCTTGGGACCACATGTGGACGCTTTTGAGAAACAACTGGCCGCTTATACCGGAGTAAAATCCGCCGCGGCATTAAATACAGGAACGGCTGCACTTCACCTTGGTTTGCAATTACTGGGCGTTAAGGCGGGCGATGTGGTACTTTGCCAGAGTTTCACTTTTGCCGCATCGGCTTTTCCTATTTTGTATTGCCATGCCAGGCCCGTTTTCATCGACAGTGAAAAGGATACATGGAACATTGATCCCGACTTACTGGAAAAGGCCATCAAAGACCAGTTGTCGAAGGGAAAGAAGCCTGCGGCGATTATAGCTGTTCACCTGTACGGTATGCCAGCCAAGATGAATGAAGTACTGGCCATTGCAGGCAAATATGAGATACCCGTTATTGAAGACGCGGCGGAAGCGTTGGGAAGTACCTATCATGGGAAAGCCTGCGGCAGCCTGGGAAAAATCGGTGTGCTGAGCTTCAACGGCAATAAGATCATCACCACCAGCGGTGGCGGCGCATTGACATCGGATGACGAACAACTGGTGGCCAGGGCCCGGTTCTTTTCAACGCAATCAAAAGAACCAGCGCCTTACTACCTGCATAAGGAAATAGGATATAACTACAGGTTGAGCAACATATGCGCGGGAATCGGAAGAGGTCAGATGGAAGTGTTGCCTGATCGTGTGGCAAGAAGAAGAGAGATTTTTGATTTTTACAAGAGGGAACTCGGTTCTATGGAAGGGATCAGTTTCCTGGAAGAGCCTGCAGGTTCATTTTCCAACCGCTGGCTCACCACGGTATTATTCGACAAAACCGTTCACGGGGAAGCTGCCAATGAAAAACTGAGGCAGGCCCTGGAACAAAAAAATATTGAAACAAGGCCTTTATGGAAGCCCCTGCACCAACAGCCTGTTTTTGACGGGCTGGACATGTATAACAATGGTGTATCGGATGTGCTTTTTGATACGGGTCTTTGTTTGCCCAGTGGTTCTAATACCTCCAATGAAAGCTTGCTGTTAATCGTTCAGGAAATCAAAAAATGTCTAACATGAAGCTTTTTAAGAAAGACACCCTGAAACCATCTCAAATGGTTCTGATCGGGGACCAGGTACTCTTTGGCCTGGGACTGGCAACGGCATTGCTGGCTTATTACCGCTTACTGGCCATCAAGATATTCCCGGTCAACACCATCATATACCGGGTGTTGATCCATATTGGCATCGCCGTGCTTGCATGGGCCACTTTCCGGATCTATAAAAAAGTGATCAGGTATTTCAACAGTAAAGATTACCTCAACCTGATCGGGATCATTTCACTCGTTCACCTGGCCAGTATCGGTGCGGGTTACCTGCTTCCTGTCAAGTATCACCTGAAACCGGAGATCTTCGTCATCAGCTTTTTTACCACTTCCATCTATATCATTGGCTCCAAGCTCATCATCAGTTTCCTGTACTACCATTACAGCCGGTCAAAGAAATCTGGCGAGCAAAAGCGTCTCCTGATCTATGGCGCCGGGGAACTCGGTGTTTTCCTGAAAAAATCGATCCGGACCCATTATGAAAATGAATTTAAACTGGAAGGGTTCCTGGATGATGACAAGAATAAGATCGGCCGTTATATCGGCGGGGTGAAAGTGATCGATGCGGATAAAGACCTGAAGTCATTCATCGTACGTAATGAGATCACCGATATCATCATCGCCAATAAAGCGCTTACGCCTCTCCGTAAGGCCAAGTTCCTCGAAGACACGCTCCCTTTCAAAGTACGTATCCGTGAGCTCACTTCCATTCAGTCGTTGTTTAAATCGAATTTCAGTCTCGATAAACTGGCCAATATCGACATTCACGACCTGATGAACCGTGAGCCCATCGAATTATACGATGAACATGTGGCAGAAACGCTTAAGGGAAAGACCATGCTGGTTACCGGTGCGGCTGGTTCCATCGGCAGTGAGATCGTTCGCAAATTATCGGAGCACGATGCTTCGCTGATCATTTGCGTTGACTTCTCCGAGAGTGCCCTCTACGACCTGCAGCAGGAACTGAAAAGAAAGCACCCGGGTATCGATTACCGTTTCATTCTGACGGATGTGCGGAACGAACAATTACTGGAAAATATTTTTGAAGAATACCATCCCCACTTCATTTACCATGCGGCGGCTTACAAGCATGTGCCGTTGATGGAAGAGTTTCCATGGGAAGCTGTGCAAACCAATGTGTTCGGCACGCTGAACCTGGTGCGGCTGGCCGTGCGCTATAAAGCCGAACGTTTTGTTTTCATTTCATCCGACAAAGCGGTGAATCCCACTTCTGTAATGGGAGCCACCAAGCGCCTCGGTGAGATCATCGTTCAGGCTTATTCGTCTTCCGTCACTTCCACCTGTTTCGTGGTGACACGTTTCGGAAACGTACTCGGATCGAACGGCTCCGTTGTTCCCTTATTTAAAAAGCAGATTGCCAACGGCGGGCCGGTAACGGTCACCCATCCGGATATGATCCGTTATTTCATGACCATTGCGGAGGCATGTCAGTTGGTACTGGAAGCGTCGGTCATGGCCGAAGGCGGTGAGATATTTGTATTCGACATGGGTGAACCCGTCAAAATCGTTGACCTCGCCCGCAACATGATACGCCTGGCCGGTTACACACCCGACGTTGATATTAAGATCCAGTTCATTGGTGAAAGGCCCGGAGAAAAATTATACGAAGACCTGTTCTCTGAAAAAGAAAAATTGAAAGAGACGCATAACGATAAGATCATGATCAGTAATGAGAATATCCAGAGCCTGGCGGAGGCTGAAAAGATCATCAACCGCCTGCGCACGCTGGATGGTTTTCATGAGCCGGATCTGTACCGCGTCATGATCAAGGAATTGCTTCCGGAATACAGGTCGGTTACGGGTGATAAAAAAGTCGTCAATTTTGTATCAGGCAACAGGATCACTCAATATAACTTCCAAAACTAATTACGCGATATAAAAAACAGAGTATGAAAATCCAGAAATTACAGCTTGTAATTTTTTCCGTGTTGATGGTGGAGATGGTATCGGCGCAAAACCCCCGTTTATCCCAGCTCATCAACAGCAATATGCTGGTAAACCCCGCGATGACCGGCCGTTTCGACGGACAGGCGAGAGTGGGCGGTTTATACAGCTGGCAGAAATCGGATTATGCCGAGATGCCGCATGTGTATGCTTTTTCAGAGATCAAACTGGGCAGGTACCGCAGCAGCGGCGACGAAGCCCATCTTTACCAGAATGAAAAGCAAAAAACCGGGAAGCCCGGCCCCGAAGCCAAAGACGAGATCACCAAACCCCGCCAGTCTAACCCCAAAGGTTATTGGGGGCTCGGTTTGCACTATTACCGTTTTGGCGACAGCAAATCTCCGTTACAGGCACAGTTCATTTCAGGATCCATCGCCCGTCACTTCTACAGTGTACGGAACAGGTATTTTGGGGTGGGCGGCCAGGTGACTTATGCCATGGGCGACCTCGATGAAAAAAGGGGCACCGCATACGATAAGGAAATTTCCGGCGGAACGTTCCGCTACCCGAAAGGAGTGCCCGGAAGCAGGGTGGGAGAAAAGAATTATGTGGATTTCAACCTCGGCGCTTACTATGGCCGCAATACAGAAGCCGTAGCTTTTGAATTCGGGCTGGCCATGTATCATATGTTCTATCCCAACATCTCCATTGTTGACAATGATTCCGAAAGCAAACTGCGTCACCGCGTATCGGCATACTCCATGTTACGTTTACGCGTAAACGATAAATGGGGCTTTGTGCAGAAGAACCTGTATTGGCAGGAAGGGCTGTATTACCGTTCCAAGTCGTTCAAAGACAGCCTCAACATCACCGACTTCTGGTGCGGAACGGAATTCTACCGTACCGAACCCAAGTCTTTCTTTAACCTGAACGCGGGATTTTATACCCGTTCTTTCAGGACGCTGATGCCGGTGCTGAACCTGAACCTGGGGCGTATAGCCACGATCCGCGCCACCTATGAACATCCCGTCAATACCAAGAAATATAATGCCTACAATGCCAAACGTGCAGAAGTTTCGATGGTATTCACATATGGCCGTAAAACCACTCTTGGAACAAGGTTCTATAAAAAAGTCAATTTTTGGTAATCTAAAACGACCCCGTAAAGAAGATGAAAAAAGCATGTATCAATTTCTTCCTGCTGATATCCGCCACGGCAGCCTTTGCTCAAAAGGAAGTAGAAAACCTGGGCAACGTGGTCAATACACAGTATTCAGAAGCAAGGCCGACCATTTCGGCTGATGGAAAACAGTTGTATTTCATTGTGGAAAGCAACCCGAAAAATACCATGTCCAAAAAGGATAAGTATGCACAGGATATATGGTATTCCGAACTGGGCGGTAACGGTCAGTGGGGCGCGCCCATACAGGCATCCGCACCCCTGAACGACATGAAGGACAATGCCGTGTTCTGGGTATCGCCCGATGGAAACAGGCTCCTGATCCGTGGCGCTTATGTCAACGGAAAATATGCCGGTCGTGGGATTTCCATGGTCCAGAAAACCGCCGCAGGTTGGGGAACACCGGAAAAACTGGATATCAAGGATTATGAAAGAATGGCTGTAGACCGGTATTCTGGCGCCTTCCTGTCGAATGACGGAAAGACACTGCTGCTCTATTTTTCAGAAGAAGAGAATACGTACCTGAATGATATTTATGTCAGTCACCTCACGGAAAACAACGATTGGACAACACCGGTCAGCCTTGGTCCCGTGATCAATACGTATGAATATGACGAGATCACGCCCTGCCTGGCGGCAGACGGCGAGACCTTGTATTTTTCCAGCGACCGCCCTGGTGGATATGGCGACCATGATATCTATGTCTCCAGGCGCCTTGATGATTCCTGGACGAAATGGAGCCAGCCCGTCAACATGGGCAGCCCCATCAATACCGCCAAATGGGATGCCTATTTTGCGGTTGACGGCACCGGCGATTATGGCTACTTTTCCAGCACACAAAATGCCGTTGGAGGAACCGACCTGGTGCGCATCAAACTCGATGAAAAATTAAAACCGAAATTGGCCGCCCTGATTTTTGGACGTGTGTACAACGCCAAAACCAAGGAGCCGATGGATGTACAGATCCTGTTTGAAGAATTACCGGGAGAAGCCAATGTAGGTAATGCGGTATCAGGCCCAACGGGTGATTACAAAATGACACTCCCATACGGTAAAAAATATGTTATGCGGGCGGCGAAGGATAATTTCTTCTCCATCCTCGACACGGTTGACCTGGTGGATAAAACGGCCTGCAAAGACATCAATCGCGACCTGTACCTTTCACCGGTGGATTCGATCGCCAAACTGGGCCCAGACGGAAAACCCATCCGAAAAGACATTGATGAAGTTGGCGACGGGGAAGACCTGGAGGAAGGAACCGTGGTTGACCTGAAGAACATCCATTTTGATTTTGGCAAATCAATGCTGAGGGCCGATGCCTTCGATGAACTCAATAAAGTGATCAGGCTGCTGAAGAAAAATCCCGACATGAGGATCGAGCTGTCGGCTCATACCGATAATATCGGCGGGTACAGCACCAATATGGGATTGTCGAAAGATCGCGCCAATGCGGCCAAGCAATTCCTGTTGTCTAAAGGCATTGAAGCCGGTCGTATCGTTGCCAAAGGATACGGCGAGGTGAAGCCCATTGCCAAGAACCGCACGGAAGAAGGTCGTCAGAAAAACCGTCGTGTGGAATTTGTGGTATTGAAGAAATAACGAACAGTAAAAGAAACAATAAACGTAACGCCCCCATCATTGGGGGCGTTTTTTTTGGTATGACGTGTTACATGAAGTTGATCACTTCCCCGGGGACGGGTTCAAACCAGGTCAGTATTGCCTGTGATAAATTTCAGCATATAGCTGAATTCGTAGATCCCTCCAACCGCTGGCTCCTTTCATCAGCCGGATATCATAGCTGCCCACAAAATCCCGCGTCTTGCCCTTTAACGCTGATGCTTTATAATGCGTGGCGGTTGCATAGCAGGTGACATGTGCCGTAGCGTCGTGCAGGTGAACCAGGTAATTTCCCGCATGATGATGAACATGATCAAGGCCTGCAAAGCCTTTCTCCCACATCTCACAGATGGCTTTTGAACTCAGTTCTTCTTTGACGCCGCCAACAGATGTCGTATCAAACATGACCAGGTTGGCAAATACCTCAAATTGAAGTTCTTCCCAGCGCCGGGTATCGGTGAATACAAATAACTTATTGATGGTTTCAATGATTTCGTCGCGTACTGAAAACTTATCCATAGACAGTAAAGTTTAGCGAATGATGTATGTTGTTTACTTGCCCGGGAAAATTCGGCATGATTGAAAAAGGTGATCTTCTCAGTACAGATTTCTACCCTGCCTGCAAAGCAAAACCGAATGTGGTGCCCACATCAATCTTGCTGCGTACATGGATGCTTTGCCCGTGCGCTTCAATGATGTGCTTGCAAATGGCCAGTCCCAGGCCGCTTCCGCCCACTTTCCGGCTGCGGGCCATATCGGTCCGGTAAAATCTTTCAAATATTCTCGGCAAATGTTCTTCGGCTATGCCGGCCCCGTCGTCGCTGATCTCCACGAGCACCTGTTTGTTTTCGATCTTGTAAATACTGGCTTCCACCAGGCCATTTTGTTTTCCGTATTTGATGGCATTATCCACGAGGTTGATCAGCACCTGCCTGATCTTCTCCTTATCGGCATATACGTAGATCGGCACTTCGCATCCTTTTTTAATGATGCAGCGGATATCCTTTTCTTTCGTTTTGATCTAGAGTGTTTCGTAAACATCCCTGATCAGGTCCTGGATCACAAAAACTTCAAATAAAAGCAATTGTTCGCCGATCTCGAGTTTGGAAATCTGGTCGAGGTCATCCACGAGGTTCACCAGTCTTTCGATATTCCTTGAGGTGCTTTGTAAAAACTTGGTGCTTACTTCAGGATTGTTCATGGCGCCCCCGATCAGCGTATCCACATATCCCTGTATGGCAAAGATCGGCGTCTTCAGTTCATGGCTCAGGTTAAGCAGGAATTCCTTTCTGTACTGTTCGTTCTGCTGCAGTATCTCGATCTCATTCTTTCGCTGCTCCGCCCATTTTTCCACGTCTTCCCTCACTTCATCAATGCTTTTTTGAGGAAGGATGTTCTTATAATAGAATTCTTCTTTTTTGCTGGCCTTTGTTTGCGAGATCAGTTTGTAGATCAATTTTATTTTACGGTAAATGAAACGCTCCAGGGTAGACTGGATCAACAGGTAGCTGCCGGTAAAGATGACGGCGAAGGATACCAATGCCACCCACCAAACCGGCTTGAAAATAAAGATCCCCACGGTGATTGGCGCCGACAGGATCAGGGCCGTATAGGCCGCCAGTTGATTGGGCGAAAGATTTTTTTGGGAAAGCATAGTGGCTGTGGCAGTCTGGCCAAACAGGCGGGCTGCCGGGCAAAAATAAGATTATCGGGTAAGATTACCGGGCGTTATCAGAGTTCAAACTTATAACCGACCCCTTTCACGGTGGTGATACAATCGAGGTTCAGTTTCTGACGGATCTTTCGGATATGAACGTCTATCGTCCGGTCGCCCACAATTACCTCTGTACCCCATATCTGGTTGAGGATCTCGTTGCGCAGGAATACCTTGCCGGGTTTGGATGCGAGTAAGTACAAGAGTTCAAATTCTTTACGTGCCATGACGATCTCCTGTCCTTTATATTTCACTATGTATTTTTCACGGTCGATCTCCAGGTCGCTTACTTTCAGAATTGCGGGTTCGTCTTTATGCATCCTCCTGAAGAGGGCGTTCACTTTGCTGACCAGTACCTTGGGGCTGACCGGTTTGGTGAGGTAATCGTCGGCCCCGGTTTCCAGTCCGCGGATTTCTGTACTTTCATCACTGAGCGCCGTCAGAAATACCACCAGTGTGTTCTTAAAAAGGGGATTTAGGCGCAGCATCCTGCATACATCAATGCCATTCTTCCCCGGCATCATAATGTCCAGCAAGATCAGGTCCGGCTCCACTTTTTGTGCCATCTCCAATGCTTCCATGCCATTTTTTGCCGTGTACACATCATAACCCTCTGCTTTCAGGTTATACTGGATGATCTCCAGGATATCCGGTTCGTCATCGGCGATCAGTATTTTCTTGACGTTGTTCATAAGAAATTTGCTTGGCAAATGTAACCCTTCAATTCCAGCGGCCATTCGTTAAAAATACGTTATGATATTATCAAATTGTTAAGCAGAAGCAGGCCACGAGCGGATATTTGGCGTTTCAAAGGCAGTCATTACCATAAAATTGCCCCATATTTGCAATCATAAACGGCATGGCAAAACACTACCTATTTTCTTTCCTACTCAGTATGCTGACCTTGCAGGCTTTGTCTGCCACGGACACCATACAGATACCGCTGTCGCGCCAGTATTTTCACGACAAGATTATCCAGGAACAGAAATTGTGCGACCGTGCGGATGGCAAACAGGATAACCTCCTGCATATCAGCAACAGCGATGAGATAAACCTGCACGTGACGGATGTGCTTTACCGCAAGATCAACGGACTGAAACTGTGGGTGGAACAGGATGAACGTATCGTCAATAACAATGAGAAGATCCGCTTCCTGTCGTATATCGAAAACCTGCTGAAGCAATTCAGGATACGCTGGCGGATGAAAGAATTCAATCCCATTGATTTTCCCGCCCTGGAAAAACAGTTTGAAGATGCCATGAACCGTCATGCCGCCGGTGAAAGCCTGGTACAGTTGATCAACAATGTGCCTTATACGCAGGCCAGCATCCTGGCCGATGTGTTCCAGGACAGTCCCGAATCGCGGCAACTCAATAACGCAGTGTATCTCAAGTTTGCGAACCTCTATCCTGAAAAGATCCTGCAAACGATCAGGCCTTACGTCAACGAACCATTTGCCGACAGCCTGGTGGTCATCGCCTGCCGGCGCGACCCCGTCCAATTATATTCCTATGCGCAATCGCTCTCTTCCACCGAGGGAAGGCTCATTCACCGCAATACCGACAGTACGGTTGTGGCGGTGGCCAAACTCAGCCAGACGCCGAACGCATTGATGTACTTTCCCTTTCTCGATAACCTGCTATCCGGCAAACAAACGATCGGGGATATACGAAAAATCGTAGGCGACGGCGAAAAGGGATACGATAGTGTGGCCTATTACAAACTGCTGGTAAAAACGGAGATCGAATATGCCGGGCGGTTGTTGCGTAACCCCGCCGACACGCCCATTGCCATGACAGGCGCCAACGGCCTGCGCGAAATGCTCAAAGCCAAAGCGCTGCAACATTTCATTACACCGATCAATAGTTTGCACGACATATCCAACCTCAACATCCGCATGCGGGCCATCGAACCGCTTTCTGCCCAGGATATTTATTATATGATGGTGATGGGGGAGAACGATATCTACACTTCCAGTTACAAGCACAGTTTCAACCGTATGCTGCAAAAGATGGGCGCCACACCCAGGGGCGATTCACTGCTGCTGAGCGTGCATGCCGATTATTTCAAGAAGTTCATTAAGATGGCGGCCAACTATAATAAGCTGGATACCTTCCTGCGCATGATGCCGCCCGCAGGATCGGAAGCGTGGATGAAATCGTTCGTGGCCAACCTCGATAAAACACCCAACCTGGAAGATGCCACCGATGTGGCCGATTCATACAGCAGCATTACCGATAAGAAACTGCTGGGAACCATGCTGGATTATGTAAAAAGGAACGAACAGCAAAGCATAGACGAAAATAATTCCCGTGGCATGGTGATCTACGGTCTGTTAAAAAATATTTTTCTCTCGGCAGACAGTTCTCAGAAAGCCGACCTCACCGCTACGCTGGGCATACCGTCGATCTTTGAACTCAGGCCCGCAGAACTGCAGGATGACAGTGGCCGCATCGTGCAGCAGGTATTCTTTTACGGCGATGAAGACGGCAAGACACATTTTCCCGGCTTCATCAATTCTTTTTCATCCAGGGAATGGAAAGTGATCCCGCAAAAAGAGTGGGTGGAGATTCGCTCGTTGAAAGGAAAGGTAACGGTGTTCGCTAACCGGCCACTGGATAATGATGCCAACCTCGACGACAGCGCACAGATACACCTCAACCGTTATCTCGACGAACAGGGCCTGCAGCCTTCCGTTGTCGTTCACCGAGGCCACAGTTACTGGCTGCCCCGTACCATCAACCGTATGCCGGGCAATGCCCGCATTGTGGTGCTGGGCTCATGCGGCGGGTATAAAAATTTGAGCCAGATCATCGACATATCTCCCGATGCGCATATCATTTCCACCAAGGAGATCGGCGCCGGCGAGATCAACCGTCCGATACTGAATTACCTTAATCAGGCAATGCAATCAGGCACCACGATCGTCTGGAAAGACATGTGGAACACCCTGGGGCGGCTATTCAGCAAAGAACCCAGGAGCCTGAAGGAAAGCTGGGATGATTATATTCCTCCGTATAAGAACCTGGGCGCGATCTTCATCAAAGCGTATAATAAAAGGATGGAATCATTCTGAGTATTTCATTCAAACCGAGGCATGCAATGAATAATGCGAAGGGAAAAAAGATTTTCAATGTGTCGGTCCTTCGCCGGCTGTTTTCCGTGGCCGCTCCATACCGGAAAAAGTTTTATCTCTCGATCATTTTATCGGTTGTACTGGCCCTGATGGCGCCGCTAAGGCCTTTATTGATCCAGCTGACCATCAACCAGGGCATGACAGGAAAAACGGCGGCTTATTTCATCCAGGGGCCGGGTGGTTTCATCGTTGAGGTTACCATCATCCAGGTGGTACTCCTGCTGGTCGAAACGGCCACCCGGTATTTTTTTACCTATACAACTGCCTCACTGGGCCAAAGCGTTGTCCGGGATTTGCGGATGACCACATACAGGAAGATCCTTGGGCTCAACCTGTCGCAGTTCGATAAGACGCCCATCGGCACCCTCACCACCCGTACGATCAATGATATTGAATCGGTCAATGATATCTTCAGCGATGGCCTGATACCCATCATTGCCGACCTGCTGTCGATCATTTCGGTACTGACTTATATGTTTTGGACCGACTGGAGGCTGACGCTCGTTTGCCTGGCGCCCTTCCCGATACTGATCGTTGCCACCTATTATTTTAAGGAATCGGTGAATAAATCATTCACCAGGGTCAGGAACGCGGTTGCGCACCTGAATGCCTTTGTACAGGAACATATTTCGGGCATGTCGCTGGTGCAGGCCTTTGCCGCTGAGGAAAGGGAAAAAGGCAGATTCATGCATATCAACCAGGAACACCGGCAGGCCAATATCCGCGCCATTTTTGCCTATTCGGTCTTCTTTCCCCTGGTGGAACTGGTATCGGCATTATCGATCGGATTGTTGGTGTGGTGGGCAGCCCGGGAGGCGTTATTACTGCCCGGATCCCAGGCCGACAAGGTGGCTGGCGTGATCACATCTTTTATTCTCTGCATCAACCTCCTGTTCCGTCCGTTGAGGATGATGGCGGATAAATTCAATGTATTGCAAATGGGCATGATCGCCGGGGAGCGCGTATTTTCCGTGTTGGATAACGCGGATATAACTAAAGATGAGGGTAACTTCAGGCCTTCCCGCATGCAGGGGCATATTGAGTTCAGGAACGTGTGGTTTGCCTATCATCAGTCTGATTTTGTATTGAAAGACCTTTCATTTGACATACAGCCCGGCCAAACGGTGGCACTTGTTGGCCATACGGGCAGTGGAAAAACGTCCATTATCAGCCTGATCAACAGGCTTTATGCGATCAATAAGGGAGAGATCCGCGTTGACGGTGTGGATATCCAGGAATATCAGCTCGATTACCTGCGCAGCAAGATCGGCGTGGTATTGCAGGATGTCTTTCTGTTCAGTGGAACGGTGAAGGACAATATGACCCTGCGTAACCCGGAGATCGGGGAGGAGGAAGTGGTTCGGGCTGCCAGGCTGATCGGACTGCACGATTTCATCATGACGCTGCCCGGGGGTTATGAATATAATGTGATGGAAAGGGGCGCCACTTTATCGATGGGCCAGCGCCAGTTGTTGTCCTTTGCCCGCGCCCTGTTATACGATCCTTCCATTCTTATACTTGATGAAGCCACATCTTCGATCGACTCGGAAAGCGAGGCCCTGATCCAGCATGCCATCGACACCCTGATCGCCGGGCGTACATCCATCGTGATCGCCCACCGGCTGAGTACGATCCGCAAGGCCCATAAGATCATTGTACTCGATAAAGGGGAGATCAGGGAAATGGGCTCCCATGAAGCATTATTGCGGCAAAACGGGCATTATGCGCAATTGTACCGGATGCAGTTTGGGAATGAGGTAATAGGGTAACGGGCGGTTTTGGAAATGAATGTCTTTATTTATCGCGAGTTCATTAGTCATCAGCATTCATCTGAGAATATCTGAGCCATCTGTGAGCAGCAAACCCTCGGGCGTATTAAGATCTGTGAGCAAAAGACATTGTATCCCCGTGTTGTTTTTAACTTCATTTATAGCATGTTAACTCTCAAATTTTATCGACTCCGGCTATCCAAAAACTATGACAAAGGATGTATGAGTAACTTTTTGAATAATAATACATTACAATAGTGTCCTATCCATTGCTCGGCGAAAAAAAAATGTTTAACTTTTTTTTTAAGAAATGTGAATGAAATGTAAAAGTCACGTATATTTAATCTCCAATCCAACACATCCTGACCGAGAGACTGCCCGTTTTCCCTGAAAATTTACAAGAATAATTTATTCATGAATTCCCATGCCATGCATGGAGAATTTTTTGTTCAACGCATATTGATGAATCTTTTTTTAACCTGTTTTAAAAACATCCTGCCACTGCAAGCAACTTCTGCTCGCAGCCTGAAAGTACTGTCGCAACAGGGCTTCAGCATTCATCAATCAATTTCCAACGAGTTTTATTCAAGCACCCATACCAACGTTAATTACACACAAAACCCGCAGACAATGCCAACGTTTACAAGTCACACGAAAAAGTTTTCTTCAAACTTTTTTTCCCGCATCTTAACCGTATTGATGGTTATCATGTTGGGGTTTTTATCCTTTCAAACAAATGCCCAAAATGTGGTTGTTACCAATGCCCTTGTAGGTAATGGAGGTTATAACACCCTGAAGGAAGCATTTGATGCCATCAATGGCGGTGCCCAAACAGGTGCGGCTATAACGGTTAGTATCCAGGGGAATACCTCGGAAGGAGCAACCACCGCAGCCTTAAATGCGGGCGCCTGGACAAGTGTATCGATTACCGTGTCGGGTGGTCCGTGGACCATATCCGGTGCAACAACGGCCGGGTCTCCCATGGTTGACTTCAACGGAGCGGATAATGTTACATTAAATGGTGGCAATAATCTGACGATTTCTAATACTACAACATCCAACACTTCCGGAACAGCCACGATCAGGTTTCAGGGTGATGCTACCAATAATACGATCACTAATTGTACGATTCTGGGTTCATCCACAACGGCCCTGGGTACAACGGGTGGTAATATTGTGTTTGGCTCCGCTGCTGTTTCTACCGGTAATGATGGGAATACCATTTCAAACTGTAATATCGGCCCTGCAGGTTCAAATTTGCCTGTTAAGTTGATTTTTTTCTCGGGATCTTCCAATACAGATCCCGGAACGGCAAACAGTGGCATTTCCATAACGGGTAATAACCTGTATGACTTTTTTAGTGCAACTGTTGCTTCAGCCGCCATTGATGTTAATAGCGGAACAACGAATATCAGTATTACCAATAATAAAATATATCAATCGGCTACCCGCACACAAACAACAGCAGCGGCACATCGTGGAATTTATTTAAATAATGCAAGCGGTAATAATTACACGGTTACTGGAAATACTATCGGGTATGCAACTTCCGGTGGTACGGGTACTTATACTTTTGCTGGTGTAGGTTCTGGTTCTGTGTTCATTCCCATTCATGTAAACGTTGGCTCTACAACAGCTTCCAATATTTCTAATAACACCATTCAGGCAATCTCAATGTCAGGCGCTGTAAGTGGTACGAGTTCATCAGCCTCTTTCAGGGGTATATATGTGGCAGCTGGCTTATCAACCTGTAACGGCAATACGATAGGCAGTCTGACAACAGCTGGTTCCATCACTTTTACATCCAGTTCAACTTCCACGGCTGATGTGATCGGTATGTTTAATTTTGGATCCAGCAACTGGACTACCAATAACAACAATATCGGCGGTATCACAGCATCTAACTCCAGTACAGGCGCGGCAAACGTTTATGGGCTCAGGTGTAATACATCGTCAACAGTTACCTGGACGGCAACTGGAAATACAATAGGTTCTGGTACAGCGCCGCTTCAGTCTAATACAACGGCTTCGGGCTCTATTGTCAATGGCATTTTAAATTCAAACCCGGCGGCAACATTTTCTAGTAATACTATACGTAACTTGTCTGCTGCGGGTGGAACCGGAACCACAACATCCGCTTCCGTGATTGGTATTTGTATCAATGCTTCTTCGGCCAATCATACGCTGAGCCAAAATACCATATTTAACCTGACCAATACCAACGCCACCGCAGCCACTGTGGTTACTGGTATTCAATATAACTCCAGCACCGGAACCAACCTGGTGGAAAGGAATTTCATCTATGGCCTTACTTCATCAACTAACAATACTAGTGCTGAAATCAATGGAATCCGCGTTGCCGGTGGTACCACCACCTATCGTAATAATATGATTGCCATTGGCGCTGGTATTGCCAACGCCATTGGTACAGGTTCCACAACCGGTGGTATCAATGGTATCAATGAACCCCTGGGTACAGATAATTTCTGGCACAATACTGTGTATATTGGAGGTAGCCCCACAGCGGGAGTAGGACCCTCTTATGCATTTAACAGCAGTCAAACAACCAACACCCGCAGCTTCAGGGATAATATTTTTGTCAATGAGCGCAGTAATAGTGGCGCAACGGGTAAAAACTACGTTGTGAGGGTTGGCGGTTCCGCGCCTAATCCAGGTGGACTGACCATCAACAACAATATTTATTATTCAACTGGTTCTGGCGCTGTTTTCGGTTATTTTAACCTCCTGGACGTTGCCAACCTGGCAGCATGGAAAATCGCCGTTGGCCAGGATGCCGTCAGTTTCGATGTGAACCCCCAATTGGCGAACCCAACCAATGCATTGCCCGATCTTCATCTGAATCCATCTGTTTCAACAGTTGCCGAAGGAAACGGATTTGATTTGGGAGTAACGAATGACTTTGACGGTGAGACACGCTCAGGATTAACCCCGGTTGACATCGGTGCTGATGCCGGTAATTATATCGGACTCGACCTAACTCCTCCAACCATCACCTATACGGCATTAAGCAACACATGTTCAACTTTAGGCGAAAGTCTCATAGCAACCATTACTGATTTCAGTGGAATTCCTACTTCCGGTGCCGGACTGCCCGTTTTATACTGGAGGATTAATGCTGGTTCATGGAACAGTATCACTGCATCCTGGACATCAGGCTCTACATACACTTTCAACGGAATTGGATCAGGAGTAGTTGTTGGCGATGTAGTGAGTTATTATATCGTTGCCCAGGATAATGCAACCATACCCAATGCAGGAGCTTCCCCAAGCATAGGCGCATCCGGATTTTCCATCAATCCTCCGGCCGCCTCAATCCCGCCAACCATCCCCAGTTCTTATACCATACAGAATTCACTTGCGGGCGGTACTTACACAGTTGGTTTTGGGGGAACATATGCCACACTATCTGCAGCTATAACTGCTTATAATAACTCCTGCCTCACAGGCCCGGTTGTTTTTGAGTTACTTGACGCATCATACACCACACCGGGTGAAACGTTCCCGATTGTGATCAATGCAAATCCATTTGCCAATGCCAGCAATACGCTGACCATCCGCCCGGCAAGCAGCGTGGTAGCCAGTATCACCGGATCATCTGCAACCAGCTTAATTACACTTAATGCAGCTGATTATGTTACCATCGACGGTAGTAACAGTGGCGGTACAGACAGGAGCCTGACCATCAATAATACCAATACCGGTACATCCAGTGCAGTGGTATGGTTGGCTACCAATGGTTCAAACGGCGCCACAAACAATACGATCAAAAACTGTAATATTACCGGTAATGCCAGCACCACCACACTGTTTGGTATAGGTTCAGGCGGCAGCGCCATCGGTTTAACGTCTGTGGGTACCGGAAATAATAATAACAGTTACATCAATAATAATATCTCGGCAGCACAACATGGAATCTATTCTCAGGGTGCCAGTGCAGCAAACAAGAATACGGGTACGGTGATCAACGAGAACGTGATGACAACAGCCTCACCGAACAATATCCGTAACATCGGCATCGTGGTGGCTTATGAAAATAATATCACCATCAGCAAGAATAATATCAGCAATATTGCTGCGGCCTCCTCAACAGACGGCTTCGGTATCGCACTGGGTTCAAACGGTGTCAGCACCAGCACCTTTACAGGAAATGAGGTTACCAATGCAACGGTCACCAAGAATATCATTGGTAATGTTCGCCCGGCCAGTACGTATTCAGCAGCGGGTATCTATTATCCTTCTACTACCAATACGGGTACCAGCCTGATAGCCAATAACATGATCTACGATGTACAATCTAATGGAACATTCGGTGACTTCGGTTCAGGTATCTTCATTGGAGCCGTGGTGGGAACGGTTAATGTATATCATAATACAGTGACGATGGTTGGAACCATGACAGGTGGGTCTTATCCAAGCTTTGGTTTTGCATCTGCCAGCTCAACGCCGACACTGAATATTAAAGACAATATCTTTATTTCGACCGGTTCTACTGGTGCAAACCTGAACAGGGCTATGGGATTTGCCTACAGCACCTTCACCAATGTTTCTTCGAATTACAACGACTTTGTAGTGAGCGGTACCAATTCAGCCCTCATTCAGGTTGCCAATCTGACAAACTCCGGCTTTTCAACTTACAATACCATTACCGGTATGGCCAGTTGGAATGCAGCATCAGGACAGGATTTAAATTCGCTGAATGTAACCCCTGTATTTACATCTGCTACGGATCTTCACCTGGTACCGGCCAGTAATATTCCTTTGAACAATAAAGGAACATTCATTGCTACAGTAACAGATGATATCGACGGCGATACCCGCAATACGGGTTCACCTGATCCGGATATGGGTGCTGATGAGTTCACGCCTCCGGGTTGCGAAGGTTCAGACCCGGGTACTTTGAATGGTACTTCATTTATCAGGTGCTTTGGTCAAACAGCCACCATGACTGCAACTGGTGCCAGCACCGGTGCAGGTATCACCTACGAATGGCAGTTTGCTACCAATTCAGGTGGTCCATACGCTCCGGTTACCGCAACAGAAGGCACCGGTGGAAATACAACCAGCTTTACTACCAACCCGGCACTCACAGGTACTTATTATTTTGTTTTTGCCATCACTTGCGAAAACACCGGTACCACCCTGTCTGATGAAATCACGCTGACCATCAACAGTCTGCCGGTTATCAGCGTAACACCTACCAGCGGTTCTATTTGTAACCCGGGCGGTTCACCAGTCAGCCTTACTGCTTCAGGAGCCAGCACATACAGTTGGAACCCAAGCACCGGCCTGACTTTCAATGATGCGCCAACCAACAGTTCGGCATCTGCCAACCCAACCAGCACGACCATTTACAGTGTTACTGGTACGGATGCCAATAACTGCGTGAGCGCTGCAGTTCCGGTTACCATTTCCGTGGGTGCCACACCAACGTTCACGGTGTCTGCCACACCGGCAACCATTTGTTCCGGAAGTAACAGCACATTGTCCTCTAATTATATTGCGCCTACAACGCCAAGTACATATCAGTTCAGTGGCGCAGCAGGAACCTATACTCCAATTTCAGGCACAACCGCCACTTTCGATGAAGATGATGATGGCTTGGCTACATCCCTGCCGATTGGATTCACATTCACGTATAATGGCAGCACATACACAACCTTTAATGTTAGCACCAATGGTAACGTTCAGTTATCTGCTTCTCCAAATAATCATTGGACAAACAGCCTGGCAGCGCCAACCGGTTCATTCATTAATATCCTTGCCCCATTGTGGGATGATAATAACCTGAGTGGCGGAAATGTGCAGTACAGCACTACCGGAACACCTGGTAGCCAGATATTGACGATCCAGTTTACCGGCATCCATATTGGTGGAACGGGAAGTTCATCTAACCCAACCATCGATATGCAGGTGAAACTGTTCGAGGGAACCAATGCCATTCAATTTGTATATGGCAGCAATAGCGGTGCATTCAGTTCAACCACAGCTTCTATAGGTATTACCGGAGCTGTCGGTAATTTCCTGAGTGTAACACCACTCTCGCCCGCCAATACGTCCACTGTTTCAAATGTAACGGCCAACAACGGCATCAGCGCCAATACGAATATCCCAAGTGGTACAACATTCTCGTTCATTCCTAGTACTGTAACCTATCTCTGGTCTCCGGCAACATTCCTGAATGATGCCACTGTTGCTTCACCTGTTGCAACCAACATGACCAGCGGCCAGAGTTATAACCTGTCAATAACTGTAGGCGGTTGTACCGGTTCATCCACATCACCTGCCGCCGTAACGGTGAATTCCATTCCTACGGCTCCCAGTGCAGTCAATGGAACTTCTACCCAATGCGGTACCGGTGTGCCTGGCGTTTCAGTATCATCTACTTCCGGCCTGCCTACCCCGGTATTCCGTTGGAGGGATGATGCCAATCCGAACGTAGTATTGCAGGAATCTACTTCCACAACCTACACAGGTTCCATCCTCGGTACCACTACATTCCGTGTATCAGAGGTTAACCTGGGATGTGAAAGCGGTTACATTACGGTAACGGCTACGGTTAATACCCCGCCAACCCTGCAGATCACTCCGAGCGGACCAACCACATATTGTGCCGGTGGTACCGTAACACTGGATGCCGGTGCCGCACCGACTTCCAATACATACACTACGTTTACGTGGACGGGTACAGGCCTGAATGCCTACAACACGGCTTCAGTGTCTACTTTGAACAATTTGGCTCCAGGCACTTATGCATACCAGGTAACGGCTTCTCAGCCAGTTGCTCCGGGTAGTTGCTCTGCCAGTGCTTCAGTAAACGTAACCATCAATGCTAATCCGGTTATTGACAGCGTAAAAGCAAACTTCACCACGATCTGTAGTGGTTCTAGCAGTACACTGAATGCTTATTCCAGTGTCATAACAGCAGGTCCGCAAACGGAACCAACAGGATATGCCGCTTCATCAGCCACTAGCACCCTTGATGAGGAAATCCTGAATGTAACCTTTGGTACAATCAATAATACATCCACTTGTGCCACGACGGCAGCCGGCCCCGGTTCTATACAAAACAGGTATTCAAATTATACCACAACCGTTGCGGCTCCTACCGTAACTGCCGGAACAACGGTGCCTATCTCCATCCAGGTGGGAACCTGCGGTTCAAACTTCAGCAACTGGACGAATGTATACATCGACTGGGACAGGAGTGGAACATTTGATGCTGGTGAACAGGCCTATACTTCTGCTGCTTCCACCAGTGGCCCGCACCTCGAAACAGGTAATATCACGATCCCATTAACCGTCACACCGGGTGTTACCAGGATGCGTGTATATGTGGTTGAATTCGGTTCTGCATCCAGTTCACCCAATACAACCTATACCTATGGTGAAACAGAAGATTATATCATCAACCTAGAGTCATTGACCACTCAAAACCCTTCTTTATCCTATACCTGGAATCAAACAGCCCCAACACCGGGTATTGTTTCAGGTCCTACGCCTGGAGGATTTACATACACCACACCGGGCCTGACCGCTACAACCTCTTACACGGTTACAGTTACTAATGCCAATAACTGTTCAGTCACTTCTACACCGGTTACTCAGATCACGGTGTCTGCCGGTGAAACAGTGAGCATATCCAATGTTAGCGCTAACCCGATCTGTGCAGGTCAATCTACCACCCTGACAGCAAGCGCTACTGGTGGAGGTATTCTGAGTTATGTATGGACGGATCTGTCTGATAACAGCACCGTTGGAACGAACTCACCGACACTGACCGTTTCTCCTAGCAGTACAAGGACATATCGAGTTACTGTAAATGATGAATGTCCGGGTACGCCAGCCCAGGCTGATCAACTGATCACGGTCAACCCGCTGCCTGCAACTCCTACGGTTACAGGTGGAGGTACGTTCTGCTCAACTTCAGTTCCCATTACGCTGAATGCCAGCAATGGTAATGATGGCACTATCTATTATCAAGGTGTTACCCTGAACGGTACATCCGTTGCCAACCAAACCAGCTCGGCCAGCATCAGCACTTCCGGTATCTATTACTTTAGTGCGCAATCAGCCGCCGGTTGCTGGAGCCCGACAGGTTCTGCAACGGTGGTCATTGAACAGGCCCCTGCCATTACGCCAACCAACGCTACCATTTGTGCGGGAGGAAGCGGAAGCATGTCTGCATCATCAACATGCCCGGGCATTGTTCAGTCCAACAGCATCAGCGGTTCATGGAATGCAGGTACCGATCCAACAGCCTTCCGCCTCAACGGTATGACGAATTCTGCAACATGCTCCTTTAGTGGCTCGGTCACCAGGAACTATTCAGTAAAAACCTTCCAGGTAACTGTTGCAGGAACATATACGTTTGCGATGGATCAAAGTGCTGCTTACGATGGTATGGGTTACCTGACTTCAGGCGCCTTTACTCCGGGTAGCTGTGCAACGGGCACCTTCATTAAAGGAGATGACGACAGCAACGGTGGTCTTGAGCCATCGTTCACTGCCAGCCTGGTGCCTAACGTTACCTATTCACTTTACTCATTAACGTACGCATCAACTTCCGGTACTTACACCGGTACGTATAACTGGACGGTAACTCCGCCTTCAGGAGGTACGCTGCTGGTGGACGGAAACGGAACACTGCAATGGTATGCTGCTTCATCCGGTGGATCTGTCCTGGGTACAGGAACATCCTTTAACCCGGTTGGTGTAGCCGGTTCCGGCCTCGCTAATTCCAATACGCCAGGCATTTACACATACTATGTTGCTTGTTCTAATACAACTACCTGCCGCGTTCCGGTGACATTCACCATCACTGCACGCCCAACCGGTGTGATCAGCGGTAATGCCATCTATCCTGCACCAACGGCCACCAACCTGAGCATCGCTGTTACAGGTACCGGCCCATGGAGCGGTACGATCCTGCCGGGTAATATTCCGTTCAGCGGAAGCAGCAGCCCGATCACGGTGAGCGTTACGCCAAACAATACCACGGTGTATACCCTGGGCAGCCTGACCGATAATGGTACTACCTGCTCTTCAGAAAGTGGCGACCTGTCTGGTTCAGCCACCGTAACGATCGTAACACTCTCTGCCCCGAGCGTCAGCGTAACACAACCTACCTGCGCCGTGGCAACCGGAACGATCACCGTTACATCTCCTGTTATCGTAGGATACCAGTACAGCATCGATGGAACGAACTACCAGGCCAGTAACGTATTTACGAACGTACTGCCAGGTACTTATAACAACATCACATTCAAAGACCTGAATAACTTCACGTCACCTGCAGCCACTGCAACCGTGAATCCTCAACCGTTTGTACCTGGTACACCGGTTGTAACAGGCCCGGCTAACGTTTGCCAATACATAGGTACCAGCACGCAGGTTACCTACACGGCTACGGCCACCGGTAACGGTACACAGACCTTCAACTGGATACTGCCACCGAACGTGACACTGGTGAGCGGACAGGGAACCAACACACTGGTTGCACCTTCCCGAACCCTGCGTTCCTGACACAGGCAAACAAACAATTGCGCCTGACCGTTACCAACGCCTGCGGCACCAGTCCATTGACGATCCAGTACCTGCAGGCACAAACACCGAGCACGCCTCAGCCGATCATTGCATCGACCACGAATGTGTGCCGAGCCTGGGAACGAATGTTCCGATCACTTACCTATATGCTCAAAAGTGGCCGGCGCTTCATCCTATATCTGGAACGCGCAGTCTGGTACCACCACGATCACACACCCGAACGGACTTGGTGCCAATGACACCACCGTAACGGTAACCTTTACCAATGGCTTCACCACCAGCAATATCACGGTTCAGGCTGTGAACAGCTGCGGAACAAGCGGAGGCCGCGCCCTGACGATCACCCGCGCCAACCCGGCCACTCCAGGCCTGATCAGCGGACCGGTGAACGTCTGCGCCAACATTGCCCCGG
The DNA here is from genome assembly GCA_046329695.1 of Ferruginibacter sp. Lineage (GTDB taxonomy): Bacteria > Bacteroidota > Bacteroidia > Chitinophagales > Chitinophagaceae > Ferruginibacter. The sequence goes on from JAXLUE010000015.1 coordinate 54,750, forward strand.
CCGGAACGGCTGCTACTTACACCGTAGCACAGCAACCGACCGTAACCAGCTATACCTGGACGGTACCAGCGGGAGCCATTGGCCTCACAGGTCAGGGAACCAATAGCATTTCGTTCACTTATCCTGCGGGTTACACCGGTGGAACGATCAGTGTGATCGCCACCAACGGTTGCGGTACCAGCACAGCCAGGAGCCTGGTAGTTTCCAAACTGAGCCCGGCTACACCAAGCGTGATCGATGTAGTTCAATCTTCACCTTGTCCGAGCAGGGTATTCACCTACTCACTGGCCAGCATGCCTGCCAACGCCACAGCGGTTAACTGGACCTATCCTGCCGGTGGCAGTGTGGTCACCCAGACTGCTTACAGCATCTCGATCGCTTATCCTTCAACAGCGATCACCGGTACGGTCACTGCCCAGGCGGTTAATGGTTGCGGTAGCAGCGTTATCCGTTCAACCAGCGTCTTCCTCCCGGCTTGTCCTCCAGAAGAGAAGTCACCGGTTTACACCAAAGGCAATGTAACAGCTCCGGTGGAACTGTTCGAAGCCCAGGTGTTCCCGAACCCAACGGTCAGCGACTTCAAACTGAGGGTGAAGAGCCTGGATAAGAACAGCCAGGTGACAGTACGCGTTCTCGACCTGCAGGGTAGGGAATTGAGCCGTATGCTGATGATGCCAGACGCACTTAAGACTTTTGGAAGCAACCTGAAACCGGGTGCTTACTTTATCGAAGTGCTGCAGGGCGATAAGCGCACGGTTCAGAAACTGATCAAGCTCTGATCATCGATTAAATAGAATTTTTATGCTATCCGTAGTCTTAGACTACGGATAGCTTTTTTTTAGACTACGGATAGCTTTTTTTTAGACTACGGATAGCTTTTTTTATAGACTACGGATAGCTTTTTTTAAGACTACGGATAGCTTTTTTATAGACTACGGATAGCTTAAATTGAAGCTTAATCCCCCCCAAAAACCTAAAAAATCACTTTCAATTTTACATTTCCGCCTCCTGCCCTTATCTTTGCGCCAAAATCAGGGAAAGATATGGCAGCAAGGAGCATCAAATCATTACTGGTGGCGGTTTTCAGCCTGTTGGCAATGGTTTTTTCACCATCGGCCAGGGCACAGGAAACTCATGAGGGCGGACATGAGGAAAAACACGAAAAGCTGGATCCTGCCAAGATCATTATGGATCACATCAAGGATGCTCATGAATTCCACTTTTTTACAGTAGGTCATTTTCATGCTACAGTGCCCCTGCCGGTCATTCTGTATTCGCCGGGCAAGGGGGTTTCGGTATTTTCATCTTCCCGTTTTGGACATGAAGGAGAGCTGGAATATGAGGGGTATAAACTTTCAGAAGGAAATATCGTAGCGGTTGACGGTTCCCAGGTATATGATTTCTCACTGACCAAGAACGTGGTTCAGATGATCATCGCCCTGACCATCCTGGTATTACTGATGACCGGTATCGCAAAAAAATACAAGCAGGGCCAGGGTGTTACCAGCGCTCCGAAGGGCTGGCAAAATGTGCTGGAACCTGTCATAACATTTGTACGTGACGATGTGGCCAAACCCAACCTGGCCCATAAATGGCAGAAATACCTGCCTTATTTGCTCACGGTTTTCTTCTTTATCCTGATCAATAATATTTTTGGGTTGATACCCGGCTCGGCCAATGTGACCGGCAATACGGCCTTCACTGCTGTGATGGGTGTCATTTCCGCCATAGTCATCCTGGCCAGCACCAACGGGCATTTCTGGGGTCATATTTTATGGCCTCCCGGGGTTCCCTTCCTGGTGAAACTGATCCTGATACCGGTGGAACTGGCAGGTGTTCTGATTATCAAGCCGGCGGCCCTGATCATACGTCTTTTTGCGAACATGGTGGCAGGACACATCATTATCCTGAGCTTCATTTCGCTCATTTTCATCTTTGGCGAAATGAATAAAGGAGCAGGATGGGGTTTCTCACCTGTTTCGATCCTGTTCACGGTATTCATTTATTTCATTGAGATCCTGGTGGCGTTCATCCAGGCATTCATCTTCACCAACCTGACCGCAGTTTTCATTGGCCAGGCTTTTGAAGGAGAACATGAGCACCATGACGAAGCCCATGCGGCCCATGCGTCTCATTAATAGCGTATTTTATTCATCACATATAAAACAAGTATCATGACTTTGATGACTTTGTTAGCAGAAGTTGGTTTCTCCCACATGGGTGGTGCCATCGGTGCAGGTCTTGCCGCCATCGGTGCCGGTATCGGTATCGGACAGATCGGTAAAGGCGCCGTTGAAGCCATTGCCCGTCAGCCGGAAGCGTCCAATGACATTCGTGCAAACATGATCCTGACTGCGGCTTTCGTTGAGGGTGTTGCCCTTTTCGCCGTAATCGCGGGTCTGCTGGCTGTATTGAAAGCCTAAGCACAAATCTTTACTGCATCCAATGCACAGGGCGGAGGATGCAGTAATCTTTTCAACTTGAACCAAGTACCAAGACCTTATTACTAAGTACTGAATACTAAGCACTAAGTACTAAGCACTAAGCACTAATAACTAATAAACATTTGCCATGGATCTCTTATTACCACATTTAGGTCTGATTGTCTGGACGGTTCTGGCCTTCCTGATCGTATTGTTCATCCTGAAAAAATTCGCCTGGGGTCCGATCCTGAAAGGATTGAATGACCGTGAAAGCAATATTGCCAAATCTCTGGCAACAGCGGAAAAAGTGAAACTGGAAATGGCCCAGCTGAAAAGCGAAAACGAGGCTTTGCTGGCTTCTGCCCGGGAAGAAAGGGCCGCCATGCTGAAAGAAGCAAAGGATATCCGCGATAAAATGATCAATGAAGCCAAGGATGAAGCCAAACAGCAGGCTGCCAAGATCATCAGCGATGCTCATGCTTCCATTCAGAACCAGAAAATGGCCGCCCTGACCGATATCAAGAACCAGGTTGGTAAAATGGTCATTGAGATCAGCGAGAAGATCCTCCGCCGCGAAATGTCGGACAAAGCCCAGCAGGAAGGTTATATCAGGCAACTGGCCGATGAAATCAAATTGAACTAACAGAGAGGGATACCCAGGCATCGTAGATCGCCTGTATAAAAGAAACAGCTCATGAATAATCCAAGATTAGCCGGACGGTATGCGAAAAGTCTCCTGGGACTGGCCATTGAAAAAAGCCAGCTCGAGGAAGTTTACGCCGATATGCGTTTGATAAAATCAATATGCCACACGAATCCTGATTTCGTGGCATTACTCAAAAGCCCGGTCATTCACAGCGATAAAAAGGAAAAGATCATCCAAAGCGTGATCACTGGCCGCGTGAACCAGATCACCTTATTATTCATTCAGCTGTTGCTGCGCAAAACAAGGGAAAGTAACCTGCCGGAGATCGCCAATACTTTTATCGACCAGTATAACACCCTGAAAGGTATCCATCGTGTAAAAGTGACCACGGCATCCGCTTTAAGCGAGGAAATGAAGCAGGTATTCATCAACAAGGTAAAATCCGCTGCTTCTATTCAGCACATCGAACTGGAAACAGTAGTGGAAGAAAAACTGATCGGCGGCTTTAAATTGGAAATGGATGGTAACCTGGTGGATGCCAGTATCCTCCGCGACCTGAATGACGTGAAACGCCAGTTCAAGAGTAACGAGTATATTCACCAGATACGATAATCTCAACGGAACAAATCCAATGATTTCATATAAGTAAGCCTCCGAACGGGGGCTTTTTTTATGGGGTGATGACCTGTCTTCGTGTGCACGCAGATGCTGCCGGAGTAAAAATTGTCGCTTCAAATGAGTTCTATTTGAAACACGAGAATTGCAGTTCATTATTTAATGAATACCAGTTAACAATATGCCTGATATGATCAGTTCAATAAAGGCACACTGCTTAATCATCGTTCATTCGGGTAACCTGGAGGGATGCCATGGATAATGATCCGGGTAATGTTGTTATTGATATGATGAACGATTTGCCGGCGTGGATCGGCCGGGCATAAAAAAAGGGAGAATGATCCATTCTCCCTATTTGCTCAAGGCGTCTTAATACTAATTCTTTATAAACTTACCTGTGCCAATGATCTTGCCTTCATTATCGGTCAATACCAGCACATAGGTTCCTCCGCTCAGTTTTTTCACGAATACTTCGATCAGGCTGTTTGTGCCGCTGACTGTGTATTTCTTTTGGAACACCCTGGCACCTTTACTGTCATAAATGGTGACCAACCTGGCTGAGGAGATCAATCCTACAGACAGGTCCCTGACAAAGAACTGGCCATTATTCGGATTCGGGAACAGGAATGTATTATTGGTAATCACAGAATCGGTAATGGCCAGTATGCCGGATGTATTGGAACAGCCGTTGATATCGTTCACAGCAACGGTATAGGAGCCGATGCCGTCGTAGTTCACAACAAGGCTGTTGCCCGTTGCACCGATCACCGGCGTGCCATTCCTGAACCAGGTAAAGCTGCTGGCTGGCGGATTGGAGGTGGCCGTCAGTGTTGTGGTGAGTCCGTTATACAATTGCGTGTATGGATTGGCTGTGATGGTTACCACAGGATCAGGGTTAACGGTCAGCGTTACACTATTGGAAGTTACCGAAGCGCAGGTGCTGTTGGATACCACAACCCTGTAGCGTGTGCCGTTCATCGATTCGGTAACCGATGGAATGGCAAAGCTCGCATTATTGGCGCCGGGGATATCCGTCCAGGTATTGCCACCATCCGTACTTACCTGCCATTGTATGGCTTGCGTATTGGCGTTGGCGGTGAAGCTGAAAGTGACGGCTGAGTTGATGCAGCCCGCCTGGCTGGCAGGCTGTTGCGTGATCCCGGCCTGGTTTTCCACGGTAAGTATGGCGGTGGAAGATATAACGCCCGTGCTGCTGCAGCTGTTGAATACAATGACACGGTATAGATTGTTATGCTGGGCCGGTGTAACGGCATTCAGCGTGTATATGTTGCCGGTAGCACCACTGATATCCGTCCATGTATTGCCACCGTCCGTACTTACCTGCCATTGGTAACTGATGCCGTTGCCACTGGCCGTTACGGTAAATACGGCGTTATTGCCCGGGCATAATCCCACACTTGCCGGTTGTCCGGTTATAGATGCCGCATCGGAAACGGTAAGGGTGGCGGCGGAAGAAGTGACGCTGCCAGGGCAGGCACTACCGGTAACGATTACATGGTACTGGTTCTGGTTCATGGCGGTGCTGACACCTGTAAGGTTGAGTGATGGATTGGTTTCCCCGTTGATGTCCGTCCAGGTATTTCCGCCATCAGTGCTAACCTGCCATTGATAACTGATGCCCGTTCCGGATGCACTGCTGTTGAAGCTGATGTTACTGCCCGTACATGCAGACTGGCTTATTGGTTGTGTTCCGATAGAAGCCGGGCTGTTAACCGTTAAGATTGCTGCATTTGAAGTGAGCCCGTTAGGGTCGCATGTTGAAATGACAACCCGGTATTGGTTGTTATTACTTGTACCGGTGATGGCTGATAATGATAGTGTGGCGGTATTGGCTCCGCTAATGTTCGTCCAGGTGGTGCCACCATCGGTGCTAACCTGCCATTGGTAGGTATTGCCTGATCCGGTGGCGTTGACCGTGAAACTTCCGTTGCTTCCTGCACAAACGGTCAGGTTGCCGGGTTGTGCAAGGATGGAGGTGGGATCGGTCACGATCAGTGTGGCCGCAGATGAATTTACCGCTCCGGGGCATGCAGAGCTGTTCACAACAACCTGGTATTGGTTCTGGTTCATGGAACTGGTGATACCTGTTAGCGTTAATGATGATCCGGTTTCTCCGGGGATATCGTTGAATGCAGAACCTCCATTCGTGCTAACCTGCCATTGATAACTGATGCCGGTGCCCGTTGCACCGCTGCTGAATGTGACGCTGCTGCCCGTACAACCGGTTTGGTTTAATGGTTGAGTTCCAATGACAGCAGGGCTGTTGACCGTCAGGGTTACTGCATTGGATGTGATCCCATTCGGATCGCAGCTGGAAATGATCACACGGTATTTATAATTGTTGCTGCTGTTGCTGATGGCTGATAAAGAGAGTGTGGACGTTGTAGCGCCGCTGATATTCGACCAGGTTGCGCCTCCGTCGGTACTTACCTGCCACTGATAACCGGTAGCCGCACCGGATGCTGTAACAGAGAATGATCCGTTGCTGCCTGCACACACGTTCAGGTCAGCCGGTTGAGCGGCGATGCCGGCCGGGTCGCTCACGGTCAGGATGGCCGCTTCTGAAGTGGCATTGGACGGGCAGGTATTGCTTAATAATACACGATAACGGTTATTGTTAGACGCCGTTGTTACGCCCGTAAGGGTAAGCGTATTGCTGTTTGCCCCGCTTATGTTGCTCCAGGTATTGCCACCATCGGTGCTTACCTGCCATTGGTATGCCAGGTTGGAGCCCGATGCCGCAACCGTGAAGCTGGCATTGCTGCCGGAACATACACTGACATTGGCAGGAGGGGTTGTTACCGCGGCGGAGTTGCAGGTATTGGGCGGCAGGATCAATGTAGTGGTATCACTGATCAACACACGAACATTGCTGGCATTGAAAAGATTGGAGGTCATGTCTACCACTGGTTCAGACCTTATGTAAATATCATCTACATACCATCCTTCAAGATTGGTACCCACATCGGAAGTGAAACGGAACCTGAACTTGATACTTTGGTTGGCATAAGGCGCCAGGTTAACTACCGTACGCATGAATTCTCCATTGCTGCTTCCCGTCCATGCCTGGCGTCCGGCAAGCAGGGTAGAGGCATCCATCGTGCCTGTATAGCCTCCCTTGATAATGTTCGTGCGGGCATCCGTCCAGATATTACCTCCGTCGGTGCTGATCTCCAGTACGCCGCCATCATAGGTTCCTTCCGTGCTGTACCAGTGCCGGAAATACAATGGTGGTGGCGTGGCGCCCAGCGCAATGGCGTTGGTGGTGATCAGTCTTTGGTCAGATTGTACGTCCTGGTTAAAAGAGTAATAAGATCGTGGAACAGAAAAGCTCCTGGCCGTTGAAGAAACCCAGTTGATGGCAGTGGTGGATGTTGTGGTCATGCTTGCCGGGATCGTATTCGTATTGGCCTGGTCTTCAAATAAAGTTACCGTGGGGAAATAAGCTCCGTTATTGATCCTGACTACAAAGGTGTATGTGCCCGTTTGTCCGGCAGCCAGGTCAACAGGAAAACTCACCACTCGATTGGTAGCATTGTAATTGCCTCCGCTGACATAAGTAACGTTGGAAGGCAACGTATCGGTCAGCACGTAATTGCTGATCGCGGCACAAGGGCCGTTTTCTATGGTGTTGGTATAGGTGATATTCTGACCTTCCGGTACGGCTGTCACACCGCCCTGGGTCAGTCTTAATTTCATATTTCCGGCTGTATAATCGGCTACCTGGTCAGTTACACTGGAAGAGGAGCCTTGTGAGGCAAATGCACCCATTCCCCTGCGTCGGAACGCCTCCCTGATGGCGCAGGAATAAGCGCCATTATAAAGGATGGAGTCCGCGGCAAGAATGGCATTGCGGCCGTCGATGAATCCGGGGCTGCAGGGTTGCAGCTTCAAACCTTCAGTTACCAGTTTCAGGGCGATGGTATTACCGCCGCCGCCATTGGCGTCATAGATATTTGGGTTGATACTGCCAACCTGGTTGATGATATTCCAGGTCATATCCCATAATACGGCGCACCAGATCTCGCCACGGTTGTGCTGCTGTGCAGAGATGGAAGCCGCGTATACTTTGTTGTTCACATTGAAATTGGTGCTGTAACGTTGTGAGCGTATACCCAATCCTGTTTGCGGCTGACCTATCACGTAAGTGCCGATACCGCGGGGGCTGTTATTTCCGGTAGCCAGCGTTGAGTTTGCCCAGTCCTGTGTGTACATGAGACCGTAATAGTCGCTCCAGCCTTCGCCCATTTGTTCTGCATTCTGCAGGCAGCCTGCCTGGGATGGTCCACCGGTCAGGCGGTTACTGATACCGTGGGCAAATTCATGAGAGATGATACCATTGTCCGCATCACCGTCCTTTTGTGGTGTTCCGCTCCAGAGGTACATCTGCATACGGCCATTACCTCCGTCCGACGGGGTGGCAAAGTTGGCGTTATTGGTGCCACCGCCATCCTGTGCATCGGCCAGAACATAATCATTGCCTGCGCCGCCACGTCCCTGGTTGTTGGCCTGGAAATTGCCCGCAACCTCATCGAATCCGTATTGGTACGTAATATCGTGTATGATGTTATTCCAGTAAAAAAGGTTGGTAATATTGAATTGCTGGTTGGTAACGGGGGAGATTTGCGTAGGTGCTACGGTGAAGTTAGGTGCAAAATCGAACGACAGCGGGTCGGCCGTAGTGGTGGATGTGGCGGGAAGTCCACTCGCACTGTTATTGCCCGTTCTGTCTTCTTTGGCCCATACATTATTTCCCCTGGTATAGTTGTAATCCGTCGTACCGTCGCTGTGCCATTTCAGGCTGGTGGCATTTCCCGGCGCATTGTTCCAGGGGTTGGTCACCAAAGCCGGCGTACCGCCGGTATGATTCGGGCTTTCTGCAGGATGCGGAACCACCCGATAAGTGGCATTATTCACAACAGACGGGCTGCTGCCGGCATTCTGTTGCTTTACTGTAGTTGAAGCCGACTGAAACAGGTTATTGGTTTTTGCCTGGGTTTGATGGGGCTTGTCGCATCCCGTATGAGGGGCATCCCAATTACAGTAAACAGTGTAATTGTCCATACCCAGAATACGCTTATTGCCGGCATCCACCCGAATCATCCAGTAATCGGAGCTGGTCACCGGTATTACATATACCAGCCATGCCAGCTTAACGGAATGATCATCCGTGGGAACCCACATCAAACGTGCTGTGATCGGTTCACGTGATACGCCCATATCATTGAATTCAATGAAATGCCCATTTACCTCACTACGCGACACCATTGCCGCTTTGGTGGGAAATAACTTTCTGTCGGCCAATGCCGCATGAACAGCCGTTTCTGCATAAATGGAAGGTACCCCTACACGGTTGTTGACCTTTTTATCGATACTGCTGATCCTTCCGCCGGATTGATAAACCAGTTTACCGTTTTTGAAAGACAATACATGGATCTGGTTGTAAACCGGGATCCCCAGGTATGTTTGCTGTAAGTATACCAGCCTAGTGCCGGAGGTTTTATTGACATATGTATCACTGACGATCGCATTACTGATATCAGCGTCGGAAAGCCCGATGGATGACTGGTTTTTCCTGACCAGGTCCATGGCCTGTCGTTGTTCATCAGATTGTCCAAAAACAAAACCGGTAACACAAATGATCACCAGGAGGAGTAGCATTTTTTTCATAAAAGGAAATATTCGGTCTGGTATAGTTGACAGTGAATGAGATAGGTCTTGGATTGTAACTGGCAGTCGTTCAACTACCGGTTCTAAACATTGTTAGCTTCAAAGGGTTTTACAGATCACGTAAGGCTGCTAAAAATAGTGTTTTTTTGATTCCCGCCCATATTTTGTAGAAAGGAAAAGGGCCTTCATTGAAGGCCCTTTTCCTAATCGGTTAATTATATTATTTAATATTTGATCACTTTTCCGCTGCCCAGCCTGTTACCCTGCGGATCTGTCAGGCTAAGCATATAGGTTCCTTTGGCCAGTCGCCTGATATCCACCTCCATCCTTTGGAAGATGTTGGATATGGCATAGGGTTTTTGGTATACCCGTGCGCCTTTTTCATCATACAGGGTGATGACCAGGTTTTGGGTTACATTGGTTCCATTGAAATACTGAACCTGGAACTGACCATTGTTGGGGTTCGGGTAAATAAATACCATGTTCGAAGCGGAATCGCCGATGAGTAACGCGTTCGACAGGTTGGCGCAGCCATTGAGGTCGGAAGCGGTGTACAGGCCACGTTCATTAAATCCGACCTGTAAGGTATTACCGCTCGCACCGGGAACCGCCACACCGTTCCTGAACCAGGTATAATTGGCGCCCGGCGGGTTGGAACTGGCTGTGAGTGTGGTTGACTGGCCGGGGTACAACCTGGTGTACGGGCTCGCCGTAATGGTAACTACCGGCGATGGGCTTACCGTCAGCACGGCCGCATCGGAAGTGGCGCCACAAGGGCTTGCATTCATCACCACGCGGTACCGGTTATTGTTCAGTGTGCTGCTGATATTCGTTAACGTTAGTGAACTGTTGGTTTCACCGCTGATATTGTTGAATGTATTGCCGCCATCCGTGCTCACCTGCCATTGGTAAGTGAAGCCGCTTCCATTGACATTGACCGTGAATGTTGCAGACGAACCCACGCAGCCAGCCACATCAGCGGGTTGCTGAAGTACCTGAGCGCCTGGTAAAACGGTTAACAAGGCATCGTTGGAAATGCTGGCATTTGCAGAACAACTGCTGGATATGCTCACCCGGTAACGGTTATTATTAAGCGAAGGGGTGAGTGAGGAAATGGAATATGCGGCAGATGTTGCCCCACTGATATCCGACCAGGTGGTTCCTCCATCGGTGCTGACCTGCCATTGGTAACTGAGGCCGGGCCCTGTTGCGGATACGGAGAAGGATGCGGAAGATCCCGGGCATCCGCTGGCCGCTGATGGTTGTGTGGATATGGCGGCCTGCGAGGTTACCGTCAATGTTGCGGCATTTGATATCAGCGAACTGGTACAACTGTTACTGATGATCACGCGGTAACGGTTGTTGTTCATGGATAAGGTAACGGCGGGCAAACTGAGGGTTGCACCGTTGGCGCCTGTAATGGCGGTGTAGGTCAAACCACCGTCGGTACTGATTTCCCACTGATAGGCAGGAGAGGTTCCGGCAGCGGTAACCGAGAAACTGGCATTGTTGCCTTCACAGGTTGAGGCATCGGCCGGTTGTGTGCCGATCGAGGCGGCGCTGTTCACCGTAAGTACCGCGGCATTTGAAGTGGCCGGGGTTGCTGAACATCCGGATGCCACCAGGCGGTACTGGTTTCCATTCATGGAAGCCGTAACTGCATTGAGGTTCAGTGTGGGAGAATTGGCCCCGCTGATATCCGTCCAGGTGGCGCCACCATCCGTGCTTACCTGCCACTGGTATCCTGTTCCTGTGGCGCCGGCATTGAAGCTGCTGTTGCTTCCTTCGCATACCGTACTGTTGACAGGTTGTGAAACGATCGAAGCATTATTGCTTACCGTTAGTGTTGCATTGGCGGAAGTAACACCCGGCGTACAGAGGTTGCTGATGATGACATGATACACCTGGCCGGTCATACTGGTATTTACACCTGTTACGGTATAAGATGCATTGGTGGCGCCGCTGATATTCGTGAATGTATTGCCCCCGTCTGTACTGATCTGCCATTGGTAATTCAAGGCTGTGCCGGCGGCAGATACGGAGAAGGTGGCGTCGGTGCCCGTACAGGCGTTGGCGTTAGCTGGCTGCGTATTGATGGCCGCGGCGGCATTGACGGTCAGAATGGCCGCATCGGAATTCAGGCCGGCCGGGCTGCAGCTTACCAATACTGCACGGTACCTGTTGCCGTTCATGGAAGCCGTAACTGCCGTCAGGTCCAATGTGGCGCTGGTTGCCCCGCTGATATTGGTCCAGCTGGTTCCCCCATCTGTACTTACCTGCCACTGGTAGCTGATGCTGGTTCCCGATGCATTGACCGTGAAGCTCGCGTTGTTTCCTTCGCAAACGGTTGTTCCTGCCGGTTGTGCATTGATCGTGGCGGGATTACTCACGGTCAGTAATGCTGCCGTGGAAGTACTGCCCGGGTTGCATTGGTTGGATATGATCACCTGGTATAAATTATTGTTCATGCCGGCAGTGATACCCGTGAGTGTTAGGGTTGCGCTGTTCGCACCGCTGATATTGGTATACGTGGCACCGCCATTGTTGCTTACCTGCCACTGGTAACTGACGGCGCTGCCGCTGGCCGTAACGCTGATACTGGCATCCCCGCCGGTACATGCGCTGGTATTGGCCGGTTGTGCGGTGATCGCGGCTGTGCCGTTTACCGTCAATAATACGGCAGTTGAATTCAACGCGTTAGGGCCGCAACTACTGATGACCACGCGATAACGGTTATTGTTAACCGCTGTTGTGGCATTGCTGATCGTATAGGTTGGCGAAGTGGCGCCGCTGATGTTATTCCAGGTATTGCCTCCATCGGTACTTACCTGCCATTGATAGGCGTTCGAAGAGCCGGTAGCACCCACGGTGAAGCTGGCATTCTCGCCTTCGCAAACCGTCTGGTCGGATGGCTGGGCGCTGATATTCGCAGGATCAGCCACGGATAAGATGGCCGCTGCAGAAGTGCTGTTCGACGGGCAGCTGTTGCTGATCAGCACACGGTACCTGTTATTGTTCATGGCAAGGGTCACATTGCTCAAAGAAAGCGATGCGCCCGTTGCGCCGCTGATATTATTCCAGGTGTTGCCTCCATCCGAACTCACCTGCCATTGGTAGTTGGGAGTGGTTCCGTCGGAACTGACGGAGAAACTGGCATTGCTGCCGGTACATGCGCTGGCATTGGCCGGCTGCGATGTAATGGCCACATTGGTGCAGGAGGGGGTCTGGATGATCAGGGCCACCGTATCATAATATCCAACCCTTGTTCCGCTGCTGTTGAAAAGGCTTGAACGCATATTCACCACGGCCTCGCGTTTGATCTCGATATCGTCTACATACCAGCCTGTCAGCGCTGTTGAACTGTTCGATCCGAAACGGAAGCGGAATTTGGCATTCTGGCCGGCATAACTGGTAAGGTTAACCGAAGATCTAATGAAGCTGTTTACACTTCCCGTCCACGCCGAACGTCCGGCAATCGGGTTGGCTGAACCGGTGGCCAGTGTGCCGGTATAGTAACCGGCAACAATTTTCTGACCGAGGTCGTTCCACGTTGTTCCGTTATCGGTGCTGATTTCCACTACACCGCCGTCGAAGCCGCTTTGTGTGATGTACCGGTGCGAGAAACTGATCGATGAAGTTCCGGTGCCCATTGCAATGGCATTGGTTGTTTCAAGCTTCTGGTCGGAAGCCACGGCCGCGTTGGGGCTGAAAAATGAATTCGGGGAACTGGTGCTTTGTACATTTGATACGATCCAGGCGCTGCCTGTGCTGGAACTGGCAGTCCAGGAAGCCGGTATCGTTGATGTGGTTACTTGTTCAACCAGCAGTGTTTGCGGTGCAAAATAAGAGCCGGGGTTCGCCTGTACGGTAAAGGCATAGGATTGTATGCCGCCATCCGGAAGGTTTACTGTGAAACTCACCACCCGGTTGACTGCATCATAAGTGCCTCCGGATACATACGTTACATTCGACGGCAGTGTATCCCTGAGGATGTAGCCGCTCAACGGACTGCAGCTATTCACTACTGTGGTGAAGGTGATGTTCTGGCCTTCGGGAACCTGTTGCACATTTTCATTTTTCTTCAAAGAAATATAGGGAGTGAAATCGGCGATCTGGTCGTTCACGCTGCTGGCCGAACCCTGTGATGCATTGAGGCCCATGCCGCGGCGGCGGAAGGCTTCGCGGATGGCGCAGTTGTACTGGCCATTATACAAAATGGAATCGGCTTTGAGGATCGCGTTGCGCCCGTCGATGAAGCCGGGGTTGCAGGGTTGCAGCTTCATGGCTTCCGTTACGAGTTTCATGGCAATGACATTACCTGCCGTGAGGTTCGACTGGTAAATGCTCGGTGCAATCGTATTGGTTTGTTTGATGATATTCCAGGTCATGTCCCACAGGGTGGCGCACCAGATCTCGCCACGATCATGTTGCTGGGCAGGGATACTCGCTGCGAAAACAAGGTTGTTCACCGTGAAGTCTGTGCAATATTTCTGTGTGCGGATACCTGATCCGCTGGGTGACTGGCCGATGGCATAAGTGCCTATTCCCCTCGGATTGGTGAATCCGGTATTGACATTTGAGTTAGCCCAGTCCTGCGTGAACATCAGCGAATAATAATCGCTCCATCCTTCACCCATTTGCTCGGCATTGGATACGCAGGTTGATTGGGCAGGCCCCCCGGTAAGGCGGTTGCTGGTACCATGGCTGAATTCATGAGAAATGATACCATTGTCTACATCACCATCCATATTTTGACCGGGAGCGAGCGTCACATTCAATCCATTGTTCAGCTGGTTTTTGAGCAACAGGCCATCCACATCGGAGATCATCACGGCCGGAATGGTGATGGTATTATCGGTTCCGCCCATAACGATCGGGGAACCTGCAACATTATTGACCATGATGACGGCGATGGCACCGGCATCCTGCGCATTCTTTACTTTCACAGTAAAATTGCAGTTTCCGCGGTCGATCAGCGCGATCTTGCCATTCAGCGCCCCGGCATTGGATGGGGTCACACAACCTTCGTGCGTAGTGGCGGCATTGTCATTATAATAAACCACATCGCCCGTGCGCGGGCCGAGGTTGGTCAGTAAGTTATTGGTGCTGAAATTACTTTCCAGGCTGGTATACAGGCCTGCGATGACCGATGGCGCATTCACCGTAAAGCCGGGCGTCGGGTTCCATAAATACATCTGCATACGTCCGCTTCCGCCATCCGCCGGGGTGGAAAAATTGGCGTTGTTCTGGTTAGGTGTAATGAAGTTCCCATCCTGAGCATCCGCATTCACCCAGTCGTTACCGGCGCCCCCGCGCCCCTGATTATTGGCCTGGAAATTACCTGACACCTCATCAAATCCATAGAGGTACATGACATCATGCATAATATTATTCCAGTAAAACAGGTTTGTAATATTGAATTGCTGGTTTGGAACCGGTGATGTTTGCGTGGGAGGGGCATTGAAATTGGGAACAAAATCAAAACTCAAGGGATCGGAAGGGCTGGTGGATGTGGCTGGTTGGCCTGTCGTACTGTTGCTGGCAGCCAGGTCTTCTTTCGCCCACACATTATTACCCCGGGTGATGGTATAGTCTGTTGTACCGTTGCTGTGCCATTTTAATGAAGTGGCATTGCCCGGAGCATTGTTCCAGGGATCTGTTACCAAACTGGGGGAACCGCCCGGGTGTTTGGGGCTCTCAGCAGGGAAGGGGATGACCCGGTAACTGGCCGAATTAATGATACTCGGGCTGTTAGCGGATATTTGCAATAAATCGATCTTTCTGTTATTTACGGTGCCATTTTTGCCAAAATCATAAGGTTTTTCATTAGCATCCGCGTTGGCATTACCGTAACTATGTTGTAAACCGCCGATATTGAGCTCTTGTTTCTTGTGGATCTGGCAATAGACCGTCAGGTTATTTTCTCCGATGACCCGGTTTTCCTTCGCATCCACCCTGATCAGCCAGTAATCTGAGCTTGTTTTAGGTACCAGGTAAACCTGCCAGGCCAGTTTTACACTAGTGCCTTCTTCATCGGGAACCCACATGAGTTCTGCCGTGATATTTTCGATGAATGCGCCGGGTTTGCCATAATCGTATTTCCTGCCTGCCATCAATGTGCGGGATTGCAGGGGAGAGGTGAGCGTTAATTTTTTTTCTGCCAGTGCCGTGGCGATGGCCTTTTCGGGGGTAACGGACGGTTGCTCACTCGCATGGCCGCTCAACCGTTCGATTTCCCAAACGCGGTTTCCGGTGCTGGAAACGATCTTGCCATTTTTGAATGCCATCACCTGTATCTGGTTAAAAACAGGAAGTCCTTTGTGCAACTGTTGCAGGTAAACCAGTTCGGTTCCTGAAGTTTTGTTGACATACGCATTCGTCACCATACTATTGGTCAGGCTTTCGTATGTCAGCCCGCTCTCGGCAATGTTCTTGGTGACAAGCTGTATGGCCCGCATCTGATCTATATCCTGTGCCTGCAGAATGCCTGACAATAAAAGGGCGTAGAGAATAAGGTAGATTTTTTTCATAAACAAGTGTTGGCTTTAAGAATGGCGATATTGCAATGTTTTGTATGGGAAAAATGATTTTTTACCGGTATTTTTTATGCAGACCCCGACTATTTTTTATGATAAGGGTCGACCCTAAATTTGAGGCAGTAAATTACTTGATTTTTTGTAGCCCGTCCCAATAATTCCTGAATAAATAACAGGCGGATTTGCCTGGCGGCCCAACCAAGGTTTTTTCTGTCAACTTGTGTGTATGAAATGCAGGATGGCCTTCCCATAAAAAATGGCTACAAAAACGGCGCTTATTTTTTGCCAGAACGATGGTCAACCCCTACCTTTGCAGCCACAAAAACAGGGGAATGCCGTAAAAAGGACCCAAATCCGCCCCGGACAAGGCACCACGGTCGTTTCCCTGCCAATCTGTTCATACTCAAATTGTCTTTTATATGGTAGAAATTAAACCAGATGAGATTTCGGCGATACTCCGCCAGCAGTTAAGCAACTTCAACGCAGGCGCGAGCCTGGAAGAAGTGGGAACCGTTCTCCAGGTGGGTGATGGTATTGCCCGCGTATACGGACTGAACAATGTCCGTTCCGGTGAACTGGTGGAATTTGAGAATGGCGTCAGGGCTATCGCGCTGAACCTGGAAGAGGATAATGTGGGTGTGGTATTGATGGGTGACAGCAGCGAGATCAAAGAAGGCGACAAAGTAAAACGTACCGGCAAGATCGCTTCCATCAAAGTGGGCGATGGCATGTGCGGCCGTGTAATCAATACCCTGGGCGAACCGATCGACGGTAAAGGCCCGATCAAGGGAGAATTATATGAAATGCCACTGGAAAGAAAAGCCCCGGGTGTAATCTTCCGTGAGCCAGTAAAAGAACCTCTTCAAACAGGTATCAAAGCCATCGATGCGATGATCCCCATCGGCCGCGGACAACGTGAGCTGATCATTGGTGACCGCCAGACCGGTAAAACGGCTATCGCGGTGGATACCATCATCAACCAGAAAGAATTTTTTGATGCCGGCAAACCGGTATATTGTATTTACGTAGCCATCGGCCAGAAAGCCTCCACCATCGCGGGTATCATGAAAACCCTCGAAGAATATGGCGCTATGGCCTATACGACGATCGTTGCGGCTTCCGCATCAGATCCGGCCCCGCTACAGTTCTACGCTCCATTCGCCGGAGCTGCCATCGGTGAATTCTTCCGTGACTCAGGCCGCCCTGCCCTGATCGTTTATGATGATCTGTCTAAGCAGGCTGTGGCATACCGTGAGGTGTCGCTCTTGCTTCGCCGCCCGCCAGGTCGTGAAGCCTATCCCGGTGACGTATTCTACCTCCATAGCCGTCTGCTCGAAAGGGCCGCCAAAGTGGTTTCCAAAGACGAGATCGCCAAACAAATGAATGACCTGCCGGAATCGATCCGTCACCTCGTAAAAGGTGGTGGTTCACTGACCGCACTGCCGATCATCGAAACGCAGGCCGGTGACGTATCCGCATATATCCCTACCAACGTGATCTCGATCACCGACGGGCAGATATTCCTGGAGAACAACCTGTTCAACGCCGGTATACGCCCTGCCATCAACGTAGGTATCTCCGTTAGCCGTGTGGGTGGTAATGCCCAGATCAAGTCGATGAAAAAAGTGGCCGGTACGCTTAAACTCGACCAGGCCCTGTATCGCGAACTGGAAGCCTTCTCCAAATTTGGCGGAGACCTGGATGCCGCTACCAAAAACGTAATCGACAAAGGCGCCCGTAACGTGGAGATCCTGAAACAACCTCAATACACACCTTTCTCGGTTGAAAAGCAGGTGGCCATCATCTACCTGGGAACCCAGGGCCTGCTTAAAACAGTGGCAGTAAAGAATGTAAAAGCATTCGAAGATCATTTCCTCCTGGAAATGGAAAATAAACTTCCAGAGGTTCTGGCTGAATTCAAAAAAGGTAACTTGCCGGAAGATGGCCTGAAAAAAATGACCGATCTCGCCGCTAAATTGGTCGATCAGTATAAATAAGTGACCAACTGATATTTTTTGTAAAACCCCCGGATCCGGGGGTTTTTTCATTTCCGGATACTGCGGGTAAGTTAAGTCATACATTGATTGGATCATTCATATGAGGTCCATTGCTTTTTGATAAAGCACTGATTATTATGCAATAAAGCATCTTTCTATTCGTTTTAAGGGAAATACCAGCATCTGTCAAACAAACCATATTGGTTACCAGGGAGTTATATAAATGGTAATCAGGTTGGTTTTTAATGGATGGGTTAAAATCCTAACCAGATGAGAAATTTTATCCGCACCGGACTGTCAATTCTTTTCTTGCTGTCAACATTCAGGGCAGCCGCAGAAGGTACTAACCCTATTTCGCCAAACACTAATAATATCTCTGCATTATTGGTGGCATATGACCTGGGTAGCGGGGCTTATCTGAATTGCCCGGAAGATAACAGGATCTATTTCGATATCAAAAATCATCAAACAGAAAACCTTTATTTTGGATTCGATTGGCGCCAATACACTTCTTCGGGAGGTAATTCCCCCAGGTTGAAGAACCTGTATTACCGTATCCGCCGCCCGGATGGTACGGTTGCATTGGGTCCTGTTCTTTGGAATCCATCCGACATATCCATCGGGTCTGGCGGAACAGGGGTGATCAACGGTTATAACCAGGCGGTAAACGGGCCCAACATTGGTTCCGTTTCGAATGGCTATACTCCCATTGTATTCAACCCCGATCAGAACGGTTCTTACTGGTTTGAATTTTACCGCAGCAACGACGGTGGCCTGTCCATGATCACAACAGGATCAACAGGGTCCAATGGCAACAGGGCCATTGCGCCGTTATTCGATATAACGGTGGCGGATAACAGCAGTTTTGTGGTGCACAAAGGAAGGTTGCACTCCGATAAATGGGCATTCCTTGCCTGCGAACCCGGAACCTACCGGAATATCACACACGCTTCCGCTTCTCCTGTATATTATGCATATACTACAGATTCCACCATCGTGAAGGTCAAGATCGAACCGGGCTTTGAACCGATCGCATATAACTTCGCGGTAAATAATTACGGTGTTACGCCCATCACGCCCAATAACCCATTCACATCTTCACGCAATTCCACCTATAATGCCACAGCGCCCTCTTTATTGAACGGGTATAAAGTGTTTCTGAACATGCCCGATACAACTCTTTATAAGCCGGGTATCGTTCCAACAGCTCCCCAGTTGTTGTCGCCCGCTATTACAGGTTGCGGACCATATGAAATCCATTTCAGCATCAACTCGCCTGGAGATGTGAAGATATTGATCAACCTAAACGGCGTTCCTGGATACCAGGAAGGTACGGCCGACAGGATGCTGGAGGCCTCGGGTTTACCGGCAGGCAATAATGTGATGATATGGGATGGGCTTGATGGTAACGGTACGGCTGTAACACCCGGTACCACCATACGCTTAACTTCCACGATCTTAAAAGGCCGCTTCAATGTTCCCTTGTACGATGCGGAAGTGAACTCAGGCGGACTGTCCATTGATATCATGTTGCCCATTTTCGGCAGGCCGGAGAGAGTATTCTGGAACGATTCTTTTTTATCCAACGTAGGGAACAACTGCGATAATAGTGATAATTCGCAGCAGAATAATGTAACAGGCTCGGGTCTTGACAATTCTCGCGATGGAGTAACGAGCATGCCTACACGAGCATGGAATGGTAACGGTAACACCGGGGGCGTTTTGCCCGCACCTAGTTTGAACGGTAACGATATGGATGAAAGGCAATGCAATGATTTTGGCAATGTTCGTACGCTCAATTTATGGGCATGGGGCGTGACCATCTATTCTTCGGAAACCGAGGCCAGCTTTGGATGCCCAACAAATGGACCGCTCCCCATTCGCCTGCTTGATTTTGCTGCCATAAAAAATGCAGAAGCAGCCGACCTGAAATGGATTACAAGCCAGGAGATCAACAGCAGCCATTTTGAAGTGGAAAGATCGGCGGACGGCCGTGGCTTTCAAACGATCGGTGCCGAGGAAGCATCCGGTAACAGCAATACAAACAAAAGCTATGCTTACACCGATGTAAAACCCCTTCAGGGAATGAATTACTACCGCCTGAAAATGGTAGACCTTGACGGAAGTTTTGTTTATAGCCAGGTTCGTATGCTCAAATTTGATCAGGAAGCTAAACTGGACGTGTACCCGAACCCGGTCACCAATTTTGTGAACATTAATTTCCCGGCCACCTGGGTAGGTAAAGACGCCAACATTGAGATCATCAATAATAACGGCCAGCGCGTCAATAAAATGTTGCTATGGGACCTTATGCAGGTGTTCAGGATCAGGGTCGATAACCTGCCTAACGGCACCTATCATCTCAAGATAAGCCTGCAGGGCCATGAACCGGAAGTCAGAACCATCCAGATACTAAAATAGGAATCAATCTTTTAAGGACAATGTATTTAAACATTGTCCTTTTTGTTTATATTATTTCTTGTCCCCGTCCCGCTATACTCCATTTATGTAATACAGATATTGTGTAATAGATATACTACAAGCACGGATTTATCGTTTTAAATATTCAAGTGTTGCCCGAGATGGGCTTCTTGAGTCCGACATCCATAAATCTTGTTGCATTCTATGAAAACAAAAAGTACCCGCCCGGATTCCCGTTTTGTTTCAGGGATAAGCCGTTTGTACTATCTAAATTCAACGGTTTTTTCGTTACTGCTGTTTTTCTGTATGTGGATCCTTCCCCGTCAATCGGATGCACAAACCGTAACCAAATTTTTATATCTCTCCGATCCGTCACAGGCTCTGGACAGGATCGATCCCGTGGCCTCGGCTGATGCAACAACCGGCAATACCGCCTACCTGTCTGCCAGCGGTTATCTGCCATTAAACCAGGTGGGAGCCCCGGCCTCTTTCACCACCACTCAAACGGCCACTTCCCAAACTTTCAGTTATAATTCTGGGGCAGCGGCATCCAACCGTGCTTTATTTGTTGGAATATCCTATGATAATGATGATAATGAAACCGTCACCGGTGTTAACTATGGTGGCCAGGCAATGACCCTGGTTGGTTCTGCCAGCAGCACCGGCGGGCCGAACTATTATGCCCGCGTTTACATATACCGGTTAGTGAATCCGCCTACAGGAAGCAATAACCTGGTGGTCAGCTTCAACAGTGCTTTGGATAACGGGGCTGTTGTTGGGGCTGTCACATATTCAGGGGTGGATCAGACCACACCGAACGGAACTTTTGCGCAGGCTACGGGAAACAGCACCACACCTTCAGTAACGGTAACGGGTAACGCCAATCAACTTTTTTTTGGGGTGGCTTCAGGGCAAACCTCAAGTAACTATACCATTGGTGCAGGAGGAACTTCCCTTTGGTCGAACCGCATATTCTCAGGCACGGCAGGTTCAGGTCAAACCAAACCGGGCGCTGCCAGCACTGCACTTTCCTGGACGGGTTCCAACATTCAATGGGCAGCCGCCGGAGTTCCCATCAACCCCGCAGCCATTTCTTCCACCACCACATTTACACAGTCGCCCGCTTTATGTTCAGCACTGACCATAAAAGCCGGGCAGAACATTACCGTTTCAGCATATGTGGATATCGCCAATATCACCGGCTCGATGCCAGCCAACCCGGCCATCACCGCAACCATACGATATGGCGCTACCACGATCATTACATACAGCAACCCCACTTACAATGCAACAACAGGTTTGCTGAGCTGGACGGGCACCATAGCATCAGACATGACCGTAGCTGCCGGGCAAAGCATTTCTTTGGATATCCGCCCCACACAACCCAGTGTGGTGTTCAGGTTATTTTACGACAGCCAGACCTATCCATCCAAAATTGGTCTGCCGGTAAGTACATATATCGACATAACCTCTTTTGCCGCGTATAACATTGCCTATCCCAACGGAAGCGTGATGGCTTCAGCAACGGGTGGAAGCAATGTCTATCTCCGTGCCGTTGTAACAGATCCATTTGGATTCAGTGATATCACCGGCCTCACCATTAATGTGGCACCCCTGGGAACGACACTCACTGCAACATCAGTGAATACTGCCGGCTGTGCGCGGACGTACCAGTTCATGTGGACGACCCCGGCGGCCGCCGCATCTTATACGCTTACGGCAACCGCAAAAGAAGGCCTGGAAAATACGGTAACGGCTGTACGAACTTCTCCATTCAGCACATGCT
>JAXLUE010000016.1:0-71867 GCA_046329695.1 Ferruginibacter sp.
ATTGCTGTAAGCCGGAGCGAGCATCAGGCGCAGGTTCTTTACAAATGCATCCGCACCCGGACGGTCTGCCTTATTTACGACAAACATATCGGCGATCTCCATCAGTCCGGATTTCATCGTTTGGATTTCATCTCCCGCTTCGGGCACGATCGTAACGATGGTGACATCGGCGAGGCCGGCGATTTCTATTTCACTTTGACCCACGCCCACGGTTTCTACGATGATATAATCGAATCCCGCCAGTTTCAAAACGTCCGCCACTTCAATGATCCGCGGGTTAAGTCCGCCTAACGAGCCCCTGGAAGCCAGGGAACGGATGAATACGGATTCGTGATCATACCAGCGGCTCATTCGGATCCGATCGCCCAACAGGGCGCCCAGGTGGAAGGGAGAGGAAGGGTCGATGCACAGCACGGCCACTTTTTTACCTGTTGATACAAGCGAACCGATCAGTGCATCGGTAAGGGTGCTTTTACCTGCACCCGGCGGGCCCGTGATCCCAATAATGGGTGTCGTCCTTCCCGGCAAAGACTCCAGGAAAGCCTCGTATCCCGATACCTCATTTTCAACAAGGGAGATGCATCGCGCGAGCGCACCTACCTCTCCCTGGCTGATCCTTTCCGACAATGATTCCCACATGCCGCTAAAATAACCCAGAACGGCCAGATTAGTGAAAGGGTATTTTTATTTTTTTACTGCGCCCCCGAGTTGGTATTTTGTGCCCGCAAAAACAAACCAGTGTATCAACCCGGCATATCAGTTGTGATCCCCAATTATAACGGGCAAAAATTATTGCCGGAGATACTTCCTCCCCTGTTCCGCGCGCTGGAACAAAGCGGGATGCCATGGGAAGTCATTGTCAGTGATGACTGTTCCACGGATGAATCGGTTAGCTGGTTGCAAAGAAACCAGCCCAAAGTGACCGTACTCACCAGTGACGTGAACCGCGGATTTTCCCCCACTATCAACAGCGGCATTTTTGCCACCCGGTATGCGTATATACTCTTACTGAACAGCGATGTGAAACTGACCGATGGTTACTTCGGTAAACTGCTACCCTACTTCAACGACCCGTTGTGTTTTGGCGTAATGGGAAGGATCGTGGGATGGGAAGATGAGGTCATGCAGGACGGAGCCAAATACCCGGCGTTCCATGGGGCCAAGATCAAAACCTCGGGTAACTATTATGTACCGGACGCACAACCGGGCGACAGGGTTTTATCTATGTACCTCTCCGGCGCCAATGCGTTTGTATCTGCGGAAAAGATCAGGAAACTGGGCGGGTTCGACGAGTTATTCGCTCCCTTTTACGTGGAAGATTTTGAATTAAGCCTTCGGGCATGGCGGCTTGGCTGGTATTGTTATTACGAACATCAGGCCGTTTGCCGGCACAAATTATCCGTCAGCATCAAATCCAAAAGCAGCAAGGCTGCCATCAACACCGTATATTACCGAAACAAAATGTTCATGCATGCCATACACCTGGAAGGTATGCGGCTTTTTTTCTGGTATTGCCAGTTACTACCGGAAATGCTTATTCGCATTTTTTCCGGGCGTTTCTATTATCTCCGCTCTCTGGCGTTTTTTTTCAGCAACCGCAAACGTATGCTGGAATCCAGGCAAAAATTTTTAGCTTTAGCGGCGGAGACCGGACGACTGAAAAGCGTTCCGGAGATCGTACGCATGATCATACAGAAGGCCTCCTCACAAAACATCAAAAGATTCTGACCCGTTATGAGCCAATATGATTACCTGATCGTGGGCGCGGGCCTGTTCGGGGCAACCTTTGCCCACCAGGCCAGGAAGGCCGGCAAGACCTGCCTGGTGATCGACCGCCGTGCCCATACGGGAGGGAACACTTATTGCCGGGAAGAAGAGGGCATCAACGTACATGCTTACGGAGCCCATATCTTTCATACGAATGATAAGGATATCTGGGACTTTGTAAACAGCTTCGTCGAATTTAACCGCTACACGAATTCACCGGTGGCTTTGCATAAAGGCAAGATGTTTAATCTGCCTTTCAACATGAATACATTCTACCAGCTGTGGGGTGTGACGACGCCGGCAGATGCGAAGGCAAAGATCGAAGAACAGATACGGGCCGAAGGCATCACCCAGCCGGCCAACCTCGAAGAACAGGCCCTGATGCTGGTCGGGCGCGATATCTACGAAAAACTGATCAAGGGATATACCGAAAAACAATGGGGCCGAAAAGCGACAGAATTGCCGGCTTTTATCATCCGGCGCTTACCCGTTCGGTTCACATTTGACAATAATTATTTTAACGATAAGTACCAGGGAATCCCCGTCGGCGGTTACAATAAACTGACCGAAGGGTTGCTGGAGGGTATCGAAGTTCGGCTCAACACAAACTTCCTGGATGACAGGGAAAGGTTCATTGGTATGGCCGGCAAAATAGTCTATACGGGAGCGTTAGATGAGTATTACGGCTACCGTTTCGGGGAACTGGAATACCGAAGCCTCCGTTTTGAACATGAGCATCTCAACATCTCCAATTACCAGGGCAATGCCGTGATCAATTACACCGAAGCGGAAGTGCCATTCACGCGCATTATCGAGCATAAGCATTTCGAGTTTGGCACACAACCGACAACGATCATCACCAGGGAATATCCGTCTGCCTGGGCCAAAGGCATGGAACCGTATTACCCGGTGAACGATGAAGCGAACAATAAACGATTTAAACAATACCAGGTGTTGGCCGCCGAAGAGAAGAATATGATCTTTGGGGGAAGGCTGGCGGAATATATCTATTACGATATGCACCAAGTGATCGGTTCCGCATTGGCCAGAGCCCGGAAGGAATTTAACCTCTAACAGTCCATGAATACCATAGCCGTCATTGTCACCCATAACCGTCTGGCCCTGCTCAGGGAAGCCGTGGAAGCTGTACGCAGGCAATCGAGCCCGGTCCAGGGAATCGTAGTGATCAATAACGGATCGACCGATGGCACCCGGGAATGGCTTGATGCGCAACCAGGCCTTTTTTGCATTCACCAGGCCAATCTCGGAGGATCACATGGTTTCGCAGAAGGGATCAAACAGGCATACCGGCAACAAGCCGACTGGATCTGGGTGATGGATGACGATACCATCCCCGGAACGGACGCACTGCGGGATTTGCTGTCTGCTGCGGGCAACCAAACCATCAAGGAAGAGATCGGGTTTCTGTGCAGCCGCGTGGAATGGACGGATGGTTCTCCTCATTACATGAACATACCACATATCGGGATATTTAACCGCCAGGGGAAACCATTCAACCAGTACGATAACCTGGGCGCCCTCCATATTGGCTCCTGTTCTTTTGTATCGGTTCTCGTGTCAGCCAAAGCAGTAAAACAATGCGGACTTCCCTACCGTGAATTTTTTATTTGGGGTGATGATATGGAATATACGCAACGGATCATCCGGGCCGGTATGATCGGGCTGTACATACCCGCCAGTGTTGTGCTGCACAAAACAGCTACAAACTACAGCGCCAATATTTTTAACGATGACGACAAAAGCCTGTGGAAATACAGCTATGGAATCAGGAATATGTTATTTGTCGTCCGTCAGCAAAAGGGAATGATTTCATATTTAGGTAAATTGATAAAGCATTTTTTGGTAATCCCCTTCAAGCTGTATAAAAAAAGAAAAACACATCAATGGGCATTTATTCGAACAGTTTGGAAGGCAGCCTGGAGTCTTCTATTTTCTTCAAACCGCAAATCAGTAAAGGCTGATGACTAAAATGCGAATCAGTATTATCCTGCCGTTTCTTGCCACGAAACCCGTCGGCGGGGCCAAGATCATGTATGAATATGCCAAATCGCCTGTCGGCCAGGGACATGACGTAAAACGGTATATCACAGCATCAAAGGCTATACAAAAAATCATCCACGCCCACCTGGATCAAGAAACTCATTTTCACCCTTCGTGGTGTTGAAAGGCCGAAATGGTTCGCGCTTCAGAAAATATTAAAAGCGTCATTGTTCCATCTATAACAGGGCGATATATACGTGATGCGGATATCATCATCAGCAATCGGTGGCAGATGACCTATGCCGTTTCCGAACTGCCGGCTTCCAAAGGAAAAATTCAACCTGATACAGGACTACGAAACCTGGGGCGGACAGCAGGACAAGGTGGATGCCAGTTATTATTTGCCGGTACACTGATCGCCATTGCCCGTTACCTGCAGGACCTCGTGGAAGAAAACAGGAGGTTACAGGCCCATGGCTATCCCCAACGCGATCGATGGAAGAAAAATTCGACTCCGACAATCCCATTGGCACAGGAAACCGGGAACGATCATCATGCTTTACTCGGAAGAACCCCGCAAAGGCACTTCGTATGGCTTGAGGCTTTAAAGCAAGTACATGCCTTATACCCAGAACTGCGCGTGCAGTTTTTTGGCGCTTACTCACACCGTCAGGTTTGCCGGACTGGATCAGTTACATACAGCGTCCCGGTAACCTGAGGCAATTATATAACGTGAAGCGTCTGTTTTTATCTCCCCCAGCCTGGGTGAAGGATGTATTTTGCCGCCGGCCGAGGCGATGGCATGTGGCTGCGCGGTTGTTTGCACCCGTATTGGCGGCCACTCCTGACTATGCCATTGACCGGCAATCCGCCTTACTCATTGAAAAAGAAAACCCCGCCCAACTGGCCGAAAGGATCTTGGAACTCATCAACCATGATTCACTGCGCCAACAAATCGCGGAAAACGGAAACCACCTTATACGCCATGAATTCAGCTGGCAAAGCTCCGTCAGCCGTTTAGAAGAATGCTTCAGCAAGGCGCTTGAAAAATAGTTGGCCATTACCCTCCGTATTGGGAAATTTGGCAAAATGATCATTGCGGCATGACGAATTTCATTCCCATATTTCCCCTGAACCTTGTGGTCTACCCCGGTGAAAAACTCAACCTGCACATTTTTGAACCCCGGTATAAACAGCTTATCCGCGAATGCCATGCAAATGGAAAACCCTTTGGGATACCTGCTGTGCTGGATAACCAGGTCAAAGAGATGGGCACTCTGGTTCAAATCAGGGAGATCGTGAAAGAATATGAAAACGGGGAGATGGATATCAAAACCGAGGCATTGAACGTCTTTCGCATACTCGAAATGATCCGTGAGATACCGGACAAATTATACAGCGGGGCGATTGTTACGTATCCACCCAACAATACCCGGGGTCATGCCGGCCTGATGAAAAAGGTACTGGACGGTATCAAACTCATGCACCAGAACCTGGGTGTGAACAAATCTTTCGGGAAACCGGATGAAGAACTGGTAAGTTATGATGTTGCCCATCATGTTGGCCTGTCGATCGCGGATGAATACAGGCTGCTCGAATTTACGGACGAACTCCACCGCCAGGAATTTCTCAAAAGACATATCACCAAGATCCTTCCCGTCATGAACCAGCTTGATGAACTGAAGAAAAAGATCAAACTGAACGGGCATTTCAAAAACCTGCCGGGTTTCAACGCATAAATCAACCAGTATGACCACACTTTGCCTTGATTTCGGGAACACCCGGCTGAAGGCGGCCGTTTTTGACAATGACGTATTCAGGGATGAGATCAGCCTGGAGAATGACCATACGGACACGGTCAGCCGATTACTGAAAGAGGTCAACCCACAGCGAAGCATACTCGCTTCCGTGATCAATCATAACCCTGAAATAGAAAGCCTATTATCTTCCTATGGGGCGTTCCATCTCTTATCGATAGAAACAGTCCTCAATTTCACCTCACCGGTGGGAAAGCCCCAGACGATCGGGGCCGACAGGCTGGCACTCGCTGCGGCGGCCGTTCATTTCTATCCCGGAAAGAATAACCTGATCATAGGGCTTGGCAGTTGCATTACCTACAATTTTATCAATCAATACCACGAATTCCTGGGAGGCAATATATCACCGGGGATGGATATGCGCTTCCGCGCCATGCATGAATATACCGCCAAACTGCCGCTGGTACAGGCGGAGTGGAACATTCCGCTGATCGGTTATGATACAAAAACCAACCTGCAAAGCGGTGTGATTTACGGTATTATAGGGGAAATTGATGGAATGATCGACAAATACGAACAGCGCTATGGGAACTTTAACGTGCTTTTAACCGGGGGCAATTCAGCCTATTTTGCCAGTCAGCTTAAAAAAAGGATATTTGCCGACTCAAATTTTTTATTTAAAGGACTGTATGCGCTCAGTGAAATCAACAACTAACCGGCTGGCCAAAACTACCGCGTTTTCTCTCGCTCTGTTTGCCGCCCAGGTTAGCCTGGCCCAGGAAAACTCCCCTTACTCACGTTATGGCATGGGTGATGTAGTACCCAACCAGAATGTCGTTAACAGGGGCATGGGCGGCATTTCGGCTGCGGTTCCTAATTACCTGAGCATCAACTTCAATAACCCGGCCCTGCTGGGTAACCTGTCTAACACCCGCACCTTCTCGAATACCCTCTTCGACATCGGGGGCGAGATCGATATCCGCTCCCTGAAGAGCACCACGAATCCGGAAAAATTCAAATCGGTCAACACCTTATTCTCTTACCTGCAGATAGCCTTCCCAGTTTCCTCCAAAAAAATGGAAAAAAAGGGAACATACTGGGGGGTGAGCCTGGGACTGCGGCCGGTCACCCGAATCAATTACAAAGTGGAAAAAACAGAGCGTTTATCCGGCATCGACAGCCTGCAAACAGTATATGAGGGCAGTGGCGGACTGAACCAGGTGAACCTGAGTACCGGTATACGTATTAAACGATTCAACATCGGTATCAGCACCGGATATACGTTTGGAAATAAAGACTATAGCACCAAACTCAATTTCATCAACGATTCGGTGGTCTATTATAAATCCAATTACGAAGTACAGTCGCATTATGGCGGTGTGTTCCTCAATACCGGGATCTATTATTCCGCCGAAACAAAAAAAGGCGCTGCCATCAATGTCGGCGGATATGTCAACCTTCAGCAGGACCTGTCGGCCAGGCGTGATAAGATCAATGAGACATTTACCTATTCCTCTGTCGGAACCCTGATCAATATTGATACGGTCGATTATAAACAGGAAGAATCAGGTAAGATCAAAATGCCCATGACCTATGGATTGGGCTTCACCTACCAGGATAAGAACAGGAATTGGTTAGTGGGCGTAGATTATGAGGCCACCAACTGGAGCAAATACCGTTATTATGATGAGCAGGACGCCGTCAAAGACAACTGGGTGATCCGTGCCGGCGCTGAGTATTATCCGGCCAAACCGAATTCAGCTGCCAACAAATACTGGAGCTTCGTTAAGTACAGGGCCGGTTTCTATTATGGTCCGGATTATATCCAACTGAATAAGACCCGTCCTAATTTCGCAGCATCCCTGGGTGCGAGTTTTCCGCTGACCAATGCACAACTGATCAGGTACGGCGATTATGTTCTGCTGCATACAGCCATGGAATTCGGTGGCCGGGGCAACAAGCAATCCCAGAGCTTCCGTGAAAGCATCATGAGGTTCAGCATTGGCATATCCATGAATGCCCGCTGGTTCAGGAAGAGGAGTTACGATTAATGCCAAATGGCCTACCTTGCCTTATGATCTTTTTTCGACCATACCATATTGCAGCAGCCTTATTGACAGGCTGCTTTTTTATGTCGGCCTGTGAAAATGATCCCAACGAAGTCAACAATATTTACCAGAAAAAAACCAGTGTTGAAGAAGCCACGCAGGTAACTGTCACTTATACGATCGGAGGTAATACCAGGGCCATTCTTCAGGCACCGCTCATGCTGAATGTGCAGGACACGGGCATATATGTTGAATTTCCCAAAACCCTCCATGCCGATTTTTATAATCCATCCGGTATGGTTGAAAGTAAGCTGGATGCGCTGTATGCGAAATACCGTCGAAACGAAAGCATTGTATACATACGCGATAGCGTAAAGGTCGTCAACCTGTTAAAAGGGGATACCCTGTATTGCGACGAACTTTATTGGGACCGTAGCCGGGTCGGTAATGAATTCTACACCAACAAACCGGTCCGTATCCGCACCCGCACACAGATCATCAACGGCGTGGGGATGGAAGCCAGCCAGGATTTCAGGCAATGGCATATTATCCGCTCCACTGGAACGATCCAGCTCCCGGCATCTAAATTCCCGGGCTAACCCGTTACAGCAGGCATCTGCCCGTTTACCAGTTCCGGAAAAAGGCCATTCCTTTGCATGGAAACTTACCAGCCCGATAGCCGTTTACCCCTATTTTTGTCGTTCAATAGGAACGAACATGGAATATCGTCGTTTAGGCCGATCAGGGCTCCAGGTCAGTGTGCTGTCATTCGGCAGTTGGGTGAGTTTCAGTAAGCAGATCAATGATAAGCTTGCAGAAGACCTCATGAGCATGGCCTATGATAACGGCATCAATTTTTTTGATAACGCCGAAGTGTACGCGCTGGGGGAAAGTGAAAAGATGATGGGCCGTGTTCTTAAAAAGAAAAAGTGGGACAGGACCTCATACGTTGTATCTTCCAAAGCATTCTGGGGCTGGCGCGGCAAGGATAACAAGCCCAACCAGACGGGCTGCAGCCGTAAGCACCTGATTGAAGCATGCCATGAAGCCCTGCAGAGGCTTCAGGTAGATTACCTCGACCTGTTCTTTTGCCACAGGCCCGATAAAAACACGCCCATCGAAGAAACGGTATGGGCTATGAACCACCTGATTCAACAGGGCAAGGTACTTTACTGGGGCACCAGTGAATGGAGCGGGGTGGAGATCATGGAGGCCCACCGGGTGGCTCAGCAGTACAGGCTGATCGGCCCCACGATGGAACAGCCCCAATACAATATGTTTGAGCGTGATAAAATGGACAGGGAATACCTCGATATATTCCGGACTGTGGGAATGGGCACCACCATCTGGAGCCCGCTTGCATCAGGGCTGCTCAGTGGAAAATACAACGAAGGCATTCCGAAAAACAGCCGCTTTGGATTAGAAGGATTCGACTGGCTCCGCGACAGATGGGTCACGGAGGATAAATTGAAAAAGGTAAAAAAACTGGCAGCGCTTGCAGACAAAATAGATGTCAGCACAGCGGCACTCAGCATAGCCTGGTGTATCAAAAATCCAAACGTCAGTACCGCCATACTGGGCGCCACCAAAAAACAGCAGCTAACAGAAAACCTGAAGTCGCTGGATGTTGTTAAGAAACTGACCCCGGAACTGATGGAAAAAATTGAGGAAATTATGAAAACAAAACCCGTTCTGCCGGATTACTGATAACAATGAACAAGATCACCATTTACGGTATCCCTAATTGCGATACGGTTAAAAAAACAACAGACTGGTTCAGGAAAAATAAAGTGGAATTTGATTTCCATGATTATAAAAAAGAGGGCATCAGTAAAAGCAAACTGCAGGCTTGGTGCAGGGAAGCCGGATGGGAAAAGCTCCTGAACAAGAAAAGCACGACCTGGCGCAATACCGATGCCGCCATTCAGGCCAGCGTAACAAACACCTCATCGGCCATTGCACTCATGCTGGAACAAAACAGCCTGATCAAGCGGCCGGTGATCGAAACGGCGCAGGGTATCGTGATCGGCTTTGACGAAAAAAATATTTCATCACTCATAAACCAGAAAAAATGAAAAGAAATGCCACTGCCGTTTGGAACGGAACAGGCAAAGAAGGTAACGGTCACCTCACCACGCAAAGCGGTGTGTTGAGTAAAACCCAATATTCTTATCTCAGCCGATTTGAAAATGGCATCGGTACAAACCCGGAAGAACTTTGCGCGGCCGCTCATGCCGGTTGCTTCACCATGAAACTCAGTTTCGTACTGAATGCAGCCGGATTCACTGCAACGGAAATTGAAACTACCTGTGAGATCACGCTGGAAAGCGGATCCATCACTGAATCGCACCTGCATGTAAAGGCAAGTGTTCCCGGTATCGGTAAAGATCAATTTGATGCAGCAGTGGCAGAGGCCAAGGATAATTGCCCGATCTCCAAACTGTACCGCACCAATATCACCCATGAGGCCAGCCTTTCCTAACCTGGCTTCTTAAAAAATATACGATGAATTTTTCGCAAAAAACGGCATTCATCACCGGCGCTTCCCGTGGCATCGGCAAAGCCATCGCTTTAAAGCTGGCACGGGAAGGCGCCAATATTATTGTGGCTGCCAAGTCTACCGAGGAAAACCCAAAACTCGGGGGCACCATATTTTCAGCTGCGGCGGAGATAGAGGCCGCAGGCGGACAGGCGCTGGCTGTAGTCTGTGATATTCGTGATGAGAACCAGATACAATCGGCCGTTGAACAGGGGGTGGCCCGTTTCGGCGGGATAGATATCCTGGTCAATAATGCCTCCGCTATTTCATTGTCACCCACCGAAAAAACAGAACCCAAACGGTTCGACCTGATGCACGACATCAATGTACGCGGTACTTTCTTTGTATCCAAAGCCTGCATACCGTTCCTCAAAAAAGGGAAGAACCCACATATCCTGACGCTCTCTCCCCCTATCAACATGAATATGAAGTGGTTCGCCAATCATATCGCCTATACGATGAGTAAATACGATATGAGCATGATCGCACTCGGGCTGGCAGCGGAACTGAAAGAATACGGGATCGCTTCAAATGCCCTTTGGCCACGCACGACCATCGCCACTGCCGCCGTACAAAACCTGCTGGGCGGAGATGCGCTGATACGGATGAGCCGAACGCCGGAGATCGTTGCCGATGCGGCAGCAATCATCCTGGCCAAACCTTCCAGCTCATACAGCGGCCAGACGCTGATCGATGAAGATGTGCTGAAAGCAGAAGGGATCAGCAACCTCGATCAGTATTCCGTTGTTCCGGGCGCTGAATTATTCCGGGACCTGTTTGTTGACTGATGAGCATTGTTCTATTGATCATGTTAAAATAATGGTAATACCGCCAGCTTGTGATAAGCGGTAAAAGGGCGACATAGGGGCTTGCTATTTTTGTGTTGCAACCAATCCGTTGGTTCAGCCCAAAAAAAGTAATAGCCATGACCAAATCAACTGTATTGGGCCTTTTTATCTGCCTGTTCCTGCCCGCATTCGTGCTGGCGAACAACGCACCTAAAAAACTCAAGGCCCGAAGATTCCATTCTAGCATCAAAATTGATGGCGAATTAAACGACGCCGCCTGGAAAGACGCACCGGTGGCCGACAAATTCATTGCCCTCAGGCCTACCCCCTTTGAACCGGAAAGCCCGGCCAATGGAACCCAGATCTACTTCCTGTATAATAACCAGGGCATCTATGTCGGGGGATACCTGCATGAAGCCAGAAAAGACAGCATAGCTACAGAGCTCATCGGAAGAGATGGCTTTGGCAACAATGATTTTGTTGGTGTGATCTTCGATACTTACCGCGACAAGCTCAACACGTTTGAATACTTCGTGACACCCCTGGGCGAACAATGGGACGCGAAAGTATCGCCCAACATGAATGGGAACAGTGAAGATTTTAGCTGGAATGCCGTTTGGCAAAGCGCCTCAAAGATCCAGGAAGACGGCTGGAGTTTTGAAATGTTCATCCCCTACTCGGCCATACGGTTTGGAAGTAAAAAAGTGCAGGATTGGGGATTTAATATCGTACGCCGGAGGCAAAAAAGCGGACAGCAACTTTTTTGGCAACCCATCGACCCAACGGTGAACGGATTTCTCACCCAATCCGGCGTACTGGAAGGCCTGGAAGATATCAAACCGCCCATGCGCCTCCAGTTCTCACCGTATATGTCTACTTACCTGAACCACGATGGCACCGCTACCGGCGATACCAAAAAAACAACCACGCAAATAAACGGAGGGATGGATGTGAAATACGGGATCAACCAGGCATTTACGCTGGATATGACATTGATCCCCGATTTTGGCCAGGTGCAGACGGATAACAAGTTCCTGAACCTGACCCCCTTTGAACAAAAATTTTCCGAGAACAGGCCCTTCTTTACAGAGGGTATTGAACTCTTCAACAAAGGGAACCTGTTTTACAGCCGCCGTATAGGCATGGACCCCCGTTACAAAAAATGGGTCGATCCATCACCCGGGGAAACCATTGTGGAAGACCCTGGCCAGGCGAAGATCATCAATGCAACCAAACTGAGCGGGCGAACCCAAAAAGGATTGGGGATAGGCGTATTAAACGCCATCACTCAAAAACAATTCACCAGGTTTGAGAATAAGACAACAGGTTACACACATGCCGAAGAAAGCATGCCCCTGACGAACTATAATATTTTTGTCCTGGACCAAACGCTGAAACACAACAGCAGTGTGTCACTCGTGAATACCAATGTATGGAGGAGCGGATCGGACTATGACGCCAACGTCACTTCCGGCTTGTTTGATTTCAACAATAAAAAGAACACGTATAATATAGGGGGCAATATCAGTGTCAGCAATATCATCAACCCTGCCCAGAAAACGCTTACCGGTTATGCCCATTCCCTGTACTTTGGAAAAACCAGCGGACGCTTCCTGTTCAATGTTTGGCAGGATTTATATGATAAGAAATATGATAAAAGCGACCTGGGTTATTTTACCAATAATAACAGTATGGACCAGGGCCTTTGGATGGGATACCGCTGGAATAAACCCAAAAAATGGTATAACCAGATGGGGCTCAACTTCAATGGATGGTACGGGCGGCTTGTGTCTCCGATCGACAACCTGAAACGCCGTTCAATGATGTTTCAGAACGCAGGCTACAATATCAACGGATTTGCACAAACGAAGAAACTGCAATGGGTGGGCTTTTATATCGGCAATAATTTTGCCTATAACGATTTTTATGAACCCAGGAGCTATGGCAGGGTTTTTCATAACAAGGGCAGCCTGAATTCAAATGTCTGGTATGAAAGTAACTCGGCTAAAAAATATTCCTGGACCGTTAATCTGTCCGTGGGTGCAGGAGGCGTTTTTAAAAGAAAATCAGTTGACGTCAACATGAGTTTCAAAGCCCGGTTAAGCAGCAAATTCTCTTTTGATTATTCCATATACAGCAATAACGTAAAAAACCAGCCTGGTTGGGCCGCATCTGAAATCGTTAACAATGAAGAGGTGATTTACTTTTCCCGACGCGATGTCAGGGGCGTGGAGAATGTGGTCAATCTAAAATATAATTTCAACAACCGCATGGGACTTACCATGCGCAGCCGTCACTCCTGGACGAAAGTGAATCCACGCCAGTTCTATGAACTCAATGCCGAAGGTGACCTCGTTACGCCAACGGTTCCGTTTACCGGTAACGTACGTCAGAACTTCAACTTCCTGAGCACAGACCTGGTGTATAACTGGCAATTTGCACAGGGCAGTTTCTTCAGTGTCGTCTGGAAAGACATTGCGGGCAATTTCAGCCGCGATTTTGAGAAAAACTATTTCAGGAACCTGGGCAATACCATCGATGGCGACCATGCGACCAGCTTTTCATTGAAAGTCATCTATTTTATAGACTATCTAACGGCGAAAGAGAAATTAAGCAGAAAGAACATCAACAACTGATAAAAAAGGCCTCCCGTAAACAGGAGGCCTTTTTACAGGTAAGATGTTTCCGGTCATTTCAAGATCCCTTTGGGAGCATCCTTCTCAAGCAGGTATTTGTATATGAACCTTGTTTTAAGGTTGGTGAAATGCATATTTTTATTACCTCCCCAGCCGTGGCGGCCACCGCTGTAGGCCATGAATTCAAAGTCTTTTTTCAGGTCCTGCAGTTTGCTGATGAACTGGATGCTGTTCTGCATGTGCACATTTTCCTCGATAATACCATGAACGATCTGGAGCATGCCTTTATACTTGTCGGCATGGGTCAACACAGAACTGCTTTTATATCCTTCGGCATTATCGGCCGGCGTTCCCATAAATCGTTCCGTATAGTGCGAATCATACAGGCTCCAGTCTGTAACGCTGCCTCCTGCCATACCGTGAGTAAACACGTCGGATCCGTATGTCAGCGCATAGCAACTCATATAGCCGCCATAGCTGAAACCGGTGATACAGATCTTCTTCGGATCAGCCTGGCCGTTTTCGATCAGCCATTTAACCATCGTGCTGTAATCCTTCATTTCCCAATAACCGAGGTTGTGATACATATAATTGACACCTTCTTTACCAAAATGCCCGCTGGCCCGGTGGTCCATTGCAACCTGGATCAGGCCTTCTTTTGAATACCATTGCTGGTTGCCTCCCAGTGACCAGGTATCCATGACCGTACCTGCATTGGGGCCTCCGTAAATGGAGATCAATACCGGGTATTTTTTACTTTTATCCATATTCACCGGCCAGGTCACTTTCATGGGGAGTTCGTATTTACCATCTTCGCTTTTGACACGTATAAGCTGTGTTTCGGCCAATCGGTATGCTTCGAATTCAGGGCCACGGCTATCCGCCAGTTCTTTGATCAGCTTTCCCGTATTGCTCACCAGCGCCAGGCGGTTGGGCGTTGACACATTACCGTAAGAAGTTACAAAATACCGGGCACCGGGCGAGAGGTTGATCGAATAGTGATTGAAATCTCCGAATGTCAGCCGCTGAAGTTTTTTGCCATTGAGGTTGACCCTATAAAGATCCTTGCGCGCCGAATTCTCTTTTCGGGCCGTGAAGTAAACGATATTATTCTTTTCGTCAACGAAGTTCAGATCGGTTACGGTAAAATTTCCCGTGGTGATGGGATTGACCAGTTTACCGTTCATATCATAATAATACAGGTGGTTCCAGCCAGTTGCGTCATTGGTCAGAATGAATCCCTTTCCATTGTTCAGGAATTTGATACGCTCACCCTGGTCATCCAGGTCGATCCAGGTTTGTTGGTCTTCCGAATAAAAGGAAGATTTGGCGCCTGTTTCAGGGTTAACGGCCCAAATACGCAACTGGTTTTGCTTACGGTTCATCCATTGAACCAACAGCGTTTTACCATCCGGCTTCCAGTAAGGCAAACCGAAGTACTGGTCATCTTTGGCGTTAAAATCGCACCATACGGTTTGACCTCCGTCGGGGCTGACTAACCCTACTTTCACCTCAGGGTTTTTGTCGCCCACTTTTGGATAACGCAGTGTTTCCACATAACCATGCTGTGTATTGGCATCCGTCATCGTAAACACGGGCACTTCACTGTCATCACTTCTGAAATAAGCGATTTTCCTGCTGTCGGGGCTCCACCAGAATGCGCGGTATTGCGAGGCCCTTCCGAGAATCTCTTCCATGTACACCCAGCTGGCATAACCGTTCAAAACCAGGTCTGTGCCATCCGTGGTCAGCCTGTTCTCCTTCTTAGTGCGGATATCCACGGTATACAGGTCGTTCTTCTTCGTATAGGCCACATAGTTACCATCCGGGCTCATGGTGGCATTGACCTCCCTGGCTTCATCCTGCGTCAATTGAACTTCCTTTCCATCCAGTTTGATATAAAGGTCGTTCCCCTTCTGATATGCAGACGGCCTGTTAGACGTTTCCGCTGGTTTTTTCTCCTCTTCGGTTAGTTCCCTTTCCTTACCGCTGGCTGTTTCAAGAACAAACGATTTTCCTTCACGGATGATGATGACACGGTTATCATCAATCCAGCGCGTAACGGATGGCAACGACTGAGTAATGCCTTTGAAATTACCCTTGAAATACTGTTCGTCGGTCAGTTCCTTCTTTTGAGCCAGCGAGGATAAAGACGCAAGCCCGGCAAAAGCGAACATGACGAAACGATGCATGATATACTTCATCTGATTGAATTTATTGAGGAGACAAGTTAATTTTTTTACAAGACAATAAAAAAGCAAAATGGACGGATGGAAATAAAAAATGCCGGAATTGCCGGCATTCGAAACAGATTGGCCATTACGGTCATTCATGCAGTTTTTCCGGGCGCATCATTGGGAAGAAGAGTACGTCCTGGATACTGTGCTGATCGGTCATCAGCATGCAGAGCCGATCGATACCAAACCCGATACCGCTGGTCGGCGGCATACCGTATTCCAGTGCTCGAAGGAAATCATGATCGATGAACATGGCCTCATCATCCCCTCTTTCCATCAGTTTGACCTGCTCTTCAAAACGTTCTTTCTGATCGAGTGGGTCATTCAGTTCGGTATATGCATTGGCAATTTCTTTCCCGTTCACCATCAGTTCAAAACGCTCCACCAGTCCCGGTTTACTGCGATGCTTCTTGGTCAGCGGGCTCATTTCAACCGGATAATCGGTAATGAAGGTCGGTTGAATGAAGTGCCCCTCGCATTTTTCGCCAAAAATTTCGTCGATCAGTTTTCCCTTGCCCCACTTGGGATCTGCGTTTATACCTAACTGTTGGCATACATCGCGGACACCCTTTTCATCCATTTCACTGATTTCATGGCCGGTATGTTCCCTGATGGCATCAAACATGGTGATCCTGCGGAATGGAGCCTTAAAGCTGATCTCCTGGCCGCTGACATGCACCGTTGTTGTGCCGTTCACGGCTATGGCCACTTTTTCCAGCATCTGTTCGGTGATCTCCATCATCCATTCATAATCTTTATACGCCACATAGAATTCCAGTACGGTGAATTCGGGGTTATGCGTACGGTCCATCCCCTCGTTGCGGAAATTCCTGCTGAATTCATAGACCCAGTCGAATCCGCCAACGATCAGCCTTTTCAGGTAAAGTTCATTGGCAATGCGCATATACATGGGAACGTCCAGCGCGTTATGATGGGTAATGAAGGGGCGGGCCGCCGCGCCACCGGGGATACTTTGCAATACGGGGGTATCCACTTCGAGGGCACCACGTTCGTTCAGGAATTCGCGGATGCTGTTCACGAGCCTCGAACGTTTCAGGAAAACCTCTTTTACACCGGGATTCACGATCAGGTCGGCATAACGCTGCCGGTAGCGGAATTCAGGATCGGTCACTTCATCAAAGGCCTCGCCATCTTTTTCCTTCACGATCGGGAGCGGCCTCAACGCCTTGCTCAAAATGGTAAATTCCTTAACATGAACGGATGTTTCACCTGTTTTGGTAGTGAAAACAAATCCTTTGATGCCAATGATATCGCCGATATCGAGTAATTTTTTCCAAACATGCTGGAAGAGTGATTTATCATCGCCCGGGCAGATATCATCCTGTTTGATATAAAACTGGATCTTACCGGATGCGTCCTGCAATACTGCAAAATTGGCCTTGCCCATATCGCGGATGCTCATGATACGGCCAGCGAGACATACGTCGGCAAACTCAGCCTTATTTTCCTCCCCCTTATAGTTTTCTTTGATGAAGGCAGCGGTGGCATTGACCGGGTACAAAGCGGCCGGATAGGGATTGATCCCCAGGCTGTTCAATTCCGCCAGTTTTTCCCGGCGAATGATTTCCTGTTCTGAGAGATGATTTGTTTGCATAGCAATTCCTTATATAACCCTGCATCAGGGCGAGCAAAGTTACAGGATGAGAAGGTGGCAAACAAGCCGAATTCATCCAGCGTCCATGTGCTGCTTACCAGTCAAAACGGCTCAATCCGGCGGATATGGTACATTTGCCTTATGAAATCACTAACCATCCTATTCGCAGCCTTATTACTAAGCCTGGGCCAGTCTTGCGAAACACTCAAACAATTGCCCGGCACTGCCGGTACCGGCGGATTTTCTGAACAGGAAGCCGGTCAGGCCATCCGGGAAGCGTTGGGTCAGGGCCTGGTAAAAGCCGTATTGGGACTGAACAAAGAAGATGGTTTTTTTAAGAATGAACTATACAAAGTACTCCTGCCGGAAGAAGCCAGGAAAATTGAAAATACATTGAGGGGGTTAGGAATGGGGCAGATGGTCGACAAAGCGATCTTACAGATCAACCGTGGGGCCGAAGACGCGGTGGGATACGCCAAACCGATCTTCAGCGACGCCATCAAAAACATGACATTGCAGGATGCCATAGGCCTTGTAAGAAACGGCGATACGAGCGCCACCCATTTCTTTCGTGAAAAAACTACCGATAAGCTTATTGCCGCCTTTATGCCGGTCATCAAATCATCGCTTGACAAGGTCAATGCCACCAAGTACTATGGCGATATGATCACAACGTATAATAATTTCCCCACGACCATCAAAAAACTAAATCCCGACCTGGCGGGTCATGTTTGCCTGAAAGCGACCAACGCATTATTTGACATGGTAGCAAAAGAAGAAAGGGAGATCCGCGCTAATCCACTGGCACGTACAACCGACCTGCTGAAAAAGGTCTTTGGCGGGCTTTTATAAAAAGTGTTTGCTTATTGATTGACGGCCAGCAAAATCTGCCAGGCTTCCGAAACATGGCCCGCATCCAGCAATTCTTTGGCATAGCGGTGCAGTTCTTTTTCCATTTCATCCGGGTTGATGGAATAATACTGGATGATCTGGCGGAGTTTGTCATCGTCAAAAGACGGATCCACATCAGGCATCGCATGCACGTTTCCGAGCTGACCCAGGTTATTGCCGGTCAGTATCTTACTGTTACGGATAGTCGCAGGAAGCGCATCTACCCCGATCCCGAGTTGCAGGTTAGGTTTTTCCACTTCAAAGATCGTGGATGCATTGGCCCGTGTGTACCAATGGCCCCCCAAGCGGGCCACCAGGTCCAGCTTTCTCTGGTCGATCATCCCCTGTTCATCCAGCACGGAATCGGCGATATGCATGACGAGCACTTCAGCGATCACCAGGTTACCCGCGCCACCACCGGTTCCCAGCGGTTTCACTTCGTTTACCCGGCATTCCATTTTGATCTTACTCTCTTTTACCATGGGCGGCCTGATCATCGTGGAAGGTTCTTCTGTAAATCCCGACTTGATAAACTCATTGACGCCCTTCGGATATTCGCAACTGGATAACGACATCTGCTGGAGCAGTTCATAATCCACGATATTGATCACAACCTCGGGTACTTCCAGCACATTTTCCAGCGTATGCTTGGTGCTGTTGTCGCGCACGCGACGTGCCGGAGAAAACACCAGGATCGGGGGATTGGAAGAGAACAGGTTGAAAAAACTGAAAGGGCTCAGGTTCACCTGGCCATCCCTGCTGACCGTGGATGCAAAACAAACAGGCCTCGGGGCAATGGAATATTGCAGGTACTGTTGTGCCCTGGCGGGCGAAATACTATTGAGCTCAATTATCATATGATCATTTACAACATGAAGATCAGGCCGGGTTGCCGGCTGACGGCATTTTTTTGATGGCGAGCAAGCTGAGGTCGCTGTCTTCCTTAACGATGGTATTGACCAGTGTTCCGAGTCCATCCACTGTCATTTCCACTACGTCCCCTTCTTTCAACCATTGTTCCTGGTAATTTGGGTCGTTGAGTTTGCCGGTACCATTGAGTTCCAGGAAGCAACCCGTACCTACGGTACCGCTGCCGATCACATCACCCGCAAACAGGTTCACCCCATAGCTGCAGCGTTCAATGATCTCCGCGAAGGTCCAGTCCATATCCGACACATTCCCCTGGCTCACCTGGATACCATTCACCTTACAGGTCATACCCAGGTTCCAGTTTTTGCCGGTATGACCTGGTTTGCAGGGCACTTCGTAAGGAGCCAGTTCATCGAGGGTTACAAGCGTTGGGCCAATGATGGTGGCGAAATCTTTTCCTTTGGCAGGGCCAAGATTGAGCAGCATTTCTTCCATTTGCAGTCGGCGGGCACTCATATCGTTCATGATCATCAGCCCACCGATGTAATCATCGGCTTCCGCTGCGGTGATATTTCGTCCGGCACGGTTGATGACCACGGCCACTTCAAGTTCGAAGTCGAGTTTTTCAAAATGGTCGGGCATGCAAAGAACATCGCCCGGGCCCTGAATGCTGTTATGATTGGTGAAATAAAAGATCGGGTACTGATCGAATTCCGGTATCATATCAACCTTTCGGTTACGCCTGGCCGCTGCCACATGCTGTCGGAAAGCGTACCCGTCGCGGCAACTGGTGGGGTGAGGAACCGGCGCCAGGATTTGTGACCGGTCGGAGGGAATGCCCGTCATCCTGACCATCCCTTCCCTGATCCGCTGCTCCACCGTAAGGGCCATGGGCAGCATATCATCCCAGTAATTGAGAAACATGGCCATACTTACCGGAAGATCGGGATGAAGCATGTCGGTATCATATAATAGGCCGTCAACCAGAATGGCCAACTGTTCATGTTCGTCTTTGAGATAAGTTACCAGTTTCATTATCAGTGGTTATGGGGCAAATTTAACACTCACACCGCCATGTAAAAAATTCCTTTTGTATCTTTGCCCTATAAATTTTGGGTCCGATGCATTTTGATAAAATCCACAATAAAGGTCAGGCACAGTTGTTTAAGAACCAGTATTTGGAATACCTCACCAAAACGCATCCACTGATCATCTGGGGCATGTATATGCCGGTACTGATCCTGTTACCTTATTATTCGCTCAATACATTGGGTTTCAGTACCTGGACTGTAGTGGGATTGTTTCTGGCCGGGATGTTTTTCTGGACATTCACGGAGTACATCCTTCACCGGTTCGCTTTTCATTTTACTCCTAAAACGGAGAGAAGCAGGAAGATCGTGTATATCATGCACGGCAACCACCACCATTACCCGAGGGATAAGGAAAGGCTGTTCATGCCACCGGTGCCCAGCCTGATCATAGCATCAATACTATTCCTGCTGATGTACCTGCCCTTAGGCAAAAACGTTTTCCCTTTCTTTCCCGGATTTATGTTGGGCTACCTGATCTATGGCAGCATGCATTATGCCATTCACGCCTGGAACCCGCCGTTCAAATGGATGAAAGGGCTCTGGCGTAACCATCATTTGCACCACTATAAGAACGAAGACATGGGATTTGGCGTCAGCAGTACCTTGTGGGACCATGTTTTTGGTACCATGTTCAATTTAAAAGAAGAGAAGGAAGATAAGGAGAAGGTGAAGGAATTGATGTTTAAATAAAGGGGGACCCTGTCAGGGTTTAAACCCTGACAGGGTCAAATAAAAAAAGTAAAATATCACCAGCGTTCCTCGCCACCGTCATCATCCTCTGCATCACGGAACATCTTCCTGGTTTGTATTTTCTGGTGTTGCCTTTCCACCATCAAGCTTGCAATGAGTTTACCGGCATCTTCATCGGGATGTTCCCGCAACAGTTGTTTCAGCTTCGGTTCGCTGACATCCATCCGGTACAATATCCTCACCAATTGTTCGAAATCGGTTTGAATTAGCGAATTGATATACG
Source organism: Ferruginibacter sp. (assembly GCA_046329695.1). Taxonomy (GTDB): domain Bacteria; phylum Bacteroidota; class Bacteroidia; order Chitinophagales; family Chitinophagaceae; genus Ferruginibacter. Next base: position 21,214 of record JAXLUE010000016.1, read on the forward strand.
CAGCCAGTTCATGGAATAACTGGTCGTCGCGCAATTCCGTCTCTGTTTTCGCCTGAAACAGGCGATCAGGCGGCAATACCGGAACCTGGCTCATGGGATTGCTTTTTTTGTTTACCAAAAACGGTTCTGATCAAAGGGCCGCTGAAAAAAATCGTCCACCAAATACCCATAAACACAGCCTTCGATAGTATCGTATACCAGGGACTCCTCCCATCCTCATCTTGCCAGACGAGTTGCATCAGGGTGTCCAGCACCAGCCACATGCAACAGTTCAAGAGGAAAGTTATCAATAAACGTACAGGCGGCTTATGCTGCAGGTACCGTTTCATCATACATTAAATATACTCAGAATTTTTCCAGCACGCCGAGCGCAAAAAGAGCGAAATCGTACCGGGCGGGGTCATGGTGATCAAATTGCCTTAAGCGTGACGTTAATGCAAGAACGGCCTGCCAGTCGGTGGCCTCGCGGTTCAATAATCCGAAGTGACGGGCCACACGGGTCACGTGAAGGTCTAACGGAATCAGCAACTGATCTGGCCTGATCGATCTCCACAAGCCAAAATCGACGCCCTGCCGGTTGCTTCTTACCATCCAGCGCAGGTACATGTTCAGTCTTTTACAGGTCGCTTTTTTAAATGGCGCCGCGATATGCTTGCGTGTCCTGGCCGGTACATCTTCGAGGGAAAAAAAATAATGATAAAAACCATTCAGCGCCGTTTCAACGGTATCGTCATCCGCTTTCATCCATTGGCTAAATGCTGTTTCCAGCGACTCATGCCTGGCATAATGAAAGTGAAAAAAAGAAACGAAATAGAGGATATCGGTAGGGGTGAAAGTCCGGTGCCTGAAATGCAGCAAACGTCGAAGCCCCTCCGGATCCTGTGCCATGCAGAATGCGTATGGGCTGTTATCCATCAACTGCATCAATTCCTTCGATTTTTGAATGATGGTTGTTCTATTCCCCCAGGCAAAAAGGGCCGCAAAAAAACCGGAGATCTCGATATCCTGCTTCAGCGTGAATGCATGCGGGATGCAGATCGGGTCTGCCTTGATAAAATCAGGCCGTTCATACTCCCTAGCCTTGGCATCCAGGAATGATCGAATATCCATAACGATGAGGGTTAACCGATAGCCTGGCTGAGGTCATCCAGCAGATCACCGGCATCCTCGATACCCACGCTCAGCCTGATCAGGCTGTCGACCAGTCCGTTTTTGATCCTTTCCTCGCGGGGTATGCTGGCATGCGTCATGCTGGCCGGATGGTTGATCAGCGATTCCACGCCGCCCAGGCTTTCGGCCAGTGAGAATAACTGGGTGGAAGAAAGCACCCGTTTGGCATTGTCGACACTGTCATCTTTCAGCACAAAACTCATCATACCGCCAAATCCACGCATTTGCCTTTTGGCCACATCGTGGTTGTGGTGGTCTTCAAAACCGCACCAGTAAACCTTTCCAACCTTGGGGTGGTTGCGCAGGAAATGGGCCACGATAGCGCCGTTTTCGCAATGTTGCTTCATGCGGACATGGAGTGTTTTAATGCCCCTTAAGGCCAGGAAGCAATCCATGGGGCCAGGCACCGCGCCGCAGCTTTTCTGAATAAAATATAATTGATCGCGGAGCGCCGGGTCGTTCATGATCAGGGCTCCCTGGATCACATCGCTATGGCCTCCGATATACTTGGTTGAGGAATGCATCACTATATCGGCACCCAGGTCCAGCGGATTTTGGAGATAGGGAGACGCGAAGGTGTTATCAACACACAGGATGGCGCCGGCCTTTTTGGAAATAGCCGCCACTGCTGCAATATCCGTGATATTCATCAGCGGGTTTGTGGGCGTTTCTATCCAGATCAGTTTGGTTGCCGGAGATAATGCCTTTTCCACGTGGGAGGGATCGGTCGTATCCACGTAGGTGAACCTGATCCCGAATTTTTCGAAAACCTTGGTGAAGAGCCTGTATGTTCCGCCATACATATCATTGGCGGCAATCACTTCGTCGCCGGGTTGCAGGAGTTTGATCACTGCATCGGTTGCCGCCACCCCACTACTGAAAACAAGGCCATACCGGCCGTTTTCGATCATGGCCATGGCCGATTCGAGTGCCTGGCGTGTCGGATTCTGCGAACGTGCATATTCAAACCCTTTGTGCACACCGGGCGCCGACTGCACATAGGTTGACGTTTGATAGATCGGCGTCATTATAGCGCCGGTGGTCGGGTCCGGTTCTGCTCCCGCATGTATAAACCTGGTGGCAATCTTTTTTTGCCTGATCAAATCCTGGTGACTCATAACGTTGTCTTTGAGGCGCAAAAATAAAACTATATTTTGTCCCGCCGGATTATTTATGCAGAAGCCGGGAAATGCAGAGGTAGCGCCAATCGAAATTATCAGGAGCATGGGCCGACAGTGGCCTGGGCTTTTTCTGCAACACCTGCGGTTTGAGTATCCGTTCATCCACGAGGGATTGTTTGGCCTCAAACACATAGTCTTTAAGCTGGGGGCTTTCCATCCATTGTTTTTGCGGTGGCTCAAAAGCCACTTTATCCGTCCGCCAAACAATACTGTGCGGCAGTTTGTGATCCATCAGTTTGCGCAGCAGGTGTTTTGTATATCCTTCTTTGATTTTATATTTTGATGGGAGTGAAAAGACAAATTGTACGAATTCGGGGTTCAGGTAAGGCAATCGTACTTCAAGTCCGTGGGCCATTGAACTCCTGTCGGCATAACGCAGCAGTTCCTCCAATCCGTATTCCATGGTATTGAAGTACAGGATGTCGTTGAGTTTGGTCACAATAGGCTTATGGATCCCTTCCCATTCCCTGCCCCGAAGGTTGCCCAGCATTTCCCGGCTGATATCGGCATGATGGATGATCCGGTTATATTCTCTCTTCTCCAATGCAATGGATGCGTGTGAAGGGAGGAATGCGGCCACCAGGTTCTTAATGCCCCATTTGAACTGGACATTATTCTCAAGCAACATGGATTTTTCATGACTGGCAGCCTTGAACCGGTAACGGCTGATCATTTCCTGCAGGTACCAGTGCGCGTATTTATGATAACCTGCCAACACTTCATCTGCTCCTTGTCCGTCAAGCACCACTTTTACCTGGTGTGCGGTGGCCAATTCATACACTTTATACTGGGCATAAATGCTGGATGACGGAAAAGGCTCTTCCTGGTGATCGCACAATTTTTCAAATTCATCCACCATGTGCAATACGTTGGGCGTAGTGGTAAAATTATCTACATGCAGGTTTTTGACCAGTTGCATGATATAAGCATGCTCATCGTTTTCAAAACCCGGGAATACGGCAGAAAAGGTCTGGTATTGTCGGGCTGCGCTGCGCAGTTGCTGCTGCATATAAAAGACGATGGTGGAACTGTCGAGGCCGCCGCTCAGGCTTGCTCCAACGGGTACATCGCTTCGCAATCTTTTATGAATGGATCCTGTGAGCAATTCCTCCATCCTCTCCATGGCGTCCTTTTCAGGTATCCTGATCATTGCCTGTTTATCCAGTCGCCAATATTCCTCGATCCGTAAACTTGAATCGGAAGGCTGGTAATACAGGTGATGAGCCGGCGGGAGCGAATAGATATCGCGGAAAAAAGTCTGTGCCTTATTGGACGGGTTCTGCACATATCCGAGCGTGATGTAGTTCAGCACCATCTTCATTTCCAACGTACGGTGCACTCCTACGGCCCATAATGCCTTCATCTCACTGCCAAACATGAACTGTTCCCCGTTCTTGAAATAGTAGAGTGGTTTTTCCCCGAACCGGTCTCTTGCCGCAAAGAGGGCCTGGTCTACCTCGTCCCAGATGGCAAATGCAAACATGCCGTCAAAATAATGGAGGCAATCCTCTTTATAATAATCGTACGCGGCCAGTATGACCTCGGTGTCGCTGTTGCTGATGAAATAATATCCTGCTTTCTTCAGCTCTTTTTTTAATTCAAGGTAATTGTAGATCTCGCCGTTGAATACGATGCTGTATCTGTCCAGGTAATGCATCGGTTGGGCTGCCGATTCAGACAGATCGATGATCTTGAGGCGCCGGTGTGCCAGGCCGGCCTGACCCTGCCTGCTGATCCAATGACCTTCGCCATCCGGGCCACGGTGCGCGAGGGCGCCGGACATTTTTTTCAGTAAAGGCAGTTGAACAAGGGAAGTTTTTGCAGAAATGATACCGGCAATGCCACACATAGTGTAAATATCAGGTTTCCCTAAAGGGGCTCAAAATTTTTTTGTTCGCCGAGCAGCCTGACAGGCAGAAATGCTTTGACATTTTCCCAGGTCATCATCAGGTCGGTGCCATTGGTGGCCTTCATGAATTCCATCGTAAAATATTCCACCATGGGCGATTGTTCCTGAACGGGTATATCGAAGCTGAGCAGGTCTTTATCCGTTTCCATGTGAAGCCCCCAGGTATAGAGGTTACTGTTCAGCACGATCCTCCAGGTGTCGGGGTGAGGTATGCAGTACATCACGTAGCGGCCCCGGTCGACCCGTTTTCCCAGTATCGTTACCGGCTTGAAGAACTCGATCTCGGTGGCCTCATTGGCTCCCAATCGCCATTCTTTTCCGTACAGTACCAGGCTGTGGGCCGAATCACCAAAGATCTGCCTTCCTTTTTTTTGCGGGCGGCTGTAGATCACACGGGCCAGTAAGGAATTTGTATCCGTACCGTTCATTTTCAAAATGGGATAATCGGGCGGATAGTAACACATATCCATGGGTGACTGATCTACCGGAACATAAGGCTGTGAGATATCTGGCCTGGCCTGTATGGTGCTTCGGATAACGACCGGTTTATTTTGTTCCGTTTTGTCCGAACAGGAAGAAAGGATGACCAGGAAGAAGCCTCCGATGAAATGAATGAATCGTTGCATACGGGCATGAAGTTAATATGAAATCGGGAGAGTGACCTTTACCTTATCCCAGGCCATGATCAGGCTAAAGCCCCTGGGCGCCTTGTCAAAATACATGGTAAACGACTCGATATCTTCTGGAGATGCTTCAACGGGCACTTTGATCCTGAGCAGGTCCTTTTTCTGATCGTAGCGGAAAGATCCCCAGGTGTCTGTATCCCTGTTCAGAACAAGGGTCCACTCGGCTGAATCCGGAATGGCATAGAGTGTGTAACGGCCTTTTTTTACTTTGCTGTTGCCGATGGTCACGGGAAAGAAAAATTCGATCTCCGTAGCTTCATTGGCACCCAGCCTCCACAATTTTCCATATTCGATGAGTTCGCCAAAAATGGCACGGCCGTTTTTCTGAGGCCTGCTGTAGATCACCCTTGCCGCGAGTGGCTCGGCAGCTTTACCCTGTACTTTCAATAAAGGATAATTAGCGGGATAATAACTGACATCCAAAGGAGAAACATCTACGGCCGGAAATTTCGATTGTGCCGAAACAAGCAGCGAAAAGAAAAAGAAGGGCAAACAGACCAGTTTTTTCATGTACGATTTTTTTCAAAGATATTACTCAGTCTGCAATAACTGTTCCATCGTAAGCCTGGCATGATCTTTTAACGCAGGAAAAAATTCCTGGTAACAGTTTCGTAACAAATCCTTTTTGTCGAGAAAAATATCAAAAGCCCTGTCTGATTCTTCCAGATATGCGGCCCTTCGGACTATCCCGTTGAAACTTCGGCGGATCCCCCATTCATATCGATAATGAAAAAGCCAGTTATCTTTTTTCATGCTTTGAAAGAACCGATGAAAATCAACCGGCAGCCAATCCTGCATTTCATCCAGCCGTTCATAGGTGTCGATGGTGAATGATTTCAAATCGGCCTCCGTGTTGAATTCATCCATATCATTGGCCAGGAAAAAATCATACACCACATCGGCAAATGCGCCTGAATACAAACGGTAATAAGGCCTGAAGCACTCCCGCAATTCCCTGGTTGAAGGGTGGCTGTCTGTAAATGCATCGATGGCACGATGCAACCTGATGCCCTGTTGAATCCTCTCCGGATAGTCGTATTGCTTTTTCCCTTTCACAAAATCACTGATCATATTTCCGGTAAGCAATGCCGGATTGTTGAACGACAAATACGCATGTGCCAGGTAATTCATTACACATAAAGTTACTGGTTCGGGTGATTATAATGACAGGTAAAACGACGGTGCAACTGCCCTTACGATCAGTTCAGATTAATTTTCCGGGATAAGTTCATAGAAACATGACCCGTCTGCCAACTTATTCCGGTGCGATTTTTGAGCAATGGAATAATGTGTACAGGATGTTAAAAAATTTATTTCCGATCTCCCTGAGGGAGATTTGACAAAAATTTCTACATTTAAAACAGGAACATTGCTTAATATTATCCTCCGATCCAATACCATGAGAACCGATCCCTACCAAATAAAAGCTGACCATCCATTTACCGCATGTTTCAAACGAACAGAGATATGATACTGGAAAACCCCCTCATGAATGCCCTTGAAGATCTGCAGCGGAAAGGATATACCTGCAAATTTTTCAAAAACAACGATTACCTCTATTGCAGCGAAAGGGATATGAATTTCAGGAGCTATGAGCTCAACATCAGTGAAATGTTCCGCTATGAAAATAAACAGGAACCTTTCCGGAACGGGATCCTGTATGCGATCGAAGCGCCGGAGTATGGCGTGAAAGGATTTCTCCTGCACGGTTGATCATGTCAACAATTTATATACATGCAAAAGAAGAAATTATTTATCTGGGTGTTGCTGGCCGCCATCGCTGCGGCCATTGCCGGCGCCTTGTATCTTCGTAAGAAGAACCAGGCCAATAACAATAAAGCATAAAAAAGGACCGGCGCTGCCGGTCCTTCGTATTATTTTCCAACTTACATCACTCATTCACCTGCAGTGAAATGGTCTTAGGAGATCCGTTCGCACTGTTCAGTACAAGCCTGTACATTCCGGCAGAGATATGTTGTGGCAGTTTCAGTTTGACCATGTCTGTTCCCGCATTCCACTGGATCGTTGTTTGCATCACCAGTGCTCCTGCGGCATCGTAAACCTGAACCTGGTATTCCGCGGATTTATCCTGGCGATGGTGCAGGTATACCGTCTTCTGTTGAACCGGGTTTGGATAAACGGTCACTTCACTGCTTTCCTGAATGGCGGCAACCGTAGCCACGGATGAATACTGGACCCTTCCGTTCCGGCTAATGCCACGAACACGATAAAAATTCACAGCACTGGATGCATCCGTATCTGTTTTACTGTATTGCATTCTTCCTCCCTGGATATTGCCGGGGTTAACAACCGCGATGGTTGAAAAATCAGATCCTGTTTTACCAGACTGCAGTTCATAACGGTCCATCTCCAACTCCTGTTCCACATGCCAGGTAACCTGAACATTCTTCTTATCTGTACGCAAGGCCCGGATCGAGGTGAACGTAACGGGAAGTACCGTGGTCGGTTTTAAAACGATGCTGAAACGGTTGGCTGCAAAGGATGCCGGCTGTGCCGTAACGATCGAAAATGAATATGCGCTTGAGTCGTCCATGCTGATAGGCGTGGTTGTCTGCAGGAAATTATCCACCAGGAAGGCGGTAAGGCCACGTGAGCCCATATTCTCGGGGTACACTTTTAACTGATAGGACTGTGCCTTCATATTACTCATCACATACCGGATCGTATCTTCCGTGACAAGTGGCTGGCGCGCATCCAGCGAATAGTTTCTCTGTTTGCGTTGTATGGCAAAGTTTTCGGCGATATTTTGCAATTTGAGGGCATCATCGGCATCCAGGCTATCGCTGAGATCAGTATCAAATGCCACTACGTTTCCGTCCACCACATAGTTGCCTGCATTGACCAGGGAAATGCGCAGGAACTGTCTTTCGGAGATCCTGCCGGTCATCATCCTGCTGACACCCGATGCATCGGCGATCTTGGCCGATTCAGTAAATCCGATCGTTCCCCCTCCCGATGTTGAACTGGCAAAGAAAACCTGGCCTGGCTGAATGCCGGTATATGTCAGGCTGCTGTTGTAGTTGGCCGTTCCACCGGGGATGGGTTTCCATCCGTTGGTTGCGCTGAGGGTCTGATAACCGCCCAGGCCATTGCTGTTATTGGTCAGTAAGGGATCCCATACATAGAATTTATTATCGATACTGCCGGTTTTTGTCAGTGCCGTGAAACTGATGGCGGAAGCGTAAGGGTTACCTATTGATTCCATTTTTCCGGAAGCCACGGAAACGGACGAAGGCGCTTTGACTCCCGTCGTGTACAGTGCACCGGTAGTTCGCAGGATTGTTGCCGTCGGCGCCTGGGAGGAAGTTGTTACGCTTCTGTCGCCGCGGATAAACACCATATAACCTTTAGGATTATCCATCACCGCCGTCACGCTGTTGACAAAATCCCAGGCATTGCTGACGTTATTGTATGTTTTGATACTTGCACCGCTTGGTGTGAATACGTCAAATCCAAGTCCGACGGCCCCGGAAACACTGCCTGTAACCAAGGTGCCGTAACCCGGACGAAGGTTTGCCAACGGCGCATTGTTTTCCATCCAGGAATTTCTTTGATGGCGGCGCCGGAAGTTGGCACGGCCAGCATATGCCATGCCTTCGGGATTGTTGGGGATGTATTTTTTCCACCGTTACGTTACCCGAAATATCATTTCCGGTGGCGGTAGAGTCCGCCTGCTGTGAGGTCATCCACGCGGGTTGTACCGGAAGCGTTCGACACGGGAGAAGTCAGGTCGGGCATTGGTGGTCAGCACTACGTTGCCGGCGCCAAAACTGATTTTGCCGGTGACCTTCAGCGTATCGCCGGAACCTATTAATTGCATACCATTGCTGTTGCTGAGCACCAGGTTCATGATCGTCTTGGAAGAGAACATACTTCCTGACAGCGTCTGGGCGGAAGAACCGTTGAGTTCAATCGTTCCGTTGACGGTATGAAGCGTTCCGCTGTTGCTGATATTGCCTCCGATCCTGAATATACCGCCACTGACGGTTATCGAAGCGCCGGATGCAATGGTTATGTTTTTCGTTTGTATGGTACCTGAACTCATCACAGGGTAATAAGATACACCGGCAGGTATGGTCACATCGGCTGTACCGGCAGGAACACCGCCACACCAGTTCTGCGTATCGTTCCAATTGGTATTGATACCTTTCCAGGTATTCGCCGGAGTATATACTAACGTTACATCATATGCGAAACTTACCGCACAGGTTCCGTTGCTCACCTGGGTCACACGAAGTGTCTGCCCGTTATTGGCAGGCGACAGCGCAATGCTGGTAAAACTGGCCGATCCAGAACCATCTGCCACCACACCGGATACGGGCGATTGAGCCACCCCATTGATGCTGTAACTGATGGTATTGGTACTGCCCGGAACCATGCCGGCCAGGTTGATGACGGCTCCCGCTCCTGAACAATAGGTTGTATTCAGGCTCGCGCCTGTAAGTGTTGGCGTGGGCAGGATCGTAACCGTTACGCTTCCCTGCGTTCCCCAGCAACCAGATGCGTTCCTGGCACGGAAATAATATGTTCCGGAGCTGGTAACCGTCTGTGATGCAGACGCGACAGCCGTACTGGTACCATTGGATGTGGTACCCTGGAAATAGATCGTTCCGCCGGTTCCGCCACTGGCCGTGATGACGGTTGAATTACAGAATGTGCCTGCACCGCTGGCCGTAGTTGCGGCCGGTGTTGCTAATATGCTCACCGATGCAGTTGTTGAAAAGGCGCTGCATCCCCCGGCCGCACCAATACTGTATGTTACAGTATACGGGCCTCCAACCGTTGAAGTGGAAGGAGTAACGGCACCGGTAGAAGTATTCAGGCTTAATGCAGCAGGTGCGGAAAATGAACCGCCTGTTGTGCCGGTCAGGGTAACAGACTGTGCCGATGAGATCGAATTACAATAAGGCGATCCACCGTAGGATATCGTTGCATTGGGCGCCTGGTTCACAGTCACGGCAACCGTTCCTGCTGTTGCGCTGTTACATCCGTTCAATACGGTATATACGGAATAGGTACCCGACATGGCCGTAGTGGCACTTGCGATTGAAGGGTTCTGGGTTGTTGATGTAAAACTGGCCGGGCCGCTCCAGCTGTATGTAGTACCGACAACCGTACTGGCCGTCAGGTTGATGGTATTGCCCGAGCAAACAGGACTGTTGGAACCCGCCGTTGGTGCAGCAGGCAGAGGCTTCACGGTCAAAGAGAATGCAGAGTAAACCGCTTCCACGTATAACCTTTTACCTGTACCCACACACGGATCGCCAAAAACACCATTGTTTGCACCGAGGGAGAAAGAATTCTGCCCGAGGGCCGCGGCCTGTACAACAGACAAAGAAGTTGTCGAGTGACATGAACTGGTACTGTATGCGCCGCATGTGCCGTTTGGCGTACCATAGCTGGCAAAGTTGATGGAAAAGAAACGGTTAGACACAGGAGCCGTCATTGTTAATGTTGTATTCTCTGAAGCCGTTCCGCAAAGCACGCCGGCGGAAACATAATTGGTACAACCGGTCGTTGAATTCCTGATGGAAATCGCCCCATAGTATGTACCTGCTGTGGCGGAGATACTATTGACCGTGATGCTGCCGCCGCTTAAAGCTGCATTGCTGATATTGGTGAAACCCGCAGCCAGCGCAGCCGATGACCAGGTAACTGAATATTGATCCGGTGAATTCAACGGACTCGTATAATTCAAAACCGTACTGGTAACACCGGAACAGACGGAAGTTGTGCTGGACGATAAGGTAATGGAAGGAAGACTATTGACGGTCACTAATTGCGATCCGTTAGATATACAGGATCCATTATTAATGGTCACGGAATAGGTAGTACTGGTGCTGGGCGAAACAGTGATCGATTGCGTTGTAGCGCCATTACTCCAGGAATATGAAGTACCGGCAGCAGCTGTCAGCGTTGTTGATGATCCATTACAGATCGTCGACGTACCGGTGATACTTGAAATTAATGGCGCAGAAACCGTTACGCTAAACTGATAGGCGGCCTCAACATATAATCTTTTAACCGTTCCCACGCACGGATCTCCAAAGTTGGCGTTTGTTGCGGCTATGGAAAATGAATTCTGACCTATGGCGGCAGCCTGTACAACAGACAATGACGTGGCCGCGTGACAAGAACTGGTGGTAAACGCACCACATGTGCCGTTAGGCGTACCATAGCTTGCAAAATTCACTCCGGTAAAAAGCAACCCATTGGGTGCCGTTAAAGACAGCGTGGTGTTTTCATTTGCCGTTCCGCAAATGCTTGCTCCTGAAATGGTGGACTCACAACCTGTCGTGCTGTTACGCACCATCAGGCTCATAGGAAAAGTACCCGATGATGTTTGAATATTATTGATGGTAAGTGTCCCTCCGCTTAAAGTGCTGTATGATTGATTCGTAAAACCGGCCGCCAGTGCAGACGATCCCCAAACAACAGCATATTCATCCGGTGAGTTCACCAGGTTGGAATAAGATAAGGTAAGTGAACTGGCGCCATAACAAACCACGGTACTGCCGGAGATTTGTAAAGTAGGTAATGGGTTGATCGTGATACTTACCGACCCAGACATACTCAACGAACAGGATGTTGTAGCATTGGTTGCAATGACAGTATAGGTTCCGGCCGCGGTCTGGTTGCCAAAGCTGATGGCCGATCCTGTGCCGGCTACCGGTGAACCTGTATTGCTTCCATTAACCTGCAGTTGATAATTGACACCTGTTTCAGAGCCGCTTAATCCAACGACAGATCCGCTGCCGCCGGAGCAATATCCCCCGCCGCCCGTAACTGTATATAAGGTGGGCATCGGATTGACTGTCACCGATACCGATCCCGTCATTGTTTGTGAACAGGAAGTTGAAGTTATCGTGGCTACAACGGTGTAAGTTCCGCCTGCCGTCTGGTTACCAAAACTTATTGCAGAACCGGTACCCGATACCGGGGAACCGGTATTCACACCATCTTTCCTTAACTGGTAAGTAGCGCCTGACTGAGAACCGCTCAGGCCCACGGCCACGCCGGACCCGCCGGAACAATAGGCCCCGCCACCCGTAACTGAGTATAAAGTGGGCAGCGGGTTTACCGTTACCGCAACAGATCCGGTCATATTGGCCGTACAGCCAGCATATGCGCGGGTAGCCGTAACCGTATAAGTGCCGGCTGCCGTTTGATTACCGAATGATATGGCCGAACCAGTACCGGCAACAGGCGACCCCGTGTTAACACCTCCTATCCTAAGCTGATAATTCACGCCGGTTTGTGAGCCGCTCAAACCAACAGCAACTCCAGAACCCCCTGAGCAATAAGAACCGCCCCCTGTGACTGAGAAAGCTGAAGGAGTGCTACAGGTGGCCAGTATGACGGAACCCAGTGACGTGGCCCCGGTAATTTGAGAACTAGATGCACCTAATGTACCCATCGAAGGATAAGTCCAGCCTGCACTATAGAGAGCTGCCTGTAAGCTGCTGGTGGATGGTGATCCTAACAGGTCGCCCGGATTCCTGAAATTAAACACGGCCGAATAATTGGTAAACACCAGTGTGTTCATATTGGTCATTGTCCAATACCGGTTTATGGCGGAAGCCGTATTCATGTTAACCGTACTGATATTGGGGTGCGTACTCAGCGTTGGGGTGGTTGACATCATTAAATCACCGGCTGTGGTCACGCTTCCGAAACTGATCGATACGGGAGTATAATTGCTGTTATCGCCGATCTCAAAGGTGCGAGAGGTGGCCCCTGTTGCCACATTCTTTTGCAGGTCGCCCCATACATAACCGTTGGTCCTTGCAACGGACCCTGATGATTTGATGATGACTTTTGAACCAAAACCATTCGTCTGTACCACACCGTTAGTCATGGTCAGTGTACCACCGACGGTCACATCAGTACCAATTCCCGCATTGCCGGATGTTGACCGGTTAACCGTAAAATTGTTCAGGTTATTGCTGGTTCCGGAAGTGGTCTGATCAAAGTACAGTGTACCCAGTGAGCCCGATCCGCCGATCGTAAGGTTAGAAGTGGCGGAACCGGTAAGAGCATTGGAAGCGCTCATGGAAGCCACTGTACCGTTAATGGTGAGTGTATTAGAGCCAATGGCCAAATTACCGCTGGACATTGTGAGTATATTAGAGATGGTCAGGTTTCCAGACGTAACGGAAACATTGCCGCTGCTGTTATTGATCCTGAGATTATACAGTGTCCTCGGGTTATCATTCACACTGATGGCCTGCGCACTGCTGCCATTAAACTCAAGCGTACCGGTTCCCTGCGTAAAAGTACCGGCTGTCTTAGACCAGTTTCCACCCACCTTAATGGTTCCTGTTCCACAGGTGATGGTTCCATTGCTTTGGGATAATGTACCGGTAATAGTCAGGGTATTTGTACCGGAGATGGTAAGCCCGTCACCACTACCGCTCAAAGTGAAACTTTTTACTGTAGCATTCACATCCAGGGTAACGGTTCGGTTACCACTGACATTTATTACCACATCATCCGTTGAGGTTGGCACCGTTCCGCCCGACCAGTTGGCAGCAACGCTCCAGTTACCGTTACCATTCAGTACCCATGTTTTTTGGGCACTGGCCGAAAGACCGGCTGAAAAAATGAACAGGAATAAAATGATCGCTGATTTGCAAGCCGCAAAACTTTTACCATTCTTTTTTTGGCATGAGGGGGCTGCGAATGATTTGTTAGGGGTAAATCTATTCTTCATCGTTAATACAGGATTTTGGACAACTTATTAACTTGAAGAAGGAATTAATATTGTATCAAAAAGCAGCTATTTTTTGTAAACGATTGGTTAACAAGGATATAAGGCATAATTTTTAATACATAAAACTTCCATTAATTTGCTGCAAATCAATTACTTATACAATAATCCGCCAATTTCAAACACCGGGATAGTCTGATGGCGAATCAAAAAAACCCGGTAACTGGTACCGGGTCATTTGAAAAATCTGGGATGTTATTTGGCTTTAAACTTCTGGATGGCCTGCCGGGTGAAATCACTTAACACAAGCCTTCCGCTGATGGCGGCACGCTCCGGTAATAATTTATCCCAATGATCCGTACCCTGCCAGGTAACTTTTTTCAGTTCGGCCATGGCTTCCGGGCTGGAATGCGATAAACTATGGGCCAGCCTTTCCACAGCTTCATCCATATTTTGGATATTCTCATGGACCTCAGCGAACAGTCCTTTTTTCTTGGCCCATTCGCTGTTACGCCACATGCTAGCATCAATGGACAAAGCGCTGAATGCCGAAACCCCGATCTTGCGTTCAACGGCCGGACCGACCACAAAGGGACCGATGCCGACGGCCAGTTCACTTAATTTAATATCGGCATGCACGGTGGCTATCGCATAATCGGCGGCGGCGGCTAGTCCTACGCCCCCACCCACGCATTTGCCCTGTATCCTGGCGATGATGAACTTGGGACATTTACGCATGGCATTGATCACATGGGCGAATCCGCTGAAAAAAGCCAGGCCTTCTTCCGCTGTTTTGATCTGCACCAGTTCATCGAATGAGGCGCCGGCGCAAAACGCTTTTTCACCGCCACTTTTCAGGATAATGACCTTGCTTTCCGAATGGTTACCGGCGAAGTGTATCTCTTCGGCCAGCTTTTCCAGGATCTTACCGGGCAGCGAGTTGCTCTGAGGATGAAAGAATTCGATAATCGTGATTCCCTGATGGGTTTCGGACTGTACATAACCGTCCTGTATTTCCTTGATCATATTTTCCGTTTAGATTTTATTTTTCATTTGTACCATGGTCAGGATCGTACCCACACCGGCGATCTCATCGGTTTCATCAAAAATCTCCACATACCATTTAACAATACCCCTTGGTACGTCGGATCCCGGCATGGCCGGTACGTCGGGATTAGGTTCTTTCAGTTCCTGTGCGGTTTTTTCCTTACAGGTAAACCGGATGTAGATAGAATTGCCCGGGTAGATGGGTTTGGTGAATCGTAGTTCATCGATCCCGTAATTCAGCAGTACCGGGTTCTTTTCATAACTGTCTACAAACAATCCGGCCGCGGCGCTCATGATAAAATATCCATGTGCCACCTGCTGTTCAAACATGGTGCCGTTGAAGTCGGTGGTTTTGATATGCGCGTAGAAATGGTCACCGCTCAGGTCGGCAAATGCGTCGATGTCGTCGCTTGTGATCAATCTCTTGTCGGTGATGATCTGTTCGCCGATGCGGAGGTCTTCAAAATACTGTTTAAAAGGATGTTTGTTGCCGCTGATCCCGCGGGCATGCGGCTGGTACACGTCGCTGATAGCGGTGATCATTGAAGGGGAACCCTGAATGGCCGTTCTTTGCAGGTAATGCCTGACACCCCTTAAGCCGCCCATTTCTTCTCCGCCCCCGGCGCGGCCCGGTCCGCCGTGCACCAGCAAAGGCAATGGCGAACCATGACCGGTGCTTTCTTTGGCGCATTCGTTATTCAGAACCAGGATGCGGCCATGGTGAGAAGCGGCGCCCAGCACATACTGCCTGGCATGCGAAGGATCCGCCGTTACGATGGAAGAACAAAGACTGCCCTTTCCTTTTTTACTGAGTTCAATGGCCTCATCCATATTACGGTAAGGCATAATTGTACTTACCGGCCCGAACGCCTCAACTTCATGCGGTTCTCTGGAGGAAAATGGGTTTTCATTGAGTAAGACCAACGGACTCAGGAATGCCCCTCTCGTTGAATCTGCGTCAACTACGTTTACCCCTTCCAGTGATCCATATACGATCTTTGATGTTGCCAGCAATTTGTTCACCTGCGCCTTCACCTCTTCCCGCTGGCTTTGACCGGCCAGGGAACCCATGCGCACTTTTTCGTTCAGCGGGTTACCGATAGTGGTTTTATCCAGTTCCACAGAAAGCGCTTTCCATACCTCCTCCACTTTATTTTCCGGTACAAAAATGCGGCGGACGGCCGTGCATTTCTGTCCTGCTTTCACGGTCATTTCCTTTCTGAGCTCCTTGATGAATATATCCCATTCAGGCATACCGGGCGCAACGTCATCGCCCAGCACCATACAATTCAGGGAATCGGCCTCCATATTGAAAGGCACGCTTTCGGAGAGGATGGCCGCATGAGACTTCAGCTTCAAGCCCGTCCACGCAGAACCGGTGAATGTAACCACATCCTGAGAGGTCACATGGTCGAGCATATCTCCTGCACTGCCGCAAATAAGTTGAAGGGCCCCTTCCGGAAGGATCTTTGAAGCGATGATCTCTCGTACAACCGCTTCCGTTAGGAACGAGGTGACCGTTGCCGGCTTGACCACCGCCGGCACACCCGCCATCAGGTTAACGGCGATTTTTTCAAGCATACCCCACACCGGAAAGTTATACGCATTGATATGAATAGCCACCCCTTCTTTGGGAACCAGGATATGATGGCCCATGAAACTGTTCTGCTTGCTCAGCGGAACAGGATCGCCATCCAGGCAAAACGGGGTATCCGGCAGTTTCCGTCGCAAGGATGCGTTGGAAAACAGGTTGCCAAATCCCCCTTCAATATCGATCCAACTATCGGCACGCGTGGCCCCGGTCTGATAACTCACTGTGTAAAACTGTTCTTTCTTTTGCATCAGGTACAGCGCCAAAGCCCGCAACATGCGCCCCCTTTCCTGAAAAGTCATTTTCCGCAGGGCGGGATTTCCCTCAGCTCTTGCATATTGTAGTATGCCGGCGAAGTCGAGCCCTTCCGTAGTGGCACGCACAATAGGTTCACCTGTAACGGCGTGATATAAGAGTTGACCATCTCCATCTCCTTCTACCCAGGAACCCATGATATAATTTCCAAGCTTAGTCATATGATCTGTTTAAACAAAGGTAAATTTGGTGCAGTAAAGTAGTACATAAATATCAGCCAAATCAACCTGCGGTATGAAAAAGATAACTACCCTTTTCCTGGTTGGCTTATTATGCCAATCAACCTGTCGTCGAACAACCGATCCCTGTATGGGCCCCAAAAAGGCTGATTGTATATGCACGATGGAATACAGGCCGGTCTGCGGCTGTGATGGAAAAACTTACGGCAATGCCTGTACGGCAGGTTGCGAAGGGATAAAAAACTGGAAAGAAGGCGCCTGCCCTGAATGAATTACAGTAGCCCAAACTGGCGGAGGTGATGCCGGACATGTTTTCCATGCAGTATGATCCATTCCTGGAAATTCAGAAGTCCAAATGCGGGGTGAAGGTTTTGTGCAGACGGGTTCTGCCTGTAATAGCTGAAAAAAACGTTCATGGTATCTTCAAGCCTGTCGATTGCTTCGGCCAGCCCGGCCTCGCGAACTGGCAATGGTTCTTCAACCAAAACAGCGGCTGGGGCCTTGGTATTCTCCCTGAATTCTTTGTCGCTGTATAAAAACTCACGATACCGGGGAAGATGTTCTTCCGGAATGGATAAAGGAAACTGCAGTTTGCCGACCGATACGAGCATAAAATCGTTCAGGTGTTCCACCATTTGCTGGGCATTCATTTTTCCCCACCGGCCTGTAGCTGCAGGATCCAATTGCCTGAGCAAAGGGATGAAACCAGATTCCAGGAATTCCGGAGTGTTGGCGTCCATGAACGATCAGGATATTTGGTGAACCATTCTTTTATCGATTTCCTGGCAAAGGCTGTTAAAAATATCATCGATGGTGCCTTCCCCTTTAACCATGCGGACCTTGTCGAATTTTCGGTAATAATCCGCTACGGCGGCGGTTTTATTATGATACTCGGTGATACGGGCCCGGATGACCTGTTCATTGGTGTCATCGGAACGACCGCTGGTTTCGCCGCGTTTGAGCAGGCGCTTGACGAGTTCTTCTTCGCTGACATCGAGGGCCAGCATCACGGAAATGGAAGTATGTTTTAATTCGAGGAGTTTGTCGAGCGCTTCGGCCTGTGCGGAGGTGCGCGGAAAGCCATCGAACAAAAAGCCCTTGGATTGTGGGTTCTGATCAAGAGCTGAACTGATCATGCCAATGACCACTTCATCCGGCACAAGCTGGCCTTTATCCATAAAATTTTTGGCTTCCAGCCCCAACGGGGTTTGACGGGCGATCTCTGACCGAAGTAAATCCCCGGTGCTGAGGTGTTTGAGTCCGTACCTGCTGATCAGGTTTTCGCTTTGCGTACCTTTTCCACTGCCCGGAGGACCGAAAAGAATTAAATTAAACATCATTAACAGGCTTAGCTTCGGTTTGTGTCTTGTTTCAGGATCGTGATGATCCGCTGCAAAAGTAAACAAGCATTTTCAAATATGTACTTTTTACATATTAATGAGGTGAGCAGGTTTACTGTTGGTGATACGTAAATATACGTCATGAGCCGGATATGGCCTTCAAATACACCCGTAAATAGCAGGAAAAATGACAGAAATCCTTCAGGCATATGCATACCGGGAGCATGAATGGATGATTTGGCCGTATTGAACATGCCTGTCCATTAAGATTTTTGTATTCCCTGCCTAACTTTTTTACTTTTGCGCAACACTAAGCCCGATAATTATCAAATATGGGAAATCTCAATTTCAGCCAATTGGCCAACACCCTGATCTCTTCCGAAATCGTCAAGCTGGGTGCCACCATCAAGGAAAAAATCCGCAATGGTGAGCATATCTACAATTATACGATCGGGGATTTCGATTCGGCCGAATTTCCCATTCCCGCCGAACTGAAGAATGAGATCATCAGGGCCTATACGGAAGATTTCACCACTTACCCCGCTGCGGAGGGTGAACTGGACCTTCGCCTGGCCGTTTCGGAATTTATTTCAGCCTATGAAGGCATCGATTATTCCCCGGCCGAGATCATCATTTCCAATGGCGGGCGCCCGTTGATCTATGCAGTTTTCCGCAGCATCGTCGACGAGGGCGACAAGGTCATTTACCCTGTTCCGAGCTGGAATAACAATCATTATGTTCATTTCACCTCCGGGCAGCATATTCAGATCGAAGCAACCGCTGACAATAATTTTATGCCAACGGCATCACAGATCGCCCCTCATATCAAGGGTGCGACCCTGCTGGCCCTTTGTTCGCCGCTAAACCCGACCGGTACCGTCTTCAGCAAGGAAGAGCTTGAAGCGATCTGCGATCTGGTGATCGCCGAAAACGAAAGCCGGAGCGAAGGGGAGAAAAAACTGTACGTGATGTATGACCAGATCTACTGGGCATTGACATATGGAGAAACCAAACATTATAACCCGGTTTCGCTGCGTCCGAAAATGAAAGAATACACCGTCTTTATAGATGGTATCAGCAAAGCCTTTGCCGCCACCGGAGTAAGGGTGGGATGGTCGATGGGGCCCCAGGAACTGATCGGGAAGATCCGTTCCATCAACAGCCATGTTGGTTCATGGGCACCCATGGCCGAACAAAAAGCCGTTGCCAAATTCCTGGTTCAAAAACATGCCGTTCAATCTTACCTGACCTACTTCAAAGAGGAAGTGGAATACCGCCTTCGTCATATCTACGACGGATTTCAGCAACTGAAAAAAGAAGGCTTTCCCGTAGACGCCATCATCCCGCAAGCCGCGATTTACCTGACGGTTCAGATCAACCTTGCAGGCAGAACGACAGGCAACGGTCAGGTGCTGGAAAGCCAGGCGGCCGTTACAGACTATATCCTGAACGAAGCCAAACTCGCACTCGTTCCTTTTGGCATTTTTGGTGCAGGTAAGGAAAATAACTGGTACCGGCTGAGTGTGGGAACTTGCCGTAAACAGGACATTGAAACCGTGATAGCAAAATTGAGGGAAGCTTTACAGAAGATACGACCGTTATAATGCCGGTCAATTCTTGTTGTTAAGAAATACAAAGGGTTGCTCCTTCCTTCTCCTGACAAATCTTTTGATGTCGAATACCTTGTTCGTGATCTTATATCGGTTCAGGTCGATGATCTCATGGGCAGATACGAAATTATCCATCCTCTCTACATTGAAAAGCAACTCATGAAGCCAGGACACTTCCTGCTCCATAGCCTGTGGGGTCATCAGCTCCTGCTTAAACAATACAAGCAAATCACGATTGGATTTGTTCATAGGAAGAACAATTAATGGTCTACGTTGGGGGTCTAATACCCAATGAACCCTGTTTTCTGAGGGCATCCGCATTGTCCTTTTTTGGAAGAAGAACAACCCGTTGCTGCCAGTATCAAAGACAGGATCAGGATAATCGACGTGAATTTAAACAATTGCTTCATACAAGTGGTTCACAATTTAAACTATTTTCACCAACAAATATTGTGCATTGTCGGGCCAGTTGCCAAATATTAACAAAACCAATGCCAGGCACCGGATCCTGGTTGCCCCGCTGGATTGGGGATTAGGCCATGCCACGCGGTGCATTCCCCTGATCCGCCATCTTCAACAAGCAGGCGCTGAAATAGTTCTGGCCGGGGAAGGGCCGGTGGCCGATCTGCTTTCCGCCGAGTTTCCGGGGCTGACCCTGTTGCCACTGCCTGGTTACCGTGTCCGTTACGCACATAACCCCAGGAAGTTCAACCTGGCCCTTTTTCTGCAATTACCCCGCATACTTCGTGCAATCAGGTACGAACACCGGTGGCTGCAACGGCAACAGCGGGCATTTCCATTTGACGGTATCATTTCCGATAACCGCTATGGTATCCGGCTCCGGGGAATCCCATCGGTCATCATCACACACCAGCTTTCGATTGAAACGGGCAGCCATTGGCTTAACCGGTTGGCCGCAAAGGTCAACATAAGGTTTCTCAGCCGCTTTGACGCCTGTTGGGTACCCGACGAACCCGGAGAACATAACCTGGCCGGTCAACTTTCCCGTTTTATTCAACCAGCGCCGATTCCGGTAGAATACCTGGGCCCTTTGTCACGGCTGTCTGAAAAAGTGAACGGTTCTGCTTGCAGGTTACTGGTATTGATCTCAGGGCCCGAACCCCAACGGACCATTTTTGAACAGGAATTGATCCAATGGCTGATCAGCAACCCCGGCGAGGCGGTGGTGATCCTGGGAAAACCCGGAAGCGTGGATGCATTACCGTTGGTCAGTGGCGTTCGTTTCTTTCATCACCTGCCGGCCTCATCTTTGAATGAACTGATTCATGGCGCCGATCTGATATTGGCACGCTGTGGTTATTCAACCGTCATGGATCTTGCCCTCCTGCAAAAAAAAGCCGTTCTCATCCCAACTCCCGGGCAAAAGGAACAGGAATACCTGGCCGGGCATCTCGCCAGTAAAAAACTATTTAGCTGTATCAGCCAGAACGAACTGAAACAACACAGATACCAGGATTTAAAAATGATGACCGAAAAAAACCTGCGCTGGACAGGCCGCCGCCATGCGGGCCCGGTTCTCGATCAGTGGCTGTCGGGTTTGTAAGAAAGAAGAGACACCTGGTCGCCACGGCTGTCGCGGTCATGACTTCCCACCAGGCTGCGGGTGCCGCGGTAATGAAAATAAAACCGGCAACGGCCCTGAAGTTCCTGCATAATACGGATCGCGCGGGATGCTGGCAAATCACCAAGGCAGAAAACAACCGCTTCGACTCCCTGCCCCGCCGTTATTGAGGAGATGTCTTCCATGGTTCCCATCGCATAGGCCAGGTCGTTAGGTTCCGCAGACACCCTTCCGCTGATCAGCATGGGCAATGGCGAATGAGCCGCGATCTTCAATACTTCATTGAACCCCTGCTGGCTGGCCACAATGACCGTTTTCATCGCACGCCTCTTTCCTTTCAACAGCCCTTGCGCACGCAGTGACAATTTTTGAAGGAACATACCTGCGGTAGCAAGCATACCGGTAACAGCCACAAGCCATTGCATGCTTATGCGAAGAACGGCACGACCGGCATATTGCTTCTGCACGAACAAGCGCATGGCGCCGTAAAATTGTCGTATATAATTTACCGTTAGTTTACGGGTGCTCTCCCTTTGAAATGTATGATCGTTGTGGAAGCCAGGTAAGCCGTTTGAAAACCCGACTGCCGGACCCGGTAACTCAGGTCGATGTCTTCCGCATACATGAAGAACCGCTCATCAAAACCACCCGTTGCATCTGCGGCGGCGCGCGTAAGCATCATGCAGGCGCCTGCCAGCACTTCCACTTTCGCTGATTCCTTGTCGCTCAAATGCCCTGCGTAATATCCGGCAAAACGACGGGACGAAGGGAACAATGCCGACAGTCCGGACATCTTACATAAGGATCGCCACGGCGTTGGCATACCCCGTTTGCTTTCTTTCAGGAATGAACCGGAACCATCGATCATCCTGACGCCCAGGGCCCCGCATGATGGATGTGAAAGAAACCAATCAAGGCAGTGTTTGAAAAAATCTTCCGGTAAAACGACATCGGGGTTGAGGAACAAAACATATTGTCCTTTGGCTTCTTTCAGAGCGATATTATTGGCTTTGGCAAAGCCGAGGTTACTGTTGAGCCAGCGAAACTGCACAAAAGGAAAATCGGTTGCCAGGTATTCCCGCGTAGCATCGGAAGAATGATTGTCGATCACCCACACTTCCACATTATGCCCATGGCATGCCCGTTCAACGGAACGAAGGCATTGTTCCAGGAAACACCTGGCCTGGTAGCTGACAATGATGACCGAGATATCCAATGAAAATAGATTACACTGCGAAATACGCTAATTTATCCGCAGTGGCAAACATCGGCCGGAAATAATCCCTGCACGGGCATATCTTTGCGGCATGTTACAAACGATCCTGCATGAAGCGGTACAGGCCGGCGCCGCTCAACTCATCCATTATTTCAACGGACCGCTGGCCATTAGTGAAAAGGAAGGCATCAATAACCTGGTCACGGAAGCGGACCATGCGTCGGAAGAAGGCCATCATGGATGTCATCCGGCATCACTATCCCGATCATTTCATCCTCAGCGAAGAAACAGGTGAGATCAAAACCGACAGTGCTTTCAAATGGATCATCGACCCCATCGATGGCACCGTGAATTTTGCCAACGGCATCCCCATTTGTTGTGTAAGCATTGGCATCGAAAAAGAGGGCAGGATGATCATGGCAGCCGTGTACAATCCATTCATGAATGAACTCTTTTTTGCAGAAAAAGGACAGGGTTCCACACTGAACGGAAAAAAGATCCAGGTCAGCAGTAAATCTAAAGTGATCAAAAGCTGCCTTGTAACCGGTTTCCCATATACATACCTGGATATGCCGAACGGCCCGATCCAGGTATTTGAAAGGTTGATCCGAAGGGGCATTCCTGTCCGCCGGCTGGGCAGTGCCGCCATCGACCTGTGCTGGGTGGCAGCCGGCAGGTTTGACGGATTCTATGAACATAACCTGCAGGCCTGGGACAGCGCGGGCGGCTTCCTGATCGTAGAAGAAGCGGGTGGAAAAGTGACCGACTTTGCCGGTAACTATTATTCTCCGTATCAACCCAGGTTACTGGCCACCAACGGACTGATACATGACGAGTTGCTGGCTTGTGTGAACGGGGCCGATCCTTTACCATTATAAACAAGACATACTGTTGGCCTGCCGGTATTGAGCGGTCAATGGCTAACTTTGCCATATGCAAGAAAGAACAGAGATATCATCACTGGGTGAATTTGGTTTGATAGACCACCTAACGAGGAACATCGAATTAAAGAACGCATCAACCCTCCTGGGTGTGGGCGATGATGCCGCGGTCGTCGATCATTTCGGTCGGCAGACCGTTCTGTCTACCGACCTCCTGGTGGAAGGCATCCATTTTGATCTTTCCTATACGCCATTGAAACATCTCGGTTATAAATCCGTAGTGGCCAACCTCTCGGATATTTATGCCATGAATGCACAGCCCACCCAGGTGCTCGTCAGCATTGCATTCAGCAACCGCTTCAGCGTGGAAGCGCTTGATGAGTTTTATGAAGGCGTATATGCCGCCTGTGAAAAATACGGCGTAGACCTCATCGGCGGCGATACCAGCAGTTCGCAAAAAGGATTCATCATCAGCGTTACGGCCATCGGTGAAGTGGCACCCGATAGTTTTGTCAGGCGCAGCACGGCCCGGGCTAACGACCTCATCTGTGTCAGCGGTGAATTGGGCGGGGCATTTCTCGGGCTCACACTCCTGGAAAGGGAAAAGAAGATCTTTGAAGAAACCCATGCACAGCCAGACCTTGAAGGCCAGGCCTATATCGTTGGAAGGTTACTCAAACCCGAAGCAAGAAAAGACATCATCGACTACTTCACGGAATCGGGCATCATACCCACCAGCATGATGGACATCAGCGATGGCCTCAGCAGCGATATCCTGCACATCTGCAAACAAAGCCAGACAGGTTGCGTACTCTACGAAGATAAATTGCCCTTCAATGAAGAAGCCCGCGATTTTGCATACAAACTCAAACTGGACCCCACAGCCTGCGCCCTGAGCGGCGGCGAAGATTATGAATTGTTGTTTACCATCAGCCAGACAGATTACGAAACCATCAAAACAAATCCATCCATCAGCATCATCGGATATATGACGGATGCCGCGGAAGGAACCAACCTGATCACCCGCAGCGGCAATAAACATCCGCTGGTTGCACAGGGATGGAACCACTTATCCTGATAATTGTACCGAAGCCCGTTAAGGTTCTTTACAATAGTTCAGCCTGTCGATCAAACATTGCATGGCTTTTTCGGCAACCTGCACCGGAGACAACATCCTGTTCATATCCCTGATGCAAGACTGAAAGAGAAACATGGGCTTGTCTTTTCTCATAAACAAAGACGACAGGTTATTGCTGATGCCCAGGAACAGCATCTTTCCGAAAAAATCGGTCTGGTAAATGACCTGGTAAGTTTTTTGCCTGCTGTCAAATAACAGTTCCATGTACGTATACGGGTTTCCGTTATCATACCGGTTGGCGCCAGGGCCCGATATGACAGTTTCCGGCAGTCGTATCATGGTAAACTGGTCTGGCATGATATGCAGGGGTTGTACCAGCATGGATTCGCCGCGCTGAAACTCCTGCCCGAATACATGATCCACGGCGAGGAACAATAGCATGCTCATTAAGATCAATCTCCACATATATCATCGTTTTTCTGGTGACTTATTTTGAAACAATCGGCAATGCCGCAGTTGAAAACACCGACCGCTGTTTGCTGAACATCCAAGCTACCATTCGATCTTCATTCCATCCTGCTTAAATCATCATGCCCGCGGGCGTATTTTCCGATCCGGGCCATGTGATTAAACTATGGAAACTTCCATATGACCGGATAGTTTTATCCTGAAAACATTCATAGAAACAATACCGATCATGGATAATAAACTACGTGTAGGCGGGAATGTCCGCAAATGGCGCAACCTGAAAGGGATGAAACAAAAAGAACTGGCCAATGCCCTTCATTTGTCGGAAGCGGCCATGAGTAATATTGAAAATAATATTACGGATGTAACACTTGGCCAGCTGGAGGCGATATCCCGTGCCCTGGAAATCGGTCTTGAACAATTGTTCACCGATCCGCAGGACAGTTTTGGCCCGCCGAAGGAAAACGGAAAAACGGGCAGGGGTTTCAGCAGTGTGGAAGATTCTGAACTGATCTATGCCGTGATCAGGAGCCTTGAAATGAAAGACCAGCAATTACAGGCCATCATGCAAAACCTTCTGCACACCATGACCACACTGGCCGGAACGGGAAACCCGGCAGGGCGAAAAAGTGGTTAAGGCAAATGCATCCATTTATCAATAACATGCAACAAAGCCGGAGATATTGATTAATTTGGCGGAGAACCTTCTATCCGTCTATGGGAAAAATGTACTGGCATGTGCTTCTTCTAAGCCTGGTTTTGGCCAGCTCCTGCACCTCATCCAGGAAAAACTACGACCCTGCCACAAGGTACAGTCCCGAATTACTCCGGGAAGATTTTACCGTCATGCGGAATATCCTGGAGAAAAAACACCCTTCCCTGTATTGGTATAGCAGCAAAGACAGTATTGATGAGGCTTTCGAGCATTACTACCAGTCGATCACCGACAGTATGACCGAATCGGCCTTTGCCTGGCGCATCCTCGCACCATTGACGCGTCAGTTCCGCTGCGGTCACACCACTGCGGCCATGAGCCGGAGATACACACGCTGGGCAAAAGGAAGGCAGCTCCCTTCATTTCCCCTCTATATGAAGGTCTGGAACGACAGCATGGTAGTAACAGGTAACCTTAACCGAAAAGACAGTCTTTTTAAAAGAGGTACGGTCATCACCTCCATTAACGGAATGAAAAACCATGAGTTGATCGCCACTATGTTTCAATACCTCCCGGCAGATGGATATGCAGAGAATATCAATCAGGTCAGGTTAAGCGCCAATTTCCCTTATTACCACCGGAACATTTTCGGGTTAAGCAAAACATACCGTGTCGGCTACCTGGATTCGGCCGGCGTAGAAAAAGAAGCCATACTGCCACTCTACCAGGTGGCAAAAGACAGCCTGAAGAAAAAAACAACGCCACCCACTCCCGCTAAAAAGCTGCCACGCAGTAAAAGACTGGAGGAATTCCGCAGCCTGGAGATAGACAGCAGCGGACAATTTGCGGTTATGACCGTCAATACGTTTACAGAAGGAATGCTCCGTACTTTTTTCCGCCGCTCCTTTAGAAAGCTGAAAAAGCAAGGCATCCGTTCGCTGGTCATTGATATCAGAAGCAATGGCGGAGGCCATATATCCCTCTCTACCCTGCTCACCCGCTACATCACCGATAAACCATTCACCATTGCCGATACCGTGTATGCAAAAGCCAGGAGCCTGAGGCCCTACTCCCGGTACATAAGAAACCGCTTGATCTACAATACCGCCATGTTCTTTGTGTCCAGCAAAAAAAAGGATGGACTGTTTCATGCCCGGTATATGGAAAAGAAAAAATTCAGGCCGAAGAAAACGCATCATTTTAACGGCGACACTTATGTGCTGACGGCAGGCGCAGACCTTTTCCGCGGCCGCTTTATTTTCCAATACGGTAAAAGGACAACAAAACGTAACACTGGTGGGGGAAGAAACCGGCGGAGGCTGGCACGGTAACAATGGCGTGTTAATTCCGGAGATCAGGCTACCGAATACCCGATTACGGTTACGGTTACCCTTGTATCGCCTGGTACAATTCAATCATGTGCCGAAAAATGGAACGGGGGTTTTACCCGATGTATATGTTGGACCCAACTACCGGGCTTTGGTGGAAAAAAGAGACCGAAAGATGGAAGTGGTGAAGGAATTGATCCGTATGAAGCATCCATGATCCCGCCCCGGAATACATCATCCAGGCCCGGCGGTAAGAAGTTATTCATTGATCCTGAAACGGTCGGCATCACCCAGGAAAGGAAAGCGCGCCCTCGTTTCCTGCAAAACTTCCCGTTCCAGTGTGATCGTAAACACATCTTCCTCTTCAGCCATATGATACAGCACTTCACCGAGCGGATCTATCACCAGGCTGTTACCGCTATAATAGATATCCTACCATCGGTGCCTACCCGGTTGACACCAACAACATAGCACTGGTTCTCAATGGCGCGGGCGCACAAGAGTGTTTTCCACGCGTGGCTCCTTCGCTGGGGCCAGTTGGCCACATATATCAGCACATCATATTCCGCCGGATCGGAACCGGGTTCTGCAGACGGACTGATCTGCTGTCGCGCCCAAACAGGAAAGCGTAAATCGTAACAGATCTGGAGGTTGATCTTCCATCCTTTTACGGAAGCGATCAGCCTTTTATTTCCGGGATGATAGGATTCGCTTTCTCCCGCAAAACCAAAGAGATGGCGTTTGTCGTAATACCCCGTTTCACCGTTGGGCATCATCCAGATCAGCCGGTTATGATATTTTCCATCCTCTTCAATGATCAGGCTACCGGTGAGGATTATGCGATGGGCATGACTGACCCTCTTCATCCAGTCAATTGTTGGGCCGTTCATCGATTCGGCCAGAGCAGCCGCGTTCATGGTAAAGCCCGTACTGAACATTTCCGGCAATACCACCACTTCCGTCCTTTCGCCGATGCTGTTGATCTTTTCTTCCAGCATGAGCAAGTTGGCGGACTTGTTTTCCCCAATGCAGGGAACTTTGTATGACGGTAATGGAAAGGGTTGATACGCTAGTTCAATTTACAGCATGGTTCCATGCCCGGCTTCTTGCCGGAACGGTTACTTATTATATTCCAGCTTAAAGTCGGCAGGCTTTTTAGCGAACTCAGCTTTACAATCGGGACTGCAAAAACCCAATACGTGCTGATCGTACATCAGCGTGTCCGACACGCCCGCTTTTACCGGCATTCCGCATACCGGATCAAACCTGTTCTCCGAAATTTTTATCAGGTTATCCTGCGACTCACCGGAAGATATAGACGAAGCGGCGGGCACACTGTCTTTTACCGCATTCAGTTGGGCGGGCTGTTCCTGTTCAGCAGACTTATCGCCGGAAGAATTGCATGAAACACCGGCCAGGGTTAACGATGCGAGCAAAAGGATTGATTTTATCATGGTAGTAAATTTATACTGATGAAGTATTTCCGCAGGCTGTTTTTTTGAAGCTTTTAGCCCGGCGCCTGTTCCACTAAATTAACGAAATTTAGCCGAAGAGCGAAACGTAAGGCAGCTATTCCTTAACCCGATCGCCATTGCAATGCTCCTGAGTTTTGTGATATTGATTTAGCTCATTCTGCTAATCTGTTTATTCTGATCCATAGCCTTCGTTTGCACATTTCGTTACAAGCTTCGGATTGACTTTTTCAAATTTACCAGTTAACCTGTTTGCCCGCCATGCTTCAATGATCTGATGGTAAAATGCAGGATCGCTACCAGTATGTTTAACCCTGGCAATTATTTCGGGATCGCTTGAAGGCGCGTAGCAATAGGAATCAATCATTTTGGTGTTTTTATTATGATCCTTTTTAAACTCCAGTACGTCGGTTACTATTAATTCCTTTTGATTCGGTTTGAGCTCGGTAAAAATATAAAACGAACTGTTCTTGTTATGGGCATACTGAATGGAAAAGGTTGATTGAAACTTTTTGCGTTCATCCGACAATTGATAACCACCTCCTATGCTGAGTACATAGTCTTCCAGGTTGATATGTAAAGGTATTTCTGCAATATTGGCGCCAATGAGTGATTGTGCATTCTTGCCCCATAACAGGTAACTGTTTTTGAATTCAGGAAAAACAATATACTGTTTTACATGCGAGAGTTTAATCCCTATTGTAAAAATGTGCGGCCCGTAACATTTTATTTTGAAACAGAGATAAAGTTCGCCATTAAAGGAGTGGTAGAAAAAGTCGCTGCATGCCACATCAGTGGTAGCACTGTCGAAAAGCGCATGAACGTGTTCGGCAATAGGCATATCGCTATAAAGTTCCTGCGACTCAATGTTGTATTGATCGTATCGCTCAATCAGCACCGCATATTTCTTAAGAAGTTTGGTGAGCGTATCCGGGTGTATAGAAATAAAATCCGAAAACTTCAATCTGTCTCCATTACGGATATTGACATGAAGGCTCGAGTAGAAATACTAGTACTGTCCTTTATAGGGCAATGTCTGGTATTGATATCCAATACTTAAAAATGTTTCACCGAGGTGATTTACTTCGTAATATTCATCATGCGAATCCTGGTAGTCCGGCTTTTCGTTATCACTTTCCTGTGGCAGCGTATCGGCCAGCTTTTCCATGTATGCCATTGCGGACGATATGTCATTATATTTAAATTGTAATGAAGCAGGTTTCAGGAAAGGAGGAGTTATGGGCTTTTGCGCATATAATTTCGACAGTTGAAAAATATCCTTATTAATGCGATCGGCTGCGTTTGGATTATAAGGCATTCTTAGTTGCGGTATAAATGCTGTAACCGTATCGGAAGGCGGGAATGCATAACGATAACACATGGTGTCTATATGGGCGGTGTGCTTTGCTTTTCCAGCAACGGGCTGTGCCATGCAGTACTGATTGATACCAGCTATGATGATAAATAGTGTGTATTGTATTAATCGTCGCGGTTTCTTCATGCAAGATGGAATGGATGGTGGAATGTCATGCTAGATCTTATTTGGCTCTTGCCGATCAATGAGATGTAATAATATGATAACGGATTCAGAAAATGGCTTCGTTGAACTGATCTCATATCTACAACTGGTTCATTACTGTCTGTGAATTTTTCCCGTTGGGGCCCTGCCCGTTCATACTCTGTTGAAAAGTTGGCCAACGCAAAGATCATAAACCCAGGCGGGCTTTGAATATTTCCTTCACTGATTTACCACAGTTTTTAACATAAAAAAGGGCCGCACCTGTTTGATGCGGCCCTGATTCTGGTTTACTTTATTTTTTTATCATACTATACCGTGATACTTCACCGGTTTCGTTATTCGTCATTTCAAGGAAATACACTCCCCTGGCAATGGGGCCTAATCCATCTATCATGGCCTGCGATGACCCGGATGCAAAATAGCGGTTAGCCGTCGTGATCAGTTTGCCTCCTGCATCCAGTAAGCGGATACTGTAACGACCGGGCTGCGATGCGTTCACACGGATCGAAATGGCATCCGCGAACGGATTGGGCCAAACGGTGATGCCCTGTGCTTTACCGGGGCGGACCACCACCGTATTGCTATATGTGTAGCGGCCGTCCAGGTCGTAGAGTTTTACGCGGTAATAAATGACCGGTTGTTGGATCATCCTGGATACATCGTCCGTCATGCCATAATTTTTCCGGGTGCTGCTGTTTCCGGAAGCGGGCACCTGGCTGCCTGTTGCGGTGAAATTGATATTATCGGTACTCCTTTCCACCATGAAATAGCTGGTATTTTGCTCTGTTTCCGTACGCCAGGTTACAGAACTGGCATAACCGTTCAGGCTTGCATAAGCTACGAGTCCGGTTACGGGTACCGGTCCGGCCCATGTGAGCGTGTACGTTGCCGGTGTGGGATCCTGCACACCCGCTGCATCTACGAATGCGTATTCGAAACTGGTAGATGTTGCGCCGAGCGTGGCTGCGGTAATTTCCACCTGAAGCAGCGAAGGATCAAAGTTATTGATGGTTTGTCCGCTTACTACCGGCACCCCGTTATACAGCAGTGTGGCATTTGAAGGAACGGAACTAATGATGACGGTTCCATTCTGCAGAGTACATCCGGCATTGCAATCTTCCGGATCGACACCGCTCAGAATGGGCGGGTTTGCACCTCCATTCAGCAGGATCAGGTCGCCCACAGTGGGTTGTGCGATCACGGTGGTATGATCATCCGAATTCGGTATTTGCTCTATGCCGAAATTAAGGTTGATGTTGTTGGCAAAACCGAAAGCCTGTGCGTCGATCAGGCCGGGCGTAATGGCTGAAGTTGTTCCATTCAGGTTTGTTCCGGTACTCACCCAACCGGCAGGCAGAGATGCGGCCGGTGCGGGCTGGCCAATGATACCATTGATCGTTGATAATACCAGGGAATAACTGGCGCCCGGTGTCAGGCCGGAGAATGCGTACGTGCCATCGTTGGCTACCGCCGTGGTGGCCACCACATTGCCGGTATTATCTACCAGGTTAACATACAGGGTTCCGCCGGCATTCGTTTCTGGTTCTGTTATTCCGGCATCGGCCAGATCGCCATTGGCATCGTCCCAAACCTGTCCGCTGATACCAAACGCCGGACCGATCAGCATATGAATGGTGGCATCGGAACAAAGGGGTTGAAGAGGAACAGTCGTTACATCACAAATGGTATAGGTAATAAAATCAGGACCCGTATAACCGGCCGGTGGCGTGTACAGATAAGTTCCATTGGCATATAACTGGAGCGTTCCGCCCTGAGCGGTGATCAATGGGGGTCCGATCGGTGTGGCGGGGCCCGATCCGTCGATTGTAACGCCGCCATAGCTGACCGGATCATTGTTCGGATCGCTATCGTTGTTGATGAACGATCCAGTCACCGGCTGATCGACCGTTGTATAACTGAAGTCATCCCCGGCAAAGGGCGCATCATTCGATGCCAGGTTCACATTCGTCAGCACATCGATATGAAGTACCGCTGTAGCTGTGGCGCCCTGTGCGTCGGTGATCGTATAAGGCACTTCGATATATCCTGTGAATCCTGAAGCCGGAGTATATGTGTACGAACCGTCTGCATTAATGACCAGCGTACCTGCATTGACCACGGCGTTTCCATTGGCATCGGTTCCGGCTACAGTAAAGCCGGTGCCGGGCGTGCTGCCTGTTACGGCAGTAACTGTAAATGCGTCGCCCTGCGGATCTGCATCATTGACCATCACATTGCCTCCTACCGGTGACCCATAACTGATATTTTCATCGTTGTTCGCGATCACCGAGTTGGTGACAGCCGGAAGCGGGTTTACGGTGATCACCAGGATAGCCGTATCACAGGCAGAAGGTGAGCCGTTATCGCAGATGCTGTATGGCACTGAGATGGTACCGGTGAAAGCGGGCGCAGGATCAAAGATATAATTGCCCGATGCATCGAAGGTCAGTACGCCTGCATTGGCCACCGGTGAACCGGAAAGATCCAAACCTGATACTGTAACCCCTGAGGCAACAGGCGCCAGTGTGGTTGGATCGAGGAAGGTTCCGAAAGTTTGCGTATTGTTTTCCTGGTCGTAATCATTGATCAAAACGTTCGCACCAACATTCACATCCTGCCAGGTGCTGTTCTCATCATTCACGGCTAGGGTTGTATTGGCAAATTCGGGCGCAACGAGGAAGTGGATGATACCATCGGAACAAACCGGGTGAGGGAATACGGAAGTGACATCGCATAATGTGTATGAAATGATATCCGGGCCCACATATCCGGCCGGTGGTGTGTAAGTATAAGTGCCGTTGGCAAAGAACTGAACGGTACCGCCCTGCACTGTTGCCTGTGCTGCGCCGATTGGTGTGGCCGGGCCAGCGGGAATGATCGTTGTGCCCGCGTAACTCATTGGGTCGCCATTGGGATCGCTGTCATTTTGTATGAATGAACCGGATACGGGCACATCGGTTTGCGTATAAGCAAAGTCATCGCCCACAAAGGGCATATCGTTGGCGATATCATTTTGATCTTTCAGCGCATCGATATGAAGAACGGCCGTTGCAGTGGCGCCTTGTGAATCCGTAATGATATAAGGCACATCAATATCACCATAAAAATTAACGGCGGGGGTATAGGTATAAGATCCGTCGGCATTGATCACCAGCGTTCCCGCATCAGCTACAGGATTACCGTCCCTGTCGGTGCCGGAAACCGTGAAACTCACGCCCGGCGTACTACCGGTGACTGCGGTGACAGTGAACGTATGACCCTGCGGATCTTTATCGTTTTGTAACACATTGCCGCTCACGGGAACTTCGATGGTCACATTTTCATCATTGTTCGCGATCACGGAATTGATGCCCGACTGTGGAACGGGATTAACGGTGATAGACAGGAGCCGTATCACAAGCCACGGTACTGACGTCGCATATGCTGTATGGTACGGAAACCGTACCGAGGAATGAAGGCGAAGGATCGAAAACATAGTTGCCCAAGGCATCAAAGCTGAGCGGTACCGGCATTGGCCACGGCTACGCCGCCACTGGTTGTTCCGCTTACGGTAACACCTGATGCTACAGGCGCCAGTGTGGCCTGATCCAGGAAGGTTCCGAAATTTCCGCATTTCATCCACATCAAAATCATTCAGCAGCACATTGGTTCCCACATTTATATCCCGCTACGTACTGTGTTCATCATTCACGGCAATGGTATAGTTGGGAGAACACGCGCACAAAAGAAAATGTATCGTGGCTTCAGCACAAAGCGGTTGCGGGGCCAGGGTTGTAACATCACAGATCTGGTATGTCACATAATCGTTTCCGATGAAGCCTAACGGTGGCGTATAAAGGTAAGTTCCGTTCGAATATCTGAAATCACCTGCCCCTTGCGCGGTGGTCAGCGGGGCGCCGATCGGGTTAACCGACCAACGCCATCCAGGTTCAGGTAATGCCCGGCATAGCTGAGGCCGTGACCATTTGGATCCTGATCATTGGCGGCAAAACTTCCCGAAACGGCTATATTGATGGTTGACTGCAGGAAATCATCACCTGCAAAAGGAGCGTTATTCGCTGCACCGTTGATATCCACCAGCACGTCTATATGGAGTGTGGCCGTTGCAGTGGCACCCGGCACGTCGGTAATGGTGTACGGAACATCGATACTGCCAAAGAATCCCAGTGCCGGGGTATATGTATATGATCCGTCGGCATTGATGACCAGTGTTCCCGCATCAGCCACCGGTGATCCGTCCAATGCGGTTCCGGGAACCGTAAAGGCAGTGCCGGGCGTACTGCCCGTTACACCTGTAACAGAAAAGAGGTCATACTGCTGATCCTGGTCGTTCACCGTTACATTTCCTGAAACGGGTGAGCCGTATGTGATATTCTCATCATTGTTGGCAATAATCGAGTTAGACACGCCGGCGATGGGGTTCACCGTAATGGTCAGAACAGCGGTATCACATATGCTGGGTGTACCGTCGTCGCATACCTGGTATGGAATCGTTACAGTACCCTCGAAGCCCGGTTCCGGATCAAAAGTAAATCCACCGGCGGCGGTAAATGTTAATGTGCCTGCATTGGCAACAGGAGCACCGGCATAGGTTGTACCGGAAACCGTAGAACCGGAAGCCAATGGCGCCAGTGTGGCCTGATCCAGGAAGGTACCGAAGGTCTGGTTATTTCCTTCCAGGTCAAAATCATTGGTCATTACATTTCCGCTCACATTGAAATCGATGAATGTACTGTGTTCGTCATTGACCGCATTGGTTGTACAATTGAGGTTGGAAGCGATGCTGAAACTTAGTTCGAAGGTGAGACAGTTATCATCATTGATTTTCAGCAGGTAATTACCGGGGTTATGGGCATTGATGTTGAACGTGGTCAGGTTCGTGCTGAACTGCGTGACTTCATTGGTGGTGCGGTTGAAGAGCAACACATTGAAAGGCGCTACGCCATCCAGCAAAACGGGCACGATATATTCCGTATTGTTACCCGGGCAAACAGTTGAGGGAATGGTAGTGTTTACCTGCAGTGGCACTGATGTTTTGGGGAGCGTATAACCGGCATCGATATTGGGCGCGCCGTTCGGGCCTCCATCCTGCCCGTATACAACCGCGATGTCACAACCCTTCGTACCGCCATTATTGGGCGCCGTTTTTGTCCACACCCTTGCGCCATTCAGGCTTCCCGCAGGACCGCCGATGGTGATGGCCTGGAATTGGTTGACCGGTATGCCCTGGTCGCTGGTTGTTTCATCGTAGTTGACGCCCCCGATGGGAACGGCGGCATCGTTGACATCTATATCATTGTTGAAAGATACCTTATCGGGCGTTCCGTCTCCATTGATATCTACATAGAGATAGGTATTGCAAACGGGGGTGATGAGGATCTTGGAATAGTTATTGGTACCATAGCCACCATTCGTTGGGTCGGAGCCTTCGGCAAAACTGAACAGCGCCACGGGCGACATATTGGTTGAAGGAATGGGTGTAAAACCCCAATCGGAGTTCACCGCATTATAATCCACCGCTGCGATCATCGCAAAAGGGGATGACGCTGTAAAGCGGTATCCAAGACCGGAATTGTTGATATCGTTGAAATTGGTTCCGTTGGCCGGAACGTTGATATTAGTGGTTGCACCGCCAGCTGTGGTACGGGTGACCGTTAGTACGGCGCCTGTTGGATTGTAAAAATAAACCCTGACTGTTTCCTGCGGCACGCCCGGCATATAATAGGTGGATGAAAACAGCGAGCTTGGCACAAGGGCATAGGTACGGCCGGCGTAAGCGCTGTTATAATCACCGGTCATCAGCATGACCTGGATGTCTTTGGTGGCATTGATGGTGGCACCCTGGTTCACATTGATGATCGTGGCGCCCTGGCGGGAATCGAGGTAATAGGTTTGTCCTTCATTGAGTGTAACCGTAATATCGGTTGAACCATTCGCGTCGCGGTCAATGGTAACGACCGTATTATTTTCTTTGGCAATGATAGACAGGTTGCAGATCTCAAACATGGATCCAGCGTTGCCTGTATTCTGCCCTACCGGCAGGCGGTAACTGGTTCCCCAATCGCGTGTAGCCGGTACCGAAGAAGCTGAAACACTTAAGGTACCCGCCGTTCCCCATGCGAACTTCGACATGGAAGCTTCACCGGAAGCATAGACCTTATCTTTTCCATCATAGTCGATCGTGGCCTGCAAGGTATTATCTGCGGTAGCCCCATTGGGGTTGTAAGTGGTGGTGTTATCGTGCCCTGATGTGAGCGAATTACTGAGGATCAGCGTACTTCCGGCGGGGATGATATCCGTCGGAAAGCCCGGTGCGATGCCGTTCGACAGATCGCCATCACCCCAGATCCTGGTCGTAGATTGTACCGGGTTGGTGATATCTGTTTCATAACCGTCTTCCCATTGATCGTATATGATATAGCCTTCCCCCAATACCGAAATGCCCAGGTAAAATTGTGTGGGGTCGTTATTGCCCGTATTGATGTCTTCCAGGAAATCCCTCGCTTCGTTCTCCGGTATCGGCACGTAGAAGAGCGTGTTCTTACAACTGAAAATATTCCTGAACACAACCCTTCCTACCGAACAGGTATTATCGGATGTGGTTGCCAGGTTACCATCCGGGCCGCCATCGCAGATCTGGTAGGTCCAGCTATCGGATCCCTGAAAAGTTCCGCTGGGAACATAGGAGTAGCCGCCCGTAGTTGTATTGAATGTGAGAACACCATTGGCCGGTGAGCTTAACTGCGACAAACTGAATGGCCCGCCATTGAAGATCTGGTCATTGGTGATCACATTACCCGTGGCCGTTCCGGGCACGATGACCACCTGCTGGTCGTTCACCGCACGGACGGAAAAATACTGGGCTTCAGATTGCAGGGACCCCAGCAACATGGTTGCAAGCAGAGAGGCAGAAACCCAAAGGTTTCTCATAGAGAAGTTAGGCATGGTATGGAGTTAAGGCATGAATATCCCTGTATCACAGAGACATTGCAAGTTATTTTCTAATATGAAGAAAGAAAAAGGAAAGATATTAACGTCTGTGGATAAACGAAAAAACGATCAGGCCAACACAAGGCATTGAATAACGCACGATGGTCTTTAAAAGCTGTAACCCAGGTGCAGCATTCCCCTGTTTCCCGCAGCCACACTGCCGCCTGCCAGGTTTTGCGAAAGGGACGACTGATAACTAACACCCATGACCAGTTGACGATAAGTACATTCGATACCGAACATTCCCATCATCAGGTTACCACCCGATATATCCACCAGGAACCCGTTGTCGATATCCTTGTCGGAATGTTCGTACATGATCCCTGCATTGGGTGCAACGGACAGGTTACTGTTAAGTCTCCATTTGTAATACAATTGCGGGGATATGCTGAACTTATTCCCATATCCATATTCGTATTTGTTGATCGAATTGAATCGGTAAGCTGCATTCAGGTTAAGACCTGCATCCTGCAGCCTGATATCATACATGACCGAGAGGTTATAGTCGACGCTGCCCGTGCCAAGTTGAAACAGGTTCGCCTGTTGCATGGATGATGATTTGTCGGATGACTTATACTGTCCCGTCGGTAGCTTGATTCCCCCGCCGACCCACAAACTCTGAACCAGCAATGCGCTTTCTCTGATGGTTGACTTTTTGTTCAGCAGGTTGTAAAAAGCAGAGATCTGCACATCGCCCATTCCCTGTTTTGAACTGGAGGTGCCGTTCTGCAGGCGGCTGTTCCAGGTATAAGGCAGACTGGCCATGACGCGGAAGGAGCGCCCGATATTCCATCCGCCCCATAATTCCATGGTATGATAATGTTCGCGGCTGGTCATGTAAGAGTATGAACCACCATCACCGAGGTGGCTGATCATTGAGTTGGTCCGGTAACGAAGCCCGAATATATGTTTCCTGAATTCCGGGAGTATGCCTATATACTGGTTACCCACACCACAACCGCAGATATCGCAGGCAAAAGCGCCCGATTGCAACAGTAAGAGTCCGATGAAGATCAGCTTTTTCATATCATATCATTGTTCCGCCAGGAGCGGGTTCTTAACGAATGTGAGGTCGTTCAGGGTTTCGAGAAAAGCCAGGAGTTGTTGCCGTTCGGCGGATGACAAAACGATGCCCGGAGATGTGCCGGTATTCAACAGGGGGTCCAGATTTTCCATATTCCGAATGCCGCTGGCATAATGGTCGAGCACCGATTCGATCGTCAGTAACCGGCCATCGTGCATATAGGGCGCCGTAAACCTCAGGTTACGAAGACTGGGCACTTTGAAAGTGTATTTATCGGCGGGGTTCAGCGTAACAGGATAACGGCCCAGGTCGTTGATCATGGAGGGCGCGAGGCCATTGCTGCGGAAACTGTTGTCGGTAAAGAGTGGTTCTGCATGACAGGCGCCGCATTTCGATTGAAATACCTGGTAGCCGGCCTGCTCAATCTGGCTGAAAGAAGCCTGGCCGCGTTTAACACTGTCGTATTTCGACTGGTCGCTGATGCACATGATCATGAACTGCGATAAAGCCTTAAGAAAACGCGTGGAGTTGATCTCTGTGCTCCCATACGCTTTTTGAAAAAGCCCGGGATAAGCGGGATCATTGCGCAGTTTATTCAGCACATTGTCCATCGTTTCATTCATCTCCACATGATTGGTGATGGGGGCTACGGGTTGCAGGTCGAGGTCGAAGATGCCGCCATCCCACATGAAGCTTGTACTCCAGGCGAGGTTCATGATAGGCGGGCTGTTCCTGGTACCCAACTGATCGTTAAAACCATGACTCACACTATGGCCATGGTGCGTGAATGCGGAAGTGGGTATATGACAGGTTCCGCAACTTATGGTATTGTTGGCTGATAAAGCCGCATCATAAAATAATTTGCGGCCGAGTTCGAATTTCTCCCTGGTCACCGGGTTATCCGTGATGCGATAAACCGGTTCGGGAAAATGTGCAGGCTTTCTGAAACCTGTAAAAACCTCCTCCCACTCCTTCCTGCAGGCAACAAGGCCTGCAAGAAGAAGCATGAAGGAAGCCAATATGAAACGTCGGTTCATGAGAATCAGTTTTCAGTATGCGCATGTGAGAACATGGAAGCATAGTTATTGGCAATGGATGCGCTGAATGGATCGAACATCACCATAGGATTCGCGGCGATGCTTACATTCGGGCTTCCGTTAAACATTTTCAGCACATCCACGAGCAGGTGGATATTGGTCGTTTTACCCGCTTTCACTTTAGGTACACCATGTGTGCTGAGATCAAGCGTCACTGTTTTTATGTTGTTGATGGTGGGTGCAGAATAACCTCCGAAACCACCGATATGATACATGAATGAATTTCCCATGCCAGTAGCGGCGGGTGAGGTTCCCTCCATTTTGAAAAATATGTAACCGCTGTTCCATGTCCAGTACATATCGGCACCTGCTCCTGATGGATCCAGGACACCCGTACGCTGAGACACATCCATGGTACTCCTCAGGCTGTCTACCCCCACCAGGAACTGAACGGTTTTATATTCCCCTTCCGGTACGCTGAGTTCCGCTTCATGCGTGGCCTCATCACTTTCATCCACCATGAAATAACTGTCGTTCTGCGGAACAACATATTCGGTACCGTCGGTGCGGGTGAGTTTGATATTGCTGATATAATATTTCAATTTGGTTACGGTAAAATCTTCTCCTGCTGCATTGGTGTACGTTCCGGTGGCCAACTGAAGGTCGTTGCTGCCCGCCACGTTATCGAATTCCACGGTCAGCGGCGCTTTTACACTGGGGTTGTATTCAACGGTTTCGTCTTTTTTGCAGGAAGTTAAGGTCAGGGCTGCAGCGGCAACCAGGAATAAAATACGTTTCATTATTGCTGTTGATTAATGTGATTATTGATGTAAAAAGTCGGTTATAATTCTTTTAATATGATCCAGATTGATCACCAGTATCATGCCGAGTACCAGGCCAATCAGCCATTTCATACGTACCCGTATGCGGCGTATCAATGCAGGATCAAACGAATCGTTTTGTTCGATCATACACTGTTTATTCAATGGTGAATGGTTCCCTAAGCGGGATCAGGAAAAATTGATGAATCAGGTCAAACCGGGCGGATGAAAGAGACCGCGTCCTTCATTCAGGGGAAGGCAGGTATGGGGTAAAACGGGATACTGTTTGTTCATGACCGTAACGGCCGGTATGATGGTAAAAAATGATTTGGAAGAAAGCACCTCGTCTTTCACGTCCATTTTATGGGATGACTGGTCTTGCTGCTTTTTCTCTTCCTCCTTTAGTTTCTTCATCATCTGGCACTTTCCGTTGCAATGCAACCGGGGCCTGGCCTTGTTGATACAATTTTTGGCAAAAGCGGAAGTATTGGTATAATATTCGATCACCACCAATGCCCGCCCGAAGGTTTGCATGGTAAAAGCAATCAGTAATATGAGCGCAAATACTTTCTTCACGATGAAATGATTCGTGTGCAATATGCACAGAAACAGCATGCAAAAATATGATTGCAGTCACATTAAACCATATTCTTTAATGGAAAAGGTTCATTTGCCTGCCCAGGTAAGAAGGTTTAGGCCGTAGCGGATAGGTATTGTTTGAGCGGATGTGATAAAGTCCGGATGCTTCGTACCGGGATGCCACGCTGATATGCATATCTTTTTGATACAGGGCAAAGGCCTCCAGCGCTTTATCGGGGTGGTTGTTCTGCTCAGACAGGTGAGCCAGGAAGAGGTGAGTCTGGTGCGGCGGGCGGTGGGCCATAAAAAGTTCAAGCGCCTGGCGGTTGGAAAGATGGCCTTCCCCGTTCCTGATCCTGTTTTTCAGGTGGATGGGGTATCTGCCATGCTCCAGCATGTCTTCATCGTAGTTTGCTTCCAGGTAAGCCGCATGGCATTGGCTGAAATAATAGACCAGGTTATCGCAAACCTTACCGATATCCGTGAATACACCCACATGCACACCGTTTGAGCTGATGACAAAACTGTGCGGATCCGCCGCATCGTGAGCTTTGGAAAACGGGAGAATGGTCAGGCTGCCGATCTCCACGGGCTCGCCATCGCGGAACTGAACAGAAAGGTGGCCGATCAGGTGTGGACCGTATCGTGCGGTGGTCGGCGTGATGTACACCGGGATGGAATATTTATGTGCCAGTGTGGGCAAACCCCGGATATGATCGCCGTGTTCGTGGCTGATGAAAATAGCCTTGACCCTGTGTATGTCCAGGTCAAGTTTTCGCATACGCTTCTCCGTTTCCCTGCAGGAAAGGCCGGCATCCACCAGGATGGCTTCTGATTCATTTCCTACATAATAGCAATTGCCGTTGCTGCCGGAATTAAGAGAGGCGGTAATAAGGGCCATGGATGTAAAAGTATATCATTATGAAAGACACGTGAAAATATTAAAGTATCCTTTTTCGCATCATTAAAACTATCGTGATTACCAAAAATTGCCATAAAAGATATGATTAAGGCATGCTTAATCTTTATCATTCTCCGCTACGGCAGACAAGCTCATTTCTTATTTCTTATTCCTTATTCCTTATTTCTTATTCCTTATTTCTTATTCCTTATTTCTTATTCCTTATTTCTTATTCCTTATTTCTTATTCCTTATTTCTTATTCCTTATTTCTTATTCCTTATTTCTTATTCCTTATTTCTTATTCTTATTCCTTATTTCTTATTCCTGTTCATTATTTTGTATTCCCTGTTCACGCTCTTCAAACAATAAAGCCACTCCATTCAAAGAGTGGCTACGTGGGCCGCATTGGCTTCCTGATTGTATCAGGATAAACTTCGCGCAGACCGATGGAAAAATCCCGCCGAGAGCGCGATTTCGTGGGCCCACCTGGGCTTCCCTGATTGCATCGATAACTTCTCGCACAGACCGATCATGAAAATCACGCCGAAGCGCGATTTCGTGGGCCCACCTGGGCTTCCCGATTGCATCAGGATAAACTTCTCGCGCAGGCTGAACATGAAAAATCCCGCCGAAGCGCGATTTCGTGTCTACCTGGGCTTCCTGATTGCATCGGGATAAACTTCTCGCGCAGGCTGAACATGAAAAATCCCGCCGAAGCGGGATTTCGTGGGCCCACCTGGGCTTCCCGATTGCATCGGGATTAACTTCTCGCGCAGGCTGAACATGAAAAATCCCGCCGAAGCGGGATTTCGTGGGCCCACCTGGGCTTCCCGATTGCATCGGGATTAACTTCTCGCGCAGACTGAACATGAAAAATCCCGCCGAAGCGGGATTTCGTGGGCCCACCTGGGCTCGAACCAGGGACCCTCTGATTATGAGTCAGATGCTCTAACCGGCTGAGCTATAGGCCCTATCAGGATAAATCACTGATAAAGAATTTTCCGGCAGCGGCGAAGTTAATAAAATCCGCCGAACCGGCATCGTTTCAGGAAAATTCCAGCAGTAATAACAAAGCGA
Source organism: Ferruginibacter sp. (assembly GCA_046329695.1). Taxonomy (GTDB): domain Bacteria; phylum Bacteroidota; class Bacteroidia; order Chitinophagales; family Chitinophagaceae; genus Ferruginibacter. Next base: position 63,602 of record JAXLUE010000016.1, read on the forward strand.
CCCCAAAAAATGCCGCCGTTATATGATCTATCTCATGTCAAATTCCAAAGGATTTCCATAATTTGCTTATCTGTTCATTGCTTTCTAACCTGTTTTATCGCAACCCGGGGTCAACCGGTTTTTATGGAAAACGCACAGTTGAAAGAAGTTTTGCGGAATATCTCCCAGTATAAAGACCCCCGGGCCTATAAGGAATTGTTTTTTTCGTTCTATAAGGAACTGTCAAGGTTCGCCTATTCCATCCTGAAATCCAGGGAGGATGCCGAAGATGTGGTGTCGGAGTGTTTCATTCATTTCTGGCAGAAAAAAGAAGCGCTGACCGAAATTGAAAACCCCAAACTGTACTTTTACGTTAGCGTAAAAAACCGTTCGATCAACAAACTTTCCGCCAGAAAAAGACAGTCATCCGCGTTCAATGAAGAGTATTTGGTTCATTTTAAGAGCCCTTTCTTCAATCCTGGCGAACTTCTGTTATCACACGAATCGGTGGCCAAGATCATGGAGGCCATCAATGAACTCCCGCCCAAATGTAAACTGATTTTTCGCCTGATCAGGGAAGACGGGCTAAAATATGCCGATGTGGCCGCCCTGCTGAATATCTCCATCAAAACCGTGGAAGCCCAAATGGCCATCGCGGTCAAAAGGATCAGCAACAGCCACAATTTTAAGTCGCATTTCCCCGAACTCCACCACCTGCTCTCTGAAAAAAATAATTGATCCGCCTTTAAGGGTTTTTTAACATTTGATTGTCTTACTAATTCTATCACTGCTTTTTATGAGCCAGGAACAATTTTATTTACTTGCCGCCAAAATGCTCAGCCAGGAAGCCTCTCCCGAGGAACAGGCTGCATTCAACCAATTGGTCGGCAGTTCCGCTGCCTGGCAGGAAGAATACAGAAACATCGAAGAGATCTGGAAATCAACTCATAATCAATCTGTTAGTATCGTAGAAACAGAAGACGCCTACCTCATGCACCTGGCCCGCCTGAAAGACAGTGTGCAGGATTTTCAGGATCACGAACAGGAATACCAACCCGCCTCCGACGAAGATTTCCGGTTATATCCCACCCGCCAACCCTGGTTCCGCCGTTGGACGACCATAGCGGCAAGCGCAGCCATATTAGGCCTGGGCCTGTTTACCTTTTCCCGGCTGACCAACCAGGATGTGAAACCGGTCGTTACGAATGCGGTGGAACAAAACGAGATCACAGTAAAAAAAGGCGCTAAAACCAAACTTCAGTTACCGGATGGGTCACAGGTTTGGGTCAACTCCGACAGTAAACTGACCTACCCCGAAGCCTTCAACGGCGCCAAACGCGAGGTATACCTGGAAGGTGAGGCCTATTTTGACATCGTGAAAGACGCGTCCCACCCCTTTATCGTTCACACATCCGGCATCAACGTACGTGTGTTGGGCACCGCGTTTAACGTAAAGGCTTACAAGGCAGAACCCACCATTGAGGCCACCCTGGTGCACGGGGTCATTGAAGTGACCAAGACCAATGAGCCGAATGCACCCAAGGTCATACTCAAACACCACGAAAAACTCATATACAATAAACTCGCAGAGACCGCCAACCTGCAAGCTTCTAATCCCTCCCACCCTGAAACGAACTCCCACAAAAACAGACAAAACCCTGCGATCACCATCGCACATATTGCCAGCCAGACTCCGGATTCCGCATTTTTGGAAACAGCCTGGGTGTATAACCGCCTGCGCTTTGAAGAAGAGAGATTTGACGAACTGGTTGTAAAAATGGAAAGATGGTTTGACGTATCGATAAGCATCGAAAACGAAAAAATCAAAGCGCTGAAACTGACCGGTTCATTTGAACATGAAACGATCCGCGAAGCCTTGCAGGAACTGCAATACCTGGTGCCGTTCAATTACCGGATCAACGACAGGAACATTATCATAACGAAAAGATAAACCGGCTTGCCGGTCAAAATAAAAAAGGGGATATGTGGTCCATTCCCCTCAAAAATTTCAAACAGTGTTGAGGTTATCATCACTGCTTGATTTTTATTGTTAACGTCAAAACCAAAATTATGCAAAAAAGTGCACTTGGCGGAGCCAGAAACTGGCCCCAGGCGCTTCTAAAAACACTGCTTATTATGAAGCTTGCCGTCGTTTTTGTACTATTGACCGTTTTTCAGGTAACCGCCCACCCGCTTTCCGGGCAAACCGTTACCGTGTCTGTGAAAAACGTTGAGATCAAAAAGGTGCTGAAAAACATTGAAAGGGAAGGGGAAATCCGCTTCCTGTTCAATTCAGACCTGAAAGACATGAAGAAGAAAGTTGACTTTTCTGCCAACAACCTGCCGCTGAATGAGGCTTTACAAGCCCTCTTCAATGGAACAAGTCTCACTTTCAAAACACTGGAGAACAACCTGGTGGTGGTATTATCTACCAACACGGAAGAAAACCAGTCTGTCCGCATCACAGGCCGTGTGACCGGTGAAAAGGGTGAAGCCCTGGCGGGCGCCTCCATCCAGGAAAAAGGAACCAAGAACGGCACGACCACCGACAATTTTGGTAATTACAGCCTGACCGTGGGCGATAATGCTACCCTGGTGGTAAGCATGATCGGTTACGAAACACAGGAGATCGCTGTAGATAAGCGTTCAGTCATTGACGTTAGCCTGAAACTCTCGGCTAAAAAATCAGAAGAAGTTGTGGTGATCGGTTATGGTACCGCCGCCAAAAGGGACCTGACAGGTTCTGTTGCCAAAGTGAGCGGAAGCAGCCTGGCATCGCAGCCTAACACCAACCCGCTGGCATCTCTGCAGGCAAAAGTCACCGGTTTGAATATCATCAACGACGCAACACCTGGTTCTTCCCCTGACGTCCGTATCCGCGGTACGATCAGTTTGGGTAGTATCAAACCAGTCTACATCATTGACGGTATTTTCAGCGATAATATGGACTTTGTTAACCCGAACGAGATCGAGAGCGTGGAGATCCTGAAAGATCCTTCCTCCCTCGCCGTTTTCGGTGTGAAAGGCGCCGCCGGTGCCATCCTTGTAACCACCAAGAAAGCCAAAGCCGGACAGATCAATATCAACTTCAATACCATGTACGGTAGCAAAAAACTGGTTGATAAGATCGCCCTGGCCAATGGCGACGAATTCAGGAAGCTCCTGGCCGATGAAGCCAACAACCGCGTATTCGACGACCCATCCAACAATTCACTGCTGAACTTTGTTAACAACGTCGGCGGAGCGGGATTGAGCGCATACACCGGAAATACAGACTGGATCGATGCCGTTACACGCAGGGCCGCTTTCACCGCCACCAACCTGTCGGTAGACGGAAGCAGCGATAAGAACCGATTCCATGTAGGGCTTGGTTACAACACCGATCAGGGTCTGGTTAATCACACTAACTATAATAGGTTTACAGTGAACCTGAATGACGAATTCAAGATCAGCAACCGCTGGAAACTGGGCTTCAACCTGATCGTGAACAGGGAAGAACTTCCCGTATAACAGCGGTGCGCTGGAAAATGCACGTCGCGCCCTGCTGATCATCCCCAGCGACACGAAGTCATTCTTCATGCAGAACTCCGATGCGGGATTCAGGTAACCACAACCTGTATGCCACCACCCCGATCATCCAGAATTCAGAAACAAACCCGCTGGCTACACTGGAATACAACTGGAACAAAAGAATAGATATCCGTTACCGTTATGTAGGTAATTTCTTCGTTGACGTTAACATCCTGAAAGATCTTTGAACTTCCCGCGCAACCTGGTATGCCGATATCAGCAACCGCAATACACGTGAATACACTCGCTTTACAATCTGTATGATCCAACCAAAATCGGTACCACATCCAATCCCGTTTTTGCCAAGAATATTCTCACAGCGGTCAGGCAGGAACAAACCGATACCAAAAACTTCCAACAGGATTATATCCTGACCTATAAGAAGAGGTTTGGCGATCATTCACTGACAGCCATGGGAGGCTTTACCACTTATTATTCAAGCTTTGAGCAGGTGATTGGAAACCTGAGTCAGTCTACCCCGGGTGTCAATATCATACCTGACAATAAGCGCTTCTGGTACCTGAGCACCAACTTCGGTGACCCGAATACCTTAAGGACAAGGTCTGGACAGAGTGAATACGCCACCGTATCAGGCCTGGGACGTATCCTGTACAATTACAAAAACAAGTATTACCTGAATGCCAGCTTCCGCCGTGATGGTGCAAGCCAGATCAATGATGACTATAAAAAGAAATTCCAGAATTTCTGGGCCCTGGGCGGTGCCTGGGAAATGTCCAAAGAGCCATTCCTGGAAAAAGTTTCACAGATCAATTACCTGAAACTGAAAGCCTCTTATGGCGTACTGGGTAACTACAACCCTCCGGGCGGAAGGGCTTATCCTTTCTACCCAACATTCTCCAGTACCTCATCTGCTGTGTTTGGTCAAACCCTGGTTCCGGCTTATTCTCCAGACTGGGATGTTGATCCAAACCTGAAATGGGAAACGGTCAATTCATTTGAAGCAGGTTTCGAAACCGATCTGCTCAGCAACCGTCTGCACCTGGAATTCGCTTATTACAACAAAAAGACCAAGAATTTGCTTTGGGAAGACAGGCGCTCAGGAAGCCGTCCGAAGATCACCAACCTGGGTACGATCCAGAATAATGGTATCGAATTATCAGGCGACTGGAAACAAAGGATCAACAACGACCTGACCCTGACCTTCAGCGGAAACCTGACCACTTACAAAAACAAGGTCATTTATCTGCAGAATTCATTCAGGAGCATCATCTCTTCCAGCGAGCAAACGCCTAACCAAATTTCAGTGGGCCAGCCCATGGGCTATTATTATGGCCTGGTGGTGGAAGGCATCTACCAGACCTACGCCGATATCCTGGCTTCCCCCGTCAGCACCATCAACGGTGGCGGTGCTAAGCCGGGCGACCTGAAATATAAAGATCTCGACGGCAACGGTAAGATCGATGAAGCAGACCGCACCAATATCGGTAACCCCACACCCGATTTCACCTACGGATTCGGTATCAATGCCAAATACAAGAACTTTGACCTGGGCATTGATTTTGCCGGATGCTATGGTAATGAGATCTATCGTGTATGGGGAACTTCAGAACAAAAGAACTCTGTGTACAATTATCCTCAGAACTACACAGAAGCCTGGACGAGTGCTGGTTCTTCTAACTGGGTACCCATTGTTAACCAGAACCACCTGATCAACAGGGCACCATCTACTTATGGTGTGGAAGATGGAAGTTATTTCCGTATCAGGAACCTGAACCTGGGTTATACATTCAACAAACTGCCTAAAGTTACCCGCATCAAGAATATCCGCCTCTTTGCTGCCATTCAGAACCTGAAAACATGGAAGAGGAATGAAGGTTATTCTCCTGAATTTGCCGGTTCAGCTACTGGCTGGGGACTTGATTTCGGCGGTGCAGGAAGTGCCCTTCCGAGGATCACTACTTTTGGCGTCAATGTTAACTTTTAATCTAAAAGAAATAAAAAACACAGAATCATGATAAAGTTGAAACAATTATTAACAGGTTTCCTGCTAGCCGTCGTGGCCTTTTCGGGACTGACCGGTTGCAAGAAGTTTCTTGATCGTAAGCCTTTACAAGCTACTGTCAACGACATCTCCATCGGCGCCCTCAATGGCTCGGTCATCGGACTGTATGGGGCCATCAGGAACTCAGCATCTGACCCTTATTGCGGTGACGGTTTTGAGAACATCCCCTGGGTGGCTATGAATGGTTTCCGTTCTGATGATGCGGAGATCGTTGCCGATCCCGGAGCTTCAGCCTGGCACCAGACTTACGACAATTTCCAGTACACCAAGGATGACTGGGGTGCGGGGCTTTACTGGGATAAACACTACGTCTTCATTGGTTTGTGCAACAACGTTCTCGCACAGGCAGAAGCAGAAGGCCTGACCGATCCCGCCTCGATCATCAATATCGCGGAAGCGCGTTTCTTCAGGGCTTATTCTTATTTCGACCTGGTTCGCACTTTTGGTGCCGTTCCAAAGATTGATTTCAAAGTCTCTGATCCTGCTCAGGGCCAGATTGCCAAATCGGATACTGGCGTGATCTACAACCTGATCAAAGAAGACCTGACCTATGCCGCACAGCATTTGCCCACCGTTTGGGAAGCCAAATATAAAGGCCGTCTGACCAGCTGGGCTGCCAAAGCTTTGTTGGGCAAAGCTCTTATACAACAACACCTGTATGGAGAAGCCCTGCCGGTGCTGCGTGATGTGATCGAGAATGGTCCGTTCGACCTCATGACCGATTACTGGAAAGTGTTTAAAGTGGAAGGCGAAGTGGGTATTGAATCCGTATTCGAGATCCAGGCGTCCAAATCAGCCGGTGACGGTAATATCTACTGGAGTCGCTTAGGTCAGTGCCAGGGTGTTCGCGGCGGTTCAGGCGAATGGGACCTGGGCTGGGGTTGGAATACACCAACATCAGACCTCGTTGGCAGCTATGAATCAGGCGACAAGCGCAAAGCAGCCACCATCCTGTTTTCCGGAGCCAATGACGGTGGCCCCAGCACCGGTGGTTACGATCAAACCTTGCCAAACCTGAGCAATGCCCTCTACTGGAATAAAAAAGTGTACAACAAATATTCCGATTACCTGGCCGCCGGATTAGGTACGCCGGATAATGAGGCACAAAACACCTGGATCAACCACCGTGTCATCCGTTTTGCCGATGTACTGCTGATGGGCGCCGAAGCCGCCAACATCGTGGGTGGCGCACAAAATACTGCCGACGCCGAAGAATGGGTAAACAAGGTTCGTAACCGCGCCGGATTAAGCCCGGTGACGTATACAGACCAGGTGACATTCTTTGATGTCATCAAAAAAGAAAGAAGGTCGGAACTGGCGATGGAATTCGAGCGTTTCTTTGACCTGGTGCGCTGGGGCGATGCCATCCAAAAACTGGGGCCCAACGGTTATGCCAACAAACACAGGTATTACCCAATACCAACGCCTGCACTCAATGCAAACCCGAACCTGGAACAAAACCCGGAATGGAACTAATCATCATCAATTATCTTAACAATAATGCATAACATGAAAAATAAACTCAATCGCATCGCAATGGCGGCTCTGTTCCTGTCTTTGGCAGTGAGTTGTCAGAAAATGAAGAGGCCTGCCCTGGGTGATTATCCACCAGACACCAACCCGGTTGGCGGCCCGTTGAAATTCTATGCTGCGTATGACGGTACCAGTAACGACCCCCTGCGTAACGCGGTGGACAGTATCCGTGCCAACTTTGCCAGTTCTAACCCTCTGACCAGTATCGATGGTGTCACCGGTAAAGGTATACAGGGCGTTGATCAGTCTGCCATCAAATATGCTTCACCCAATGATTTCGCTGGGTCTACCAGTTTCACGGTTTGCATGTGGATCAAGAATGATGTTCCCGGTGGCGGTAACCCGCAGTTCCTGTTCTCTTTACCCGATAAGGACTACTGGGCCAAAAGCGCCATGTTCGCCCTGGTTGATCATACAGGTGCCGGTTCTACCGTAGACTCAGCCGTTCTGAAATTCTATATCAACGATAATGGCGGCGATCACTGGTTCGAACTCACCGGAGCCAACAGGATGTACCGTATCCTCGACAACCAATGGCACCACCTGGCATTCGCCTATGATGAAACAACGTCGGATTTGGCCATCTACCGCGATGGTGAGGTGTATAAAACCCTCAATTGGAGCGGACACGGTCCGTTCACCATTGACGGCGGTAAAGTATTCGGCTTTGTTGTGGGCGGTATGAACAAACACGTTGGCCTGGAAGGCCCGACCGATGGCTGGATCCAGTCATGGCAGGGCGGTATGGACCAGTTCAGGCTGTATAATAAAGCCCTTACCACAACGGAAGTACAGGCATTGTACAACAGCCGTTTGTAAGCTCTCTTTGTATTAGTAAAAAGCACATGCAGTAAAAAGGCTGAACAATTCATTGTTTGGCCTTTTTACTCTTAAAAAGGTTGTATTTTCCTACTTATGTATCGATCAAAACATATCCACGCGGCACTAATCCTTTTATTTGTCAGCCTGCTGGCCGTTTCCTGCAAACAAAAAAAAGAAACGCTGTTTGAAAGCCTTCCTGCGTCGCAGACAAATATCCGTTTTACCAATACACTGGAAAAACATAACCTGTTCAATATCCTGTACTACCTCTACTACTATAACGGCGGTGGCGTGGCTACAGGCGATATCAATAATGACGGCTTAACCGACATCTATTTT
>JAXLUE010000017.1:0-63714 GCA_046329695.1 Ferruginibacter sp.
GTGAAAACGCCCATGCAGGTGATCTATAACCCGATCGACCTGGCCGCGATCAGTAAGCAGTCTGCCGAACCCTGTTCCCTCACCTTTGACCCCAAAACTTTTTACTTCATTTCCGTGGGCGGCTTCCGGAAAGAAAAGAACCTGGGTATCCTGCTCGACGCTTTTTTCATCATCAAACATCTTCCGGTAAAACTGATCCTCGTTGGATCTGGCGCCCAGAAAGAGGACCTGGAAAGAAAAGTGGAAGACCTCGGCCTCACACAACAGGTCATATTCACCGGTTTCGACAATAACCCGTACAAATATGTGAAACGGAGCAACTGTTTTGTACTCAGTTCGTATGTGGAGGGATTCCCCAATGTATTGCTTGAAGCGCTTGCCTGCGAAAAATCCATCATTTCCACCGACTGCACATCCGGGCCCCGCGAACTCCTTGCACCGGGGACGGACCTGCACCACAGCGCCATCACCAGCTACGAGGTGGCCGAATACGGCATCCTGACCCCCGTGAACGATGTGGCCAACCTGGCGGCATCCATGAAAAAAATGTATGAAGACAAAGGCTTACGGGAACGTTATGAAGAAAAGGCTATGTCGCGCGCGGAACAATTCGATGTCAATAAGATCATTCAGTACTTTCATGTGGCTTTTTCCGGTTAGCCTTCCTTGCCTGGTACAAGACAGCGAGTATGCCTGACAGGTAGAAAGGGATCACCGGGATACGATAACGCGCCAGCGTACCGAAATTCAGCGTGGATATGCCTACAATGGCCGCAAACACCAGCGAATAAAAAATACAAAGGAAGATGAAGGGGTCGTTAAAAACAGTTCGTATAAACCGAACGATGCCGGCCTTCCATAATACATACAGAGTGATCAGCAGGATGGCGAGGCTTTCCAGGGCTGAAAAGATCATCAGCACATTCCGGGTTTCCCATATAAAAGGCCTGAAGAGCGTGGCATTGATACCGGCAGGCATCTGCTTCACAAATCCGCTGACAGTGGGTTCAAAATTGCCCAGGCTGTACACCGAACCGGATTCCGCATCTCCTGCCGCAATATATGATTGCTGCTGCTCCTTAACAGAATCAAACAGCTTTTCAATGGCGTAACTGCCCAGCAACTGGTCGATCTCATCCGAATATACGATATAACCAAAGACCATCAGGCCGAGTAACACCGGCATAATGATGCGGCGGAAGTATCGGCTCTGCACCCGCCGGATCAGCCTCATCAGCAGAAAAATAATATAGGGCAGCATGAAGGCCGCGATGATATACACTTTAACGAGGTATATAAGCACGATACAAAAAACAAGGATGAAGATGTACCGCAGCCGCACATTCCGTTTCATGAACAACTGGTGGCTGCTGTACAAAATCCAGCCCAATGAGGAAATACAGACCGTGTCTTTCAATATACCCGAACCGTACACGGCCAGCGATGGGAAGAACAAGACCACCCAGGCAAGGCGCTTATGCCATTCGGGCATGATCTCCACAAAGGTTTCAAACATCCTGAACATGCCGGAATAAGCCAGTGTGGCAAACAGCATACTTGTAACCACAAAACGAGAAAAAGAAAAATAAGAAAGTACCAAAGCGATTTTTTCCACCAGCCATCCGCCATCGGTGCTGGTACCGCTGATATGGTAGGTCTCTTTCATGTAACCCGCTTCGCGGAACAATACGGCCAGCGATTCACTCCCCTCCGCGATCCGGTGACGGAGAAAAAGCACGTTCTTGAAATAATTGATACTGTCGCCAAATTCATAATAGAAATATATGATGCAACAGTAAAAAACGGTGCAGACCATTTTAACCACAAAACCCTTCACGAGGTATTTCCGGTACAGGGGATTATCGCGGTGACGGTGCCGGATCACCAGCATGACCATATATAATACCACGAAGAAAAGTGGTACCAGCAAGAGGTCTATCCAGCTTATATAGCCTTTGTACATGGATCGTAAAGGTTATCGGGGGTCCGGCCCCCGTGAATTTCCTGCAAAATATCGTTTCTTTGCAGGGTTCCGGCTATCGTCATATACCGGAGTATGTACTATGCCCCAACAAAAAACCATACTGATCACGGGTGGTGCCGGGTTCATTGGCTCACACCTGGTCAGGCATTTCGTGAACAAATATCCGCATTATACCATTATCAATCTGGATAAACTCACCTATGCGGGGAACCTGGAAAACCTTCGCGACGTCGAAAACAGTCCAAACTACCGTTTTGAGAAAGGGGATATCTCCGAGATGGAAATGGTCAGGGGTCTTTTTGAGCGATACCCATTCGATGCCGTGCTGCACTGCGCCGCCGAAAGCCATGTTGACCGTTCGATCACCGACCCGCTGGCATTTGTCAAAACGAACGTAGTCGGCACCGTTACCCTGCTCCAGGTAGCCCGTGAAAAATGGGCCGGACAGATGGAAGGAAAGTTGTTCTATCATATCTCCACCGATGAAGTGTACGGTTCACTTGGCAGCGAAGGTTTATTTACGGAAACGACATCTTACGATCCCAGGAGTCCTTATTCCGCCTCCAAGGCCTCATCCGATCACTTTGTTCGGGCATACCACCATACCTACGGGCTACCGGTGAAGATCTCCAATTGTTCCAATAACTACGGTCCTTATCATTTCCCTGAAAAACTCATCCCGCTGTGCATTCACAACATCATCAACCATAAACCCCTGCCGATCTATGGAAAGGGGGAAAATGTGCGAGACTGGTTGTTTGTGGAAGATCATGTAAGGGCCATCGACCTGATATTCCATGAAGGGAAAACGGGTGAAACATATAATATCGGCGGGCACAACGAATGGACGAACATCGACCTGGTGAAAGAATTGTGCAGGCAGATGGACAAACGGCTGGGCCGAGAAAGCGGCACCAGTGAAAAACTGATCACCTATGTTACCGACCGCGCCGGGCACGACCTCCGGTATGCCATTGATGCGACCAAGTTGAAGAAAGAACTCGGCTGGGAACCATCCCTGCAATTTGAAGAAGGGTTGGCAAGGACCATCGATTGGTACCTGAACAACCAGGACTGGCTCGACCATGTAACCAGCGGCGATTACCAGAAGTATTACGAAGGCATGTACAGCAAACGGTAATACCGGCTGTCTGGCCTTTTACCCACAAACGAGATACCATGAAAGGAATCATACTTGCCGGCGGCTCCGGTACCAGGCTTTACCCCATCACCATGGGCATCAGCAAGCAACTCATGCCCATTTACGACAAGCCGATGATCTATTATCCGCTGAGCACTTTAATGCTGGCGGGTATCCGGGAGATACTGGTCATCACCACTCCGGAAGATCAGCCACAATTCATCAGGCTGCTCGGAGATGGAAGCCAGTGGGGTTGCCGCTTCGCGTATGAGGTGCAGGAAAAACCCAATGGCCTCGCCCAGGCATTCGTCATCGGGGAAAAATTCATAGGAAACGACAGCGTGGCACTGGTACTGGGTGATAATATATTTTACGGAAGCGGCTTCAGCAAAATGCTCCAGGCTGCTGCCAACCCTGAGGGCGCCACCATATTTGCCTACCCGGTGATAGATCCGGAAAGATATGGGGTGGTTGAATTCGATCAATCATTCAATGCCATCAGTATCGAGGAAAAACCTGCCAACCCCAAAAGCCATTATGCGGTGCCGGGTTTATATTTTTATAACAACGATGTGGTCCGCATCGCCAAAAACATTCAACCAAGCGCTCGCGGCGAATATGAGATCACCGATGTGAACCGGGAATACCTGCAAAACAAAAAACTAAAAGTGGTTCAGCTCAACAGGGGCTTCGCCTGGCTGGATACGGGAACATTCGACTCACTTCATGATGCCAGTGAATATGTACGCGTGATCGAAAAAAGGCAGGGACTGAAAGTGGGTTGCCCCGAAGAGATCGCCTGGCGAATGGGATTCATCACCCTCGACCAGCTGAAAGAACTGGCGGAGCGATTGAAAAAAAGCGGTTACGGACAGTATTTACAAAGCATCCTGCATTTCTGATCATGGATTATTACATACACCCATCCACCTACGTCGACGAGAATTGCCGCATCGGCGCCGGAACCAGGATCTGGCATTTTTGTCATATCATGAGCGGTTCCGTCATCGGCGAAAACTGTCACATCGGGCAGAATGTGGTGGTGGCGCCCAATGTGGTGCTTGGCAATAATGTGCGTGTACAGAATAACGTGAGTATATATGAAGGCGTGATCTGCGAAGATGACGTTTTCCTGGGGCCCAGTATGGTGCTGACCAATGTCATCAACCCGAGAAGCGCCATCAGCCGCAAACACGAATTCCGGCAAACCCTGATACGAAAAGGAGCCACCATCGGCGCCAATGCCACGATCGTGTGCGGGAATGAGATCGGTCGTTACGCATTCATCGGCGCGGGCGCGGTAGTAACAAAACCCGTACCCGATTACGCACTCATCACCGGTAACCCGGGACGCCAGGCCGGATGGATGAGCGAAGCCGGTCATAAACTGCATTTTGATTCCACCCACAGGGCCATATGCCCCGAAACCCATCAGGAATACCGCCTCAGTGGCAATGAAGTGACAAGGATTACCTGACAATGCCGGGATGAAGCCCCGTTCGTACTCCTGCATCATCCATCGTGAAAGCCCCATAGCCCGACACGTAGTATCCCTATATGAGCTTCGCGGTATCTTTTTTATCTTGCAGTGTATTTCTTATCTTATGATGAAACCCATTATCCTCATTAACCCATACAATGGTATGCCGTTACAAGAAACAACGGCGGGTCTGGATGATGGACATGGACAAATTTTTCCCTTGCAGGATGGCGTTTACCGCATCGTACAGCACGACCACTACACCGACAATTTCAGTTACCAGTGGAAGAAATTCAGAACAACCCAAATTGATAAGGCTACCGGCCTTAGCCTGAGCCGTGACCGTTTCTTTGCCGAAACAGGATGGGATAAGGAAGACCTGTCGGGAAAAAACATACTCGAAGTAGGATCTGGTGCCGGACGTTTTACCCAGATCATCCTCGATCATACCCGGGCCAATCTTTACAGTGTCGATTATTCCGAAGCGGTTTTTTCCAATTATAAAAACAACGGCCCGAATGAGCGGCTTAAACTCTTCCAGGCCAGTTTGTATGAGATGCCCTTTGCACCCGGTCAATTTGATAAGGTCTTTTGCTTCGGCGTGTTACAGCATACGCCCGACGTGGAAAAATCGGTACAGAAACTCATCGCCATGCTGAAGCCCGGAGGTGAGCTGGTGGTTGATTTTTACCCCATCACAGGCTGGTGGACCAAACTCCACGCCAAATATTTCCTGCGCCCGATAACGCGGAAGATGGACAATCAGCAACTATATAAAAAGATCGACAGGCATGCCGATACCCTGATCAGAACCTACCGTTTCTTTTCCGGAATCGGGCTGGGCAGGATCGCCAACCGGTTCATTCCGGTTTGCGATATCGACGGAACCTTACCCAAAAATCTTGCCCCGGATAAACTGCGGGAAATGGTCGTGCTGGATACATTTGACATGTTCAGTCCGGAATATGACCAGCCGAAAAAAATACCCGAAGTAGTTAACTGGTTTAACCGCTATGGCATGGAAAAAGTATGGGGCGGATTTATCCATTATCATAATTACCGTGCCGCCGTAGTAAAGGGATTAAAAAAATAATTGTTACGTTTACGGTTAGATGTCTGCACTAAACCGACTGAAGCACATATTTCAACATCCCTCCTTCCGGTCGGTGGGCATGTACACGTTCAGTAATTTTTTTTCCAAAGCGGTTTCGTTTCTGCTGCTGTTCATATTTACGAACCCGGCGTATATCACCCCGTCTGAAAACGGGCTGCTCAGCCTGTTCAGCAATACCATGTTGTTCCTGATGCCATTCCTCTCCATGGGCATTGTGCATTCGGTCAGCGCCGATTATTTCAAACTGGACAAACCCTCTTTCCGCGATCTTTTCACCACAGGCATGGTCATGCCCCTGGCGGTGATGATCGTATCGGTGATCGGGTTATTCCTTTTCCGAAATCAGCTACAGGCAACTTATGGCTTCCCTCCCATGTTCACCTGGCTGATACCGCTCGTAACCTTTCTCATATTCTTCAACGAACAACTGATGAGTATGGCCAGGAATAACCAGGAACCGGAAACATATATGAAGGCCAATATGGGTAAAACCATCCTTGAACTCGGCCTGTCTTACGTGATGGTGGTTTACTTTGCGTGGCGCTGGCAGGGACGCGTTGCCGGTATCCTGGCAGCCTATGTGGTGCTGGGCTTTTACGCATTGTATTATTTTAAAAAGAAGGGTTACCTCTTCGGTAAAGTCCGTAAAACCTATATATACAGCGAACTGTTGTATGCCATACCCATCATGGCGCTGCAGGTGAGCATTTTTACCATGAATGCGTCCGACAAATTCTTCCTCTCCCATTTTACCCACGATGAAAACGCCACCGTGGGCATCTACAGCATTGCCTGTGTATTTGCCTCGATCATCAACGTTTTGGCGATGGCGCTCATTCAATATTTATTTCCAAAAATTTATAAAATGCTTTCCACCGGTGAAGCCGGGTCCGACAGGCTGAAAAAACAGTTCTACCTCTATATCGGCGTGCTCACGGCCGGCCTGGCGGGTTTGCTGGTGGCGATGCCGCTGGTGTATCGTTTTTTTGTGAATGAAAAATACCACCCGGCGCTCGAATACAGTTACCTGCTTTGTATCGGGATATATATCTGGTGCATCAGTTACTTCTTCTATTCGTTCCTGTTATATTATAAGGAAAAGAAAAAACTGCTGGGCCTGTCATTGTCGGCCATTGCCGTCAGCCTGGTTTGCAATTATTTTTTCATTCGCGAGTGGCAGGCAACGGGCGCCGCAATGGCTTCCTGTGTGCTGTACAGCATCGTTTTCTTACTAACCCTTTGGTTCACCAGGCACCACTGGAAGCCGATGTTCGGGTTGGGTAACGACAAAGGATAAATCCATCCTCCATGAAAGAAAAAAAGACCATACTGCATATCATACAAAACTTCGGCCTGGGCGGCGCCGAAACAGCGGTGGTGGGCGTGTTGAAAAAACTCAAGGATTATAATAATATCGTGGTAACGCTCGATCCGCTCAACCAGTTTGGCAACGACCTGCAATATGACCGTTACTACTGCCTGAACCTGAGATCTTATTACCTCTTTCCAACTGTCATCGGAAAACTGCGCAGGATCATCCGGGAAAATAAAGTGGACCTTGTACACAGCCAGCTTTACTGGAGTACGGTACTGGCGCGATATGCCTGCCCGAAAGACATTCCGCTGGTAACATCCATACAGGCTTCGCTGACAGACAGTGTGGAGTACAAAAAAAACTGGATCTGCCAGCTTGATAGAATAAGTTATAAACACCGGCCCGGCATGATATTGGGCGTATCTGAACACACCCTGCACGATTATTTTTCTTTTCTCCGGCTGAAACCGGGGCGCAGCGGCGTGCTGTATAATTTTGTGGATACGGCCGTATTCAATAAACCTGCCAACCCATTGCCCCGTCAGCACGACGGAACCTTCCGCCTGGTAACGGTAGGTAACCTCAAACCCCAGAAAAATCAGTTGTACCTCTTACGCGCATTCCGGGAATTGAAAGATCAGCGGGTGACACTGGATATATTTGGAGATGGCCAGCTCGAAACTTCATTCCGGAAGATCATTGAAGAAGAGAAACTGCCTGTAAGGCTGATGGGCAAAGTGCGCAACCTGCCGGAATTGCTTCCAGCTTACGACCTTTTTGTGATGTCGTCATTTTATGAAGGATTTTCACTTGCGGTACTCGAGGGCATGGCGCAGGAAAAACCCATGCTGCTGTCCGACATTCCCACATTCCGCGAACAATGCGCCGGCACCGCGGAATATTTTTCCCTGCAGGATGTGGATGATTTTGTACAGAAAGTTCAATCTTTAAAAAACGATCTGGCTAAACTGCGGAAAATGGCCGCCGAAGGAAGAGAGCGCGTATTACAAAACTTCACCCTCGACCATCACCTGGAAAACTTACGCAAGATCTACATGGAAGAGCTAAATCTTGAACAACCCTGACAACTAATGCAGGAAGGAAGATAATTGAAGGGCAATCACCTGAGTTCCATTTTCACATTACCACATTATCTAATTATCACATTACCACATTATCACATCGCCACATTACCACATTATCTAATTACCCAAACAACTCCTTCACTTTCTTAAACCGGTAATCAAAAATCCCCTTTAGCTGCTTTTTCACAAACAGGCTGTGAGCGATGTCGCCCAGGAACCATAACGGTAATTTATAGTGCACAATATCTGTCATCTCCACACCATTGGGAACTTCCCGGAAATGATGCTGGTGATGCCAGAGGCTGTAAGGGCCGAAACGTTGTTCATCTACAAAATACTTCCGGTTTTCCACGTGTGTGATCTCGGTCATCCAGTATATAGGAATGCCCAACAACGGACTGACCTTATATTCAATGATCTGGCCAGGGTACATGGCGCTGCCGTGATGTTTGGATATGATCTTAAAACCCAGGCTTTCGGGGGTGATCGTTGCCAGGTTGGCGGGGCTGCTAAAAAAATCCCAGGCCTTTTCCATGCTGATAGGCATGACCTGAACCGTTTTGATGCTGTACACCTTACTCATAGCCACTACAACAACCTTTTTAGCTAATTGTTTGAATGCATCCCGCAGGTCATATTTAGTATATTTGACGCATGTCTTCCTATCGAGAGAAATTAGCAGAAACATTCAGAAAAGAATACGAACGACTGAACGAGCAGCAACGCCGTGCGGTGAACAGCATTGAAGGCCCCGTGATGGTGATCGCAGGCCCGGGTACGGGCAAAACCCAGATCCTGGCCAGCCGCATTGGTAAAATACTGCTCGATACCGACGCGGGACCAGAGAATATTCTCTGCCTCACATATACCGATGCCGGCGTGGTAGCCATGCGCAAAAGACTGCAGCATTTCATCGGCCCCGACGCATATAAGGTCAATATCTATACGTTTCACGCCTTTTGCAACGATATCATTCAGGAAAACCTCTCGTTCTTTGAAAAAACGGCGCTCGATCCCATATCCGAACTTGAAAAGATCCAGCTTTTTAAAGAACTGATCGACAGCCTCCCCAAAAACCACCCACTGAAACGGTACCGGGGCGATGTGTATTTTGAAGTAAAAAACCTGCAGCAGCTCTTCAGCAACATGAAGCGCGAAGGATGGACGCCAGAATTCATCGATCAACGCATCGATGATTATGTGAAAGACCTGCCTAACCGCGACGAGTTCGTTTACAAAAGAAAATACAGGGAGTTCAATGCGGGAGACCTGAAGAAAGATAAGATCGATGAAGAAAAAGAACGGATGGAAAAACTCAGGGCCGCCGTACATGAATTCCCCCGTTTCCAGCAGATGATGCGTAAAAAGAACCGGTACGATTTTGACGATATGATCAATTGGGTGATCCGCGCTTTTGAAGAAAACAAGAACATACTCGCCAACTACCAGGAAAAATATCAATATATACTGGTTGATGAATACCAGGATACCAGCGGAACACAGAACAGGCTGGTGGAACTGCTGATCAGCTATTGGGACAAACCCAATGTTTTTGTGGTAGGCGACGATGACCAGAGTATTTACCGTTTCCAGGGCGCCAACGTGGAAAACATGCTGCAGTTCGCCGGTAATTACCAAAACGATCTGATGACGGTGGTGCTTACCCGAAACTACCGGTCAACACAACCGATACTCGATATCTCCAAAACCCTGATCGAAAGGAACGAAGAAAGACTGGTGAAACAGCTCGACGGGCTGAGCAAGGAACTGCTGTCATCCAACGACAGTATCCGCGACCTGAAGCACCCTCCTGTCATACATGAATATGAAACGCAGCGGGAGGAAATGATCGGGATAGTCAAACAAGTGCAGGAACTGGTTGCCCGGGGCGTGGTGCCCGGCCGCATCGGCATCATCTACAAGGAAAACAAATACGGCGAAGAACTCAGCCGCTATTTCAAACTCGCTGAAATACCCGTTTACAGTAAAAGGCACCTCAACATACTTGAACTGCCCTTAGCCAAAAAGATCATCCTCATTCTGAAATACCTGGCCTCAGAACACTATATCCCCTACAGCGGCGATGAATTGCTATTTGAGATCCTTCATGCCGACTGGTTCGGCATCCCCCCGATAGAGATAGCGAAACTGACCATGGAAGTGTCGGAAAAGAAATACAACGACCGCAGCCTATCGATCAGGAAACTCCTGCATGATAAAGCCAATCAACCGGCCAGGGAACTCTTTCAGACTGGCATTCATCCCGGCCTTAAAAAAGCATCGCTCATCCTGGAAAAACTGATCGGCGATGTGCCCAACCAGACATTACAGCACATTTGCGACACCATTATCCGCGAGGCCAATGTTCTCGGGCACCTGATGCAGCAGCCAGACAAACACTGGCAGTTGCAGGTACTGACCGGCCTCTTCGATTTCATCAAGGAAGAAACACACCGCAACCCATCCCTTAACCTGCAGGAACTGGTGAACCTGGTGGAACTGATGGAAAAAGAGGGCATCAGCCTGCCGCTGGTACAGGTCAGCGGCAGCGATAAAGGCGTCAATTTAATGACGGCCCACGGCTCCAAAGGCCTCGAATTCGAATACGTCTTCCTGGTGGGATGCAATGCAGGTTTCTGGGAAAAGAAAAAGAAACCGGGAGGCGGATATAAGCTGCCGGACACCATGTTCAGCAGCGGCCCTGCTTCCAATGACGAAGAAGAGTTGCGCCGGCTGTTCTATGTGGCCATCACCCGGGCGGAACAGCACCTGTACATTTCGTACAGCCGTTTCCGTAATGATGGCAAGGAAATGGAGCCTTCCATGTTCATCGTGGAGATACTGGATAAGCACAGGCTGCCGCTGGAAAAGATCGTTCTGGACCCGGAAGTGCTGACAGCATTCATCGCATTGGGTTTCGGCAACGCCGAAGCGCCGGAGATCGAAAAAATGGAGGAAGAATACATCAGCCGTGCGCTCGACAAATTCGTGATGAACGTGACGGCACTGAACAATTACCTGAAATGCCCGTTGGAATTTTATTTCCGCAACCTGATCCGCATCCCGTCGCCCAAGAATGAGAATACGGAATTCGGATCTGCCGTACACTACGCCCTGGAAAAACTGTTCCGTAAAATGCAGGACGGCGGCGCCAACCGGTTCCCGGCCAAAGAAGAATTTATCAACGATTTCAACTGGTACATGGAAAGGCACCGGGAAAGCTTCACCAAAGAACAATATGCCCGGCGTTTGGAATATGGCCACACGATCCTGGCCGATTATTATGACCAACGCCTGGCGGAATTCAATACGATCGTTTCGATCGAGCTGAATATCAGGAACGTGCTGATCGACGGCGTTCCCCTGAAAGGCAAACTGGATAAACTTGAATTCGACGGAAAATCAGTGACAGTGGTGGATTACAAGACCGGCGACCCGGACAAAGCAAAAACAAAACTATCCGCCCCATCGGAGAAAAACCCCCTGGGCGGCGACTACTGGCGCCAGGCCGTATTTTATAAATTACTGGTAGACCATTACCCACAAAAAGACTGGAAAGTGGTGAGCACGGAATTTGATTTCATAGAACCCGATAAAAAGAAACAGTATAAGAAAGAAAAACTGGTCATCAGTCCGGCTGATATCACCACCGTTACACAACAGATCAAATCTACCTGGCAGAAAATTCAGGACAGGGAATTCTACATCGGGTGCGGGGATAAGGACTGCCACTGGTGCAGCTTTGTCAAAACCAACCAGCTGGCCATTACCCTGCATGAAACCGGGGGCGATGAGGAAGAATGATCTTTGTTTGCCAATGATGCCGGCATTCTTTTCGCTCCTTTGTAGTTTTAACTTTTAACTTCTTTGCCATTTATTAACTTCACGCCCGAATCAGCTTTGAACCCATTCCGACATATCGCCTTCCTGTTTTTTGCCCTCCTGTCTGCCGCATGCCTCTCCATTTTCATGGGCGGTTGTGCACAGATCGGCGCCCCAACCGGTGGCGTACGGGACAGCCTGGCGCCTGTTCTGGTAAAAGCCAGTCCGGAATTGGAAAAAACCCGGTTTACCGGCAACAAGATCACCCTCTACTTCAATGAATATGTTGAATTACAGGACCTGCAGAACAACCTGTTGATCTCACCCGTGCAAAAGAATATGCCGCAGATCAGCAGCAACCTGCGCATGGTAACCATCAAACTAAAAGATACGCTACAGCCCAACAGCACTTATTACATCCAGTTTGGCAATGCCATCCGGGATGTCAACGAAGGCAACGTGGCCAAAGACTTCAGCTACGTATTTTCAACAGGCGACCATATTGATTCGATGACCTTGTCGGGCCGCGTACTCATGGCAGAAACAGGCAAGGCCGACAGCACCCTGCTGGTCCTTCTCTACCGCGATTCACCCGACAGTGCGGTACAAACCCGCAAACCGGATTATGCAACCCGTGTCAAAAGCGATGGCAGCTTCAGCTTCAGCTACCTGCCGGACGCTAACGTAAAAGTATACGCGCTTAAGGACGGCGATGGAAGCAAAACATATAATTCATCCACAGAAATATTTGCATTTGCCGACTCCGGCTTTCAAACCGGGCGTAATCCCAGATCCGTCAGGCTCTATGCCTACGCAAAAGAAAAATCGGGCAACAAGCCTACCAGCGCTCCCAAAGTGCTCGTGGAAAAAAAGCTCAAGTACACAACCAGCGCACAAAGCAGGCAACAGGATATCCTAACCGACTTCCAGGCAGACTTTAATAATAAACTGAAAGAACTGGACAGCAGCCAGATCAGCCTGTCCGACACCAATTTCAACAAGCTCCCGACCTCGGGCATAACGCTGGACAGTACCCGAAAACGACTCAATATGAAGGTCAACTGGCAACCCGACCAGGACTATATCATTATCCTCGGCAGCCTGGCATTCAAAGACACCATTGGAAACACACTGGCCAAACCGGATACCATTCGTTTCCGGACCAAAAAAACCACGGACTACGGGCGGGTGGTGCTGCGCTTCCGCAACCTCGACCTGTCGAAGAACCCGCTCATACAACTGATACAGGGCGAAGAGATCAGGTTGAGCTCCCCCATTACGTCATCCGAATGGAAAAACGACCTCATCATACCGGGCGAATACGAGATGCGCATTGTATTTGATGATAACCGGAATGGCCGCTGGGACCCCGGGGATTATAAAACCCGCACACAACCGGAACTGGCCAATGCCCTGGAACAGAAACTGGGCGTACGGGCAGATTGGGACAATGAACGGGAGATCGAGCTTTGATCCCACTCATAAAAATCCGTCCGGTTTGCTTTCCAACAACCGCCGATTGCCTAATTTTACGCCATGATCTTTTCCTCTAGCTTATTGGAAAATGCGGTAAATGAATTCGCCAGGCTCCCGGGTATCGGTAAAAAGACCGCCCTGCGACTGGTACTGCACCTGGTCAAACAAGACCCTGACATGGTGGCAAAATTCACGCAATCCGTGGCTTCCATGCGTAACGAGATCAGGTTCTGCAAAAAGTGTTTTAACATCTCCGATAACGAACTCTGCAATATCTGCAGCAACAGCATGCGCCGTCACGATACCATATGCGTGGTGGAAAATATCCGGGACGTGATCGCCATCGAAAGCACCCAGCAATATAACGGCGTGTACCATGTACTGGGCGGCATCATTTCTCCGCTGGACGGCATCGGCCCCGAACAACTCAACATCGAACAATTGGTCAGCCGGGTATCTGCGGAAGAAACGCAGGAGATCATCTTCGCGCTCAATCCCAATATCCAGGGCGATACCACGGTTTACTTCATCGGTCGTAAACTAAAAGACCTGCCCGTCAGGATCACCACCATTGCCCGTGGCATCTCCTTTGGAGGCGAACTGGAATATGCCGATGAAATGACCCTTGGAAAAAGCATCAGTAACCGCATACCGGTTGAACACTATATCAACCCGGTGGGATAATTTTCAACAGCAGGCATCCATTTTACCCCGCACAACGATAGTAACAACAGACGTAAGAGCGCACTATTCCCACTAATGGACAGAAAAAAAACAGGGCTAATCTTCCTCCTGCTCGTATTATCGGTACTGGCCGTCGGATATTATCAATATAACCGGGGGCCGGTGGATATCGAACATTCCGATGCCTTGTCGACCGATGCCCAAACGCTATACTTATCTTTTAGCCGGGATTCAGCCCAGGCCAATCGATCATATTCGGGAAAAGTGATCAAACTGACCGGGATGGTGGAATCTGTTACAACCAATGCCAGGCAAAAACAAGTGATTTTACTGGCCAGTGGTTACCCGGGGGCCAGCATCAACTGTACAATGGAAAAACCAGGGCAGCAAGTCCGGGCCGGACAGCCGGTCTCCATCAAAGGCATCGTGACCGGTTTAGGAGAAAGCGATCCCATGCTGGGTTTAGCCGCAGATGTATATATGGACCGTTGCTACCTTCAAACACATTAACCAACCCCGGTAACAAGCTGACCAAATAAAAAAATATGAAAATCACAGGATGGATTTTTCTGATGCTGGCTTTTAGCACACATACCTACGCACAGAAATACTATACCAAAAACGGGTTCATCTCATTTCACTCCAACACGTCGCTTGAGAAGATTGAGGCGGAGAACAACCAGGTGACCAGTGTCCTGGATACAAAAACCGGGGATCTGCAATTCTCCCTGCCCATCCGTGGTTTCCGTTTCAAAAATCGCTTATGGAGGAACATTTTAATGAAAACTACCTGGAGAGCGATAAATTTCCCAAGGCACAATTCAAAGGCGTCATAACAAACTGGACCGGCATCAACCTGCAGGCGGATGGGAAAAACCTGGTCAAGGTCAGCGGGCAACTCAGCATGCACGGAAAAACACAAGAGGTACAGATCAGCGGAACCCTCCTCATTGCAGCCGGGAAGATCACCGGCCAATCCACCTTTACCGTAAAACTGGCAGATTATCAGATCGAAGTGCCCAGGCTTGTCAAAAATAACATCTCAGAAACCATTGAGATCAGGGTAAACTGCCTGTACGACCATTCCCTGTAGTATCCATCCCTTTTTGCATTTTGGCAATTCTATAGTAGCTTTGCAGCGTTGCAGGGGCGGATTTGTTTATTGTTCACCCCCTGCGGAAAAAAACCTGAACTAATAAACGACTGGCCTCTCCTCCTCTTCCCGGGATTTGTTCATCGTTTATTTCATGGTTCCATTCATCACGGTCAGCATTCCGTCATGTCTTGCATGCAGACGGGCAAAACAGGATTTATATGACAGACATCAGGCAAATACTCAACCAACGCATTATGATCATCGATGGCGCCATGGGCACGATGATCCAACGTCGCAAACTGGAAGAATCCGATTACCGCGGAGACCGGTTTAAAGACTGGCATACGGACGTTAAAGGCAATAATGACCTGCTCAGTATCACGCAACCGGGCATCATTGAAGCGATCCACAAAGAATATCTTGATGCCGGGGCGGATATCATTGAAACCAATACGTTCAGCAGCACCAGTATTGCCCAGGCCGATTATGATATGCAGAAACTGGCTTATGAACTGAATGTGGCATCGGCGCGTTGTGCACGAAATGCCGCTGATGAATACACGAAAAAGGACCCTTCAAAACCACGCTTTGTTGCCGGCGCCATCGGCCCGCTGAATAAAACCCTTTCCCTTTCGCCCGACGTGAACAATCCCGGATACCGGGCCGTGACCTTTGATGAAGTGGAAATGGCATATACCGAACAGATAAAAGGGCTCGTGGATGGCGGCGCAGATATCCTGCTCATTGAAACCATATTTGATACGCTGAATGCCAAAGCGGCGATACGCGCCATCAAGCGGTACTTCCGTGAGAGCGGTCAGCCCGAATTGCCGATCATGATCAGCGGCACCATCACGGATGCCAGCGGCCGTACGTTATCGGGTCAAACGCTGGAAGCATTTTATCACTCCGTCGTACATGCGCAACCGTTAAGCATTGGCCTTAATTGCGCCCTGGGTGCACGGGAGATGAGGCCGCACATTGAAGAATTATCAGAACTCGCCGCTTGCTATACGTCGGCCTACCCGAATGCCGGCCTTCCCAACGCCTTTGGCGAATATGATGAACAGCCTGCCGATACGGCGCATATCATTGAAGAATGGGCCAGGGAAGGATTTGTAAACATTGTTGGCGGGTGCTGCGGGACGACGCCTGACCATATCAGGCATATTGCGGAGGAAGTGAAAAAATTCAAGCCCCGTATGCTACCTGTAAAGGATACGGTACTGGAGGAAGAGGAATGATATATCAGAACAGATTTTTATAACTGAGAGAAGGATATGTTGCCATCAGCAGTTAGCTTGATCCAACAAGTGATGCAGAGTAACAAACGGTCTAAGTGTTTTAAAATAGCAGCATGAAGTCAGAACCCATACACATCAAACCATACCTCCGCCTGGCCGGGCTGGAGCCTTTGGTCATCAGGCCCGAAACAAATTTTGTCAACGTCGGGGAGCGGACGAATGTAACGGGCAGTAAAAAGTTTGCCCGTTTGGTGCGCGAAGGACAATATGAGGAAGCACTCTCTGTCGCCCGTCAACAGGTGGAAAACGGGGCACAAATACTGGATGTGAATATGGATGACGCCCTGCTTGATGGCGTCAATGCCATGACAACATTCCTGAACCTTCTCCAGTCGGAACCTGATATCGCCCGCATACCGATCATGATCGACAGCAGCAAATTCGAGATCATAGAAGCCGGGCTCAAATGCGTACAGGGAAAATGCATCGTAAACTCCATCTCACTGAAAGAAGGAGAGCAGAAATTCATCGAACAGGCGCATGTCTGCAGGGATTTTGGCGCCTCAGTGATCGTCATGGCCTTTGATGAAGACGGACAGGCAGATACGAAAGACAGAAAAGTAGCCATTTGTCAGCGTGCCTACAAAATACTCACTGAACAGGTTGGATATGCTCCCCAGGACATCATCTTCGACCCCAACATCTTTGCGATAGCCACCGGAATAGAGGAACATAATAATTATGCGATCGATTTTATCGAGGCAACCCGCGAGATCAAAAGGCTCATGCCACTCACCAAGGTCAGCGGCGGCGTCAGCAATGTTTCATTCTCCTTCCGTGGAAACGACCATGTACGGGAAGCGATCCACAGCGTATTCCTCTATTATGCCATACGCGCCGGCATGGATATGGGCATTGTAAACGCGGGGCAGTTGGTTGTGTATGACGAGATTGAACCTACATTAAAGCAGCTATGCGAAGACGTTATTCTGAACCGTCATAACGACAATAATGAAGCCACGGAAAAACTGATCGGTTTTGCAGAAACCGTCAAATCAAAAGGGAAAGAAACGGTCAGGGATGAAAGCTGGCGAAACAGCCCTGTAGAAAAAAGGATCGAACACGCACTGATCAACGGCATTACCGAATACATAGATGCGGACACGGAAGAGGCCAGGCTCAAGTATCCCCGCCCGCTTGATGTGATCGAAGGTCCGCTGATGGACGGCATGAACATCGTGGGCGATCTGTTCGGCTCTGGAAAAATGTTCCTCCCGCAGGTTGTTAAGAGCGCCCGTGTAATGAAAAAGGCCGTTGCCGTTCTCACACCTTACATTGAGCAGGAAAAATCAGACAGGATCAGCCAGGGACACAGCGCCGATGAAAAAGGACCCGGAAAAATATTGCTGGCGACCGTTAAAGGCGACGTACATGATATTGGTAAAAACATCGTTGGCGTTGTACTCGGATGCAACGGATATGAGATCATCGACCTGGGTGTGATGGTTCCGGCCGACAGGATCCTGCAGGAAGCGGTAAAACATAAAGCGGATATCATCGGGCTTAGCGGCCTGATCACGCCATCACTGGATGAAATGGTGCACATAGCGCGTGAAATGCGCAGGTTGAATATGAAAACACCATTGCTGATCGGGGGAGCCACCACCAGCCGCACCCACACGGCCGTGAGGATCGCCACGGAATATGATGGAGGGGTCGTCCACGTTCTCGATGCCTCACGTAGTGTAACCGTTGCCGGTAGCCTGTTGAACCCGGTACAAAAAACCACATTACTCAACAGCACGGCGGAGGAATACGATAAAATACGCAGCGATTTCGGGAACAGGAAATCAGGAAAAACGCTGCTTTCATATAAAGAGGCGGTCGGTCATGCCTTTCACGCCGATTGGTCAGCTTACCTCCCCGCCAAGCCATCCTATACCGGTTCAAGGGTTTTTGACGATTACCCGCTTGACGATATTGCCCGCTATATCGACTGGCAGCCCTTTTTCATTGCCTGGGAGATGCACGGTAAATTTCCGGCCATACTGGACGACAAGATCATCGGGCAGGAAGCTACCAAACTGTATCATGATGCCAGGAAACTACTCGATCAGATAATCAGTGAAAAATGGCTTACTGCCCGTGGGGTTGCAGGCTTCTGGCCGGCGAACCGCACAGCACCCGACACGATTACCCTTCAAACTTCCGATGGGCCTGTACAGCTTGAATGCATCCGTCAGCAATCAAAAAAAGCGGCCGGGCAACCCAACCTGTCCTTAGCCGACTTCATCATGCCCGCAGGTGATGCAAGTGATTATATGGGCGCATTTTCCGTTACTATTCAGGGTATTGAACAGCATATCAGCCGGTTTGAGAAAAACCATGATGACTATAATAAGATCATGCTTCAGGCACTGGCCGACAGGCTCGCAGAGGCCTTTGCCGAACTACTGCATGAGGAAACCAGGAAAAAACTCTGGGGATATGATTCATCGGAATCACTATCCAACGAAGACCTTATCCATGAATCATACCGTGGCATACGACCGGCACCCGGCTATCCGGCCTGCCCGGACCATACTGAAAAGAACAAACTCTTCAGGCTCCTTGGCGGTGAAAAATCGACCGGCATAACGTTGACCGAATCGCTGGCCATGTACCCGGCCTCATCTGTTTGTGGCTGGTATATCGCGCATCCCGACAGTAAATATTTTGGTGTCGGAAAGATCAGTAATGACCAGTTAGAGGATTATGCCCGGAGAAAAGGAATGGATACCGGTGAAGCCAGGAAATGGTTGAATCCGATTTTGGAGGACTGATTTTATGATAACCCTGTCAGGGTTTAAACCCTGACAGGGTTATTCACTCAATTTCTTCAGTAAGTTTGCTGCCAAATCAGGCAAATGCGCATCATCTCATACAACGTCAATGGTATACGGGCAGCTATCAAAAAAGGTTTTATCGACTGGCTGAAAACCGATCCGGCCGACATCATCTGCTTACAGGAAACGAAAGCAAATAGTCATGAAGTGAATATGTCGGAGATCGAAAATCTCGGTTATCATCACTATTGGTTCAGCGCCCAAAAAAAAGGGTATAGCGGCGTGGCCGTTTTCACCAAGATCAAACCCGTTGAAGTGATCACGGGCAATGGACACACGGCCAGTGATGATGAAGGCCGGGTAATTCAGCTTGATTTTGGTAAGTTCAGGCTTATCAACGCCTATTTCCCTTCGGGCACCAGCGGCGATATCAGGCAGGACTTCAAATATGCCTGGCTGGATGAATTATTCAGCTGGCTGGAAAAACAGAAAAAAAAATACCCCAACCTGATTTTATGCGGAGATTATAATATAGCCCATAAAGAAATCGATATACACGATCCTAAAGGAAACAAGAACTCATCGGGCTTTCTGCCGGATGAAAGAAAATGGATGGATACTTTTCTCGCGCATGGCTGGGTGGATACTTTCAGGGAATATCATCCCGAGCCACACCGCTATTCCTGGTGGAGCCAGCGTTTCCCCAGTGTACGTCTCAATAACAAAGGCTGGCGCATCGACTACATCTGTGTAACGGAACACTTGCGGAAACATCTGAAAGACGCCGACATATTCCCGGATGTCAAACACAGCGACCATTGCCCGGTTTACCTGGAATTACAATCCATTCGTTAATCAATGTCCACACATCAATAAGCAGGTATCACTATGCAAACTTCCATCATATATAATGTTACCGTAAAAGTAGATAAGCAGATCGCCGATAACTGGCTTCAATGGCTGCAGCAAGAGCATATCCCGGAAATTGTGGGCACCGGTTGCTTTACGCATGCCGTGATCACCCGATTGCTGGAAGTGGATGAAAGCGATGGCCCAACCTATGCCATTCAATATCATGCCGAAAGTAAAGCACAATACAATCGTTATATTGAAACATATGCGCCCGATATGCGCCAGAAGGGCCTCGACAAATGGGGAGACCGCTTTATTGCCTTCCGTTCGGTTATGCAGATTGTGAACTAAATGTGCAAAATAATTTACTGGCTGTTTTCACCAAACCCAGACGGGCAGCGGGATTCAGGGGAATTTCTTTGAAACGCAAGCCAGGCAAGGGTTTCAGCAAACACCCGCTCGGGTCCCTTAGCCCAACCGTTCTTCCGGAATGCTCTTAAATCCCCGTCAATGGCGGCTTTCAGCTGATTTTTATAACCTGTAAAAAATCAAAAAAAATTTTGTTGCAATTAAAAACCTTCTATATTTGTTGCACTTAAAAAATTTCAAAATCTTTATTATGAACAAAGCTGAATTAATTGCCAAAATCGCTGACGACGCCGAAATCACCAAGACGCAGGCTAACGCCGCCCTCGATTCTTTTGTAGAAGCTGTAACCAAAACCCTGAAGAGCGGTAACAAAGTTACCCTGGTTGGTTTCGGAACATTCTCAGTTTCTAAAAGGGCTGCCCGTAACGGCCGCAACCCCCAAACTGGTGCTGTGATCAAAATCAAAGCAAAGAAAGTCGCCAGGTTCAAACCAGGTAAAGAATTGTCAAGCAAAATCTAACCTGTTGCAAAAAATTAAAAAGCAAGACGCCAGTCGTCTTGCTTTTTTTTATCTTCATTTCAGCAATATTAAAACAATCTATTTATGGGACGCGGTGATATCAAAACCAAAAAAGGAAAAATTTCTGCAGGTAGCTTCGGTAAAACAAGACCTGCCAAAGTAAAAAAAGCAGCCGTCAAAAAAGCGGCCGCCAAGAAAAAATAAAATTACCTCTCACTTGCCTGATGCCGGCACCTTACCTGTAAGGCCGGCATTTTTTATGGCGCCAACCGTTGCCTGCGCCAGATCCCCGATTCCCAAACATATTGAATCCTGTCGTGCAGGCGGCTTGGGCGTCCCTGCCAAAACTCCATGGTATCGGGCTTTACCAGGTAACCACCCCAATGCGGCGGCCGAACAAGTTCTTCAGCGGAAAACCTGGCCGTCATGTTTTTTACATTTTCTTCAATGATCTCCCTGGATGGGATCACCCGGCTTTGTGGCGACGACCAGGCGCCGATCTGGCTTTCCACAGGCCTGCTGAGGAAATATGCATCGCTGTCAGACGCACTGACCTTTTCCACCCGGCCCTCGATCCTCACCTGCCTTTCCAGTTCCTTCCAGAAAAATACGAGGCTGGCATAAGGATTCGCCGTCATCTGCTCTCCCTTCCTGCTTTGATAGTTGGTAAAAAAAACGAAGCCTTCGTTGGAATATCCTTTCAATAAGACGATCCTCGCGGATGGCTTACCGTTAGTTCCGGTGGTTGCCAGAGTCATCGCATTCACCTCATCGATCTCACTGGCCAGCGCTTCATGCCACCACTGATCGAATTGCCGGAATGGATCCGCATGTGCATGGCTTTCATCCAGTACTTCCCTGGAATACTCTTTTCTGATCTCGGCTATATTCTTCATCTGTCGAATTTTCTGTATATCCTGTTTCCTGATTTCAAAGTTCAACGAATTGGGGCAATTAAAAAAGCGCCGTTGATCCGGCGCCTCCACTACATCAATGAACTCATATCTTATCCTGTGCCGGTCCTGTATCACTAGGCCGATAAAAAAAAGAGGTTGCCAGGATAGTGATACAGGCCAGGGCAGACAGGTAAGGAGCATACCCAATATCTTCACGGGCTTCCCCGCCAGAAAAACCACCCAGAAAAACCAGCATGAGCGCAGAGCCCGCAATACCAGCCAACAGGCATGTGATACGAAGAAGCCTGCCCAGGTGTTGCCTGCGCTTTCCCGCAACAGCGGCAACAGCGGCAATAACCAAACAGGCCATCACCAGCCACCCGTTGCCATGCAAACCATTGGCCATTTCATTGGTGAATGGCAATACCTGCCAGGGTAGAAAAAGAGAAAATATCCCTAGTGCAGAGGCTATCAGCAAGATCAATCTTTGTTGGCTCATGTTGATCAATTATAAATATGATCTTAATTTATTATACGGCAACCCGCCATTTATGATCGGTGTTTCTGTTCCGGGGCAGACGCTTCCTTCCAGGCCCGCAACTCAGCCAATTCTTCCCGAAGGAATCCCTGGTCCATTTCCACCAGGTCGAGCTGGCTTTCCAGTTCGGCAACACGGGTTTTTAGTTGTGCAATGACCTGGTTTAATTTCTTGGTTTCCATCGTTTCCTGCTGCAATTGGGTGATCTCAGCCCGGGCGCTGCCTAACCGGTCGCGGATGTCATAATACTCTTTTTCCATCCGTATACCTTCCAGGATTTCTGTTTCCAAGGCGGCCTCCCGGTTACTGGAACCAAAGGCTTTTTGCTGCTGTAAGCCCAATTCCTGCTGTAGAGTATCCATTTCTAGCAGGCTGTTTTCCAGTTTGCTCCGAAGGCTGGCGGCCTCATCGGCTTTCCTTCGCAAGAGAGTCAGTTCCTCTTCCCGAACCGCGATCATCTCATTGATGTCCTTCAGCTGTATTCGGAGCAGTTCATTTTCGCTTTTTAACTGTTGCAGCTGGTCGCCTGAAATCATACCTTAGTATTCTGATCCTAAAATACACATAAAAGCCCAACAGGATTGAAATGATTGAAAAAAAGGCCGCTATCCCGCCGGATATCGGGCAGCAGAATCGAATCCCAGGGTCTCTTATTGTCCGGGAAGTCAGACAAACCGGCAAAAGTTTTGACAGAAGATGAACTGATACATGGTTGTATCCGGGAAGATGCTGCCTGCCAAAAAGCAGTTTATGACCGTTACGCCAGCCGCATGCTGGGCGTGTGTTATCGTTATGCCCGAAACAGTGCCGACGCGGAAGATATCCTGCAAGACTCTTTCATTAAGGTTTTTGGCAAGATCGCCCAGTTTAAATCGGAAGGCTCTTTTGAAGGTTGGATCCGCAGAATCGTTGTTCACACCGCCATTAAGAAATATTCCCTTCTCCGCTACCAGAAAGAACTGAGCGGGGTGGAGGTCAAGGAGTCCGCCGAATCCTATTCTGAACCGCCGGCTTATAACCACCTGTCGGAAAAAGACCTGTTACAGATGATCAACAGCCTGCCAGATGGATACCGCCTGATTTTCAACCTGTATGTCATTGAAGGATACCGCCATGAAGAGATTGCGGAGATGCTCGGCATACAACCCGGAACCAGTCGCAGCCAGCTGGTAAAAGCCCGGACCATGCTGCAAAAACAAATTATTGCCATGCAAAAAGTAGCCGTATGATGAATCATTCTGCTTTTGATGACCATATTAAAAAGCAGTTCGGCGATTTCCAGCCGGAAGTGCCCCCGCACATCTGGGAAAATATCGCCGCTGCAAAAAACAAACGCCGACCCATCGCCTGGTGGCCTTCTGTTTTAAAGAATAATAAGATCCTGATCATCCTG
This sequence comes from Ferruginibacter sp., assembly GCA_046329695.1. GTDB lineage: Bacteria > Bacteroidota > Bacteroidia > Chitinophagales > Chitinophagaceae > Ferruginibacter. The sequence goes on from JAXLUE010000017.1 coordinate 23,835, forward strand.
GGAGCATTGCTTCTGGGATTTTTGGGCTTCCTGCTGTTTAAGGGCAATCGTCAGTATGATCCATCTCCGGCTGATCTGACCGGTCAACCATCAACCAATAACCAGTCACAAAAAAACAATCTACCGATAATGACTGATTCCGGCAATCCGGAAGAACAACATACTAAGGCCGATATTCAGCCTGGCCCGGCAACCATCAACCAATCATCACCCGGAACTCCATTACCCGGTACGTCTCCTGCCACGGATAATGCTTCTCCGGGCGATCAAGACAGGATCTCATCTTACAACCAGCCTTCCGCACCATCTGCCGGAAACAATACAACCGCATCATCTGCCCGGGATAAATTTTCCGCGACCGATCAAGATAAGTTTGCATCAAACAGCAGGCCCCTGCTTCAAACCGACAGATCCAATAAATCCATTGCGCCGTCAACGGATAACAGAAAAGACCTGTTGGCACCAGATGGATCAACATCAGGTAATATCATCTCTGCAGGTATGAACAAAAACCGGAAGCAGAAAAAAGACAGATCCCGGATGCTCGCATCAATAAGCGAGCCAGATACGGAAACAGGCGACAATAATGCAATAGACAAAACTTCCGACCCTGTTACCGCCAACGATAACCTGGCTGAACTGAACAGAAAAATTCTGGCGTGGCAAAAAATGGACGAAGAGAAAAAATTCGCCCGAAACCTGATCCATAAGTCTTTTAACCTGTCACCGGTTCCATGCCCGGAAAAAAATGCCGCCGGCAACAAAAAATACATCGAGGTTTATGGCGCGGTGGATTATGCCTTCCGCAAATTCAACGACACGGCCCATTCCCAATACCTGCAGAAAAGAAAAGAGAGCACCTCCTTTTCTTCCGCATTCAGCGGTGGCATTCGCTACACACGGGTGTTCAGCAATGCCATGAGTTTCAGGGCCGGCCTCAATTACAGCCAGGTCAATGAGAAATTCAGGTATGTGCAGGATAATATCGTGCAGATGGTTTATATCATTAATACCAATGGTGATACCACAGGCAGTTATTCAACGAGCTATACCCGTTATAAAGTCACGCAAAACCGGTACAGGACCATCGACCTCCCGGTAACCATCGGGTACGAAATGGGCAACGAAAGGCTGCATGCCAACCTGAACGCCGGTGTTGTCATGAACATATACAGCTGGCAGAAAGGCGATGTGCTGGATACCGCTTACCGGCCCGTTTCCATTACTACCGGTAAGGGACAATCGCCCTATCAGTTCAAAACCAATATCGGGCTTGGCTTTACTGCCGCAGCATCGATATACCTGAAACTGAACGACAGGCTGCACCTGCTCGGGGAACCGTATATCAGGTACAATTTATCCCCTGCAAACAAAGCCGACATCACACTGAAACAAAAATATACCACCATCGGGTTTAGACTTGGTTTAAGACTCGACCTCTGACAGGCAACGAAAAACAATCTGATGTACTCTTATCAATCACACCGCATGACTATCAAAACAACATATCTGAGATTCCTGGCGCCTGCACTTGTTTGCTGCCTGATACTGCTCAACAGCTGTCAGCGCGACCTGGACTATATCGTTCAAAACCCCAATGCCGGACCTGATACCACCTGGGTAAACACCCCCGATTCATCCATGCCGGTCGGGCAATTACAAAACGCCCTGCTCCTGCAGACAAGAACCGACAGCTTTACTTTGAACGCGGGAACAGCGATCACCGTCGACCTTTCTTCCGGATTGAGGGCTGCCGTAACGGCCGGTGCATTATGGAACGATTCCAGCCTGCCGGCCTTCGGATTGATCCATGCACGATCCCTCCTGCTCACACGAAAAGGCGATTTTATTCGCATGGGCATAACAACGTCGGAAAGCGACAGGGCATTGGAAACCGGTGGGGCATATTTTCTCCGTTTTCAGAAAGACCAGGAAGAACTCCATGTTTCTCAGGGAAGGCAGATCATTGGAATATTCGATGCGCCGGCGACCTTCCAGGATATGAGCGTTTACAGTGGTTCCGCCACCACGATCCCGCTGATGTTTGACTGGTCAAGGGAACAGGATTCACTCAATAATTTTGTTGTGGCCCCCGGTCAAAGCTATTCGGTGTATTCCAATAAACTTAACTGGATCAGTGCCAGCCGCCCGGCCGCAAGCATACAGCAAAATACCACCAGGATAGCGCTGGATTTGCCGTCTAATTACACCAACCAGAATTCAAAAGCATATATCGTACTGAATAATAAATTATGCATCGTTCCCATGCCGGGCAATGCGAGCCTGCGCCAGTTCATTTCCTACCCGGTTCTATCCGGCGAACAGGCCACCGTGGTTGTGATCTCCAGGCAGGGCAATGATTATTTTATGGGCACACAGCAGATAACCACCAACCCCGTAACAACGGGCACTCAATTGGTATCTGTAACACCCACCATCACTACACTGAACAATATGATCACTTTCTTAAATAGCTTGTAATGTCTGCTTTGGTTTTGGGTAATAAAAAAGCTGTCATTTCTGACAGCTTTTTTTATGAATGATGTGCGATAAGGTTATTCTGCCTTTTTGCATTCACCCACGATCTTGTGGAACACTTCATGCGCCTCAGTGATCATGGTTTTAAGGGTTGCGTCATCTGAACCGCTGGCCACCGCTTCGGAAATACCGTTGCAATATTTTACCAGTTTTTCCAGTTGTGCCGTTGTTTCTTCCGCTTTGAAATTAGATGGCACCTTGGAAGCCTGCCATTCTTTAGCGGCTTTCAACAGGTCGGCTGCTTTGGCTTTCAACGGAGCCAGGTTTCCTTCTTCTGCAGGATGGAAAGTGGAAGACATAAATGAATGGAAATTCTTCATTTCCGGCCAGACAGCCTTCTTGTCAGTTTGGGCAAAGCCAAATGCCGGTGCCATAGCCAGTACGATTACTGCGAGTCGAATGATTGATTTCATGCGTAGTTATTTTTTTCAAATGTACAGATTTTTCGGGTTTGTCGCCCAATCATGACCAGACTCATTACCGGCAGAATCCAAAAGAATTTTCCCTAACTTCCGACCATGTCTGCCAGGAATAAACTCAACCTGTTCGATTTCACCATGATCATGGTGAGCTTTGTCATAGGAATGGGCATTTTTAGAACCCCGGTCAACGTGGCCGCAGCAGCGCCAACGCCGGCCGTTTTCTTTGCTGCCTGGATCACCGGGGGGCTGGTAGCCCTATGCGGAGCCCTGACCTACGCGGAGATCGGAAGCCGGTTTCCGGTAACCGGGGGATATTACAGGATCTTTTCTTATGCCTACCATCCTTCGATCGGCTTTGCCGTCAACTGTATCATATTGATTTCCAATGCTGCATCACTGGCCGGGGTAGCACTGATCGGCGCCGAATACATCGTTCAGGTACTATTTCCGGGACGGCACGATACCTCTCACATCCAGGTGATCATCGCCATCAGTTCCATCATCCTGTTCTATGGGATCAACCTGCTGGGGCTGAAAATGAGCGCCCGGACGCAAAACCTGCTGACCATGATCAAAATTGGGATGATCCTGCTCCTGATCACCCCGGTCTTTTTTGTCACTGATACTCCGGCTACCCTGGAAACCATCCGGTCGGCCGATCCGGCCCTGAAAGAATACATCCGTGCATTCGGTATCGGATTGGTGGCGGTATCTTTTACATACGGGGGTTACCAGCAAACGATCAATTTCGGGGAAGAGGTCAGCAACCCTTCGAAAAACATACCCAGGGGGATCTTTCTCGGCATCCTGATCATTATCCTGCTTTACCTTACCATCAACTATGCCTATTTTAAAGTGATCGGGTTTCAGCAACTGAAAACATCCAGCGGCATTGCATCCCTGATGGCTTCGCATGTTTTTGGGGAATCGGCGGGCAGGCTCCTCTCGGTTTTCCTGTTCCTGTCTGTTCTTGCTTATGTAAATGTGTTACTGATGAGCAATCCACGGGTCATGCAGGCCATGAGCGAGGAGGCCGTCTTGCCCAAAGTATTCAGCAAGAGAACCCCAGGCCGTGACGTATTGCTTACCTCACTCAGTGTGTTTGCGGCACTTTGCGCCCTGATCGTATTCTGGGCCAAGACCTTTGATGAAATACTCAGCTTTACCATCTTCCTGGACAGTTTCGGCATGGTGCTTTCCGCCGCCACGATTTTCATCCTCAGAAAAAAAACGAGGCAACTAGACGGCACAGGAATTTACATGATGAAACTCTATCCACTGATGCCGATCCTGTTCATCCTGTCTTACAGCTTTGTGGCCATCAGTATCTTTATCGACAAACCAAACACCGGGCTGACGGGACTTAGTATTCTGGGTGGATTTATTCTCCTATACTTCCTGGTCAGGGAAATAAAGAAAAGGAAAGAGCGGTTGCCCGGGTAATGCTTCATCCTGTATCATGCTGTTTTCATTGATGACCTTAAATGATCGACCTGCTATGGACCTCTCCTACATTTTGAATGCACTCGGTGAAGAACGCGACAGATATTTTAATGCCGTGGCGCCACCCATCATCCAAACGAGCAATTTCGCCTACCAATCGGTGGATGAAATGCGCAGGGCCTTTGACAGTGAATTTGATGCATACCTCTACAGCCGGGGCATGAATCCGACGGTAGACATCCTCCGGAAAAAACTTGCGGCACTGGAAGGCTCCGAAGATTGCCTGGTTTTCAACAGCGGCGTTGCGGCCATCTTTGCGGCAGTGATGTCTGTTGTGCAATCGGGCGACCATATTGTTTGCGTTGACAAACCGTATAGCTGGGTGCAAAAATTGCTGAATGATTTTCTGCCCCGCTATGGAATAACCACTACGTATATCGATGGCCGGTATATCGAACATTTCGAAAGGGCCATCCTTCCCAATACCAAACTGATCTATCTCGAAAGTCCGAACAGCTGGGATTTTGCGCTGCAAGACCTTTCCGCCGTTGCTGAACTGGCCAGGGCTGAAGGAATAACCACCATCTGCGACAACAGCTATGCCACCGGTCTATGGCAGCAACCCATCACCCTGGGAATCGACCTGACGGTACAGTCGGCCACCAAATACATCGGCGGGCATAGCGATACCGTGGCCGGTGTTCTCTGTGGAAAACATGAAACCTTACGGCGCATATTTGCAAGCGAATACAACCTGTCTGGGAGCGGCATTCAGCCATTCAACGCCTGGCTGCTCCTGAGGGGCTTAAGGACCCTGCCCGCCAGGCTCGACAGGATCGCAGCTTCTACCACGCAAATGGTTGATTACCTGGAAGGCCATCCGGGCGCGGAGCGCGTAATCTTCCCCTGGCACCCATCCTTCCCTCAATATGATCTGGCAAAAAAGCAAATGAACAATGCCGGGGGACTTTGCAGTTTTATCCTTCGGGCTGATACGGTATTACAAATAGAGCAATTTTGCGAAAGCCTGGAACAAATACTGATGGCCGTCAGCTGGGGCGGATATGAAAGCCTCATCATACCCCGTTGCGCCGGCATCAAACGGGAAGATTTTAACCCGGCCAACCCGGAACACCGCATGCTTCGTCTATACGTTGGGCTGGAAGATCCCGCCAGCCTGATAACAGACCTGAACAGGGCCTTTGCCGCCATTGGATATGGAGCCACGCCAGACCCGCTTTGATCCCCGTGCCCGGGGAGCGTCTCAAATCCGTCATTATGACCGTTTGTACAAAATGGAACTGGTTCGTTACGATGGATGCGGTACTTTTGCAACATGTGTAGATTCATCCCGGCACTGGCCTGTTTACTGGTTCTTTCCCTCCCGGTAACAGCCCAGCAAAAATGGAACCTGAGGACCTGTATCGACCATGCCATGGCCAATAATATTTCAGTCAGGCAAGCTGAAATCCAGTCTAAATTATCCGACCTCACGTATAAGCAAAGCCGCTTATCTCAATATCCCAATGCCAGCTTCGGCATCAACAGCAGCGTCAATTCGGGTAACAACCAGGATCCCACCACATTCAGCCGTGTAACGGAAACATATCTGTCGGCCGGCATGCAACTGCAATCGAGTGCCGATATTTTCAATTTTTTCAGCAAACGAAACAGTATTGCCGCCAACCAGTGGGAATGGATGGCTGCCAAAGCCAATGTAGACAAGATCAAAAATGATATCGCCCTGAGTGTGGCCAATGCTTACCTGCAGGTATTACTGTCGCGCGAGCAGGAGAACATCACCGGTGTGCAGTTACAGCAAACACAATCGCAACTGGAGATGACCCGTAAAATGGTACGGGCAGGCACCTTGCCCGAACTGAATGCCGCACAACTGGAAGCTCAACTGGCATCCGACAGCGGCAATTACATATCCGCCAAAGGCAACGTGACTGCCAGCATGCTCAACCTGAAGTCGCTGATGAACCTCGATGCGGCGGCGGCTTTCGACATTGAAACGCACCTGTGGAACTGATTCCCGTTGAGCCCATTGCCGACCTGCAGCCTGATTTCGTTTATACGCAGGCGTTAACCAACCATCCTCAGCAAAAGGAAATGAATTCCGCCTGAAAGCGGCACAAAAAAACATATTGGCCGCCAAAGGTGCCATGAAACCCACCCTGTCGGCTTTTGCCAGCCTGAGTACAAATTACCTGGCCTTCAAAAAGAGGCCATTCTATCAGCAGGTCATCTCCGGTTATGAATCAACCGGCCTGATCGTGGATGCAGGCGCCGGAAATATTTACGACGTTCAGTCGCCCATATAACAAGGCGATATTGCCGGATACAACCGCCAGTTCGCTGGGCACCAGCTGGACAATAACTTCAGGAAAACCTTCGGGCTTTCCATCAGCGTGCCGATATTCAACGGAGGCTCATTGAAAACCGGCTACGAAGAAGTGGACTTAACCTCAGCAGCGCCAAACCAGAAAGAACAGGACGATCAGAAGCTCAAACAGGATATCTACCAGGCCTATAATGCGGCATTGGTTGCCCTTGAAAAGCTGAATGCCAGTAAAAAATCGGTGGAAACCTCTGAGCGCACATTTTCATTTGCCCGTAAGCGTTATGATGTGGGGATGCTCAGCACATTCGACCTGATCACCACGCAGAACAACCTGCTGAGGGCCAAACTGGAAAACTCCATCAACCGTTTTGATTATGTTTTCAAAATGAAAGTGCTGGAATTCTATAAAGGCGCCGGTCTGAAACTGTAATATTTAACACAAGACGTTCAAACAAGCTGTATGAATAAGAAAACGAAATGGATATTGATCGGTTCGGTATTGCTGCTGGTAGCCCTGGTGGTTATGTCGAAAGCAGGTGTGTTCGGCAAAGAGGAAGGAACCAAAGTAACAGCGGAAAAAGCGCAGAAGCGAACCATCATTGAGCTGGTTAATGCCAGTGGCAAAGTATATCCCGAAGTGGAAGTGAAGGTGAGCCCCGATATCAGTGGCGAGATCACGGAATTGAATGTGCAGGAAGGAGACACTGTAAAAAAAGGGCAATTACTGGTACGCATATTCGCAGATATTTACAGCATACAGCGCGATCAGGCGGCCAGCGTTGTGGCACAGTCGCAGGCACAAGTAGCCAACTCGCAGGCGGCCGTTGAATCGCTGAAAGCCCAGATGGAGCAGGCACAGAAATCGTACGACATGCAGAAGAAACTGTTCGACGAAAAAGTGATCAGCCAGGCCGAATTCAATAATGTTGAAGCCACTTATAAAGCAGCCAAGGCCAATTACAATGCAGGCCTGCAGAACATTCGCAGCGGGCAGGCGGGTATTCAGAGTGCGCAATCCAACCTGCAAAGGGCCAATAAAGACCTGAGCAGGACCGCCGTGGTGGCACCCATGGATGGCGTGGTCAGCCTGCTTAGTGTAAAGCGCGGCGAACGGGTGGTGGGAAGCAATATGATGGCGGGAACGGAAATGCTGCGCATTGCAGACATGTCTAAGATCGAGGTGAGGGTAGATGTAGGTGAAAATGACATACCCAAAGTGAAAGTGGGCGACAGCGCCAGTGTGGAAGTGGATGCTTATACCGACCGGAAATTCAAAGGCATCGTAACCCAGATAGCGAGCAGTAATAATGGCGCCGCTTCGCAAAGTTCGCTTTCCAATACCAGCACCGATGTTACACAGTATAAAGTGTACATACGCCTCTTGCCGGAAAGCTATATGGACCTGATCGGAAAAGGGAAATTCCCCTTCCGCCCGGGGATGAGTGCCAACGCCGACATACAGACAAGAACGGAACTCAATGTGATCAGCGTTCCGATCAACGCCGTAACCACGCGCGATAAAAATGAAGAGAAAGAAAAAGCGAAAAAAGGCAATGACGCCAATAGTGATCAATCGATCAGCACCAATATAAACGACCTGGAAGTAGTTGTATTTGTACTGGACAAGGAAAATAAAGTACATAAGAAAAAAGTGAAGACAGGCATTCAGGATATCAACTACATAGAAATCAAAGAAGGCCTGACAGAAAATGAGGAAGTGATCAGCGGACCGTATGATGTTGTGAGCAAAGAACTCAAAGAAGGCAAACAGGTTAAAAAGTAGACAAAAGGAACTGTTTGAAAAAAAGAAAGACGATTAACGCCCGACCCGGCATAACTGTTGGCCAGCTGATGAAAACGATCCAAACCCTGTCTCTTCTCTTGCTCCTCACCCTTCCCTTCGCGGCCCGGGCGCAGGATGGCAACCTGGTTTTAAAAATCCGGAATGAAAAAATGAACCCATTAACGGGGTCACGGTTTCTGTCTTGCGGTTGCCCGACAGCATCATTCAAACCAAAACGGTCATCAACAATACCGGAACGATCAGCCTGAGAACGGGCACAGCCTACCTTGTGAGAGCCGGTGCCAGCAGTTACCAGCCTGCCGATCAGAACCTGTTATTTCAGTCTGCACAGGATACAATGACCATCACACTATTCATCAAAACGGCCAACCTGGGTAATGTGACTATAGTGTCCAGAAAACCATTGGTCAGGGAGGAGGACGATGAGAGTATCATTGATGCAGAACCATTGGCCAATGCCAGCACCAATGCCTACGAGAGTACTTGAAAAAACGCCTGGCGCCATTGTTGATCAGGATGGCAACGTGTACCTGAACAGCAGCACCCCGGCCACCATATTTTTAAACGGACGGGAAGTGAAACTCAGCGCCACCGATCTGGCGTCCTGCTCAAAAGCCTGCCCGCCAACAGTGTACAAAAGATCGAAGTACTCCGTAACCCGTCTTCCAAATATGATGCGGCCAGCAGTGGTGGCATCGTGAATATCGTTTTGAAAAAAGGAGTCAAACTCGGCCTGAATGGCAGTGTGAACATGGCGCATTTCCGGGGTAAAAAAGTACCAGTACGGGTGGTTTTAACCTGAATAACAATAATGATAAGGTCAATTCCTATTTTTCCTACCAGTTCACCCGGCGAAATAATTTTGAAGAACTCTTTTCGAACAGGCTGACCGGCACAGATGGCAATATCATCCGGCAATCATCTTTTACAACCTATCCCGGCCGTAATCATTATGCCGGTGGCGGTATCGATTACAGTCCCACTAAAAAATGGACGATCGGGATTGACAGCCGGCTTTCAGCCAACCATAATGAAAGTAATGCCAACAATGCCATTGACCTCGTTGAAAAAATATCCGGAACAACCTTCGGCAAAACGGTTTCCCTGATCGGGAACCGTGGTAACAGCCTCTATTGGGGCAACAGCGTCAATTCAAAGTACAAGATCGATACGGCGGGAAGCGAATGGACCATTTCTGCAGACATCAATTACTTCCGCGGAAAAAACAGGCAGGATTACACGAACAATGCGTTATTCCCGCTGCCAGATACACTGGCCGGAGATGGAAACTCCGACAACCAAAAGAATATACTTATCCTGCAATCAGACCTTACATGGAAACTGCCTCGTAAGATAACTTTGGAAACAGGATTCAAATTCTCTTATTCCAACAGCCGTAACAGTGCCCTGTATTTCCTGGAAGACGGAAATGGAAACCGGCAAACAGACAGTTTTCAAACGAACCGTTTTCGTTATAAAGAGAAGATCTTGTCGGGGTACATACAACTGGCCAGGACGTTTGGAAAATTCACCATCAAGCCAGGGCTTCGGATCGAAACAACAGATATAGAGGGAAGGCAGATCATACCGGGCGACACCAGTTTTGGCATACGCCGCACCGATATCTTTCCTTTTATTTACCTGAAGCAGCCGATCCTGAAGTTATTTGGATTCCAGATCACGGGAAATGCCATTATACGTCGAAGCATCAGCAGGCCATATTATGAGGCGCTGAACCCTTACCCGCGCTATATCGACCAGTTCCTTTTTGATGTGGGTAACCCCGCATTGAGACCGCAGTTTACCAATAACTACGAATTCAACATTACGGCGGATCAGTTTCCCATCTTTTCGATGGGCGTCAATGATATCAAAGACATTTTCAATAATGTTTCGTACCAGGATACGGCAACAAAGATCGTTTACCGTACTTACGACAACCTTGGACGAAATAAGGAGTTCTACCTACGTTTTGTTGGTGGCCTTCCACCGGGGAAAAAATATTTTTTCTATGCCGGCGCACAGCACAACAGGAACCATTATACCGGCCTGTATCAAAACCAGCCGCTGGATTATACAAGGGGAAGTTGGGTTTTCTTCATGTATCATAATTACCGCACCGGCCCTAATTTCAATGTGAGCCTGCAGGGGTTCATGAGGTTGCGGGGATTGCAGAATTTTTATGAACTGGGTAGTTTCGGAGCGCTGAACCTGACATTAAACCAGTCTGTCATGAAAAAGAAAGCGAACATCATTCTGACCTTTAACGATATCTTCAGGACCAATAAGGTGGATTTTGCGATCAACCAACCGGGTATCAGCGCCAGCGGAAGCCGGGTGAATGACACTCGCAGGGTAGGCCTGACCGTTAGATATAATTTCGGCATCAAGCCCAAAGAAGACAAGAAGGAAGGGTTTGACGCCCCTGCAGAAACCAATCAATAAAAATATCAGGAGAACATTGCCTCGGCCTGCGCTATGCTTTCGGGCTTTCCCACATCTATGAACCTCGACCGGTTGTGGGGATATGCAAGGATCGTTTGCGTGGGCGCCAGCCTTAGGTAGACATCCACCAGCGAAAATTTGCCTTCTTCCGTCATCAGTTTGAATAACCTGGGAGAAATGATATGCAGTCCGCTGAAAGCTGCGGCTTTGCCGTCCTCTCCCTTTTGCTCTCCGGTTTTTTCGTTCTTCCAGCCGCATAAACGCTGACGTTCGTTGAATAGAAAATAGCGGGAAGAAACGCGGTCGGTCACTGCGAGTGTGGCCAGGGGATCATGCACCAGGTGAAAGCGGAGCATGTCCTGTAGATTGAGATCTGTCAGGATATCGGCATTCAATATAACGATCGGGTCGGTTTTGGAGAGAAGTGACTCCGCCTTTTTCAGTCCGCCACCCGTTTCCAGCACAGCATCCGTTTCATCACTGAAAATGATCTGTGTGCCCCAACCGTTGTTCTTTTCCACTGCCTCGCGTACCTGGCCGGCAAAATGATGGATATTCACGACTACCTGCTGAAATCCGTATGAAGCCAGGTATTCGACGTTACGTTGCAAGAGGCTTTTGCCATTGACCATGGCCAGTGCTTTGGGATGCTGATCTGTCCAGGGTTTCAGCCGGGTGCCCAAACCTGCCGCGAGTATCATGGCCCGTGCGCCTTCCGTCGGGAGAAAATGACCGGCGCCATGATGACGGGGTAATAGCGTGTCCATATTATTTCGTTTATTCGTATACGTTAAGGCCGTGTTTCACTGATCCCCTGTTCGAGGTGCTTCAGTTCTATCTTTACGGCATATTTATTTCTCAGGTGCCTTGCCAGGGCATCAGCGGCATAGACGCTCCTGTGTTGACCTCCCGTGCAGCCAAAGTTGACCGTGAGGTTTTCAAAACCGCGCTTAATGTAATCTTCCACCGAAATATCCACGACCTGGTACACATGCGTCATGAATTCCTCCATCCTTGTTTTATGTTCCAGAAAATCCTTCACAGGCTTGTCACGGCCCGTTATCGCCTTATATTCCTCCAACCTGCCCGGATTAAGGATGCCCCGGCAGTCGAAAACGTATCCGCCTCCTGTGCCTGTAGAATCGGGAGGATAGCCCCTTTTTAAATATGAAAAACTGTTGATCTTCACCACCAGCGGTGTGTCTGATGTTGCCTTGATGGTCTCAAACCGGCTGATTACATCGTCTTCGATGATCCGGTGCAGTAATTCTTCAAACAAAGGAAGGCTGATACCCGGGTTCTTATTGGCCAGGAACCATTTCAAATTTCGCAATGCCAATGGGATGCTTGTAAGAAAATGCGCTTTCCTTTCAAAGAGTCCGCGCAGGCCATATGCGCCCAGTACCTGCAACAGCCTGATCAGCACATACCCGTGATACTGGCCGATGAACCGTTCCCGGTTGAGTGGCGCTTCCAGTAACTCTTCAACAAAATGCATATATTCTTCCAGCAGGTTGTTCTTCCATTCATCCGGAAGTTCCGCCTTGGCCTGCCAGAGAAGTGAGGCCACATCATACTGTAATGCGCCTTTCATGCCACCCTGGTAGTCGATGAAGAAAACTTCTCCGTCTTTCACCATGATATTCCGACTTTGAAAATCGCGGAACATGAAATGGCGGTGATCGGCATTGGCCAGGAACTGGCTGAACGTATCAAAATCGTTCAGCAACTGTTCCTTATCATATGGAATTTTTAGGGGATCGAGGAAATAGTATTTAAAATAAAGCAGGTCGCTCATGATCGCCTGTTGTCCAAACTCCCTGCTGGTAATACACCAGTCATAATTAAGTTCTCTTCCCCCCACGATCTGCAGGTGGGCCAGGGCTTTCAGGCTTTTTTGAAAAAGGCCATACACATATTCGCCGGTACCATGCTGTTCCAGTTCGTTAAGAAGGGAATGATTGCCCAGGTCTTGCTGTATGTATAAACTACCGTCTTCATTTTCTGCATAAATCTCGGGAACCGGCGCACCGATACTGTGGAAGTGACGGCTGAAAAGGATAAAACTTCTGTTCTCCCGGATATTCATGTTTGATGTAACGATAAAATTTCCGGAACCCTTTATCTTAAAATGATGGGTGACCACACGATAATACACCCGGTCGCTCCCGCTTTGCGGGATCTTTTCGGGATATACGGTTTCTGTGCAACCAATGCTGGAAAAAAGTTTATTGATTTCGGTGATGACCTGCTCCATAATGTGCCGGTAAAAATAGAGCATTTTCACAGACGATTACACGGTCATCCCGTTTCTTACCTGGCAGGATGGTTCCAATCAACCGGATCCAGCTCAACGAGCCCCCATTGATATGTCAGGTTGATGTTTCGTATCTCCAGTGTTTGTCCTGGTTGCTGAAATTTTCTGAATATGATCATTCTTGACAGGTCTGGTGAATGATAACGCCCCCTCGAAGTAGTGTACCGATCGATCAGTATCCTGTATTGACCCGGCATGGATTGAAATGCCGTAAACTCCTTTAATTCCTGTGTCCAGTATCCGTTATAAGTCATCTTTCCACCGGATTTTGTTTCAGTCTTTGTGTAACTGCATGTATCGCCACCGGGCTCAATGACGTTCATGAAACCTGGTCCCGAAACATCAATTTTCAAATCAACCGGCGTATGGTATATCAATCGCTGATCTATACCCGATCTGGAAACAGAAGATGGATGGGCAAACAGGATTGCATTCATTTCCTGCAGAGCCCTTTGCCTCAGGTTAAGGTTTTGGTTGCTTTCATCCGACATCATCACTAAGCTGTAATAGGTATCCAGCGCCTGCTGGAACTTTCCCTGCTGATAATATGCAAGTGCCAGGTCACGCTTTATGCTCATGTCCCAGGGATTGTCTTCCAGGATATTCCTGTACACCTGAATGGCCAAATCCCATTCCTTCCAGGATTCCAATATATAGGCGATGCTTCTCTGCCCATAACTGTCAGGAACCATTTCAGATGCCTGGATGAGGATTTTCATGGCCTGTTCTTTCAATCCGCGTTCAAAAAACAAATCAGCCATATCAAAATAAAACACGGGGTTATGGGCATGATCCCTTTCCCACTCAGTCATGGCCGATATCAGCATATCGTTGGATTCGGAACGCATGGCGGTGATATAATCCATGTCTTCCCGATCTTTCAGGCGAAGGGGCAATTGTTCCACATTATAGGAATACTTTGACCCTCTCCGGGTTTGAATCACAATGGCCCCGTTGACGCCATCTGCGCCGTAAATGGCCGTACTGGCAGGTGATTTTAAAACGGTGACATTGGCCACATCATTCGGGTTGATCAAATTGATCATCCTGAGATCTACAGGCATATTATCCAGTATCAGCATGGGTTGGTTATTGCCTGTCAACGATCGTATACCCCTTATAGTTATACGTGTATCGGCAAACACGCCATTGTTGACCGTTTGTATATTCAGGCCGGAAACCTTGCCGGTCAGCCCCTGCGCAAGGCTTACAGGATTGGCCTGTATCAACTCCTGCCGGCTGATGCGGATGGCACTGTACCCCATTTCCCTAATGCGGCGGTTTATTCCATAGGCCGTTACCACCACGCTGGCCAGTTCACGCGTTTGGGCATTCACGTGTGGAAGCAATGCGGGGTTAGACATACCAATCACCTGGCCTGCTGCCACAAACGCAGACTGGTTGATGTCAACAGCCCGTCTGACAAGATCACGGTTGAGCCGGTCGACCCACCAATTGGCATTTTGCCACATACCAGGCAGCAATTGTGCGATCTTATCCTCTACCCCCATGCTTGTTAATTTTTGCAAACGGCCGGCCTCGTTATATACGTAATTCATCTCGCGGCATGTTTCTTCCAGGTCTTTCGGTGGCCGGATCTGATAACGGATATAGTCTTCCACTCTTTCCAGCACAATAAACGATGTTCGGTACGTGACCACACGTTCTGTCAATCCATAGCGCAAAATATGTTGCCAGTTATTTGCAGACATTGTACTATCATACGTTAACAGCATCCTGATCGTTTTCAGATTGAGACTGTCGCAATTCACCCGATCATAAGCATTGCGTTTGTTATCCGGAAAGTGGCCTTCCCCTTCCGTCACAGGCATCTGCTGTAATTGCCCGTAAAAGAAAAGATCACCCGATTGCCGGCTAAATAAAGGCTGCCTGAGAACAAATCCCGCTTTCCCATCATGAACAGAATGCAGGAGTTCATTCACAAGACCTGCCTGCCATACAACCTCTTTCAGGTTATCTTTGGTCAGCCTGATGGTTTTACCGCCGGTTGGCTGCACCAGGCTGTTCAATATCGTTTCATTGATATCCCTGTTGGAACAAATGGCATGAATAACGGAACGGCCTGTTTGGGGATTTTTACGGCCGAAACTGTTGTATCCGTCTGTAAATAATAAAACAGGAGCGCCTTCCGGATCGGAGAGATCCAGGTTGCCTAACTGCGTACCGCCATAAGGCTTGAACTGCCTTAGAAAATCAAAAACGGATTCCAGGTCATCGACTTCGCTTCTGAAAGGTATACTGAACAACAGCTTATCGTTGAACAAAGTGAATAGCACTTCCGAAGGCTGAAACTGCCTGATATAATTTTTCAAAAATGCGAATTCCAGGTTAATATTACGCTCCCGCATAGACGATGATGCGTCCCAATAAACCCGGAGTTTTTCGACATGCTTTAGATCGCCGCCAGGCATACCCTGGAAATAACGAACCAGGAAAGATCCATCCTTCTTATTGTCACATTGGTATACAACGGGCCTGCGCTCATGCGGAATAAAAGAAAAAGCCAGGCTATCCGACGAGGCATTCATGAACACCTGGTTCAACCCAGCTATGTCCTGGCCGATATCAAACCAACTGTCTTTCAGCAGCCCATTTTCTGTGCGGGCCTGGCATTCGGGGGCCTGTATGACGATCTTCACCCGCAGGCTGTCACGGCAAACGCCAAAAGGATTTTTAAACTGGTACCAAATACGTCCCTCTTTAAAAGGCAGTAGTTGAGCGATGTGCAGTTTCAGCTTCCTGGTACTTTTCGGCGGTATAGGATAAATGTTGAGTCTGTACCTGTTCTTTGCTGTCATTTGTACGATGGCCGGATCAACGCGTTTACCCACCACACTGTTATATGCGTTAGCGGCTTTCCATTTTTCCTCAATGGAACCTTCCCGGTAACGACCATTCAGTTCCAGTTCAAGACCGGTGATGACCTGGCCTTCATCAAGGATAAAATTTTGCGCAGCTTCAATTTCCACGGATTGATCATTAATCACGGTCAATTCCAGGACGGTCTTTGCAAAATACCGATCAGCTTCAATGAACATGGAGGCAGACTGTACATTCAAGGGTTGATCGAGCTTTCTGTCTTGCGAACATGCAGTGGCATATCCTGCCAGTAAGCCCAGCAAAAAGATTACCTGTTTCATATGCAGTTGGTTAAACGTGAAGAAAATAACCTGCGCGCTTATTTGAATGATGAGAAACTGCCTGCATGTGCTGCATGAAAAAAATGAGAGGTGGTTGGGATCTATATCATTTCACAGTTCATTAAGAAGAAAATACAGGAGAAGCTGTGCATCAAAAAAGGGATGTTTGTTGTCCGGGCCTTCTAAACTTTTTACTGTCCAGTTCCCATTTTTCCGAATTCAATCCATACAGTTTTCCAAATTTCCTGTACTGCTGGGCGACCATATTTGCAAGCGGACCTTCTCCCCTCATCCGTGAACCAAAGCGGCTATCGTTCACTTTTCCATCATGGCCTTGTTCGATCAGACTCCAGATTTTCTGTGCACGATCAGGGAAATTTTTAAACAACCA
Organism: Ferruginibacter sp.; assembly: GCA_046329695.1. Classification (GTDB taxonomy): domain Bacteria; phylum Bacteroidota; class Bacteroidia; order Chitinophagales; family Chitinophagaceae; genus Ferruginibacter. The sequence continues at coordinate 40,703 of JAXLUE010000017.1, forward strand.
GTCGTGAAACATCAGTTTGACAGATCCGTTCAGGCGGATGAATGTGTATGCGGAAAATGTTGCCCCGTTCTGGCTGGCTGTGTACAGGATGCGTTGCATTTCATGATCATTGAGTCCGGGAATGACGGGGCCCATCATCACACCCATTCGTACGCCTGCATCGCTGAGTTCACGGATCAGGCGAATACGTTGTGTGGCGGTGGTGGTCCTTGGTTCCATGACACGGCGAACGTCTTCATTGAAACTGGTAACGGATACAAGGATGGAGATCAGGTTTCTGTCGGCCAGTTTGGTAATGATATCTTTATCCCTGAGCATACCCGCGTTCTTGGTGATCATGCCCACGGGCTGATTGAATTCGAGGCAAACTTCCAGCAATTGCCTCGTCAGGCGGAACTGTTGTTCAGCTGGCTGATAACAATCCGTATTTCCGCTAAGGCTGATGGGTGTGCCGGTCCATGAAGGCTGCATGAGAAATTTTCGCAGTAGTTGCGGGGCATTTTTTTTAACGATGATCTTTCTTTCAAAATCGAGCCCGGCGCTATACCCCCAATATTCGTGCACATTGCGGGCATAACAGTATATGCATCCATGTTCACATCCGGCATAAGGATTCATGCTGTACCACATGCCCACGTCGGGGCTGTCGACCTTATTCACGATCGACCTGGCTTCACTGATCAGGTATTGGGTCGGGGTATTTTCTACCGACCAGTCATCAATGGCTTCAAGATGCAACTGGTCCTGTGTGGTTTTCAGGAACCTGTTGGGTGTATTGATCTGGGCTCCGCGGCCGCTGAGATAATCTGTGGCAGCATCGTTCCTTTTTGGCGTAACTTTCAGGTGATCCTGAGGTAAGGGATTGGTCATGTTATGTGTTTTCATTATTCAATGACAAAAGAAAAAGCCGAGATCGAGATACAGTTACAGGCCAGTTGGTCTGATGACTGGGAGCCGGTTTATCATGCCGATGGTTTTGGTTTTCCCCGTATGCCTGTCATCAGCATGGAAGACCCGGGGCATATACACATGTATCACTGGGGCCTGATCCCACACTGGGTGAAAAGCGGGGCCGATGCCGATAAACTACGCGCCCAAACACTCAACGCCCGCTCGGAAACGGTGTTTGAAAAACCTTCATTCCGTTCTTCCATCATGCATCAGCGTTGCCTGGTGATCGCGGATGGATTTTTTGAATGGATGGATTTCCAGAAAAAGAAATACCCGCACTATATCTATATGGCCGACCATGGCGTATTTTGTTTTGGCGGCATCTACGCAAGCTGGACGGACAAAGAAACCGGTGAGATCATTCATTCCTTTTCAATACTAACAACCGATGCCAACCCGATGCTGGCCAGGATCCACAATCTCAAACAGCGCATGCCGGTGATCATTCCGCCCGGCGCTTATCAACGCTGGCTGGACCCTGAACTCAGTGCGGATGATATACTCCGCTATTTTCATCCTTACCCCCAGGATTCCATGCAGAACCATACCATCAGTAAAAGGATCACATCCCGATCGGAAAACAGCAATGCACCGGAAACACTGGAGCCGGTCACATATCCGGAGCTGGCATTTGCCTGAGGAAATGTTGTGAAGACATATCGTACCAGGCTTCTCGTTCAATAACCGAAACACGGTTATATCATACCATGTATACAGATCAATTATTCGTGCCTCAACGAAAACCGGTTCTCAGAGATCATCACGGATTCATTCAAAGGATACACCGTGGTTCTTTTGGCTGATCCCTGAACGTTCCGGATTGAACATTCACTTCTGCATGCGCTGTTCATCGGTTCCCCTATTTCATCCCCGCAAACAGATCTCCCTGTGCCGTAACAGGCAGGCATTCAAAATGAAAACAACCTGCTACCTGGTACCGCTTTTCGTGCAACGCTCTTTTGAGCAGCAGGAAGGAGTCGGCGACAAACCGTCCGGTGAAGGATTTATGCAGGTATTCTTTCATTGCTTCCAGGTATTTGTCCCTGGGCAGCCGGCCCGCCAGGGCGATGTTGGGATCCTGGATAAAAAAAGGGTCTTCCCCTGACAGCTTCATCAGCCGACGCGCTTCCTTGAGGTGTTTGATCAGTTGCAATACCTTCGGCTGGTTGGCGATCCGGATAAAGATGGCATGCATCGGGTAGCTGCCATAATCATGCAGTTCCACCACAAAGGGTTTTTCCTCCATAGCGATCAGTTGCAGACGGTGGACGATCTTTTCCTCCATTTCTTCCCGTGCAACAAACCTCACCAATGATACGTGAGGGCGACCAACGGGTGGTTGCTGTATCTGGTATTTGTCCACGAGGGCCTGCCGGCATTTTTCGATCTTGTGCCGTAGCGCTTCGTGCGGATTGAGTACCAGGAGGTATTCGAATGTCCGCAACCGGTGTGGCATATTCGTTTCCATAAAAAAGAGTTGAACAAAAGTAATTTGCCAATTATTTTAGCATAAATTTACTAAATAATTTAGTCAATCCAAATCTTTTTTATATGGAAGTAGAAAAATTTTTCGCCGCCGGATACCGGGGCAGCAAGGGTTATACGCAACACGACGTGGCCACGGCCAATGCCACGGGCTTTGGGGCTGCGGCCGACGATTACATGGAGCGGGGCATCGACCTGAACGAGCAGCTGATCCGGAACAAACCAGCCACCTTTTTCATGCGGGTGAGCGGCAACAGCATGATCAACGCCTGCATCCATGATGGGGATGTGGTGATTGTAGACCGGTCGGTAAAGCCCGTCACGGGGAAGATCGTCATTGCCGTGGTGGATGGGGAGATGATCATCCGACGTTATGAAAAAACCATGAACAAGCTGCGGCTGGTACCGGAAACGCCCAGGCTTTCACCGATGGAAGTGAGTGAATACAGCGATGTGAGTATCTGGGGAGTGGTGACGTATGTGATCAAGTCTGTTTAATAAGGGGGGACCCTGTCAGGGTTTAAACCCTGACAGGGTCTGGCAAACGAATACATCATGAAAGCCATCGTTGACTGTAACAGTTTCTATGCCGCCTGCGAGCGCCTCTTCAAGCCTTCCCTGCACGGAAAGCCCGTAGTGGTGCTCAGCAATAACGATGGCTGCATCGTTTCCCGGACCGATGAGGCCAAAGCGCTCGGGATACAAATGGCCGGCCCCTACTATCAACATAAGAAACAGATCGAAGAAAACGGCGTGGCTGTATTCTCCAGTAACTACCACCTGTATGGCGACATGAGCTGGCGCGTCATGGAAACCCTGCGCATGCTCAGTCCTTCGGTGGAGGTTTATTCCGTTGATGAAAGTTTTCTCGACCTATCCGGGATCGATCCAACTAAACTTAACGACTATGCGCTTTTTCTGAAGCATACGACGGAGGAATGGACCGGCATCCCCGTTTCCATCGGCGTGGCGCCCACCAAGGTTTTATCGAAAGTAGCCAACAGGCTGGCCAAAAAGGATAAGCAAGGAACCCGCGGTGTAATGGTATTGGAGGATGCGGAGCAGCAACGGGAGGCCCTGCTGAAAACATCCGTGGAAGATCTCTGGGGTATCGGTGGAGCCTATGCCAGAAAACTCAGGCTGTTCAATATCAATAATGGCTGGGACCTGCGCAACATGAGTGAAGACTGGGCCCGCAAAAACCTCGGTGGCGTGGTGGGCGTACGGCTCATCAGGGAACTCCGCGGCGAACCCTGCATCGAAATGAAAGGCCCCCTCGAAACCAAGAAAATGATCGCTACCACACGAATGTTCGGCAAGCCCGTTTTTGAATTGCGCGAACTGAAGGAAGCCGTGGCCACCTATATCACCCGTGCCGCCGAAAAATTGCGCCGGCAGCATGGGGCCGCCCGGGTAATGAGTGTGTTCCTCGTTACTAACGATGAGGCACTAACGTACGAATACAAGCCCTCTTCACGGTCTGCCTATACCATCCTCCCGGTAGCCACCTCTCTCACCCAGGTGCTCATTGAACATGCCATGCCCCTGGTAGAACAATTATACCGGAAAGGAAGCAAATACCTCAAGGCCGGCGTAACCTTCAGCGGTATCGTACCGGAAGAGTCGGTGCAGATCAACCTCTTCGATCCCCCGGAAAAACAGGAGCTGCAACAACTCATGCTGCTTATCGACAATGTAAACTTCAGCATGCGGAACGACATCATCAAATTCGCCGCCTCCGGGACCAAAAGAGATTGGAAGATGCGCCAGGAACTGCGCAGCAAAAGGTTTACCACCAGGTGGGAGGAATTGTTTGAGGTCAAATAAAAAGCGGGAAATAAGAAAGGGATTTACCAGGTCGACTTCGGTTTAGTTTCCTAAAATATGTTGGAAGAAATGGGGGTTGGGGGTTGATTTCGGAATTGAGAATTGAATATTGAATATTAAACATTAGCTTCTCACCCATCAACATTCCCCATTTATTATTCCTAATTCCATATTCTCTATTTCTTATTCCTCATTCTTTCAAAACCCGCCACATTCATCATAACCAGCAGCATGCCATAGAACATATCTTCGAATGGGATGGTATAGATCCGGATGCCCAGGTTCTCCATATCATCATACAAAACCACGGGAATGGCCGTGAGGAAGCCGTTGACAATTAAAAAAGGAATGAGCACTATAAGGTAGGAAACGAGAAAGGACACCATGTCGAACCCCCTGAAAAAACGGGGAAGTAAATAGACCAGGGCCATGAACAGGCTTAATAACAGGAAAGTATACCCTGTGTAGTATTTGTCAATCTGCAGCATGCCTGCCAGGAAACAGATAAAAGCCAGTATGATAAAAACCTTTCGGCCGGAAGGCATCAGTCGGTCGTTGACCTGAGGAAAATAACAACGTATGCATTCATATATGAATACGCAGCAATAAGGCACAACAAAAAAGAACAGCACTTCTTCCAGGGGCAAATTGCCTACATGCATACCCGTTATATGGTCGGGGTTAAAACTCCATACGGACCGATGGGTGAACCACATATCCCACACAATATAAAAAGCGGCTGGCAGGATCATGGAAGGAAAGAGGTATTTCCATTTCTTATAAAAAGCGACTTTCTTATCAAAACTCAATGCCAGCGGGCCTGCCAGGGATAGGCCGAGAATCAGGAAGTATGTATAGTGGTTGTTCAAATTCGGTGAATAGTGATTTGCCGCACAAGTGAGTGACACAACGATGCCGGTTTATGCACCCAGGTTTGCACAATATCATGCTCCGGACTGGCGCTTTTTGTCGTCCTGCACCTTTTGCCAGTATTTCCTGGCTACATAGAGCATGCCGAAACTCTCGCCGTCTTCCTTATTCAAATGTTTATGATGCATCTTGTGCGCCCAGCGTATGGTGCGAACATAGGTATTATTGCTCCTCGTAAACCATTTGAAACGCTGGTGTATGATCACGTCGTGCACCAGGAAATAAGCAAAACCATAGAGGGCGATCCCAAATCCGATGGCAGCCATCCAGTCAGTGCCTTTTTGCAGCCCAAACATGATCAGCAGCCAGCTGGGTATGGCAAATATGAGGAAGAATGCGTCGTTTTTTTCAAACAAACCGGGCCGGGGTTGGTGATGGTCTTCATGAAGGTACCAAAGAAAACCATGCATCACATACCGGTGTGTAAGCCAGGTAATGCCTTCCATCGCTGCAAAAGTGCCGAGCATAACGGGTATGAAAACGAGCCAATTCATAGAAAGGTCCTTAACAGTAAGAAAAACATGGTTTGGATCAATAACAAATGTATGGCGAATTTGTTGGTTTTGCCGATGGGCATGCGGTGAAAGAGGTATAAGAGCGGGACGCTGACTGCAAACCAGCAGGCATAGTTGAAAAAAGGTATTTCTCCGTTTTCGTGCCATGACCAGTAACCCAGGTTAACCGCTACGGGTTCCATGAGCCAGTCGAATGCAACGGCCAGCGTGGCGCCATCCACCACTACAGACAGTACTTTCAGAACGGGTTTGGGTTGGGTTCCGGAACCGGGCATGCTGTTAATGATCTTTTGCAGCAGTGCATGTATCGTGGTTCCGCAACAATACATCATAATGAACCAGTTGATGCCAATGATCAGGGGAACGCCTTGCAGGGCAGGGCCCAGCACTTTGCCATAGCTGTAATCACCAAATAACATTCCCGTTTTGGTACCTACCAGTTCCACCGTCATGCCGGTGATGAAACAAATGATGAAAAAAATATACAATGCCTTACCGCGGTGCTCTGCTGTAAAGATGATCAGGAAAAACATCAACAGCAGGTTGATGAAACTGGTGCCGATGAAAAAGTTGCGGTTCAGGAATAAAATACCCACGACACCGATCAGGTGGAAAAGGATGGCGATGCCCGTGGCGATATGCTGGCGCGGTATAGTACCGATAGGTTTCATCAATGTGTATGACCGTGTGATTGGTTTTTGATGAGGTTGCCAACAATGCGGGCGCTTTTCAGGCAAAGGGGAATGCCCCCTCCCGGGTGTACGCTGCCCCCGCAGAAATAAAGGCCTTTGATATAAGAAGTAAAATTAGCGTGCCGGGCAAAAGCTGCCATGCGGTCGTTCGAACTGGTACCATAGAGAGAGCCTCGGAAACTGGAAGTACGTTCTTCGATCAGCACAGGGTCCAGCCATTGCTCTGTTTCAATAAGAGATTCGATATCAATACCCAGCATCCGGTTGATCTTATCGATTACCTGGCTGCGTGCCCGGTTGCGCAGTTCTTCCCAGTTCTGACCGGTATTGGCGGGCGCATTCACCATCACAAACCAGTTTTCGCAACCTTCCGGCGCATGGCCTTTTTCCATTTTTGATGTGATATTGATATAGACGGTCGGGTCAGTATAAAGTTCCCCTTTATTAAAAATATGATCGAATTCCTGCGGGTAATTGTTGCTGAAAAAGATATTGTGCAGGTGTAACCTGGGTAGTGATTGTTTGATGCCCCAATAAAAGATCAATGCGCTGCTGCTCCGTTCGTGTTTGAGTACTTTGCCCGCTTTCAATGAATGGTTCAGCAGGTGTTTGTAGGTAAAATAAACATCATTATTGCTCACCACGAGGTCGGCTGTTACATTCTCCCCGTTGACGACCACGCCCCTTATCTTACCCTCATGATGAATGATCCTTTCCACCGGGCTGTTGAAATAAAAACGGGCCCCTTTCTTTTCCGCGAGTTTGTGCAGCGCATTGGTAATACTGATCATGCCGCCGATCGGATAAAATGTACCCAGGTTTTGTTCGAGGTGCGGGATCAGGCTCAGCATACCCGGCGCTTTGTAAGGGTTGCTTCCGTTGTATGTGGCATACCGGTTGAAAAGCTGCCTTGCTTCCGGCGTGCTGAAATAGCGCTCATTCAACTGATTCAGGCTGCTGAACAGGTGCCCCGATTGTACGGTCTTTAGCGCCCTGATGACCCTTTTATTGAACCAGGTTGCCCTCTTGTGGAGTGAGTGATTGACGAAAATCTGCCCGACATCTTCATAAAGCCTGCCCGAATCATCAAGATAGCGTTGCAACGCGCCGGGCTCTTCGCCTGTTACTTCATGCAGCTCACGGGCAAATTCTTCCCGGTTGGTAAAGGCGCGTAAAACCTTGCCATTCTCATAAAAATACTGACAGGCTATCTCCACCGGCTTGTATTGCATGAATTCCTTCAGGTCTTCGCCTGTTTCGGAAAAAAGCTCTTCCAGGTTCTGGGGTTGGGTGAAAAGCGATGGGCCTGCATCAAAGCGGTAACCGTCCTGTTCAAAAACGGATAGCTTACCGCCGGGGTAGCTGTTTTTTTCGTACACGCTTACCCGGTAGCCCTGCGAGGCCAGCCTGGCTGCCGTGGCCATTCCTGCCACGCCACTGCCGATAATGATGGCTGTTGGATTATTCATGATGGGGAAAGAACTTCCGGCTCCCGGTTTGCAAGATACTCTTCCAGGCGGGGATCAGCAATTTTAAACCATTCGGTGAACAGCCCGGGTTGTTCCTGCAATTCCTTCCGTAATTCCCGGAGGTTTAAGTAGCGGTACCGGCTGACCTCGAGCGGATCGGGGTTAACGGGTCCGTTATACCTGCCGACAAAAACGTGATCGAACTCATGCTCCGTCAGGCCGTTCTCGAATTCGGCCCGGTAGGTGAAAGCAAAGGCCTTTTCCAATTCCGTATCAAAACCCATTTCTTCCTTCAGCCTGCGGTGGGCGGCTGCGGAAACCTCCTCTCCCGGGGCAGGGTGGCTGCAACAGGCGTTGGTCCACAGATTTGGACTATGGTACTTGCCCGGTGCGCGTTGTTGCAGGAGCATTTCGCCCTGTTCATTGAAAATGAAAACACTGAAAGCCCGGTGGAGCAGTCCTTTTTCATGGGCTTCGATCTTCTCCATGGCGCCCGTCGGTTCGTCCCGTTCGTTGACCAGTATGACTTGTAACAAGGTTATTCGTTAGTGGTTAAAGAATGTTCAGCTGGCTGCGCAGACCCGCCCTCACCAGAATGAAGGCTTTGGAATAATTGGGAATGCGGATGCGGTCTTCCAGCAATACCTGTGGTTGTGATTTTTTGATCTTATCAAATAGAGACAGGTAGTATTTATAGGCCACATACACGCCAAACCTGGCTTTCATCGGCAATTTCCTGATGCCTTCATAAGCTTTACTGAAATCGGCGGCTATATCTTCCTCCACCTGTTTCTTTTTATGCAGGGTAAAGTTGCTGAAGTCAACACCGGGAAAATAGGTCCGGCTTAAAACCTGGTAATCCGCTTTCATATCGCGCAGAAAATTCACTTTTTGAAATGCGGATCCGAGGGCCTGGGCATAGGGTTTTAATTTCGTGTACAGGTCGGTGTTACCATCACAGAAAACATAGAGACACATCAGCCCCACCACTTCGGCACTGCCATAAATATATTCCTGGTATCCCTGCTGATCGTATTGTTTTTTATCGAGGTCGAAAGACATGCTGCGGAAAAAAGCGCTGATCAATGCATGGTCGATATGGTATTGGTTGACGGTTTCCTGGAAACTCTGCAGGATCGGGTTAGTGCTGACGCCCCTGTTGATGGCCTTCCAGGTTTCCTCCGTGAATTCATTCAGCAGCGTGCCCTTGTCGTGTTCGTGAAATGTATCCACGATCTCATCTGCGAAGCGAACAAAACCGTAAATATTGTAGATCGGCGTTCGCAGGTCCTTATGCAGGAGGCGAATGGCGCTGCTGAACGAAGTGCTGTATCGCTCTGTCGTTCGCTGGCTGCATTCCCGGCAGACGTCATAATAAAGGTCCATCATACGGTATTCATTTAAACGCTTTGACAATTTCTTTTGAAACAACTTCCCCGCTGATCAGTGAAGGCGGCACTCCCGGCCCCGGAACCGTCAGTTGCCCGGTATAGTAAAGGTTATCCACTTTTTTGCTTTTCATGGATGGCTTCAGGATGGCCGTCTGCATCAGTGTGTTGGCCAGGCCGTAAGCATTTCCCTTGAAAGCGTGGTAGTCGGTCATGAAATCTGAAACGGAATAAGACCTTTTATACACGATGGCATCACGGACGGAATGACCGGTCTGTTGCTCGAATCTCCTAACAATCTTTTGGAAATATTGTTCCCTGACCTCTTCGGAATCTCCTTTCAGGCCGGCGGCAATGGGGATCAGGAAGAAGAGGTTTTCGCAACCGGCGGGCGCCACGGAGGGATCCGTAACCGAAGGGGCCCCAACATAAAACAGGGGTTCTGCAGGCCATTGGGGGTTGTCGTATATCTCCTGCCCGTGCCTGTCGAAATCCACATCAAAGAACAGGGAATGGTGCGTGATGCCGGGCAGTTTTTTGTTCAGGCCAACATAGTAGAGCAGGCAGGATGGCGCCATGACCCGTTTATCCCAGTATGCCTCCGTGTAACTCCTCGATTCGGGGGCGAGCAGTTTTTCTTCAATGAAATGATAATCGGCGCCGCCGATAACCACATCCGCTTCAAACTGCGTTTGTCCGTTTCCGGTATGGACCGCTTCCACCCTTTTGGCAGTGCCGTTTTCCAGCACGATGCGGGTCACTTCATGATTAAACCGGAATTCCACGCCCAGTTCAAGCGCCACCTGGTACATGCCTTCCACGATTTTATACATACCACCCATCGGATACCAGGTGCCCAGTTTGATATCGGCATAATTCATCAGGCTGTATAAAGCCGGAATATTGCCCGGTAATGCACCCAGGAACAGTACGGGAAATTCAAGCAGTTGAATAAGCCGCGGGTCATTCACGTATTTGCGGATATGCTTTTTCATGGAGGTGAAAACATCCAGCCGGAAAACCCCTTTTGCCAGTTCCATATCGAGGAATTCCGTTACCGAGCGCCCGGGTTTATGAACCAGTTTATTGATACCGACATCGTACTTATACGCCGCTTCCCGGATAAATTCGTCGAGTTTGTCTGCACTGCCTTTTTCGATCTGTTCAAACAGGCGCCGCAGTTCTTCGTAATTCGCCGGAACGTCCATCGGACCGTCGGAAAAATACACACGGTAGGAAGGATCGAGGCGTTTCAGGGTATAGTAAGAAGAGAGTGATTTGCCCAAACAGGAGAAATAGCGTTCAAACACATCGGGCATCCAGTACCAACTGGGGCCCATGTCGAATACAAATCCGTCTGCGCTGAACTGGCGGGCCCTGCCTCCCGGCATATCGTGCTTTTCCAATACGGTCACCTTCCAGCCGGCTTTGGCCATGAATGAGGCTGCAGACAGTCCGGCAAAACCGCTTCCTATGACAACAACATGTTTCACCTTTCTAAGTTACATATTAATGATGACGATGCCGGCTGCCGGCAATTAATAACGTGCAATCTCTTCCTTCAGCAGCTTGCGGGCGAAGTGAATGCGGCTTTTGATGGTACCCAGGGGCTCCTGCAGCGCTTCGGCGATCTCATTGTACTTATACCCGTCGTAATACATCAGGAAGGGGTTTTTAAAAATATCCGGGAGATTGTGAATAGCCGCCTGGATATCCTTCAGTTTGAGGTTCACTTCCGCTGTGTTGGTAACCGTAGCCTGGTTATGGTTAAGCAGGAATTCATTCGGCGTGTTGTCGAATATCGTATTCTGGCGCGCTTTCCTGCGGTAATTATTGATGAAGATGTTACGCATGATCGTGTACAACCATGCTTTAACGTTAGTACCTACATGGTACTTCTCCTTATTGGCAAGCGCCCGGTAGAGCGTCTCCTGCAAAAGATCCTTGGCTGTTTCATTGTCACGTGTCAGGGTGAACGCAAATGGTTTCAGGAAATCCGCGTTGTTGATCAGTTGTTGATCGAAATCAAGGCTTGCCATATCATTTTGTTTAAAGGTTGATGGTGTAAAATTAAACAAAATATTTGTTTAAAGTTTCCATTTGAAAACTTTAACAAATTAATTATTTCTGTAATGTAGCAACAAAGTCCATCGCCTCGGTAAATGTCCGTTTAAACAGGACCGGCGGGTGGATCTTTTTTTCATAAGAGGTGGTCAGCTGACCGGATATGATGGTGGGAGTTTGCGGAAATATTTTGCTTACCTGCTGGATGAATCGGTCGAAATTGAAATTTTGCCCAACCGTTGTGAGATGGGTGTACAGGTAGTCGGGGCGTTTCAGTTTGGCCACATAGGCAACGTCATTGAGCGGCACATTGGCGCCCAGGTAAATGACATTGGCGCCACGGCTTTTCAGGATATAGTACATGAATAGCAGGCCGATCTCGTGGTATTCCGCTTCAGGCAGGAACATGAGGATGGATTTATCGATCTTCAGTGGGGTGGAAATACCCTCTATTCCTACGATCAGCTTTTGACGTATTATATTGGTTACCAGGTGCTCCTGGGCCGGGTTGATATGGTTTGTCAGCCAGAGTATCCCGATCCTTTCCATATAGGGGAAAATGATCTGAACGATGGCTTTTTCGATTCCCCTGGCCAGTATAAAATTATCGAGGGTCTTTTCAAAAGACTCCATGTCCAGGTCGATCATATGCTGGATCAGCTCATTGACGATCCTGTCCTGCTGCGCCTGCGTCTGGTTCAGCGAAAGGATCTTCTCCTTGATCTCAGCCTGATTCATCCTGTCGATATGCGAGATCTTGAACCCGTACTTGTTAAGCAGGGCAATGTTCAGGATGCACTTCAGGTCTTCACTGCTGTAATACCGGATATTCGTGAACGTTCGGCTGGGTTTGAGAAAATGGTAACGTTGTTCCCAAATCCTGAGTGTATGGGCTTTAATGCCGGAGAGGTTTTCGAGGTCCTTGATCGTAAATGAATCCATCTTGGTCCGTTTTATTGTATTACAACAAGTGCCTGAAAATGTTTAATCTCAGGTATATAAAAATAAAACAAATTATCAGAAATAGGCGGGTCGGGGTGGCAGGCTGCCAAAAACCTTTTGTGTCAGGGTATGGTTGGGGAAAACGATCGACCATGCGGTCAGGAAGATGATGCTGTAATCGGTTTTAATGGACCTGTTCTGCAGGTACCACATTTCGAGTTCGGCTTTATACGGATATATGGCCGCATACATTTCACGGGGGTCGCTGGCTTCGGAAAGTATTTTTTCCTCATCCCGGAAAATGAGTGATCCGATACCCGTGATGCCTGGTTTGGTGAGGTAGATCTTCTCCCGCACTTCGGGGGAGTAGAGGTTGAAACTGACTTCCATCAGCGGCCGGGGGCCCACGATACTCATATCCCCTTTAAGTACATTGATGATCTGGGGCAATTCGTTGATCTTGGTTTTACGCAGGAATCGTCCGAATGATGTTACCCGCGGGTCGTTCCTCAGGGTGATTTCACCGGTACCGATATTCGGACTGTTCTTCACCATGGTGGCGAATTTCCATATATAAAATGGCCGGTTCCTGTATCCAATGCGCTTTTGAAAGTAAAACACCTCATGTTCGCCGGTCAGCAGCAACAGGATGACCACTGGTACCAGGATGGGCAACAGCAGGATAAGCGCCAGGAGGGCGATAAGAAAATCCGTCAAGCGTTTCAGTATAGCGTACATAAGGTTGTTTGGATCAGGGCAGCGGATCGGGCATCATGATAACGCAAAAACCTCTTTGATCTTTTCGCATACGGATAACAGTTGTTCATCCGTGATGTAAGTTGAACAGGGTATGCTCAGGCAATGCCGGTAGACAAAATCTGAGCGATCGTTATGATGGTAATATACATCGTTTACAAACATCGGCAACTGGTTCATCGGCACCCAGAAAGGCCTGCTCTGCATCTGATGGTCGTTCAGTATTTTTAGTACTTCCCGTTGCCTGGCCGTTTTGATCGTTGGCATCCACCAGTTGGGGTTTACCGTTTCATCCACCTGCTGAAAGCTGATATCGCCCACTCCTTCCAGCTGTTCTTTATAATATGCGATGATCTCCTTTTTGCGCTGAATGAAGGATGGCAGCAATTCCATCTGGGCCACTCCCATGGCGGCAGCAACGTTTACGAGCCTGTAATTATACCCGATCTCATCGTGCTTATATTCAAAGGGGTCGCACTTGGCCTGGGTTGTGAGGTGTTTGGCTTTCCTGGCCAGGGTTTCATCATTGGTCACGATCATTCCCCCACCACCGGTGGTGATGATCTTATTTCCGTTATAACTGAACGTGCCCATCAGCCCGAAACTTCCTGCGTGCTTTCCTTTATAATAGCTCCCCAGCGCTTCGGTACTGTCTTCCACCACCACCAGGTTATGCTGTTTTGCCAGTAATATCAGGCGGTCCATATCGCACATGTTACCGAGCACATGCACGGGCATCAGTACGGGTATCCTTTTACCGTCCTTTTTATAATGGCAGGCGCCATTGATCTGGATGGTTTCCTTTTCAAGGAATTCCTGCAACAGGTCGAGGTCCATTTGCCAGCTGTTCTCATCGGTATCGATCAGTATTGGCCTGGCACCGGTGTAGCAGATGGAATTACAGGTGGCTACAAATGTGATGTTCGGGGCAATGACGTAGTCATCCTGTTTTACCCCCAACATGATCAGGCAGATGTGCAGTGCAGTGGTTCCGCTGCTTGTGGCAACGGCATATTTTGTTCCCGCAAATTCAGCGCTCATTTTTTCAAAGCGGTCGACATAAGAGCCGACACTGCTGACCCAGCCAGTATCGAGGCATTCTTTAACATAGGTCCATTCATTGCCGCACATATTGGGGCCGGAAAGAAGTAGCATAAGCAGGCGATTTGAAACTGTCCGTCGGGCAGACAGTGCTGCAAACCTATTAAAAAAAAAGGCTCCAGCCTAAAAGCCGGAGCCGGGAAGATCTTTGCTGTAACGAATCAGATATTGCGGAACTTCTGTGCAAAAGAATCGGTGACAATACCAGTCTTCAGCAGTTTATATATTTCTTTAACCCCGTCGGGAACGGTTTTGGTGATGGTATATCCGAGTTCACCTTTGATCTTGTCGAAGTTGACGCGGTAATCACGGGGATCTTCGGAACTGTCGACATAGATCACATTAACGTTGGGAACGACGCGGCAAACTTCATCCATGATCATTCCTTTACGGTAATTCTCTTCCGTGCTGCCTACGTTGAATACATTGGCCCTGACCTTTTCTTCCGGGCTTTCCAGTACCAACACCACAGAACGTGCCAGGTCATCCACATGGCAGTAAGGCCTCCAGAATTGTGCGCCCCAGATCTCCTGTTCGCCATGGATACAGGCGTTACGGGTGAATTCATTCACGGTCAGGTCGAAGCGGATCCTGGGAGAAAAACCATACACCGTACTGAAACGGAGCGAGGTGCTGCACATGCGGCTGTCCTTTCTTTCCTCCAGCAGGTATTTTTCAAATTTCACTTTCAACTCTGCATACAGGGAGACCGGGTTTAACGCGGATGTTTCCGTTACAAAGGATTCCGGGTCGGGCATTTTGCCGTAATTGCTGCAGGTACTGGCAAAAACAAACCTTTTGACGCCTGCTTTTTCGGCGGCTTCAAATAGTGCCACACTTCCGTTCCAGTTGGTTTCATTGGCTTCGTCACTGAATTTTTTGCAGGCCGGGTCTCCCACGATGGCCGCCAGGTGGGCTACGGCATCCATTCCCTGGATGGCTTTTGCCACATCATCAGCGTTGCGAACATCTCCTTTCATAAATTCGAAGTGGGGATTCAGCATGACGTCATACAAAGCTTCACCGCCAAATTTCAGGCTGTCTATGACCCTTACGTCGTGGCCTTTACCCAAGAGTTGCCTGACCAATACGGATCCGATATACCCCGCTCCCCCGGTAACCAATACCTTCATAATGCTGGTTGTTTATTAGATAGGTTAAGAATTCTTATTTATTCAACATCCTGGAAGGGTTCCCTACAACGGTTTCCCCGTCAGCCACA
Source organism: Ferruginibacter sp. (assembly GCA_046329695.1). Classification (GTDB taxonomy): domain Bacteria; phylum Bacteroidota; class Bacteroidia; order Chitinophagales; family Chitinophagaceae; genus Ferruginibacter. Next base: position 56,045 of record JAXLUE010000017.1, read on the forward strand.
TCTTTCAGTACCACGGCCCCCATGCCGATCATGGCATTCTTTCCTATATGGATGTTTTGCCTGACCACAGCGCCTGCCCCGATGAAACTCCCCTCTCCCACGGTAACGTGCCCGCACAATACCGCACCCGGACCAATATGTGCAAAATCCCCCACGATGCATTCATGTTCAATGATGCAACCGGTATTGCAGATCGCGCCGTTGCCGATCTTCGCCAACGGGTTGATGCAGACCCCGGCCGCGATCATGACCCCATGTTCTGACAGGACCACGCTGGCATCGATCAGCGCCGAAGGGTGTACTGCGTTTACCGGATACCGTTGTATTGCCGCAAACTGCTCATAGATCTTTTTCCTGATCCGGTTATCCCCGATGGCAATAAAGAAATCATGGCGCCTGATCTGTTCCGTTCCCGCATCGGTTGCTTCATGCCCCATGTATGCCAGTTCGAATGGATTCGTTTCCCGGGGTGCAATATCGCAATAACCCGTAACGACCCTGCCCGCCTGGCGGAGAATGCCGTAAACCACATATGCGTGCCCTGAATAACCGATCAGTATCATGCTGTTTTTGTTGCCGGGTCAGACAAGGCACAAAAGTAATGGAATGGGTTGATATTCCGCCTGCTGCATTTGGGGAAGGCGGAGGCCTGCATGAAATGATCGGGCCATTGTATCAAGCGAGATAGACCTTTTTGTACCACACTTCCAGGCAGAATATGGTCCAAAGTATCTTGGCCCTTTTTTCAGCGGGAACAGGTGCTGTGTTGGCCAGTAATTGTTCGGTGAAAGCCGGCTTGATGAAAGAACGGTGATAAGCCGAAGGCGATCCAACATAATCCTGAATCATATCGCGGAGTTCATGGTCGATCCATTTTTTCAAAGGGATCTCAAAGCCCCGTTTGGGCTGGTTGATCAAATCGGCGGGGAGATATTCTTTGGCCAGTGTGCGGAGCAGGAACTTGGTGGTGCCACCCCTGATCTTTAATGAATCGTTCAGCGTAGGTGCGTATTCCAATAGTTCTTTTCCCAGGAACGGGCTCCTGCCTTCGAGGGAATGGGCCATGGTGGCAATATCCATCTTCACCAGGAGATCGCTGAAAAGATTGGTATCAAAATCCATATTCATGATCTTCTTCAATCCGGATAAAGGCGAAGAAGCGATCCGGCTGAAATCTGTCCGCAGGGGTTGCAGGTAATCTGATGTGTTGATGATATTCGACTCATAATCTTCAATGATGTCCAGTCCGGCTGAGAGATATGTTTCCAGGTTCGATTTGGAGGCGAAAGAAGCGAGCCGGTATAAAAAATTATATGTCGATTTTTTTTCGGCCGATGGCGGCAGTATTTTTTTGATGGCCAGTGCGGAAGCCCGTACAAAAGAATGGGCGTTGAAAAAATCGTATCGTGCAAAGGGCACATACCGGCGATAACCTGCAAAGAGTTCATCTGCGCCGTCGCCATTAAGAATGACGGTCAGGTGTTTTCTGGCCGCCTGGCTGACGTAGTAGGAAGGGATGGCAGAACTGTCGAAGAAGGGTTCCCCGTAGTTGCACAAAATCTTTTCGATATCATTCACCAGGTTGTTGAATGATATTTTTATTTCGGTATGATCGGTATTGTATTGATCGGCCACCAATTTGGCCAGCGGCGCTTCGTTGTATTCTCCAGCAAAGGAAACGGTAAAGGTTTTCAGTTTAGAGGTCATCTTACTGGCCATCGCCGTGATGAGCCCGCTGTCGATACCACCACTAAGGAAGCAACCCACTTCCAGGTCGCTCGATTCGAGCCTTCGCCGAATGCTGCGTTGCAGGCGGTCTTCTGTTTGCCTGAGGGCTTCTTCCAAACCGTCGGAGGATGATTGCCGGTAATACTGGTGAATATCCCACCAGCGTTCTTCCCGGATGGCAAGTGAATCACAGTCGATCTCCATCCATGTACCGGCGGGCATTTCGGCAACATATTTATAAGGAGTCATGCTGCGGTAAAAAACACCCAGGCGAAAATAATGATCGATATGCGCCGTTTCAATTTCGAGAGGCAACTGGCTCTTCAATGCATTCAACTCGCTGGCGAAAACAAACTGTTTACCTTTAGTATAATAATATAAAGGTTTCTTACCTGCACGGTCGCGCGCCAGGAATAGTTTGTTCTGTTTTTGATCATAGATGGCCATGGCAAACATCCCATCGAGTTGATGCAGGAAATCCGGGCCAAGTTTAGCGTACAGGTGCAGGATGGTTTCTGTGTCGGAATGTGTCTGCCCGTTTATGTCGTACTTTTTTCTGAGCTCCGTATGATTGTATATCTCTCCGTTAAAGATGATCGAGTAAAGGTCACCGAGGTGCATGGGTTGTGCGCCGCCCGCAATATCCTGGATCGACAGGCGCAGGTGGTAAAAGTCAACAGGGCCCGTTGAATATCCGTTTTGTCCATCAGGACCTCTATGCAGCATGGCTGCACGCAGGCTATTATAAGCGAGTTTGTGATTGACCGAACCGGCGATTCCGCACATGTATCCAGAGCAGTTTAGTTGAGCAAAATAAGTTGATATTGTTGAATGGCGTATGATTATTTAGGATAAATTTGTTGCCATGCGCCGTTCACGGAAACCTTTGAACAGCCGTGCATCCATGATCCATGAATTTTTTCGACTTCATACTGTTCATCATTTACATCTTTATATTTTACCTGATTTTCTATTGGCGCAGGAGGAGGTACAAAGATCCATTGCTCCGCAGGTATCAGAAACAAGGGTTTTGGATCAAGGTTTTCAGTTCACTGGCATACAGCATGTTCGTTTTGTATTTTTCGCCGGGCGATACCACCGGCTTGTTTCATCCCGAAGGATACAATATTTACAAGCTGATCCTTAAAGATCCTTCCAACCTATACCTGTTGTTCATTCCCGGCAAAGAATTCGACCAGGCATTATTGGCCAATATCAATAACCTCGGCTATTTCCGGGAGGAGAGCAATTACCTCATCGCAAAAATCGTAGCCGCCCTTTCTTTCATCACTTTTGGAAAGTTCCTTGCCATCAACCTGATTTTTTCGATGATGTCGTTTACGGGTGTGTGGCGGCTGTTTCGTTTTTTTTACGAACAGTACCCCAGGATGCACAAACAGCTGGCCATCGCCATCATTTATCTTCCCACCTTTGTTTTCTGGAGTTCGGGGATACTGAAAGACCCCCTATGCATCGGCGCCATGGGATGGGTTACCTATTCGCTGTACGCCATTTTCATTAAAAGAAAAAACGTGCTGGTGAATGTGATGATCTTTCTTTTATTCGCCTACCTGCTCGTATTACTGAAGGTCTATATCATCGTTTCATACCTGCCTTTCCTGATCATGTTCCTGTTGTTGCAGCATGTTACACTGATCAAAAACAAAGCCCTGAAAGTGGTCATCGTGTTGGGGTTCATTGTTGGATCCCTGTTCAGCTTCCTGACGGTGGCCCAAACCATGCAGAAAGCCCTTGGTAATTTTGCATCGGAGGGCATGATCAAAACCATCAAAACATATCAGAATAATTTTGAGGCGCAGGCTGATTTCGCCACATCAAACTTTTCACTCGGTGTGGAATTCGATGGAACCGCGTACAGCCTCGTAAAAATAGCCCCTGCCGCCGTAGTCGCCACGTTGTTCCGACCATACTTATGGGAATCGAAAAAGGCTTCCACCTTTTTGTCATCTCTTGAAAGCCTGGCAATCATGTTACTGAGTATCTATACGCTGATCAAAGTAGGATTAAGAAAGACCTTCGTTACCATAGTCAAGCGCCCCATTGTGATGTACTGCCTGCTATATTCCGTGATGTTTTCACTCTTTGTAGGCGCTACCACGCTGAACTTCGGAACCCTGGTGAGATATAAGATACCCGGGCTCCCCTTTTATGTTGTGAGCATGTTCTTCCTGTTGTATTTCAATAATAAATTGAAAGTAAAACCGGAACAACAGGCCTGACGACAGCAGGCGTTCTGCCGCACAGACGCACAGCTTCGTTCAGAAAAAATAAAACGCCCCAAGCGGGGCGTGATGTATCAAAAACCAAGTTTATTGATGACTTACTAAACGGATGGCGAACCTTGTGGTCGTGCCACCGGGGTAAAAATGCTTAAGAAAAAATTACGGATCGGTGTGAGTATGACCTGTCCGTATGACCGCTCGTTTTGTACGTTCAACTGTTGAAGTATATACGCCGGCCTGGCAGAAAAGTCATTCCGGAATGCATCGGCCACAGGCCAGAAGATGAAATTAAGTTTTCTAAGCCTGTCTTTTTTCTGAAACAATACCACCATGCAGGCAAATGCCATGATGAAGCATGCGTAATGTACCATTGCCACGAATCGGTTGTTGAATTTCGCTTTATGAATGTGATAACGGTTACGAATATAGTAATATAGTTTCCAGCCATTTTCAAAATCCCAGTTTTTTGTCAGTGAAAAGGCCGTTGCGGGATGATAGTGTATGCTTTTGGTGACCGTGGCCACGGGGATGTTGTTCTTCCTGGTAATACGGTAATAATATTCGGTTTCATCGCCCCAGAGAAAGAGGTGCTGTTTCGGAACACCCACCCTGGCGATGATGCGGTGGTTGATCAGCGTACCATTGAATGGATGGCCGATACCTTTAATTTCGTCGGATTGAACTTCGGAAATTTTCTTATGGTGCCCGGTTTTCCAGACGAAGCTTTCTTTGTCTTCCTTATTGATCACGGCGCAGTTCAGCAACCTGAGTTCCTGGTTTTCTGAAGCCAGCAGGTGTTCAAGTGCATCTTCCTTCGGAAGCCCGTCATCGTCCATGCACCAGATCCAGTGGTATCCGCGAACATAGCCTGTTTGAATGGCGCGGGCAAAGCCTCCGGCGCCGCCGGTATTTGCCTGGGTAACAAAATCCAGATCAGATTGCCTGCGCAACCAATCTGCCGTATCATCGGTCGATCCGTTATTAACTACAAAAATGGCATCCACTTTTCGTGTTTGCCGGCGGAGGGCATCAATGCATTCGCTGAGTTGCTGACGGCGGTTATGGGTTACCACCACGGCTATAACCTTGTCCATAGGATACGTTTGAGGTTTCAGGGTTTAGATTATCCTGAAAAACGTAATCCGGGTGCAGGTTATTGTATTTCAGCGCTTTTTGTGTGTGCAACGCTCAAACGATACCGATGGCCTCATGATCGTTGATAATAAATATACATTTGATTTTCAATTACTTAGAGAATATCAGGCGATAGACGCCTGCATATTTCTCCACAGCCTTTTCGAGGTCGAAATAGGTGAAAGCCCCCTGGCGGATCCGGGTTCTGTCAAAATCGCTTGATGTATTGAGTTGAAGTGACAGCTTTTTCATGCTACCGGCAGAAAAATCGGGCAGAATAAATCCGGCGTTGCAGGTTCTGACTATTTCATCTACATCCCCGACCCCGGGATTGGTGATCACGGGAATGCCGAGTGCCATGATCTCTGCCTGTTTGGTTGGGGAGGAAGAGATTTTTGAATAACAGGGCTTGATAAAAAAGAGGGAATACTGGCTGAGCGATAAAATTGCGGGCAATTCTTGCCTCCTGGCAAAACGGGTTATGATCCTGTCGGCCGGGATACCATACTCCGCAGCGATGGATCGTATGAGTTCGTGCCTGTTGTTGGAAATAAACAGGAAACGGGCATGGGTATGCGCATCAAGAATTGCCTTACAGCATTGCATCATTTCTTTTGTCAGGTACCATCCCCCGATCGAGCCTAGATAACTCACCACCAGATCTGTTTTACCGATACCCATTTCCTTACGAAATACTTCCTGGTCTTCCAGGTTGATGGCTGCAGGATCAAACTCACGCATATCCACACTGCAGGGGATCACCTCCAGTCTAACGGGTTGGGGTACCTGCTTCCATGACAGGATCTCCCTTCTCGCTTTTTCTGTCAGACAGGTATTGAAGTCGGCCAGCCGAATCGCCTCATCTTCCTTTCTTTTAAAAAAACGGTATATGCCTTTATACAATGGATTTGAGAGATTCCACATGCCGCCATCCACGCGTTCATCGGCCCAGAATCCCCGGATATCGTTCAGGAATTTTGTTCCGAATTTCTTTTTCATCCATACGCCGAGCAGGGCCGGTAAGCCGGGCCTGGTATGGACCATATCCACCGGATCGTTTTTCTGCATTTGCCGGATGGTCTTTTTCATCTGCCAGAAATCATAGACCGAAGAAAGGACAGGTGGATTTTTGTGATAAGGGATGCTGTGCCACTGAATGGGCAGTCCGTTCAACATCGACCGCACTTCCTGTTGATGCGCCTTGTATTTGTCGGGTTTATCGCAACTGAGTATCGAGAAACGGTATCCATACTTCGTCAGGCCGGCGAGATAAGGTATCACCTGGCTTTGGCCCAGCGGGTCTGTCATTCCGTCGTAGGAGATGAAGAGGATGTGTTGCATAGTTTTTAGATCAAACACTTAAAAACCCATTTTGCATCGAAAGACCTAATGCATGTAATGGCCTGTTGTGTTAGTTTCACTCCCCGATAATGTGATCCTCAAAGGATCGACCGGGTATCATTCCATCCATTTCTTATACCACATCTGGAACATAAGCAGGTACCAGAACAGGCTGTTGTAATTTCTGTCGCCTGCAAAAAAGCGCTGCATGATATGGTTTACGCCTTCCTGCCTGAAAAGCCCATGCCTGGCAAATTCGGTTTCATTCATGTATTCATCTGCATAATAACGAAGGTCGTGCCGCAGCCAGTGGAACACCGGTACGCCAAAGCCCATCTTGGGTCTTTCCATCATTTCCTTCGGTACATATTTGTGAACGATTTGGCGAAGGATATGTTTACTGCTTCCGTTCTTTAGTTTACAGGATTCCGGCAGGCGGGCGGCCCATTCAATGATGCGGTGGTCGAGCAGGGGTTCGCGCCCTTCCAGGGACACACTCATACCGGCGCGGTCGACCTTGACGAGGATATCATCGACCATATACGTTTTATAATCGACGGCCAGCATTTTATCAAGCGGGCCCAACGATTGGCTTAGCAGTTCTTCGGAGTCGAAAAAGGAGTACGGACGTACTGGTGACTGTCTAAGTAATCCTGATAGCTGGTGATCGGAATAAACCTGCGACATCAGGCGGTCCATTATACCGGTGGAGGTTAAACGCTTTTCTTTCAGCAAACCGGAAAACCTTTCCTTCTTGATGGAAGCGGCCGTATTGCCGCTCAGCCTGATCAGCCAGCTGTCGGGCATCTGTTGCATGATGGATGCAGCCGGTGTTTTCATGAAGCCGGGAACCATCGACATTTTTTTGAGAAAATCCAGTGCCAGCGGGTATTTGGGATACCCTGCAAAGATCTCGTCGCCCGCATCCGCGCTAAGCGCCACGGTCACTTCCTGCCTGGCAAGCCGGCTAACCAGGGTTGTGGGTATGAAAGAGGAATCGCCGAATGGTTCATCGCAATAGAAGGGTATTGTGGGCAGTATCTCCTGTGCTTCCCTGGTGGTACAATAGTATTCGGTATGGTCGGTACCCAGGTGCCGCGCCACTTCCCTGGCAAACGGGGCTTCATTGTGATCTTCCTCATGAAAACCTATGGTGAATGTTTTCAGCTTATCTGATTGGTTGGCCTGCAGCAGGGCCGTAACGGCGGTGCTGTCGTATCCCCC
>JAXLUE010000018.1:0-56758 GCA_046329695.1 Ferruginibacter sp.
GAGGTTATAGCCGGTATGGAAATTATCGATCCACTGGTGGAAGGGTAGCGTGCCGTAACTCCAGGAACCGTCGGGTTTCTGGTGGCGGCAGCAGAAAACGACGGTTTGCCTGGCCTTTTCTGCCAGCATGGGTTCTTTCGTAAACGAATAGACGCGTGATAACAACCTGGCGCCAAGGAGTGAGGCGTTATATACCACGCTGTTGTCGAGCGGTGAATAGGAAAAGGCGAAACTGTCCTCTTCGCCGGCCGTCCTGTTGAGGTCTTTCAGGATGAAATCGCAGGTACTCCTGGCTGTTGTAAGCAGGGCTTCCTCGCGGGTCAGGTCATATGCGTCGAGCAGTGCATTGGCAATGAAGGAAGACGCAACGATCGTTGGGGTGAATTTAGGCTGAAAGAAAGCCTTGGCCTGCCAGTCGAAATTATAGCCCCAGCAGGCTCCCGAATACCCTGGTGAGATATTTTCCATGATCCTGGCCGTGAAGAAACGCATCATCGCAAGGTCGCTCTCATCGCGGCTCTGCCTGTAACGGATGCAATAGGCCGAGAGAAACAGCCCCAGGGCTTTGGGGTTGTAATCGGGTTTCACACCGGTCAGCTTCCGGAAATTTATGGGGGAACGTTTAAAAACCTGTATCCATGCCAGCCGGAAGAACCGGTTTTTGGCCATAAAAGGAATCGACTGGAACAGGGTGGAGTTCAGGCCATCATAAGGATCGTAGCCTTTGAAATGGCTCCGTTCGCAAAAGTCTTTCAACTGTTCAAATGACCTGTATAGTTTTTCCTTATCCATAATGATCGTTCTGTGCGGAACTAAGCGGATGCCAGCCCGGTGAACAGTTCTTTATAAAATTGTTTAAATGATTCGGATGTTTCCCTTCCGGCCTGTGCCCGGAAATGGCCTGGTGAGCGGAGCTGCCCGATCACCGATTCAACCTTCAACAGGAGGTCATCCTGGTCTCTGGTGCGGAACAGGATGCTACCTTCCGGGCGGCTTACTATATCAGAAACGATGACCGGCCTGCCCAGGTATATCGCTTCCCGAACGGTCAGTGCATCACCATCGGCATTGGTCGGGCGTATCACCATATCCGATGCTTCCACGAGCCTGACAAATGACAGGTTATCATACACCAGGAAGAAATGGTTCCTGATGGGATCTTCACTGAGCAACTTTTGGTATTCGTCAAATAAATGGCCGGCATCTCCCTTTGAGGTGAGTACAAAGATGAATATGGCGGGTATCCCTTTCCGTAAGAGCTGCTTCATGAGTTCGATGCACATGTCCAGTCCGTACAGTTCATGCCCGTTATGGATATGCAGTCGAGATGCATTGGCGCATAAGACCCATTGCTGGTTATCGCGTGCTTTTTGAATGTATTGCTGCACCTGTTCCGGCAAGGCTGGTTCCGATTCCATGATAGGTGGCAGAAAGGCGTGTTTGACAATGCACTTATCCGCAGGCAAACCGACCTTGTCGAATATGCCTTCATTGACCAGAATGATCTTATCGGCCATGCGGAAAAAGAAACCGTCGATCTGGCGAAAAGGCCATGGCCTCCGGTTACCATAACCGTGCAGGGTAATGATGATCTTCCGGCCCAGTATCCGGCCTGAGAGGATATGTATTTTTTTGAGCAGCCTGTTCCCGCTGTGAATGAAGAAAATATCGCTGCGCGATACCTTGCGCAAGTAAGTTACAGGATTGCATTGCCTGATATGGAAATATTCTTTTTTAACGGTGGATGCTTCATCGATAAAATCGCAATGGACATCCTGGTTCATCAGATGTGCCAACCGTTGTATATGTATGCTGATGCCGCCTGCGGGTGGGGGCAGGGGGCCTGCAATCAAAACAGTCAGCTTTTTCTTCATGGTTGTTATATGGTCTAACCTGCCCGCGGCGGTCCACTGGCAGGTTCAGGTAAATGATCGGTTTTTACTGATCAGGTATTGGCCGGTTTCTTTTTTATGATCAGATTAAATTTACCGCTGGCGGAATAGGTAAGGTCTTCCGGCCTGCAATAAATAAATCGGAATTCCATGTTGGTGCCCAGGATTCGTATGAGATTGGCCTTTAACTGGTCTTCATCTGGCTGTCCAAATGAGTCTCTCTTCACAATTTTGATCTCAATGGGATCCATTACATTGTATTGATGCATCTGCGCCATCTCAATATGGTTGACGCCTTTGAAAGCATGGTCGAGGCAACCGGCCACGCTGCCGTCTTTCATATCTATGTTATCCCCGGCACGTCCATCGATGAATTTGATCTTTGGCGAAACAATGTTTTGCAGGAAATCGCCGCCTTCCACTTCAATCGTATCGGTCACATGATACCTTATCAACGGAAAATGATGGTTGATCAGTCCCGTTGTTATGAGCATCCCCGGTTCAAATTCATTGATGGAATATAACGGTAAAGGGTAATAGCTTCCGGCTGCGTCCTGCACCAGTGCGATCGTTCTTTCCGCATTGCCATACCAGTCGTGCACCCTGGTGTTCAGGTACTGTTCGGATCGTTCCCTTTGAAACTGGTAAAGCATTTCAGAAGAAGTGAAGGCATTGGGGATATGCAAAGGCAGCCCTTTCTTTTCGAGTTCCACGCATATCTTATTGAGATAACTGGGATAAGCCTCAACGGCCACCGGGTTGAACTTACGGATCAGTTGATAATACATATCAATGGTACCCGGGCTGATATTCGGGCTTGAGATATAAAGAATATTCGCCTTTTTATAGAATTCGTGAGGAACACTTTTACCGAGTGTGCCCCTGATAGAGAGGAGCGGCTGGCCCAGCCGGTAACCGAATTGTTGCCTGTAGAACAGGATATAGGCCTGTTCGGTGGCGATATCAACCGGTGTCCGGTAAACAGTCAGCGGGGAGCCGGATGTTCCGCTGGTCAATCCTTTGGTACGTAAAAATGACAGGCCGTTATAGATCTCTTCTACCCGGTCTTTGATCAATTGGCGGGTGATCACCGGCAGTTTTTTGATATCTGTCAGGTCCTTGATATCCTGTATCCCGATGCCATGATCCGCATACAGGTTCTTGTAAAAGGAAGAATGTTTGATGGCATACCTGAACATGGCCAGGAATGCCTCATTATATTTTTCCAGCAGCCTCTCATTCGACAGGTCGTAATAGCCGCTGATTTCCTTGTACTTTCTGTGGGTAATCAGGTTGTTCTTGGAGTAATATTTAACCAGTTCATTCATAAGGGGTCCGTCGGAGTTTTCACATACAAGACATCAGCGGAACCAGGCCTTCATCCATTACGCAAAATTGGATGGCCAGGTTACTGCCGATGAACATTTTCAGGATTTTCCGCAGATAAGTCCTGATCTGGTCCACCGGTGCAAATATCCGCCTCAATCCGTCAATTACAATAACGTCATCTGAGAAATTTATTGTATGTATAGCGAAATTATACGCAGAGTTTTTGGGAGGATGCAGCTCCGTCACCGCCACTTCTTCGAACTCATCCTCGTTTAACTTAATTATCTTATTGATTATCACTGATTTACCATAATATTCGCCACAATTCTGCGTAGGCCGGTAAATATTACCCTGGTAATGTATGAACGAGCCCGCCGGCCTGGTTCCCACCAGCGATTTTTTAACCGGGTTGGCCTTGTGTTCGGTATACGGCCCCGACCAATGAGGGGCGTGGTAGATGTACAGGTTTTCATTGCTGTGAGGTCCGCGGTGCGTGGCAAATAACCAGTACCTGCCGTCATGGAAAAGAATGGTTGAGTCGAGCAATGGAAGCTGCTTGAATAAGGTTTCCTTTTTGAAGACCCGGAGCTGGCTATGGTTGAATTCATAATAGGAGAATTCGCCGTCCTTGCTGTTCTCAGGCATGATATAGGTTGTGCCGTTATCCTGCCAAATGTAGGGATACGACAGGTGGCTGTGCGTATCCAGCAGGTTTTTCTGCGCCAGTACGTTGAATTGATCATCCAGTGTAGTCACGGATATTTTACCATACAGGTCGTCATATCGGTAATCTTCATAGATCACCTGGATCTTATTGTCGGGTGATTTGCAAATGAAAGGATCGGCAAAAAACCGGTTATTATCCCGGTTGGGCAACCAGGTGAAATCATCCCCGAGTTTACCCGTTTTGAGGATGTCACCAAAATTGACCCTACTCAAACCAATGTTCCATTGTTTCACATATGCCTTGTCCATCAATGTGTGTATCAAACCTAACATGTTCTGGTACGATTAATATGATTAATTAGTTTCTTAATGTTTGAACAATCAATAGGTCAGCATTCATTTGCAACCAACGAAGGTTGTGTACCGATTTATCCGGTTTCCCGGCCATTTCTGTTTATGTTGCTGATCAGTATCTTCGATCAAGCAGCATCGATAGTTTCCGAAGCACAAAAAAGGGCAGGGTGAAATAATTGTTGCAGGGGACTTTTGCTCCGCCAAACGACAATTTGAATTCGTTGATGCCCTGCAGGCTTTTATCCTGTGTATTTTCGGCATAACCGCCAAAATCCATTAATTGAAATCCTTCTTCCCTGAAATGAAATATATCCCGGGCGGTCAGTAATTTGTTGGCACGTCCGATGATGTTTCGGTCGAATCGCTGGTCAAGCCTGCGGGACGCTGAATGGAACAATCGGGCAATACCCAATTCCTTATCCACCAGGTAGCTGTGCGCTGCCAGTAATTCCCCTTCCATTTCAGCGAAACTGGTCACGAAACTATCACCCATATTATTGATCATGTCTGTACTGGCCGGATAGATCTTTTTTAGCGCGGCAAAATCATTGTAAAATGCCACAAACCGTTCAACATCTTTTGCAAAGAAGCAGGTAACGCCTTCTTTTTCAGATTTCCTGATCTCCTGCCTGACCGTATTTCTGAAATCCGCGAGGATGGCATCAGCCTCTTTATTCAGGGGCAGTTCAACCGTGTAGGAAATGTCCTTGACGCAGAATTTGGGATCGCCATCATATTGTTTGACATGGCTGTATTGCGCCAGGCTGAATAGGTCTTTAGTCTGGAAGCGGTATCTGAACCATGTTTCCCTTGCCTGCCACAGATAAAACTTTTTTTTATACGAGATCATGATTCTTTGCTTTCTGATTTTCCTGGGTTCCGGAATTCGTTAATATATTTTTTTATTTGCACGTTTGGTAAAAGGCCAGCGTTTTCCTGGCCACATTCACACAATCGTATTTCTCCAGGGCAGTTTGTTTTGCCCGGGCGGAGATCATTCTTATTTTTTCGGTATTGTTGTACAGGTCAGCCAGTATACCAGACAGTTCATCCGGTCCTGATAAATGGAAGAGGTATCCATCCACCCCGTGATCGATCATTTCAGGTATTCCCCCGACTGCGGATGCAATCACGGTTTTTCCTGCTGCCATAGATTCGGCAATGACCATTGGCAGGGATTCGTGCTTCGAAGATACGACAAGTATATCTGCCTCTTCAATAAATTTCATCACACCGGTTTGAGGAACCCAGCCATGGAACCGGATATAGGGCGTCAGGTCATTGGCCTGTATATATTCCGTGATCTGCTGCCTGATATCATCCTGCATATAATCACCCAGTACATCCAGGGTAAAATGGATATTCTTTTTTGCCAGGATATTGAGTTGTTGCAACTGGTAAAACAGGTTCTTGTTGTTATCGATCACACCCATATACAAAAGCTTGTTTTCCGTTGCACCCGTTTTCATGGGTATGTTGAAAAAGCCCGGCACGATGGCGTTGGGGATGATCGTATTATTGGCAATCAGGTGACCGAATTTATTGAGTGAGAACTTCGACAGGTGTATCACATTGTTGGGTAATGTTCGTTCCTGCGTCCATGCATTGAAATACCAGGCCATCTTGTCTTTCAGTTTCTTTTTCCTGCGGGCCTCTTCCAGTGCCATACCATGAATGGTCAGCGCATATTTTGCCGTTGTTTTTACTCCGCGGTGCGTAAACATAAACGTGTTGCCCGACTGGTAATGGATGACATCCGGTTTGAAATCATCGATCTGACGTTGCAGGATAGCGGGCCCGTGAACCCAGTAGTTCATGGAGTGGAAGGGGAACCGGCCTTCCGGTTCGTAATGTATCTCGATGTTCGGGTATGGCTGTTTGATGTATTTCCGATCAAGGGCATTATCATACGATACCACACGCATCTGTACATTCAGCTCCGAGAACCCCCTGAGAAGGTTCCGGGCGGCAGATACGGCTCCGCCTTTGATCTGATCCAGATCCAGCGGCAACCTCGGTACCATCATCATTATTCGCATACGCACAGAATTTGCAATCAGGGGTAAAACGTCAATACGTCTGTTTTATTTAATATTTAAGTCACTTTTTTTGAATCAGTAGTAGTATCACTCAACGCATGTTTATAAGCCTGAATGATAGCATCCGCGTTCTTATTGCCTGTTTCCACGGAAAAATCCGGGTTCACCTTTTTCTCCAACTCCAGGTAGCGTTCAAGTTCCAACGCTTCGATGATCTTGCCGGCCAGCGAAACGGGATCAGGTTCCGATAAAAGTCCGTTTTGTCCATCCTCCACATATTCGGCAAATGAGCCGACCCTGGTGGCAATGACCATCTTTCCCACGGCATAGCTCGTCATGACAACACCGCTTTGGGTGGCTTCCCGATACGGACAAACAATGAATTTCGCCCGCCGGATCAGGGCTACCATTTCTTCGGTGGTCAGGAACCGTGTCAACAGTTCGATATTGGCCTGATGGGCTGCAACAGGCGTCAGGTCTACCTGGTATCCGAACGATGGCTTACCCGCAATGATAAATTTCTCCTGCGGGAAACGGGCCAGTACCTGCGGGATAGCTTCAATCAATATGTCGATTCCCTTGTAATAAGATACCCTTCCGAAAAAAAGGATACAATCAGCCTTGGGTTGATCGCCATGTATGAAATGCCTGGTAAAGGTCAGCGGCTGCATCCTGATGGTGTATACGCCCGCCCTGATATGTGTATAGTGCTTTCTGAACTGATCGGCGGCAAATTCGGAGTAAAAGATGAACGACCGGGCCATCCTGAAGAATATCCAGATGGGCAGGTCTTCCCGCCAGTTGTCTTCTCCCGAATGTGGTATCGGGTCATGCAGTGTGATCACCACTTTTTTGGATGATAAATACGGCCAGAGACCGATGGCCCGCGGCGATATGGTATCGAAATGTACAATATCCGCTTTGAGTTTTTTCAGGTAACGGCTCAGCTTCCAGGCAATACGCAGACTGTGAAGCGACAAACTTTGTTTTCGCTGGTGAACAACGAATTTCACACTGGCCACGCCTTCGAAATACGGTTTGAACAAGGCCCACTGTTCCGCGCCCAGCACTCTTTCGGGGTCTTCCACCGGCCCAAGCCCATCCAGGTTATCTACATGGATGTTGGTGGCATTCTTATTCTGTGAACTGATCTCGATGACCACATGCAGCGTCACTTGTCGATTGAAACTGCGGATGATCTCAGGAACCGTATCCATGAAACTGGTAGACGTATAATAAATGACGACCATGGTGATATCCTATTTTTTAAATGGCTGCCCTGGCAGTTCGCTTCCGCCAGTTGAGGTAGAAGATGAGCCCGGCCAGGGCCAGTATTGCCCAGAATATAAAAAACAAATATTCCTTCTGAATTATTGTGCAGAGGTACTGGTATCCAAATAAAAGAATGGCAGATATGCCATAATATCCCAGCACTTCAGGCAGTCCGGATACTTTCTTCCTGATCAGCACCACGTCCTGTATAAAGTGGAAAGCAAGGAAGGATAGGAAGATCGCATAATTCACCACCGACAATGATTTCATATAATAGAAGCCCACTGCACAGAGTGTTACATTTAATACCAGGCTCACGATGTTACAAAGCATATCGAGTTTTTCGAGCTTCATGGTGATAAGTACGTTGGCCTGTAAAAACAGGGTGGGGAAGATGAGGATCGACAGGAACAATTCTTTGCAATACTGCGGCGTTCCTGCGTATTTATCGCCAAAAAGCCAGGGCACCAGGTCGTCGGCAAAAGAATACACGAACATGTAACTGCACAATCCGTAGATCATGAACCCCAGGAAAGCGCGGTGATACACTTTTTTCATCTCAGCCAGGCCCTGCTTGTGTGCATTGAGCAGCATGGGATAAACCGTGGAAGCCACGATCACCGGCAAGAGGTAGGCGATGGAAAAAAGTTTGAATGATATCTCATAGTTTGCCACATCAGAAAGCGTGAGCACTTTGGAAACCAGGATGCTCCCGATGCGCCAGTAAATGACCGAGATACTGCCAATGATGATGAACGACCAGTTGGCGGCAACCAGTTTCATCACTTCCCTGAAAGGTATCCTGACCGATAAGATCCGCTGCAGGCTTACGTCCTGTGAACTGCCGATCCGCAGGAACAGGTTGAGGGTGATGAGGCGCAAAACGATCAGGAAAAAAGACAAGTAGAGGATATGTATCGGGTAAATGAACAATACGCAGGCCAGCAGGAATTTCAAAAATGCTTCGATGGTGAGTACCATGAAAGATTTGCGTTGCTCCAGTTTGGCGATATTGATGTACTTGATGACGTTGATGATATTGTCGAAAATGATGTTGATTCCGATCAGCACAGACAGGTTCCTCACGAGGCTTGATTCATACAGGCTGAATGCCATGATGATATTGACGAGATAGAACAGGAACCCGGAATAAAGCTGGATCTTGAAGAACTTGTCTGTCAGTTCTTTTTTATTCTCCGTATTGACGAGCTCACGGATGAACCAATGCCCCAGGCCCAGGGATGAGAACCCGAGAATGAACCCGTAAACGGTATTGGCGATCACATAATTGGCAAAGTCGTCTTTTGCGTATTGCCTGGCCAGCACGATAAAGAACACGCTGAACAGTACGTTTTGCAGTACGTTTGAAATGACGCCCCACAAGCTGTTTTTGAACAGCGTGGTCTTGAATAATCCCTGCAGGTATGTACGGATGTTAGGCAATGGATTCCTGTTTTTCAAGTTCTTCAGGATGATAACCTTCATTGGCTTCATCGTACATGGCTTCTAACCGCTGGCGGCTGGTGATCATCAGGCAGATGATCGTTACGATCATAAGTTTGATCCGGGTATCACCAAAGGAAAAGGTTGAATAAAATCCCACCATCCAGCTCAGCACAGCTGCTATGAGCAGGATCAGGGAAGTGTCTTTTGAAAAGAGATAGTATAGAAATGAACGTACCATCGGTATTAGTATGCATAGAAAAATGCAAAGGAATCCGATACCGCCAAGTTCGGTCAGGTATTTCAGGTAACCGCTTTCCGGCTGATCGAAATACACGGGCTGGTTATCCACCACCATCACCTGGTCGGGGTGATGCACCGCAACATAATTGGCGTAATTGGACAACCCGATGCCAAAGAATGGGTGTTTGTTGAACATGTCCAGCGCATCCATCCAGATCGAATACCGGAATTCATAGGTCTCATCCAGGTCGGTACTTCTTTTGAAAATGGAAAATTTATCCTGGAAATTCATGGCGATGGTATAGAGCGTAATGATCACGGCCACCGTGGCATACCGGTAAGAAGAACTGCCGAACAAGACCACCACGGATATGCCTGCCACCCAGCCCATGAGTCCTCCGCGGCCGCCGGCCGACAGGATGCTCACCAATGCCAGCACCACAAACGCATAATTCCATTTACTGAATTTTTCTTCCCGGGGGTCGCGAATGAGGCAAATAAAGCTCAGGGCCGCCAGGAACTGGGAATATGTTTGTGGATCCGACAAGAAACTGGGGTACCTGATCGCATCCTGGATCATGATGTTGGGGTTCATCGTTTTGAACAGGGAAAACTTTTCAACCCCAACCACCATCTGTATGGCCAGGAATACGAAGGAGGCCACCAGTGTGATCTTGAGGAAGCCTGTTACCTTGTAAAAGAAATCGGTATCGTAGATCAGTTCATCCGAAAGGATCCTCGCAAACATAAAGATGGTCAGTGTTCCGATGATATCCCGGATCGTTTCCGAACCCATTTGCCCTGCCAGGAACAACCCAATGAAAATATCCACCAGGAGTACCACGAACAGTAAGCCGTAAATGAACCCATTATACAGTTGTACATCCCTCTTCCGGTAAAAGAGGAGGGTGAATAGGATGGTGATGACATCGAAACCATCGACCATATCCTGAATAAAGATCGATAACAGCGGAAAAGAAAGGAGAATGTATTGAATAAAGACGCGGTTCTTATTGCCTTTGATGAACAGCATCAAGCCCAGGAATACCGCGACATTAAGAAACCCCAATATCTTCAGACCGGAAAATTCCATGTGTTTTCTTTTTGTTTCAGCGGTTAAACCATACGCCCGTCATCCGGCAGATATTTTCTGTAAATGACACCGTTTCCAAAACGTCGAAACGGGGCAACGCGTATATGTTTCGAATATTCTCCGGCGTTATATAAGCAGGTTCGGTGGTAAAAGCCAGGCGGTAGCCGCTTTTTTTCAGGTTGTCCACTTCCCGTTCAGTATATGCGCCGTTAGGGTAAGCAAAATACGTTATATCTTTCGATAACCAGTTTTGAAGCATGCGCCCGGCCTCGCCGATCTCATACAGCGACGCTTCATCCGTGCAGGTGGGCAGCATCGGGTGAGTGACCGTATGGCTCCCGATGTGCACATACGGGGTATCCGAAATTTGTTGCAGTTCGTCCACGGTCATGGCCTCACGGCCCAGGCTGAGTTTGGTTGATAATTCCTCTACGAGCCGCTTTCTGTCAAGGTCGGGGAGACGCTTGGCTTCCGTAACGGTTAACCCTGTAAGTCCTTTTGCATATGCTTCGCCTACTACCGACCACCAGTAAGGTTCGCCCTTTTCGATGGGGTTGGTGGAAGCGAATATGGTCACGGGCGCCCGGTGTTGATTGGCAACAGCGGCGATATTATCGATATTGCTGCGCCAGCCATCATCGGCCGTCAGGATGACCGCTGAAGCGGGAAATGGCTTCCTGCCCATGGCAATATCTTCCAGTTCTTCCAGCGAAATAATGGTAAATCCGTTACGTTGAAACCAGCGCACGCAGCCCTCAAAGAGCTTGCGGCTGGGGGAATGAAAGTACACGGAGATGATGACTTCCTTCCTGGCGGCCCTTTGCCTGACACGGCGCAAACGCCCGGTCAGGATATACAGGCAAGACATAAAATAAGCAGCTATGTTTCTTTTATTAATCTCCATGGGTTCATCGGTTCAGTGCAAATAAACACAAGTTCCGTCGAATCAACGTGTTCCCTGTATGAAAGTTAATAAAAATCGCATAGCTGCCGGGTATGAAAAATGGCTTGTTGGTTTTTGTTATTATGAAACCTTGTCGCGCAGGCGGTAATTGTTGAACTCGGTCATGCCTACATGTACTTTCTCGGTTTCAGAGATCAGGGCAAATCCCAAAGAGGGGAGGATGACCCTGACCTTGTTGTTTTTCATGGTAACCAGGTTGCCCTCCATTTCAAAACCGGGCGTACTGATGATGCGCACCATTTCGTTGCGGTTGACGGGCATCTTCTCCACTTCCGCATGAACATACTCGCCCATGAATTGCTGGATACTTTCGATCTCCACGTCTTTGATCATGGCAGGCCTTCCCAGCCAGTACACAAAATTGACCACATCGTTCAAATTGCGGACCGTGTTCATTTCCATTTCATTGACCCGCACAAAAACGAAGTTCTGGAACAAAGGTTCAAATACGCCATTACGGTAATCGTACTGGCCCGCCCGGGCAACCTTGTTCATGGGGCAGTAGTTTTCAATTTTCTTCTTAGTTAACAAAGCCGTTACTTTCTTTTCGCAACGTGGCTTAGTGTAAACTGCATACCAATTTTTCATTTTGTGTTGTTTAAATGAGTAATGATGCAGTTTCTCACTGGATTAGATGTAGCGGTCTTCTAGCGGATATGTTAGTTTTGTGGGTGGTTTTTTACGTTCTGTTGATCTCCGGATATGCTTTTAAAGCAGGACCTTTGGCTTTAAGCCTTCGCGTTTTTATTGTTGTTGTTGGTTTTTTTATGTGAAGATTCTTTTTTCCTTTTTCCCATGTTGTCTTTTTCTCCATAAACATAATCATAGCCATAGCCATAATTGTTTTTGAAGAAGCCCCGCACTTTTACTCCGTTGAACACAATGGCCGGGTTGATCAGCGGGTTGATCCTGTTATTTTCATCAATGCGCTTGATCAGCATTTTGGGTGTGTACTTATGCCTGACCACATAGATCGTTACATGACAAAGTGCCGATAATATGTAGGCATCCGTTACCAGTACCACCGGCGCCGTATCCAGGATAACCAGGTCGAACATTCCATCCAGGCTTTTCAGCAGCTCTTCGATCTTGCCGTTCAACAGCAATTCGGAAGGCGATTCATGCAGGTGACCCGATGAAATGAAATGCAGGTTCTCATGTTCCGGTACTTTCTTGATGATCTCATCCAGCTTTTTTCTGCCGGCGAGGTAATCACTCACGCCCGGATCATCCGGCGTTTTATTGAAGGTTCTTCCCAAACCAGGGTTGTGCAGATCAACATCCACCAGTACCACTTTTTTACCGGTAAGGGAATGGCTGATGGCCAGGTTGGCGGCTACAAAACTCTTTCCTTCACCGGGTATGCTGGATGTAACCAGGATCCTTTTCTTGGTAGTGCCATTGATCCCCAGGAAATGAAGGGATACCCTGATCTTCCTGAATTCTTCGGCAATGAAACTCCTCTTACCGGCTTCGATCACCAGCGATTCTGATGTCTTGTTAAAGGCAACCTCGCCAATGATGGGCACCGAGGTGAGCGCTTCCACTTCATTCCGGTACAGCACTTTGCGGCTGAAGGCCTCGCGGGCGCTGATGAACAGGATGCACAACCCCATTGCGGCGGCCATAGCTGCCAGGTAGATGAGCATTTTATTCGGGCTCACCGGCTTTTGGGTCGACTGTGCTTTGTTTACCACACGGCTGTCAGACAGGGTGGATGCGTATGACAATTCACTTTCTTCTTTTTTCTGCAACAGGAACTGGTAGATCCCGTTTTTGATATTCAGGTCGCGGCTCATGTCCACCAATTCCCTTTCTTTCACCGGTATCCTGCTCAGCCTGCTGCTGTATTGCTGGTTCTGTGAAGCCAGTGTACTCCTGCTGGCTTCCAGCGAAGATTTCTGGCTCTGGATGTTCTCCATGATGGTTGGCCTCAGCTTATTGATCTTGTCGCGCAGCGACACCAGCATCGGGTTATTTTCAGCGACCGTCTTCCTTAATTTCTCGTATTCGATCTCGGTACTGTTCAGGTCGTTCATCAGGTTCGACAATGCCGGGTCGGATGCACCGAGTGTACTTGGCAGGGATGCAGATCCCGTACCACCCGATAATGTTTTTTCCACCTGACCGATGGCAGCCAACTGCATGTTGATCTCGCCCAGACGCTGATCGTTGCTGCTGACGCTTTGAAGGAACAATTGACCCTGTGTGCTGATATCCGACGCGCCCTGGCTCGATTTATATCGGGTAACGATCTTGTTCATAGAATCGATATCAACACCCACGGCATTCAGCCTTTCTTCCACAAATGCCAGCGTATTCTTGGCCAGGCTGTTCTTTTCATCGATCGCGGCCCGGTCGTAATATTTGATCAGTTCGTTCAGTACATCTTCCGCACGGGTAGGAACCTCATCGCGGTAACTCAGGTTGATGATGCTCGACAGTTTACTGGCGGCCACCACCTTGAGCCCTTTGAGGATATTCCTGGTTACCGACCTCACATCCACCAGCGAAAAATAATAAGGTTTATTCAGCTGGGAAGGCCTGTACCTGGGGTTTGGCGTGAACTTCATTCGGCCATAAGGCGTATTAAGCCACTCACCGGTGATGCCGGCTTTACGTCCGTCGAGATACACTTCCTTACTGTCCTTGTCGAACCGGAACGGCACTTTGCTCACTTCCACCAGTTCATCAGGGTTGTACAGCTCAATGATCAGCGGGGTGGTGGTATAAGCCGGCACCGACCTGATCTTCCCTTCCTGGTGAACCGGTGCATAGAGTTTGAGCGACTTGACCACTTTCTCCATCAAAGAGCGTGACTGCAGTACTTCCACCTCATTTTCAATGATCTTTTTGGTACTGATCATATTGAGCGATTCCATCATTTTGGAATCATCATTGCCTTTCTTTTCATCTTTAATGATCAGCGTGGCGGTTGCCTCATATAACGGCGTGGCATACCTGAGGTAAACATAAGCCGCGGAAAAAGCAAGCACACCAGACAGCAGGAACAGTGGCCAAAAGCTGATATACCTGGATACGAGTTGTATTACCAGGTTCTCCTCTTTATGAAAAGGGTTCTTCTGTTGGGGTTTGTTTTGCATGTTGTATGTCCGCTTTTCTTGTGTTCTTGGGTTTGTTTAATTTCTTACGATCGCAGTAACAACCACAGCGATGATCGAGAGACCGCTGAGGATCGTTGGCAGGATCTGCTGCTGGCTGCGGTTGGCATTCAGCAGTTTTTCCTTATTCGCTTCCACATAAACCACATCGTTGGGTTGCAGGTAGTAATAAGGCGAGGTCAGGAAATTCTTTGAATTCAGGTCGATACGCTTCACTTTCCTTTTTCCGTCGATCTCACGGATCAGCAACACGTTTTCCTTTTTTCCGTACACGGTGATATCACCCGCCAGGCCCAGCGCCTTCAACAGAGATATCCTTTCATTCGGTACGGTGATCACCGTAGGCTTGCCAACTTCCCCGATGACCGTTACGTCGTAATTCAGGTGACGGATGGAAACGATGGGGTCGATGAGGAGCTTTTTATCCAGGATCATGTCGGTGATATCCGTTTTCAATTGCTTTTTGCTGATGCCCGCGGCTTTGATATTGCCCAGGATCGGCAGTTGAATGTAACCCTCCGGGTTAACCAGGTACCCACCGCCGGTTGACGTGGTAGATCCGGTACTGGTGGTGGTTACGGCCGAATAAGTGTTGGTGGTATTGAAAACGGCCGAAGCTTCGGCGTTCAGACTCGTAATGGAAATACTCAAAATGTCATTTTTCTGGATCAGGGTTTCCATGTCATCCAGTCTGGGTAACAGGGTCGTGTCCTGAGCATCCGCGAAATAAGCCGTTTTCTGCGTGGTCACACAGGATGTGGCCATCACAGCCAGGAGGCAAATGGTACAGAAGTAAATCAAAATCCGATGCATATGGTGCTGTTTTAAAGTAAAAACTTTCGGTAAACGTATATGATCAACAAGTCATTTCTGAAATAGTATAGGCATACATGCTGCCTGGGAATTTCCCGGAAGTGGATTCTTGTGTTTGTTGAAGCAGAACAGACTGGCTTCAATACAGAGGACATTCAGAGGAAGTGAATTCAGCTGGTATTTTCTGGGGATTTGGGGGTCTGACAGAGGTATTGGAAACTAAGGCAATGAAAACGAATGGAGAATACGGTTTCATTGTGGTTCAAAAGTATATTAATGTATTGGCAAATGCAAATTTAGACGGGAAATTTTTTGATGCTTCTGCTGCTGCGAATAGAATATTCGCTTTCTTTTAAAATTAAAATGAAGTTTATAATTTATTCATTATTAATATATAATGAATTTTCATCATTGTCAGCCCCGGTGAAAGCAGTCCCAATAAAGTGTCGCTCATCCATCGTTCATCAAACCTGCTTCATGGATACCCAGGTCCATTCATTCATTTTTCTATGATGTCGGACGTAAGAAAGATATATCGCAAGGATGTGACAGCATACACAGTTTTTGAAAATATTTGTTTTGCCTATTTGATTCTGCCTGTTGATTGTGTAAGAGCTTATTTCCTCATGTATGCATGTACACATTTGCACAGGATCATATGATCGCATTTACCAATCAACCCATTACCTTTGCAGCGCCGGTAACTCCTGCCGGTTGACAATCAAAACATATCAGTATGAAAGTAGTGTATATTATTTCGGCCGTACGAACCCCCATGGGAAGCTTCGGTGGCTCACTGAAAGGGTTCAGCGCCACCCAACTGGGTGCCATCGCCATCAAGGGCGCTGTGGAAAGGGCCGGTATTAAACCAGAGATGGTGAACGATGTGTATATGGGCTCCGTTATCCAGGCCAACCTGGGACAAGCCCCCGCACGTCAGGCAGCCAAATTTGCAGGCCTGCCGAATGATGTGAATTGCACTACGGTGAACAAGGTTTGTGCCAGCGGTATGAAAGCCATCGCCATGGCAGTTCAGAGCATCAGGCTCGGCGATGCCGATATAGTTGTGGCCGGCGGAATGGAAAGTATGAGCAATGCGCCTTTTTATGTCGACAGTCTTCGTTGGGGTAATAAATACGGCAATACACAGCTCATTGACGGTTTGGCCAAAGACGGCCTGACAGACGTTTATGATGGAAAAGCAATGGGCAATGCGGCAGACATGTGCGCCTCAACCTGCGGCGTATCGAGGGAAGAACAGGATGCTTTTGCCATTGAAAGTTATAAACGCAGCCAGGATTCGGTTACCAACGGCCGTTTTACCAATGAGATCATACCGGTTGAGATACCGCAAAGGAAAGGTGCGCCGGTTATTTTTGACAAGGATGAAGAACCGTTCAATGTGAAATTCGACAAGATACCGGAACTGAAAGGCGCCTTCTCCAAAGAAGGAACGGTGACTGCAGCCAATGCGTCTACCATGAACGACGGAGCCGCGGCACTGGTTCTGATGAGTAAGGAAAAGGCCGAAGAGCTGGGCCTGACACCCATCGCCGAAGTGGTATCTTATGCCGACGCCGAGCAGGCCCCCGAATGGTTCACCACCACACCATCGCTGGCTGTTCCTCTGGCGGTGTCTAAAGCCGGCCTTACCATGGAACAGGTCGACTTCTGGGAACTGAATGAAGCGTTTTCCGTGGTGGGTATCGAAAATTCACGGCGCATGAAACTGGATCCTGCCAAAGTAAATGTACATGGAGGCGCGGTTTCCCTCGGTCACCCGCTCGGTTGCAGCGGGGCCAGGATCATCGTAACCCTGATCAATGTGCTCAAACAGCATGGCGGAAAAATAGGTGCGGCAGGCATTTGCAACGGGGGCGGTGGCGCCAGTGCCATGGTCATCAGGAATAAGTAAGATGTCTTTTTATCTCATGATACATGCGGCCTTTTAACAGGCCGCATTTTTTTATTGGCTAATTGATTGTATAATCTGACAAATTATTATACCTTGCGTGTCAATTATGACCAATTGGTCGTTTCTCCCGATCTGTATACCCGAATAACACCCACTTCCAATTCAAGTCCTTTCAACGGATAAGCCAACTCAGGATCCGGCCTTAACCCTGGATCTCATTCTCAGCCCTGAAAGCAAACATCACCCAAAGTAATAAGCATATTTTGTGCATGCGGCATATTGGCCCGTATGTTTCACATATAAGAGTTGACCTGAACGAAAAACCAGTGAAAGAGGGATGCCCCAAAGGCATCCTTTTTTGTTTAATGATCGATAAGCATTTAACGCTGAGTACGACTTACTATTTGTTCAAATGAAGGCGATCAGATAAATTTGCAAGCCTATTCATTTATAAACAAGACAATACAAATACATTAGCATGCGACAAATAGCATTCAGGGAAGCCCTCAGGGAAGCGATGCAGGAAGAGATGAGAAGGGATGAGCGGGTATTTTTAATGGGAGAGGAAGTGGCTGAATACAATGGCGCTTATAAGGTTAGCCAGGGTATGCTGGATGAATTTGGCGAAAAAAGGGTCATCGACACCCCGATCTCCGAACTTGGATTTTCCGCCATTGCCGTAGGCGCCGCCCAAAACGGTCTTCGCCCCATCGTTGAATTCATGACTTGGAATTTTGCCGTACTGGCACTCGACCAGATCCTCAATACGGCATCAAAAATGCTTGCCATGAGCGGCGGACAGGTGGGTTGCCCCATCGTTTTCCGCGGACCGAACGGCAGTGCAGGTCAGTTAGGCGCCCAGCACTCAACCGCCTTTGAAAATGTGTATGCCAATATTCCAGGCATCAAAGTGATCTCAGTCAGCAACCCATACGATGCCAAAGGCCTGTTGAAATCAGCCATCCGCGACGACGATCCGGTTGTTTTCATGGAAAGCGAAGTGATGTACGGCGAAAAAGGGGAAGTTCCCGAGGAAGAATACCTGATACCGATCGGCAAAGCCAATGTGGTGCGCCAGGGTAATGATGTGACCATCGTTTCTTTCAATAAGATGATGAAAGTGGCGCTGGGAGCCGCCGAGGAACTGGCCAAAGAAGGCATCAGCGCCGAGGTGATCGACCTGCGTACGATCCGCCCACTCGACTGGTTTACCATCCTGGAAAGTGTGAAAAAGACCAACAGGCTGGTGATCGTGGAAGAACAATGGCCATTCGCTTCCGTATCATCCGAGATATCTTACCGTATCCAAAAGGAAGGATTCGATTACCTGGATGCTCCGATCCGAAGGATCACCGCCGCAGACGCCCCGATGCACTATGCGCCCAACCTGGTTGCCGCATATCTGCCCGATGTGCCACGTACGGTCAAACTGGTGAAAGAAGTGATGTACCTGAAAAAATAACTCAGGCCATCTTTCGTTCAATATATAACCATGAAATGCCGGTACCTGTTCATATGCTTCCTCTGGATGAATCAGGTCGGTGCCCAGAATATGTTCACGACAGCCTTTGCCGGCATTTCCGGCTACCAGGGCGACCTCGTGCCATTGGCCATCGATCCCATTCAGTCTCACCCCGCCGGAGGTATCGGTTTCCAGTATGAATTCAACCCGAATTTTTCTCTCAGGGCAGAATTCAATTACGGACGGATCAGTGGAAACGATAAGTATAGCCTGGTCAATAAAAGCCGCAATCTCAGTTTCACTTCCAACCTGGGGGAATTTTTCCTGGGGGCCGAATACACGCCCATCAACCTGTACCAATATAAATTATCGCCCTATTTCTTCACCGGGATCGCGAGTTTTAAATTCAACCCGTTTACATACGCCAGGAACGGTTCTAAGATCACCTTATCTGAATTTGATACGGAAGGGCAGGGGTTTTATCAAAACAGGCAACCCTATAAGCTTCGCCAGTTTTCCATTCCGTTCGGCGCCGGAATGTTATGGGCCATCTCAGATAATTTCAGGGTAGGCTTTGTAGTGGGGTTCCGTAAAACATTCACCGATTACCTCGATGACGTAAGCACAACCTATATTGATGCCGATATCCTCGTGAGAAACCGCGGAACCAACGCGCTCAATTATGCGTTTCGCGGACGTGAACTCGACCCCAGCCTGACCTATCCGGCCGATGGCACCACGAGGGAAACCTAAAAACGCAGGAGTTGGTATCATTTTTTCAGCCTCACACACCATCCGCTTCAGGTTAATTTCCTACCGGGAAAAAAAAGAGGAAAAACAGGTGCGTGACAGGGGCCGCATCGATTGCCCCAAACCTTATTGAGTCATCGTGCCCTCCATGCCCCGTTAATTTTGTTAACTTGCCCGTCAGAACAACAGAGAACTATTAGACCGCCCCGCTGTTGTAATGGAACAACCGATTCGTCAACATGTCTTATCGATCATTAGAAGATTGCCTGGATGACCTGGAGAAACATGGCCACCTGGTCAGGGTTTCTGAAGAAGTGGATCCCCACCTGGAAATGGCGGCCATACATTTACGTGTACACGAAGCAGGCGGGCCCGCCCTCTTGTTTGAAAAAGTGAAGGGATCGCGTTTCCGGGCGGCCTCGAATATTTTTGGCACACTGGCCAGGAGCGAATTCATTTTCCGTCAATCACTGGAAAAAGTGCAGCAGCTGATCGCGCTGAAAACGGATCCGTCTAGGGCCTTGAAACAACCATTGCGGTATGCCGGCGCTGCCTGGGCTGCCACCAAGGCTTTTCCCCTCCGGAACCCACTCAGTAAACCCGTCCTGTTTTCAGAAATCAGGATTTCCGATCTGCCACTCATCAGGCACTGGCCTATGGATGGCGGCGCTTTCGTCACCCTGCCGCAGGTATATACGGAAGACATCGACAAACCGGGTATCATGAATGCTAACCTGGGCATGTACAGGATACAACTCAACGGCAACGAATACACGACCGATAAAGAAATAGGGTTGCATTACCAGCTCCATCGAGGCATCGGCGTGCACCAAACCAAAGCCAATGCCAAAGGACAGCCATTAAAGGTGAGTATTTTTGTGGGTGGTCCCCCGGCACATACCGTAGCGGCCGTCATGCCCCTCCCGGAAGGGATCAGTGAAATGACCTTTGCGGGCGTACTCGGGAACAGGCGTTTCCGGTATGTTTACCGCAACGGTTACGCGATCAGTACCGATGCCGATTTTGTCATAACCGGCGAAGTAAGCCCCGGCGACAACAAACCCGAAGGCCCCTTTGGTGATCATCTCGGTTATTACAGCCTCAAACACCCATTTCCCCTGATGAAGGTGCACAAGGTTTATGCCCGGCAAAACGCCATCTGGCCATTTACCGTGGTGGGAAGACCCCCGCAGGAAGACACCAGTTTTGGCCAGCTCATTCACCACATGACGGGACAGGCCGTGCAGGCGGAAATACCCGGGCTCAAAGAAGTGCATGCGGTTGACGCTGCCGGCGTCCACCCTTTGCTGTTAGCCACCGGGAGTGAACGATATACCCCTTACGCCCCGTCTCAGCAACCAGCAGAACTGCTCACCATCGCAAACCATATCCTGGGCACTGGGCAACTTTCGCTGGCCAAATTCCTTTTTATCACCGACGATGGTCAGGGCCGGATCAGCCCGTCAAGGGTAGGGGAATTCTTTGACTACCTGTTGCGGAGGATAGATACGCGCAGGGATATCCATTTTTACACCCATACCACCATCGACACACTGGATTATTCAGGCACTTCGCTCAACAGCGGCAGTAAAGTGGTGTTTGCCGCATATGGCAACCCGTTACGTGAACTGGCCACGGAATTACCCGCTCCGTTACATTCACTGAACGGATTCGGTCTGGCACGGATGGCCATACCAGGCGTGGCAGTGGTACAGGGCCCCGCTTTTAAAGATCAGCAATCGGCCGCAGAGGAAATGGCCTCGCTTGATGCGCAGCTTACTCCGGTAAGTGATTTATTACAAAACTGTCCTTTTCTGATCGTTTGCGACGACGCGGCAATGGTATCTGACAGCTTACGAAATTTTTTATGGGTGACTTTCACCCGTTGCAACCCATCGCATGACATCTATGGTATCGGTTCTTTTACTGCATTCAAACATTGGGGATGTACCGGTCCGGTGGTCATTGATGCCCGTATCAAGCCACACCATGCCCCACCGGTTGAAAAAGACCCGGAAACAGAAAAAAAGATCGACAGGATTTTTGTAAAAGGAGGAAGTTTGTATGGCCGGTTATAGAAATATTGAAACTGCCCCGGCAGTTGTTGCATGTTTTATACAGACACATTCTCTTCGCCCAGCGTGACCGCTGGATCATGATCTGTGCGTGTTTTGTTTCCTGTCAAAAACCATCTGTGCAAATCTGTGAGAATCTTTAGAATCTGTGGAATCTGTGAGAAAAAAATCTGTGCAAATCTGAGAAATCTGTGAGAAAACCATCTGTGCAAATCTGTGTAATCTGTGAGAAAAACATCTGTATAATCCGTGAGAAAACCATCTGTGCAAATCTGTGTAATCCGTGAGAAAAACACCTGTATACTCCGTGAGAAAAACATCTATACGAATCTGAGAAATCCTTAAAAAAATAATCATTACTTTAACAACTTAACATAAACCCTCTTAATGAAACAAAACCTCTTCATTTTTCTCCTCACAATAATATCCGCCTGCAAAGCGCAGCAATCCCCGCCTTCCTTGCCAACCAATCCGGATAACAACAGCCTGCTCTGGGAGATCAGCGGGAAAGACTTGAAGCAGCCCAGTTACCTGTTCGGCACATTCCACATCATGTGCCCCGATGATATCCGCTTTTCGGCCAACCTGAAAGAAGCATTAAAAAGGTCACGTGAAGTGTATTTTGAAATGGACCTGGATGACGCAGCCAATACCCTGGGCGCCGTTTTTTTCATGAATATGAAGGATGGTAAAAAACTGCAGGACCTGTATACGGAAGACGAATACCAGCGCCTTAACCGCTATTTCTCCGACAGCCTCGGCATGCCCTTATTTAGTTTTCAGCGCATGAAGCCCATGTTCCTCGACGCGATGTTGTTCCCCAGGCTGATGCCCTGCAAAAACCTGAGCGGGGTAGAGCAGGAGTTGATGAAATTGGCCAAGGCCGATAAAAAAGAAATTCGTGGCTTCGAAACCATCAAAGACCAGGCTGCCGTATTCGACAGCATTCCCTATGAACTGCAGGCCCGGGAACTGCTCAAGGAAATCGACAGCCTGTCGTATTACAAACCTATGTTCGACTCCATGTTAATGGCTTATAAGTCGCAACAAATGAATGGACTCGACAAGATCATGAGCAATGAATCTTTCGCCATGAAAGACCAGACCGATATCCTGCTCGACAAAAGGAACATGAATTGGGTAAAGCAGATGAACGAAATCCTGCCTAAGCAAAATATCTTTATCGCCGTCGGTGCCGGTCACCTGGGCGGCCCTAAAGGACTGATCGAACTCCTGAAAAAAGAAGGATATTCCGTGAGGCCGATCAAGAATAAAGATTAATTCACGGCTCATACCCGTCAGCTTATTCCGGTTTGATTTAATTCCCTTATCTTCCTGCAGCAATCGCCAACCGATGTGGTCTCAAACAACCCAACCTTGCGCGGGCGGTTCTTGCACTTAACTTTTAATCAATCAACATGAAACAAAACACACTGCTGAAATTCGGTTTCCTTTTCCTCAGCATTATCCTCATTTCCTGCAATTCTAAAGAAAAGATGATCCTGGGCACCTGGATACCACTTGGCCCTGATGGCAAAAAAAGTACAGAGATGAAAATTCAATTCCTCGATAATAATAAAGTGGTTGCGCACAGCAGCTATGATAGTGGCAGAACGAAAGATTCCATTTCATATGAGATCAAAAATGAAGGAAAATTACTGGTGACAAAGGATAAGACTGGCCGCATTGATGAACTCGTCATCCTCGAATTGAGCGGCAAGAACCTGACCATGTGCCTGAAAAGCGATGGCAAGGATACCATCCGGTTTGTAAAGGAATAGGCCTCCCGACCTTACATAATGATCACAATAGTTGAGACATGGAACTCGGATCGCTCTTTACTGATCAATCAAAAAAAAGCAAGGAAAAAACTGGGATCATCAGCCAGTGGCTGTCGGACGGCACACTGACCATAGCTGACTGGATCGCCTATGCCGAAAAAGCAAAACCCCCGGCTAAAGCTACCTGTATTGAAGCGATGGAAAGTGCAACCAAACTGGATCCTTCCATTGCCAATGAAGCGGTATTGACCTTTGTCACCGCCATGCTCGCAGATCATGCGCCCAGGGTGAAATGGGAAAGTGCAAAAGTGATCGGCAATATTGCCAGGCGTTTTCCCACAAAACTCAGCCAGGCTATCGTACAGTTGCTTAATAATACCGAACATCCCGGCACGGTGGTGAGATGGGCCACTGCCTATGCACTGAGCGAGATCGCTGTCATAAAAACAACGCACCAACAAGAACTGTTAGAGACCCTGGAAGCACTGAGCAAAGGAGAAGAGAACAACGGTGTCAGAAATAAATATTTGGAAGCACTGAAGAAAGCGAAGAAATGATCGAACAGATCCAGCCACCGGTTCTTCTTATCCATCAAAGATCTGCCCGCATGATCGTCCAATGTATCATTTTCTAAACCAGATAATAACACACGATGCATAAAATAATCACCCCGCTATTGCTGGCTTTTTCCTTTGTGGCTTCCGCACAAAAAAATGACTTGAACACGATCATTGCTCAAAAAGCGGACGCCATTGAATCGAAAGTGATCGGCTGGAGGCACGATTTTCATCAGCACCCCGAATTGGGCAACCGGGAAACAAGAACCGCCGCCATTATCGCCAAACACCTGCAATCTCTGGGCATGGAAGTAAAAACCAATATTGCCGTGACGGGCGTGGTGGGTATTCTCCGGGGCGATAAACCTGGCCCGGTCATAGCACTCCGGGCCGATATGGACGGCCTGCCAGTGGAAGAAAAGAATGACCTGCCCTATGCATCAAAAGAGAAGGCCGTTTATAATGGCAGGGAGACGATGGTCATGCATGCCTGTGGCCATGATGCTCATGTTTCCATATTAATGGGTGTGGCGGAAATACTCTCAGGAATGAAAAAAGATCTGCGGGGAACGGTCAAGTTCATTTTTCAACCGGCAGAGGAAGGCGCTGAAAAAGGGCAGGAATATGGGGCCGAACGCATGATCAAAGAGGGTGTCATGCAAAACCCAGCTGTGGATGTGGTATTCGGGCTGCACATGAAAGCAGAGATCGAATCAGGGAAAATCGGTTATCATCCCGGTGCCGCCATGGCTGGCACGGGTGACTTTAAAATAACGGTGATGGGTAAGCCATCGCACGGATCCGCCCCGTGGAATGCGGTTGACCCGATTGTGGTTGCTGCACAGATCGTCAACAGTCTGCAAACTATTGTCAGCCGTAATGTGAACCTCACGGAAAATCCCGCCGTCGTTACCGTAGGCGCCATTCATAGCGGCAACCGGTTTAACGTAATTCCGGAACAAGCCGAAATGATCGGCACTGTCCGCACATTCACCGATGCCGATGAAACACTGGTATTTAACAAGGTCCGACTGGTAGCCGAAAAAACGGCGGAAGCGGCCGGGGCCACAGCCAAGGTCGAACTCCCATATTCGGTTCACTACCCGGTCACATTCAATAACCTGGAATTAACGGATGACATGTTGCCTTCCCTGCAAAAAGCGGCGGGAAAAGATAACCTGGTACTCATGCGCCCTATCACAGGCTCGGAAGATTTCTCCTTTTTTGCCCGGCAGGTACCCGGTCTTTATTTCTTTCTAGTGGCGGTATGCAAAAGGGGAAAAAAGGCCAGTTGAAGTAGGGCCTCATCATACACCACAATTCACCATAGACGACAGCGCCTTTAAACCGGGGTAAAAGCATTCTGCCACCTCGTGTTTGATTATATGGAAATGAAGAAGAAATAAGTACGCGAAATGTCAAGGCCGTCTGTCATCATTGATTGAAGAGTAAAATACATAATGAGTACTAAGCACTAAGCACTATGAACTGAGTACTAAGCACTAAGCACTAAGCACTAAGCACTAAGTTCTCAGTACTCAGTATATCAACTCACTTAATAAATCCTTATTCCTTTACTCTCACCACCACATCCGTGATCACTTTTTTCACCGAGCACGCCGTTCACACGCCGGATAATGGCTTGTTTTTGAAAGATGAGTTCATTTTTTAGGGGGCGACCTGTGAGGAAATAAAAGCGGGTGGAGCCGTGTATCTGGATACTGTCGGTGTATTTGGCAATGGTTTTGCCAACGATCTCTTCCCATACTTCTTCGATCTGAACGGCCTGGATGCCCTTATTGAGCCGGCTTTGTTTCAAAAACTGCCGCAACGCATCCTGTAATGATAATTCCGCCATAATGCAAAGTTATTCTTTTAGATGGTAAGCTGCGCCCGGGGTAGTTGCCATACCTGCCGTCATTTTGTCTTGTATGATTTCAGAAGCCCCGGTTTTTACAATTCAATGATCTGCCCTTCGACACCCAGTTTTGAATGCATCCGTCAGCCTTTCACCACAAAGGTATCAGCACTCAATACCTGTCCTTCGCCCTTCAGGCAAACCTGGTGTAGCAGGTTATGTACGTTGGCTGATCATCCAGTTTTTCAAACACATCATCCAGCAACAATATCGGCGCAAATCCCTTTTGCAGGCGGATCATGTCATATTCCCGCCAGCTTGATCGCAAAGAGCAGGCTTTTCTTTTGACCCTGTGATGCCAGTCCACGAAAAGGCTGTCCATTCATCCGGAACAACCACTCGTCTTTATGTATCCCTGTTTGGCTTCGCTGCGATGCAATATCCCCTGGCTCTGCCTTGTTTCAGCAGCACATCCAGGCTTCCTTCGTTTAACTGGCTGATATGATCCAATGTCACCTGTTCATCCTGTCCTGCGATCATCCTGTAAATGTGTTTGTACCCAATGGGATGAGTTCAGCCGCGAATGCCTTTCTTTTTTCGTGAATGTACCGGCCGGGTTGTAACATCTGCTCGTCCAGTGCGTCGAGCAGGGGATGCAGGTTAGTTGGGGAGAAGTCGGGGTTCTTCAACAGGCTGTTCCGTTGCTGCAGGATTTTGTTGTAAGTGATCAGTTCCTGCAAATAAGCGGGATCCAACTGGCAAAGTACCATATCCATGAATTTCCTCCTGATCTCACCGGGGCCATTCACGAGTTCGATATCATCCGGCGCTATGACCACCACCGGCAACAACCCGATATGTTTCGAGAATTTATCATAGGGGATTTCGTTCAGCGATACCTCTTTGCGGTTCTGGCCGCGGTAAATGCAGACCACTTTTTGTTGCGTACCGTTAAGGGAAAATAGGCTTCAAGCCGGAATCCTTCCTCCCCGAACCGGGTGCAGGCCATATCGGTAGAAGTGAAGTAGCTTCTTGTCAGGCAGCAGAAATAAACGGCATCCAGCAGGTTGGTCTTTCCCCGTCCATTGAGTCCGCAAATACCCGTTACCCGTCCGGTTAATGTATGACTGGCGGTGCGGTAGTTCTTATAACCGGTGATGAGTATCTTGTTTAATGACAGCATGGGGCCATGCAAGATACGAAGCCCTGGGAATCCGGTTACAGGCTTTTGTGGAAGGATAAGCCCCGATCGGGGTTGATGGATTCATCATTTGTACATTGATTATAAAGGATTTCAGCCTGTTTTGGGGGTTGGTAAATTTCAGGCGGGGGCATACCGATTTTACGTTTTCTCCCTTATCTTTGCCCACTAAAATTTTAAAGCATTGGCAACCAAGTTTTCAAAGGAAACTATTTATACTGGTACGAACTCATGCTCCTGCTCCGCCGCTTTGAAGAAAAAGCTGGGCAATTGTATGGCATGCAGAAGATCAGGGGTTTCGCCACCTGTATATTGGGCAGGAAGCCGTGGCAGCAGGTTGTATGACCGCCACCACGCCCGATGATAAATTCATTACCGCTTACCGCGATCATGGCCTGGCTATCGCCAAAGGGCATCCGGCAAAGAGCTGTATGGCCGAATTATACGAAGTGCCGGATCTGGCCGCAGCAAGGGGAAGGGGGGCAGTATGCATTTCTTCGGATTGAAGGAGAACTTCTTCGGCGGTCATGGTATCGTGGGCGCCCAGATAGGTACCGGCGCCGGACTGGCTTTTGCGGAGAAATATCTCGGAACCAAAAATGCCGTTCTGTGCTTTTTCGGAGATGGTGCCGCCCGCCAGGGAATGCTGCATGAAACATTCAATATGGCTATGCTGTGGGACCTGCCCGTTGTCTTCATCTGCGAAAATAATTACTACGCGATGGGCACATCGGTAGCCCGCACGAGCAAAGTACTGGATATTTATAAACTGGCCGACGCCTATGAAATGCCCGCCGATTCGGTAGATGGCATGAAACCGGAAGACGTACATAATGCCATATTGCGTGCGGTGAACAGGGCGCGCGAGAAGGGCGGACCGACCTTACTGGAGATCAAAACATACCGCTACAAGGGTCATAGTATGAGCGACCCGCAGAAATACCGCACTAAGGAAGAACTGGAAGAATACAAAGAAAAAGACCCGATCGAACACGTAGCAAGGGTGCTGCGCGATCAATATAAATTAGCTGAGGCCGATTTTGAAGTGATCCACGAAAGGGTCAGGAAGGAAGTGGAAGAATCAGTGACTTTCGCTGAGGAAAGCCCGTGGCCGGATGACAGCGAACTGCTGAAAGACGTCTATGTGCAGGAAGATTATCCGTTCATTGTTGACTAAATCATTTTTCGTGGCCGGCAATCATACGGCCAATCCATAAATAAGCAAACAACATGTCTGACAAGAAAGAAACAGTTACAACACCGGAGGCGGAAGCCGTCATCAGCAGCGCCAAAGGTTTTTGGGAAAAGAACAGTAAAGTAATAACCTACGTAGGTTCGGCCGTCATCCTGCTGATCGCCGGATGGTACAGTTATGTCAATTTTTATAAACTCCCGAAGGAGAACGCCGCCAAGGATATGGTTTTCTCTGCTGAGAAACTTTTCGACCAGATGGCTGGCTCGGGTTTCAACAAGGATTCCGTGAATATCGTACTCAATGGCGGCAACCTCGAAGGAACCCCGGTTACAGGGTTACTGAAAGTGATCAGCCAGTACGGCAGTACAGAAACAGCTAACCGTGCCCGTTATATGGCCGGCGCTTGTTACCTGCAGATCGGCGAATTCCAGAAAGCCGTCAAATACCTGGAAGAATTTAAAGGGAACGGTGCCGACCAGGTGCAGAGCCGCGCATACATCATGCTGGGTCATGCCAATGCCGAACTGAAAAAGACTGGCGAAGCGTTGAAGTTTTATCAAAAGGCCGCAACCGTCAATGAAAAAGACGAGGCCATGACCTCTGATGCCCTCATGCTGGCAGCATCATACGCGAAAGCAACCGGTCAAACAAAAGAAGCTATTGATCTGCTGACCAGGCTGAAGGATAAATACCCCACCAGCACCGTGGTAGCCAATGGTGAGGTAGATAAGCAACTGGCTTCACTGGGCCAGTTGAATTGATCCCTTTTTTCGCACGACAGCGATTATCCTTAGTTTTTATATGGCCATCAGTACTTCAAATATTTCCGATACACCAGGCATCCGGGTACCCCAGGGTGCCTGTGTTGTAATAGTCCGTACAGAATGGAATGCCCCGGTTGTTGATGAACTGGAGGCAGGTTGCCGCGCCGTGTTGCATGAACTGAAGGTGAACCATACCGTACTTACCGTCCCGGGCGCTTTTGAAATTCCATTTGCCGTGAAGAATTATTGGGACGGCCATAAATACACCGACCAGAAACCATCCGCTTTTATTGCCCTGGGAACGGTCATCAGGGGCGATACCCCGCATTTTGACTATGTCTGCCGCGCCGTCACCGATGGCATCCTCCAGCTGAACCTGGCCATGCCGGTTCCAACCATATTCGGGGTTCTGACCGTAGATCATGAAGAGCAGGCCCGCGAACGCATTGGTGGCAAACACGGGCATAAGGGCAGGGAAGCGGCCATTACCGCCCTGAAGATGATCGGCCTCATACAGGAACACTGTACCCGCAAACCCCGAAACAGGAAAAAATAATTTCCCGGAGGCCTGTGTCAGTTGTATCATCTGATCATAAGCCCCACCGTTATAATCATGAAAGTCCAGTTATTCATACCTTGTTTCATCGATCAGCTCTATCCGGAGACTGCATTCAATATGGTCAAAGTACTGGAAAAGGCCTGCTGCGACGTTCATTACAATACTGCACAAACCTGTTGTGGTCAGCCTGCCTATAACGCCGGTTTCCGGAACGATTCAGCCGATGTTGCCTGTAAATTTCTGACTGATTTCTCTTCGGATGGCTATATCGTTTCTCCCAGCGCCAGCTGTGCGGGTTTTGTCAGGAATTATTATCCGGAAATATTTGAAAACACATCCAACCACCACACCGCTAAGGATATCGGTAAGAAGATGTACGAATTCACCGAGTTCCTGACGGAGGTGCTACGCATCGAAAACTTTGGGGCAAGCTTGCCCGGTAAAGCCACCTATCACGATAGTTGTGCCGCTTTACGCGAATGCAGGATCAAGGAAGGCCCAAGGCGGTTACTCAGCCAGGTCAGGGGTTTGGAGCTGGTGGAATTGCAGGACAGCGAAACCTGCTGTGGCTTTGGCGGTACATTTGCCGTTAAGTTTGAAGCGATCTCCTCCGCCATGGCCGAACAGAAAATAGACAATGCCCTCGCTACCGGTGCTGAATACCTGATCTCCACCGACATGAGCTGCCTCATGCACCTCGATGGCATCATCCGGCAAAAAGGCCTTGCGCTGAAAACCATGCACATAGCCGATGTACTGGCCACCGGCTGGGATTGACATAATACTTCACACTTATCACTTAACACTTAAAAACCCCATGGCATACTGGCTCATCAAATCGGAACCATTTAAATATAGCTGGGATCAGTTTGTAAAAGACAAGCAAACATACTGGGACGGCGTCCGTAATTATGCCGCACGGAATTTTCTACGCGACATGAAAAAAAATGACCTCGCTTTTTTCTATCACAGTAACGAAGGGCTCGAGATCGTGGGAATCGCGAAAGTGGTCAAAGAAGCTTACCAGGACCCCAAGACCGATGAGGTAGCCTGGGTTGCCGTTGATGTTAAGCCCGTCAGAAAACTCAAAAAGCCCGTATCACTCGAAACCATTAAAAAAGATAAACGACTGGCCAATATGGCCCTGGTCAAACTGACACGATTATCCGTACAACCCGTAACGGAAGCGGAATGGCATGTGGTGCTTGAAATGGCGGGAGAACATTGAAGCCCGAAACATTAATTAACCGGCTAATCGGCATTCAATCACTGTAATCTACCTTGCATCTTGGAAAAGAGAAAAAAACACCTCGTTGTTTTAACCGGGGCGGGGATATCCGCCGAGAGCGGGTTAAAGACGTTTCGTGACAGTGACGGACTCTGGATGGGTCATCAAATTGAAGACGTGGCAACGCCCCGCGCATTCCATCGCAACCCGCAACTGGTACTCGACTTTTATAACATGCGCCGCCGGGATGTGGCTTCCGCCCAACCCAATGCAGCACACACCGGACTGGCCAAACTGGAAGAATGGTTCCGCGTCAGTATCATCACACAGAACATAGACGACCTGCACGAAAGGGGAGGATCCACACATGTGCTGCACCTGCACGGCGAGATTTTTAAGATGCGCAGTTCCATAAGGGAAGCTTTCATAACAGAGATCCGGGGAGATATACAACTGGGCGACCTGGCGCCGGATCAATCACAGTTCAGGCCACATATCGTATGGTTCGAAGAACCTGTTCCATTGATCGAAGAAGCCGCCGCCATCATGACAACGGCCGATATATTTGTACTGGTCGGCACTTCACTGCAGGTGTACCCGGCTGCCGGGCTGATCCATTACCTCGGCGCCTCCGTGCCCAAATACGTCATTGATAAAAAAATTCCGCCTGTCGGAGGCATATCCAACCTGACCCTCATCGAAAAGCCGGCCACCGAGGGGATCGCAGAACTCCTCGCATTGATTTCCCCGGGCCATTGATCATGTAAACAATTCCCCTTCTTATATTTGAGAAAACATGCATCAATCATAGATTAACAATGGCAAAAAAATACCTGTTCATCCTGTTTCTATTGACCGCCTTCCAGGCCAGCGCTCAATTTGAATTGAATGTACCCAAATGGTACCCGGAAATGAAACCGGCCGCTCTGTACGTTGTTGGCGATGCCGGTAACGAATATGCGCAAAAGATCAAACAGATCATTACAGATAACTGGACGGCATGCCCGGTGCATTTTTTGCCTGCCAAAGAAATCAGCGAGTCGCTGCTGGTGCCCGGCAACCTGTTCCTCACCACAGATCTATATTCCATTGAATCGCAGTATGCCAGGGCCAACAAAACTTATGGGCAGATCAGTTATAACGATTACTACTACCTGCATATCTGGACGATCAATAAAAAATATAATCCGAAGTGGACATTACCGGAAAATAAAACAACGGTGATCAGGGCGGAATTATACATGAGAACGATCGGTATGGGCGATGAAGAGTACAAGGCATTTGAATTGACGGATGCCCCTAAAAGCGTGTATGAAACAGAAAGGAAAAGCAGGCGTAAGACCAGTTTTGACATTTTTGACCCGTATTACGGCGACGATTACCTGAATGCGATGCCGGGCATGATCAAAAACAAGATCCAGTACGCAAATAAAGCTGTTCAGGATCTGAAAGATCAAAAACTGCTGAGTGATTATACAGATGAAGCGGCTTTGTCTAAATTGAAAAACGACACGCTGTATATCCCCAATCTCTGGTGGGGAAGGCATGCCATCATGCCGGAAAATATCAAACAGGATTCAAAGATGTACAAACAAACGGTTTCATACATCACAGACTTGGTGAATGCTTATCCCTTCCCGAAAAGGCTGATTGCCCGCGATGAACTCGATCAACTGATACTTGATACCAGGAAAGACCTGTACTACCTCAATTATGTTCAGAGCTCGGCCGACAAGATCATCAGTGTGGTGAACGGGAAATCAGGTGAGGTCATCTACCGGGAATCCAGCAAGAATTCTTACAGGCCAAAGGAAAAAGACCTCGAGAAGCTTGGCAAAAGCATTCAGTAAGTCAGCTCTGAACGTCCTGCCTGGTTTCGTGAAAAATGACCTGGTGCTTCTTAAGTTCTTCCAGTACCGGTTCGTAAAATTCCTTGGTAACGGGTATGTGTACCCCGTTGATGTTGAGTTTACCTGTTAACAGCAGTTTGGCGGCTATTCCCAGCGGGAGCCCGACCGTTTTGGCCATGGCGGTATGAATATGGTCGTCGCCTTTCACCACCAACTGACTGTTGATCATATGCTGTTTGCCATTCAGCGTATATCCGATCTCGTGAAGCATGACGATCATGTCTTTATCGCCCGGTTTCAAGGCCAGTTTGGTTTCCAGGGCCAGTTGCAATACATCGGCCGCGCTGCAGAATCCTTTATTGATCATACTGTCTTTATCATCCAGGCCGAGAAAAAAAAGCTGTTTAAGCGTCAGGTTGGCTTCATGGATCTTTTGATTCACTTCTGCGGCCGCTTTTGCCTTCATGGCATCTAGGTCGATATCCTGCAATTCACCTTTTTCATCAACCATCAACAAATGATCCGGCGCCGCTTCGCCATGAGAAGCCGATTCCTGCTCGATCTCCATCAGTTTATTGAGCTTTTCCAGCAGGTCTTTGGTTTGGGAAAACCGCTCCGACAATTTATGATCGAGCCATTCACCAAAACCATGTTTCTGCATGTGCTCCTTGTAAAAGTCCAGTAAACTTTTTCCATCTGTCTGGTACATCGGCGTCTCATCGGTCATTTTCAATTCTACCAGGTTTTTCCATCCGAACATGAAATCGGGGTACCGGAGTGTGGTACGTACGAATTCTACGGCGCTTTGCAGGCCATACAGATCTATGTACGGAAGGCTGTTCCTGTTGGGATAATAACTGAGCCTTCCGATAGACGGATCATGAATATCCACGACCCGCTCCGGGTTAAATAATTGCTCATAAGGTTCTTCCACCGTTTTGCCTCCCTGGCGGTAAATAGCTCCTGCCTTTCCGGCCAGCACAACATTGCGCGGGTTCCAGCTGATCTTATAATGCCAGGGGTTATCGTCACTTTCCGGGGCTACCAATCCACCGCAATGGCTGCGGAATACCTGCACGGTGCCGCCCGAAGCATGTATCTCATCAATGATCTGCATGGCGCTCATGTGATCGATACCCGGGTCTAGGCCCATTTCACATAAGAACAATATTCCCTTTTCCCTGGCCTTCGCATCCAGTGATTTGATCTCATCATCCGCATAAGAAGCGGTCAGTAAATGCTTGCCAAATTCGATACAATCCCGTGCGATCAGGATGTGCAGGGCGGGGGGCATCATGGAAATGACCAGGCTGGCATCAGCTACCAGGCTGCGCCTCGCGGGAGCATCGTTGATGTCCAAACTGGTCGGAATGGCGTTCGGGTGATTATTGGTCTTCGACCTGGCAAGGTCAAGACTTGCATCGGCAACGGTGACCATCCAGTCGTTCTTGAGGGATTCGGTCAGCCAATAATCGATCAGAACGGAGGCGGATTTTCCGGCCCCGAATAAAAGGATCTTTTTCAAGCGGGCTAATTTGCGGCAAGTTAATCGCTTGGGAATTGATGTCCAAGAATACCCGTTTTTCTCCCGGGTTGTTCCGGAAAAATGCCCGGGGTGGGGGTACTTTTCAACCAGTCTTTTTGAACATGGGCAGCCTCCCGGGAAGTTCTCCACAATGGCCTCATTTTGTGTGAAAAATATGCTGTTTCCGGGCCCATTTCATGTGTGAAAACCGGGCAGTTTTCGTTACCTTCGCGGACTAGCGAAAACATATGGAAAATCAGGAAAATACAGGAGAAAATATCCCGGGAAACCGCGGCAGGATCATCCCCGTGAATATCGAGGAACAGATGAAAACATCGTACATCGATTATTCAATGAGCGTCATCGTAGGCAGGGCACTTCCGGATGTCCGTGACGGACTGAAACCGGTGCACCGCCGGGTACTTTTCGGGATGCATGAATTGGGTAATAACAGCAACAAGCCCTATAAAAAATCTGCCCGCGTGGTGGGTGAGGTGATGGGTAAATACCATCCGCACGGCGATTCATCCATTTACGATACCATGGTTCGTATGGCGCAGGAATGGGCCATGCGGTACAAACTGGTCGACGGCCAGGGTAACTTCGGTAGCCAGGATGGCGACATGCCGGCAGCCATGCGTTACACGGAAGTGAGGATGGAAAAATTTGCCGAAGCCATGATGGAAGATATCGATAAAGAAACGGTCGACTTCCAGTTCAACTTCGACGACTCCCTGCAGGAACCAACCGTGATGCCTACACGCGTTCCACAACTCTTACTGAACGGTTCCAGCGGAATTGCGGTGGGCATGGCCACCAATATGATGCCCCATAACCTGAATGAAGTGGTGGATGGCTGCATCGCATATATCGACAATAACGACATTACGCTGGAAGAACTGATCAAGTACGTGAAGGCGCCCGATTTTCCAACCGGGGGTATCATCTACGGATATGAAGGCGTGAAAGCGGCGCTGCTGACTGGCCGCGGTCGCGTGGTACTTCGCGGAAAGACCACGGTGGAAACCGATAGCAGGGGCCGTGAAAAGATCGTCATCACCGAAGTGCCA
Organism: Ferruginibacter sp.; assembly: GCA_046329695.1. GTDB lineage: Bacteria > Bacteroidota > Bacteroidia > Chitinophagales > Chitinophagaceae > Ferruginibacter. The sequence goes on from JAXLUE010000018.1 coordinate 35,021, forward strand.
TACCAGGTGAACAGGGATTCGCTTACGCAAAAGATCGGCGACCTGATCAATGAAAAAGTCATCGAAGGCATCAGCGATGTCAATAACGAAAGCAACAATAAGGAAGGCACGCGTATCGTGGTGGAACTGAAAAAGGATTCCGTGGCACAAGTGGTCATAAACCAGTTGTATAAGCATTCCGACCTTCAGACATCCTACGGCATCAATAACGTGGCGCTTGTCAAAGGCCGTCCGAAAATACTCAACATCAAACAACTCATTTCCGAGTTCGTTGATTTCCGCCATGAAGTGGTGGTCAGGAGAACCCAGTATGAATTGCGTAAAGCAGAGGAAAGGGCGCATATCCTGGAAGGCTATATCATCGCCCTGGATCACCTCGACGCGGTCATCAAACTGATCCGCGAAAGCTCAACGCCACAGATCGCGCACGATGGGCTGATGAGCCAGTTCGGCATGAGCGAGATCCAGTCAAAGGCCGTTCTTGAACTGAGGCTCCAGCGTCTGACCGGCATGGAGATCAATAAGATCAGGGAAGAACATGCGGAAGTCATGAAACTGATCGAAAAACTGAAAGAGATCCTCGCAAACCAGCACTTACGCTTTGAGATCATCAAAACCGAACTGCTGGAAGTGAAACAGAAATTCGGCGACAACAGGAAATCGGAGATCGTATATGCGGATGACGAGATCGACATGCTCGACCTGATCGAAGAAGAAGACGTGGTGGTAACGATTTCACACATGGGTTACATCAAGCGTACGCCGGCCACGGAATACAGGCAGCAAAAACGTGGCGGAAGGGGCGCCAAAGGCAGCAGCACCCGCGAAGAAGATTATATCGAACACCTGTTTGTGGCGTCAACTCACCATACGCTTTTGGTATTCACCGAAAAAGGAAAATGCCTCTGGCTGAAAGTGTACCAGATACCGGATGGCGACCGTACCAGTAAGGGAAGGGCGATACAAAACCTGCTTCAGATTCCACCCGACGACAAGGTCAGGGCCATCATCGATGTGATGAACCTGGAAGATGAAGAATACGTCAATAATCATTATATCGTGCTCTGCACCAAGAATGGCACCATCAAAAAAACGGACCTGAAAGATTTCAGCCGGCCCAGGCAGAGTGGTATCATTGCCATACAGGTATTGGATGGCGACCAGTTGCTGGCAGCGCGCCTGACCGATGGCAACTGCGAGATCATGATGGCCGTCCGTAGCGGCCGGGCCATACGATTCCATGAAAATACCGTACGCTCAACCGGTCGTGGCGCCATTGGCGTGAGTGGAATCGACCTGGAAGAAGGCAATGATGAAGTGGTGGGAATGATCTGTGTCAACAAGGAAGATAAAAATAAAACCATTTTGGTGGTCAGTGAAAAAGGATACGGCAAACGCACCTTCCTGGACGACCCGGAAACAGGGGAACCCAATTACCGGATCACCAACCGCGGAGGAAAAGGCGTCAAAACGATCAATGTAACGGAAAAGACCGGGCGCCTGGTTGGATTGCTGGATGTAACGGAAAAAGAAGACTTGATGATCACCTGCGTATCAGGGATCACCATCCGCATGCCGGTCAGCCAGATCAGTGAACAAGGCCGCGCCACACAGGGCGTCAAACTCATCCGGGTGGATGAAGGAGATGAAATTGCGGCGATCACCCAACTGGATGAGGATGGCGAGGAGAACGATGTCATAGACCCGGAAGAAAATAATGCCGGTCAGCCAGACGACCAGACCGAAACCGAATAATAAGCCGATCTCACTAAAACACATTGCAAAGGCCGATATTTATCGGCCTTTTTTTATTTGAAATTCAATGAATTGAGAGTTTTATCTAAATAAATTAACCAGATAAGTTAATCAACCGAACATAGAAGGCCATCGTCAATAATGTGTAATTGAAAATAAAAACTTAACACGGCCAGATTAAACAGTTTGGAGAAAATGCCGGAAATAAAGTAAATTTGAATGAGTTAATCCAATAATAATCTACCAAGTATGCGCTTATCCAGGATGTACAATTCCTCCGAATTGGGGGGATCAGCACCAGAACCTGAAACAGAACAAGACCTTTACACGGAAGATGAATATCGCCATATCAACCGGGAAGGCGATACTCCTTTGGCGTACTTTATCAAATTCATCTCGGTCATTTCGATCGTTCTGCTCACGTATATGTTTATGACCGGAAAACTCTGAGGTTTTCTTTTTACAGGGTAGTGGGCAACCAGGCCCGATCCAGACAACCCACACATCAAAGCCAAATCTGTCGATTTCAAACTATGCATGCCGCAAGGTTAGATACGATCAGTGAAGCTATTTGTTACTTAACATAATATTAATTATAGGCAATTTGTTTATATTTGCCTGGTAACCAAATAGCTGATTATATGATAATTATTATGATTTGTCTGCTGATGGCTTTTTGCTGCTTCCCCGGATTGATTGCTTTTTCCTGGCTCCTGCTTGTTTGGATTCCCATTTTGTCCGGTTTTCTTTTGCGATATGCCTGGCAATCTTTGTGATCAGGTCTGCCGGAATGGTTTTCCCTTTGGGAAAATGTACCGCGGATTTTGTCTGGCTGAATGCTTCCAATTCCCCGGCAAATTCCTTTTTGAAGCCCGGTCTTACAAAAATGGAAAAATGATTCTTGAACACGGCAAAATGCATGACAACGCCCAGCCGTTTTATTGTCGGCATACCATAACTGATCATTTCTTCACCGCCAGGTACAGCTTTCCAGATCGACGACCTGATTTTTTGAAGTTCCGCCTGTTCCTCTTTTGACCATGCGGCAATATATGCATCCACTGCCGGGGATAATTTTTGGCTGGCCTTCATCATCGTAAATTTATAAGCCTCCCTGTCTCATGATCTGCATGCCGCCGCCGGGCATGCCCATACCCGGAGGCATGCCTGTTGAGGTTTGTCCGCTGAATTTATTCAGACGTATGATAAAACTCAACATAAAATAACGGCCAAGCCTGTTCGTGCGCGTATCGGTGATCGAATTGGCCGTAACCTGGCGGTTGATGCTGATATTTTCATTCAGCAGGTCGAATGCCTGTAATTTGATGGATCCGTTCTTCTTTTTGAACAGTTGTTTTTCCAGCGTAGCGTTGATGATGAACGGATTGACGGCAACCGTTTCAGAGTAACCGTTGTTGAGGGTCTTATCAAGATCATAACTGATGATGAAATCCCTGGGCAGGAATATCCGGGTGGTATGCGAGAAGGTCCAGGTTTGGGCCGACAAATTCTGCAGGCTGGCCGACTTCAGGCTATATTGGGTGCTGTTCAGGGTGAAGTTCACTCCTGTGGTGGTTTCCAGCCATTTTTTGATCCGTATATCCGTAGCAACGCGCTGAATGAACAACCAGTTACGCCCAATATTTTTTTCGCTGTTCAGATAAGACACGTTATTGTTATACGTGAGCGTTCCTCCCAGGTTGAATACATATTTGCGGTTCCTGATGGGCTTGGAAACATTATAAAAACCGGATGCGGTAAAAAAACCGTTGCTGTTCAGGTAGCGCGTCTCCTGCCGGCCAAGCCCGCCCACAGGGATCGTGTTGGTCACGATCTTGTCGTTCGTAAAGGAAAACAGAAGATTTCCGAAAAATACATTGCCGCTGATAAAATCAAAATTATTGTAACGCAGGTTGAAGCTGTTGGTGAATTCCGGCCTCAGGTCGGGGTTTCCGATGGTCACATATAACTGGTTGGAATAGTCGGGCACCGGTTGCAACTGGCTGAAAGATGGCTGCGTGGTGTTTCCGCTGTAATTGATGTTCAGCGATCGGCTTCTGGAAAAATTATAGGCAAAACGGACTACCGGAAAATAATTCAGGATGTCCTGCCTGTAGCTGTATTTCCCAGTCACGGAACGGCTGCGTATGGTGGCCGGCTGCACTGCCAGTCCGATACTGTAATTGTATTTCTTTTCATTGGTCCGGAAGTTCACGCCAAACCGGTTTGTCGTGTATTCGTTCTCGTAGATACTGCTCAGGCTGTCGGTAAATTGCTTACTTCCCGAAGCCGGATCAACAAGAAAAGTTTCCCGGTCATTTCCCGTGAACTGATAATTATGGGCATAATTGAATTCCAGGCTCCTTTTTTTACTCAGCGGTTCGGTATAGGACGCCCTGATGCCGTAATTTCTGTTATCGTTGTTCTGGGTGATATATTGCTGGTTCAGGGTATCAAAGGAATTCCCATTGATATAATAGGTATTGGCATTCACCAGGTCATCGGTTCCGTCATTCGAGGAAAGGCCTGCGCTCAGGTTCAGCGATAATGTCCTGCCCTTTTTCCTGAACCGGTGATTGAACAGGATATTGCCTGAATACGACGGCTGATCGTATTGGGCAAATTCATCAATGTAACCGTCGGTCAGCTTATTGCCCGTTTTGCCAAAAACATTATTGATCGTGTAATAATCCCCGTTAGTTCTCCTGTACGTGATACCCGGGTTGATCTTGACGTAGTTGAATGAATCGATCTTATACTCGATATTGAATGAAAACCGGTGGTTTTCGTTTACTTCATACTGGTTGCTGAAACGGGTATTGGTATTGGTCTGGTTCTGGAAGGAATTCTGCTGATTGATCTCCCGGATGGTATTCGTTCCCCGGTTGGAGAAACTGTAACTGCCATATACGGATACCTTGCTGCCCCAGTTATCCCTGAAATTCAGGCCCAGCGACTGCGTCCTGGCTATCCCATCACTCACACCCAGGTTCCCGAGCGCCGATGCAATGCCCCCGCCGCCGCTGCCGATCCCAAAACTCCGAACCATGCCCCCGATCATATTCCCCATGCTGCCGGCGCCACCGCCAAAGGAACCAAAATTGAAGAGGCTGGCATTATTGTTATTCAGGTTCCCCAACAGGGATATCTGCTGATCATCATTGAAGCGGTTAACAGACAAAGATGCCTGGTAACGTTCTTCCGTACCCGCTCCCAGTGTTGCATTGCCGAAATATCCCTTATTCTTATCTTTTCGAAGCTGGATGTTCATGGTCTTCGTTGCGTCCCCATCCTTGATCCCGGTGAACGCCGCCTGGTCGCCATAATCATCAATGATCTGGATCTTGTCCACCATATCGGCATTCAGTTCCCTCGTTGCCGTGGTCACATCACCGCCAAAGAATTCCTTTCCGTTCACTTTCACCTTGGTCACCTGCTTGCCCTGGGCCGTCACCGTTCCATCCTTATCCACCTGCACCCCGGGAAGGTTCTTCAGCATGGATTCCACATTGTCATTTTTCCGGTACATGGTACTGTCAACCACATAAGAAACGGTGTCTTCCTTGATCTGTATTTTAGACGATTCCAGGGTGAGGTTCTGCAACGTATTATCACCGGGTTTCATCACCACATCCCAGATCTGTTGTTCCCCATCCGACTGGCTGAAATCATAACTGTTCAGGAACGGGCGGAACCCGACATAAGTTACCAGCACTGCCAGCTTTTTCTTTCTGACCTGGTTAAAATGAAACCTGCCCTCTTCATCAGAAACGGTTTTGATCGTATCTCTTTCGCCCTGGTACCAGAGCAATACCGATGCCTTGGAAAGCGTCCTCCCCTCCTCCGTTTTAACAACCCCCTTCACGGTCAAACCCGTTTGGGCAATGGCTCGTTGCTGCAACAAGAGGGCCAATGACAGGAATACAATGGCTACTAATCCTTTTTTCATACAATCTGGTCAGGTTAATGATCCTGCAATGTCCGCCTTTCTACGAAATATTTCATAGTTAATCCATGAAAGGTAGATAAGGCTGACGGTCATTCAACAGGTTTAAATGATTCTACAAATTCGATCAGGCGTTGGTGGAAGGCTTCCCCTTCATCGAACAGGAAACGGTGGCGGATAGGTATCACATAAATGGGATAATCCAGCAGTTCCTGCCTGAATTTTTCCAGGCGCATGGCGTCCTTTTCCGTGGTGAGTATGATCTTGCCCGACTGTTTGAGTTTGTCGTAATGCTTTTTGATTTCGGCCAGGTCTTCCATGGTGAAAATATGATGGTCTGCATACCGTATCATATCATAGCTCTGCACATGGGCGGTCAGAAAATCTTTGAGTGGACGTGGGTTGGCAATGCCGCAGAGGAGCAGTATATCCGAATCGGGCTGAATGCTGGCAGGCTTGTGCGTAAACAGGTGGTATGGCCTGTCGTACACTATTTCGGTAAAGAATACAAGCTGGTCTTCCCGCGGGTTCAGTTCCCGGATGACCTGTTCGCGCTTTTCGGCGGTAATATCTGCCGGGCATTTCGTCACCACAATGATATGGGCGCGTTTACTGCCCGAGGGCACATCGCGGAGGTCGCCGGCGGGCAGCATCAGGTCGCGGGTATAGAGGTTTTTGTATTCCGTCAGCAGGATGTTCAAACCGGCCCTGACCGACCGGTGCTGAAAAGCGTCGTCCAGTATGATCACCCTGGTATCAGGCCGGCTGTGGAGCAATTGGGGGATGGCCACCAGCCGCTCCTCTCCCACGGCTACCGTGATATCGGGAAATTTGCGGTGAAACTGCATGGGTTCATCGCCGATATCGATGGCTGTGGTATTGGCATCGGCAATGGCAAAGCCCTTTGTCTTTCTTTTATAACCACGGCTAAGCGTTGCCGTTACGTATTTGTCCTTTAATACCGAAACGATGTATTCCGTCATCGGTGTTTTGCCCGTGCCGCCGAGGGCCAGGTTGCCCACACAGATGATGGGGAAATTAAAGGAGGATGATTTCAGAACATTCCAGTCGAACAGCTTGTTGCGCAAGGCAACCAATTGGGCATACAGGAATGAAAAAGGCCAGAGCAGGTATCGGAAACTTTTGAGCAAATGATCGGGTTAATGGTTGAAAGAATACAGTTTAACGGGCGTCACGCAAAAATCCAGCGGCATGTCATATGATTCCACATCATCCACGGAATCCACGGGTTCAAAAAAACTAAACCCGATCCGGGTGGCCTGTGGGCATTGTTCAGCCAGGAACCTGTCGTAATATCCTTTGCCAAATCCTACCCGGTAGCCATGCAGGTCGTAAGCCAGCAGCGGAACAAGCACCATGCCTATCTCCTCCGTCAACACGCTCGCCATTAACGGGTTCCGGGATGCCGAAACTATTCCTGGCAAATACCGTATCCTCATCCCAGCTAACGGCATCCATCCTGTTTCCCTGGTTCAGCAATAATGGGCAGCATAACCGCAAACCCGGATGCTGAAAGCGGCAATAACGGATCACCAGTTCCGGATCGTACTCATTCTCCTGTGAGAACGGTATATAGGTCATCACGGTATCGGGTACCTGCCATCCCGCCTCCTGGAAACGGATCAGCATCAGGTCTTCCAACTTATCCTTTTCACCCGGCTGCAAAGAGCGGCGCTTTTCCCTGTACATCACCCGAAGTTCCCTTTTCGTCATGTGCGCTTGTTAATCCTGTATAAAGATAGAGAATATCGTGGTGCCGTAATTCCGTTCGGTGCGGTAATGCGGTGTGTTCTTATAATTATTGCGGGGCGTATGTTCCAGTACAAACCACCCCCCTTCCTGAGCAGTTTTTTCAAACACAAGTTTGGGCAGGTCGTCTATGTTAAGCAACGCGTATGGGGGGCCGGCGAAAATGAAATCAAACTGGTCGTTGCATTGCTTAATGTATTTGAACACATCCATTTTGAATAACCGGATATGGTCAAACTGGAGCATGGCGGCCGTTTTAGTGATGAAGGCCTGCATGGCGGGATCCTTCTCCACAATGGTTTGGTCGGTAGCTCCCCGGCTGGCCAGTTCATAGCTGATGCATCCCGTACCACCGAAGAGGTCCAGTGTTTTGAGTCCGGCAATGTCGAGGTTATTTTCTATGATGTTGAACAGGCCTTCACGGGCGATATCCGTAGTAGGACGGGTATGCGGCATTTGTGCCGGGGGGTTGATCTTTCGTCCGCCATGGATACCACTTATGATACGCATGCTGCCAGTTCTGTTAAATGACTGAAATAATGGCCGGGAAATTCCTGCATCGATTCCGGAAGCGTCCATTTATCCGCCACTTCCATGAACCCGATTTCCGGGAAACAGGAATACAGTTCGTTATACAGGGGCGATGATCTTTCGATCATACCCGATAAGCGTACACGAATATCTTCCGGGGCCAGTCCATGTCGATGGCAGGTATTCAGGAGCTGATAGCAGGCATCGGATGCCGTCTGGTAATTGGCATAGTGCACATATTGCAGTGCGCCCTTGTGAAATAAAAATAATTTCAGGGTCTGGTGATAAAAGATGGCAAATAAGTCGGCCGGCTTTTCAGCGTAATTCATCACCTGTTCCCGGGTTGTATGGGAAAACAGGGCCTGGGGAAAAGTGTGCAGGATGGCTTCATGCAGCCCTTTGGGTAAACGGTACAACAGGTAGGCCGGCAATGTTTCGATATAGGTTTGCCTGGCTTCTGCAGACAGATCATGCCCGAACAGCGTGTGCAAGATATCCTGCACGGCATCTGCCTGGAAATAGGAAGATGGCACGAGGGTCGATTCACGGGTATCGTAACATACGATCACCTGGTCGGCCAGGCGCGATAATTCAGGTTCTGCCCCAACCAGTTTTTGCCATATCCCTGCCGTCAGCGGCTGGCCAAGGTTATATACCGCCAGTCCGGCGAGTGATTGGGGATCGCAATGATACCATAAAAAAGAAACGGTCTGGCTGCCGGCTTCTATCAGGAGCTTGAGAGGCCGGGTTTCGTCAACCAACACAGGTATATAAAAGGAAGCTTTCAACATGGTCTGTTCAGCAGGCAAAATACGGTAATTTTGCCGACTTATGGGCCAATCAACAGTCAGGAATGAATTACAGGTGGAAGTCACGAACCGGCAGGTGCTTTCGATCGCCTTGCCGATCACATTGGCTGTGCTCATCCCGCAGATCAATATGCTGTTCAACAGTATATTTCTCGGGCAGTTGAGTGAAGAAGCCCTGGGCAATGCCGGCATCACAGGCGTGTACTACCTCATTTTTGCAGTGGCCGGGAACGGCCTCAACAATGCCATGCAGACGGTTTTCTCCCGCTTTGCCGGGAGCGGTGATACCGATAAATTCAGGGTCATCCTGGCACAGGGCATCCGGATCAGCCTGCAATTTGCACTCGCCTGCATGTTGTTCACCTGGTTTGTAGCCCCCTATATCATGGAAGCCGTGGCTGACCCCAAAGCCTATCCGCAGGAAATGCGCTTCCTTCGTATCCGGATATTGGGCCTCCCGTTTTTATACCTGTTCCAGATGGGTAATGCCTTCCTCGTGTCGTCGCTGAACAGCCGCCTGCTGATGATCGGCTTTATCTGCGAGGCATTGGTGAATATCCTGCTCGATTATCTCCTGATCTTTGGTCATTTCGGTTTCCCGGAGATGGGGTTCGATGGGGCTGCCCTGGCCTCCGTCATTTCGGAAGTGGTGGGCCTCGCGGTGATCACACTCGTTTTGTTTGGCAGCGGGTTAAGAAACAAGTATAACCTGCTCAAAGGCTTTGCGTACGACCGCAACATCAGCAAACAGATCTTTCGGGTTTCCATTCCGCTGGTCATGCAGTATTTCATCAGCGTGGCCACCTGGCTGGTGTTCTTCCTGCTCATCGAAAGCCGCGGCACCATGGCCAAGGCCATCAGCAATACCATGCGGAACGTATTCGGACTGGCGGGGGTGTTTGTCTGGGCCTTTGCCGGTACCAGCAATGCCATGGTGAGCAACCTGCTCGGGCAGCAACGTCAAGACCTGGTTATTCCGGCCATCAAAAAGATCATGTTCTGGAGTATGGGCCTCTGCGCCATGATGGTCTTGTTGCTGAACCTATTCCCCGAAGTTTTCTTCCGCCTGTTCGGGCAGGACGAAAGTTTTGTGCGGGAAGGCATCCCGGTGATCCGGACGGTTTCGCTGGGCATGATCTTCATGAGCATCGCCAATATCTGGCTCAACGGGGTAACGGGAACGGGTAAAACCAGGGTCAACCTGCTGATCGAGATCATCGCCATTGGATTGTACCTCGCCTATACCTGGTATTTCATGACCTACCACTATATCTCCCTCTCCATGGCCTGGAGCAATGAGATCATTTACTGGTTGTCCATTTTCACGATGTCTTTCTTCTATATGCGGAGCGGGAAATGGAAAAGGTTTTAAGAAGATGAAAAGGTAAGCAAAGGATTTCCTATACTTGGTTGCCCGCTTAAACGATGCCGGGTTTCCCCTGTCAAGAAGCTGTATGCACATCATTTTCCTGCACAGTTTTTTTTTGTGCGGATGAACAATGTGCCGATTGGTTTAACCATAAAAATTGGAGCCATGAAAAAGCAGCGTACCTCATTCATCATTCCCGGTCTTGACCAGAAGAAGTTTGCCGAACTGTTGGGCGTATCGGCCTGGCAGTTGAGCCAGTGGAAACAGGGCAACCGCTTATTACCCGTACATGCCGGCGAAAAACTGGCCGGGCTCTTACAGTCGCTTGATCTCCCCGCCCTCAACAGCTTCAGGCAGGAACTACCCATGCACCCCGATACCGCCGCCAGGCTGGAAAAATGGCAGGCCAATGAAAACAGGAAGCAGGAGCAAAACCGGCGGAAGATCAGGATCCTCCAGGCCCAGTTAGACCTGATGAAAGAAAAACACCGGCAGATCCTTTATGTATTACAGAAAGCGGAGCAATACCTGTCGGGAGAAGAAGGCACTACTGTAAGTAACTCACCCCAATCCGACAGGCACTTATGGCATGAGATCAGGATCAGTTGCCTGGAAAAATTGAGGGGATGTGATGAGTTGGAGCAGGTGAAGATGGAGGGGGTTATTGGGAGTGTTGGGGGATGAATAATTAATGCAAAGGGGAATTTGAAGTAAAAGTTAAAATGGCCTGCCCGACTTGCTAAATGCGCCTGTTAGCCGCCGTTTTATTATTTGGATTCTTTCAGACCTAGGTATGTTCTAAACATTGGATGAACATGAAATTTATTGATGTTTTGAAGATTAAGAACTCCCACTTGATGTGGTCCTAAATAAGTACTTCCACTTCTTCGCTTTGCTTTTAAACCCCCAATGGCTTGAGCTCTCAAAAAGCCAATTTGCCATAAAATTGAAATTAGAAATTCAGGTTCTTGGTCATGCACCCATTTAGCATCTTCTTTAACCTTTATTTCGCCAGTTATTAACTGCAGAAGTAAAAATTCTAAGTCTTCTCTTTCAAAATTATAACTCATGCCTCTAAAACTCTCGAATAAACTTAATAAACCGGGATATTGAAATCGGTACTCGGCAGCAATGTCTTTAGTTCTGCTTTCCGAGTATCTATATTCAGCTTCAGAAACAGTCGCGTAGTTAATAGGGAAATTAACTTGATCCATGGCTGTATCTTTAGCTTCAGTGCAAAACTGAATTATTTCCCTTGGACGATAAAGTGTTCTATCAACGATATAATTGAAGGATTTTGTTTGCCTATAATCCAACGTTTCTGAAAATATAAACGACCATACTTCATTGTCAGGAAATCCTTCAATTTCTGGAAACTAATGAGTTATACGTTTCGAAATCATTTTTAACAAATCATCTTCATCCCATTCGATTACTTCGAACAAATCCCACACTTTTTGAGAATCTTCATATAAAGCAGGTATATTATCATATAGCTCTTTACGGAGAGAAATAAAAACTTTAAGATGTGGTGTAAGTTGATTTATGGCAATAGCAGCCTGAAATAATCCCGCAACAAATGCTTTAGCATCCTCAGAAGAATCCCAACCTCTATCAAGTTCGTCCACAAAAATCACAATTGGAAATTTTTGACAAGCAATTTTTAACTCATCTAATAAACCATGAAGCTCCTCAAGCTTATATAAGCTCTGTAACTCTCTTGTCTTTAAACCTGCTTCATAAGGGCCAATTTTTATACCTTCAATTCTCTTTAAATAAGAAATTAGCTTATCCAGTTTAGTGTAATTTCCATCCGGATGTTTATCTCTTAAATAAGTGAATATTTTTTTACAATTCTTTTTTAAAAATGTATTGTCTTGTTCAGCAATACTCTTCATTGCTAAAATGTAAATCAAATATTTCCATGCAGCGGCATATGCTCCATGTTTTACCCAGGAGCCGTCCTTTTCCTTAAGTAACACATCATTTAATATTTCGTATGAATAATCCTCTGGAGCTAATTCAATTATTCTATATTTTAAATCCTTAAAATTTTCTGCTAACATTTTAAAGATTGCGCTTTTCCCTGAACCTCTACTTCCAAGTATGATGTTCTTATTCGAATCTCTAAGTCTTTTAAATGATTCGGATTCGAAAAAATAATCCTTTAATCCTTGGTTAATATCTCTTTCTGCAGCTGGAGCGCCAAAATTTAGATTTCTCAGTCTTTCGATTACATCCATGAACTAAATATTAAAGAAAAGTCAAGTTATGCAAATTTTTTGAAGTTGTTAACCAAAATGGGAGTCTACCATCGGGCATTTACAAAGGCCGGGGTTTCAAAGCCTTACCGCCTTGCTTTTGATGCTCTAAATTAATGAAATTTACCTGAAGAATAAATTTGAATAGAAAATTGAATTAGAAGTTACAATTTCCTATCCGGCTTGCGTAAATGCGCATGTTAGCAACAGGGCTTTATTTATTTAATATTTCTTTGAACATCGGTGTATCTAATGCAATAAATATATTAGGTGAAATAGCCTCAATTTCATCCTTTTCTAATTTAATTTTACGTAAGAAGTAATCAAGCATTCGTCTTTTAGTTCTATTATTCTTATAAGCAATCCTTGGAGAAATTACTTCTTCGCCTTTTGTAAATATTAGAATAGGTATGTTATCAACTCTAATTCTATTTCCAATCTGTTCCCACCAAATATTATCAGTATCTCCAATTGAAGAACCAAAAATGCATATCAGATTTGCTTGACTAAGCTTTTCTTTAAATTGATTATCAATACTATGCCCGTAGGCTTCATTACACTTTGATTTAACAATAGCTTCAAGAATATCAATATTATTATGAAACTCCTTGTTTTTCAATTGAGAAACATCATTTACTCCTAAAACCATACGATCGTTTGTATAACCATGTATATGTTCTATTTTTCTAAGAAAAACTGTTGCGTCATTTCTTGGATGATTACCAATTTTCACTTTACCAGAGTTTCCCACTATTTTATCAATAATAGATGTGTAGTTAAATGTAAAAATATCTACTTGCCAATTTTGCTTAAGATATTTATTCTTATACTCTGCTATTTTATTGCTATCAATAACAGATAAAAAAGATTCAGGCTTTACTAGATTTTCATAAAACATATCTCTATTTACTTTTGAAATATCAAATAGTTCTTCTTGATTTTTAAGATATTCTGCAAGTTGACCACCAATATCTTCAAATACTTCATCAAATTCATTAACTGAATTAATTTCACTCGTGTACTGTCCAAGAGCAAGTTCCAAATCAGCCCAGTTATTGTAATTGCTTGAAATGTTCTTTTTTAATTTATTAATACTGTCTTTTGATGATTCAATACCACTATAATAATCATAGAAATGCTTATAACTAGTCTTAAGTCCGAGACTTAAGTCAAAACCATTTCCGATAATATGTAGTATATTCAAAGTAAAATATATTTAAGCCTTGTTGCTAACGTCTGGCATTTTCAAAGGCCGGGGTTTCGGAACCCTGTGGCCTGGCGCTTATCGGCCTAAATTACCGAAATTTACCCGAAGAACGTGCTCCAGGGCGCGGCAATAAGCGCAAAGCAAAATGCCGCGCCGTATTAGAAATTGTCGTCGCCCATTAACTACAGTTGAAGTGAAATTTTAAGCTGAATTTACATTGTCCTGCCTAGCTTGAGTAAATGCTCCTGTTAGCAGCAGACAATTCAAAATGTTTTATTTTCAAAGCAACTAAATAATATTGATGTATCAGTTCTAAATAATTCAAAATTGCCGTAAATCCATCTATCGATTTTTTCTCTTTTTTCATTGTAATACCGCGTATAATATTGCTTTATGTCAGCCGTCTTTGATGCTAATTCATTCTGCTTTCCGAACTCTGCAATATAATCTTGTTTATGTATTGGAAAGTAAGATAATGATGTAAGGCTTTTCAGAATAGCATAATTTGCTGATAATGTCACAAAGTCTTTTTGGTCTGTGTACCCCAAGTATTTTACAAGAAGTGCATAATATAGTTGAGGACAGTACATAATTATATTTGTTAAAACAGAATATCTGTCGTCCTCGTAAAGCGTTGTATCAGAAGAAGTAAAAATATCTCTATTTATTTTTAAATAATCCCAATATAAGGAATAGTTTGTTCTAGAAAAAGAAAAGTTCGGATCAAACCCAAATTTACTAATCACATCCAAAATGTTTAATCGACCACACATGGTCATTTCATTTTTATAATGCCCCAATAAAATTCTTACCAACTCAGCCTTATCTTGTACAGTCCATGAATTATGTACAAGAATATTTTTAAAATCACCTGAAAGACACATCTTGTCCTTTGTTAATTGATTTAAAACTAAAGGGATTTCAGCAAACAAGTTATTACGATATTTACTCTGCAAAGTGCCATTGTACAATATAAATAAACTTATATACTTTATGTTTTCATCTTTCGTATAAAGTAGTAAAGAATCAAAAGTTCTTTGTTTAAAGGGGTTGTCACTACTAAGCACATTAATCAAGTCTTGTGTTATTGTATAATTAGGGCCAGGATACTTTCTTAATTCCTGTAAATTATGATTAATAGTTGCAAATCCTAATTCATTTACCAACTCTCTTTTAGTATTTGATAAATTTACTATGTTTCTTTGTAATGATACTCTTTCGTTCTGTAATTCAATTATACCTTGTGACATTGAATCAAGTCTATTTGAGATCAATACTGAATCATTTAATAAGCGCCCTTTTGTTATCTCGAAGTTTGAAACCTCTTTATCAAGTAAATTCCGTTTTCTTGTCAACTCAATAGTTTCTAGAAGTGTTTGATTACTCTTTAATTTTACATCTATGCTCTTTTCAATAGTTGCAATATTCTTCTCTTTAGCATCTGTCAAAATGTTTTTATACGCAAAATATACTGAAGTGAGAGCAATGATAGAAGTAATTGCAACTTGAATTAATGTTGGAAGAATTGATTTTTTAAAATATGACTGATTTAATTGATTAATTTCAAGTTCAATTTTTTTATTCTCTAGATAGGCTTTCTCCATTAAAAAATTTTCTAGAGGCTCATTATTTTGTTTATAATTTTCCATTTTTTGTTTGCTGCTAACGTCGGGTATTTACGAAGGCCGGGGTTTCGGAGCCCTGGCGACTGGCGCTTGACACCCTAATTTAATGAAAATCACACGAAGACCGAATTTAGATAAAGAATTAAAGCAAAGCTTACCTTATTTTCTGGCTTTGAATATATGCGCCTGCTAATTGTTCTTCTCTCTAAATGTTTGATAAATAAAAGTAATAGGCTGTTCCCTATAAGAAGAGACAAATTTACCATTCAATTTTGCCGGCATCCATCTTGGGGTCATTTTAAGCACCCGCATGGCTTCCTTTTCCAAACCATAGCCCAAATTGGTCAGTGCCACTAATTTTTCGGTATATCCATCTTTTCTGATAACAAACCGAATAACAAAACAGTATAGGTACCATCAGGAATATCATTATCCTTTCCAACATTCGGATTCAGTACACTATATAAAAATCTGCGCCAGGACTTCTCACCTCCGGGAAATGAATTGTCATTTTCCAGTTTATTATAAATGATCGTGTCAGAACTATAGTTGGTACTATCATCCAGCATTTTATAAAAAATTCTTCGTTTCATCTGTTTGAGCAAAAACCGAACTTGATATTAGTATTAGTACGATCGTTGCAAAAAAGTATTTCATAATGCTTTAGCTAACCTTGATATTTCATGGGGCTGTTTATTTAATATACGGGGTTGACAAGTTAATTAAAGGGTATCTATGATCCTTCCCGCCTTCCCATCTCCTCTATTTCTTTGTATCATTTCTTCCGTTTTATTCTTAGGGTTTTTTGCCGGTGATCAACCCCAGTAATTGTTTCTCATGCTTATCCAACACGCTGATGGCGCTTTTGGTGGTTTCTATTTCGATGGTGGGTTTGGCCGGTTTTTTCTTCTTTGCCATAAATAAGATTTTATCTAAACGTTGGATTTTTTCGAAACCTGGAATGCTGGAATCGATTTCGACCATCTATTGTATTTCTAATGTAACGGATTTTAGGAAATGCGTTTACATAGGGCGTTTAAAGCTCTAAACGTTGAAAATGGTAGATTGTGTAACAAACAAGAGAAGCGGATATTAGCAATGGTTCGGGAAATAAAAAGTATTAGCTTTTATACAGTTTGCCAACCCTTGTATTCGTATCAAAATCAAATATTCGCTTCTCCACCTGCCGAGCTGACAAAGACAATTCTTTTGCTAATTGACGAACTATTTCTAGATAGATAACCCATTGCCTGAGTGTAAAATTCTGTCCGCGGGCATTTGACTCTACTAACTTTGCTTTATGCAACTGTTGCCAAACTCTTATATCAAGAACAGGATAATCTTTTCCTATCATAAAACATGAGAATGGCTGATGCTGCAGGATAGCTGACCCCATCTAATGTTGTGAGAATATGAATTCTCAGTCTTTCATTTTTTGTAGCAAAAGCAAGTGACGTAATTTCCTTGATTGAATCTTTGTCATTTAGTTCATATTGCCTTAATGGCCTTGGAGATTTCCACTTTAAAATCATTAAAAGTTGTTCTTTTGTTGCGTATCCCTGTGTTTTTAATGATTTACACAACTTAAAAAGGTGAATTGTTTTTTCATCTTCATGATCAGGTACTTGCTTGATTAATTGTTTCATGTATAAAAGTTTATGCTGCTAAATAAGAGTTGCTGTTATCTGAACTGCATTGGCATGCCTTTGTGCTATTAGAATTCCAGTTGCCTAGCACTTGCTTACTAAAGTAACGATTTGTAAAAATCCTTTTTTATCAAAACTTATCAGGCAGGTATGTTGTTCTTTGGTCTTGGTACAAAATAGATGAGCAGAACACAACATAGCTGCAATGCATTTAGAATATTCCTGTATAAATGATAACCAAACCATTCATCCCTGAGGCTCGACCAGTTGGCTGGTATGGTTGAGGGTGTCCATGTCAGAAATAAATCGTTCAAAGGCCTGTTGCCCTGTAATGCAACAAATGTATTGCCTACAAGGAGCAGGATCGCCGCTATGATAAGAAAGCCCTTTATTTTGCTCTTTTCAATAAAAAAGAGAATGGCCAGGAAGCTGTATAAGGAAAGCGTAATGTTAAAGATGATCGGCCCAATATTTCTCATTAACAGATCTACCGGGCGGTGCATTTCAATAAATGTTGTTCCTGATATTTTGTAACCAGTGGGAAATAAAAAAAGTTCGATAACACCCGATGCTCCCATTAATGCTGGTAAGGTTATAATAAAAAGCAGGACATTTTTTAAGACATTGAAAAATGGGTGTAGCGGTTTTATACAGGTATTCTCTTTTGCAGGCACATAGTAGGTTACCAGGAATAAAACCAAACCGACCGTTCCCGACAGGCCATATAAGCCTATATATTTTATCCATTCATCTTTTACGCTGATCCAGTTGGAAGGTATCGTACCGGGTGTCCAACCGGCCATTTGAGCAGCGATCGGATAAGCATATTGTACCACCATAAATACCCCAACAGCATTGGCCAATAATGAAAGAACGGCAAGCAATCCTTTTATTTTCTGTTTGTCCTGATAAAATAAAACGATCTGTACGATGAGAAAAACGGCAGGAACCAGGTCTAAAATAATAAGCCCTCTCAGGTGTACATCATGTTCTGTATTAGTAAACCAATCTAAAAAGGATGTAATGGAAGTTGACCCTTTAAATATATCCTGGCCGTTATATCCAATGGATGCAGATAAGCCTACCAGGATCGTAGTAATGAAAAGAAAGGCTTTTTTGAACATGATATTTTATTTAAATATACAAGTTCCGGTTCATGTTTCACTGCCTTTGGTTACCGTTTTACCTGCCAGGCCCGTACAACGGGTGAAATAAGTTTCCCAACTGCCGCTCATCCAGTTAAAAGAATCCCTGGCAGGCTTGCATACATAGGCCTGTTAGCAGCTGTTTAAAGTTTACCAAACACATCAAGTCCAACGCCTAACCCTATACCTACATATCTTTTCTTACTATAATTCCAATCTTTGACATTTTTAGTGATTGGCAAGTCCCAACCATATGAGAAATTTATTTGAAATCCTTTTAGATTTAGACCCAATCCTGGAGCAATAAAAAAAGCCAATCCATCTTCTTCATTATTGTAAGGTTTTTCAAGTAAACTTGTAGAAGAAGCATTTAGTGTGACTTTTGAAAAGCCAAAAGCGACTCCTACTGATAACCCATATAAGCTTTTCTTAGCCTTAAACCTTCTATTTTTAAAAACCTCCCAATTGTTGTTATAAGAAAATGATGCACCTATTTTCAGGTCTGCTGTTATTTTACTTCCAATTGTGTCATTTAATGCAGGTCTTATTGCAAAAGGAATTGTTATTGCATTCCATTTGAAAAAAGAACGTACTAATGTTACGTAACTATTGTCAGGTATCTTAATATACCACGTATTATTCAGAAGTGAATCATTAGGGTCAGAGAAATAGTAAGGATTCAAATACAATTTGTCTGGTGCAGCGTCTTCATGCTTAACCTCTCCAACTTTCCAATTATTTAGAACTCTTACTGGAATATCCTTTGAAGTAATAATCATTGTATCTCTATTCAAAACTCTTTGAATAGTTTTCTCTGCTTTGGTCTCCGTAATTGTCCAGCCTCTTTGTAATACTGTAGTATCCTTTCCAATTTTGATAAAAACTGTATCTTGAGAAGCATGATTATTTCTAAGCTTATATCTACTCGTTTGTTTCGTTGCGAAAAAGTAAGAAAAGAAGAAAACATGAGGTAAAAAAGAATGGCCAATCTTTTTATGGAAGAAGTTTTAAAGAATTGTCGACAAGCGTTAATGATATCCTTTTTCATTTGCTGATAATTTATGGTTAACTTTTGACGGCAAGGTAAAGTGAAACGGTATTTTGTAAAAAGGGGTTTTTTCCCGTATATCAACCTGCCCGGCTTGCGTAGATGGGCCTGTTAGCTGAAGGGCTTTATTGAAGTATCTTTTGAAGCTTTAAGGGATTTTGTCTGCTATCCCAAATTGTTAATATGATGATCTCAGAATCAAGTTCTTTATATACTATTAAATAATCTCGAACTATTTTAACTCTTGTGTTTTTATAACCAGTAAGTTTACCAATATTGGGAAAATTCGAAATAGCTTTTATCGCTTCAATTATTAAAACATTTAATTTGCGACTATAAACTGTGGACTGATTTCTTGCATTCCAGTATGTAAATATATCCTTTCGGTCATTTTGAGCTTTAATCGACCATACTATTTTCTTAGCCATTCTTCTATTTGTCTATTAGCTTCCTCATTTGATAATACTTTCCCTTCTTCCAAATTCTTTAAACCCTCATCAATTAGTGCTTTTTGATCTTCAGAAAGTATCACCATTTCAACTTCAATATCTCCTGCCTCAAGGATACGATATATTTCTTCCAAAACATTCTCATCGTTTGTGGAGTTAATTTTGTCAATTAACAGTTTCCTCATTTCTTCTGTAATCATTGTTTTAAGCTTTCTCAAATATAACTAATTTTAGGAATAGCTGAAAGTCAAATAGCTTATCAGCTAACTTCGGGCATTGACACAGATCAAGTACCCGGAGCCTCCTCACCTTGGACTTGCTACTCCAATTTAATGAATTTGACGTCTAAAATACCGTGTGCTGTGTTACCGAATATAACTAGAATAGCAATAGCTTGCTTATATACGTCTGTTGAGCTTTTAATCTACCCTTTTAAATTCTCCTGTATTTTCTTGTGCCCAAATTATTTTTGTTGCCCGCCCGTTTTCAACAACAAATTGCAGGGTTGTACGGATTCTTTTGACTTCCGGCAATAAGAACAAAGTATCGTTTTGAGCAAACATGACCATATTAGTGCCAGTTCCGTTAGACAAAGTACAATAGAGCCTGCCATCGCCTCCCATTTGTATGGTCATTGATTGGTTATACTGGTCATTTTTATATGTGCCAACATAGTTATTGAGCATCTCCCGGTTTAGTTTTACTTCATTAAATTCACTGCCTGGTTTGACGGATAATACAATATTTGAAATACCCTGAAAGAATCTTTCAAAATCTTCAGTCTCGCTGTTGCTCAATAATGAAATAAAAATATCCTGGTCAGGATAATACATTGCAATGGCCCTAAAGCCGTCAATGGCTCCACCATGCCCAATAGAATGGATGCCATTGTCCGTTTTAATGAAAAAGCCATAACCATAGTCAATTGACTTGCCGTCAGCCAGCTTATATGGTTGAATGGCTTTCAAAAAGGTCTCTTTCTTTACCAGCTTTCCTTCGTAAAGGGCCCGGTGCCATTTGTATAAATCAGCAACGGTTGAACGTAATGCACCTGCACTGTACACAAGCGACATACTGATAAAATCTGCGTTCCAGTATTTCCCATTCGAAAATGAATATCCATTGGCCCTGCCAGGCATTACTGCTGCGGTATTTTCATAAAATGTTGCGGTAAGCCCTGCAGGGTCAATAATATTTTCCTGGAGATATTGCGCGTAGGGTTTTCCGGATACCCGTTCAATGATATAACCTAACAGAAAGTAATTGGAATTGCAATAATTGTATTTTGTGTTTGGCTCAAATTCCAGGGGAAGTTTACTTAAACTGTCAATAACTGTTTTTGGCGCGAATTCAATGCGCATGGCATTAGGGATCTTAACGTCAATTTCTTCATAGGCTTTGATGCCAGATGTATGTGTTAATAAGTTTTCAATAGTTATCGTCTTTCCTTTGAAAGGAAAATCAGGAATGAATTGTTGAATACTGTCTGTTAATGCGATTTGTCCTTTTTCCACTAACTGGAGAATGGCAATGGCCGTAAACTGTTTTGTAATGGAACCAATCCTAAATAACATGTCGGAGGCCATAGCAACATTCAACTCGAGATTGGCTTTTCCATACCCTTTTTCCAAAAGCACTTCGCCTTTCTTAGCAATTAATACAGCACAGCCTGGTGTAATTTTGTTGTATTGATCCAGGATGGCTTTGTCAACCTGTTTCATGATTTGCCTGTCTTGCTTAGTCTGTCCAAATACAAGTACAGAAATTCCCGTGAAAAAAACTAATACATAGAGTTTCATGAATTCCTAAGTTTATTTTGGTCATATGCCCAAAGGAAGATACAAAAGATGACTAAAAGCCGGTTAAACAGATTGCAGATCCATTGATCTGGTGAAGGAAACAGAAAGCCCCCTCCTTTCGTCCGCCGGAAATGACAAACAGCAGTATGTTACAGGGAGAGTCCCGATATCAGATATCATACCCGGCATTGACCATGATCATTGCCCGGTCCATTTCCCCAAGCTAGATTAGCGTATGTTCCGTTACATCATCTTAGCGCTCTTATTGATTCATGCCCTCATCCACCTAATGGGCTTTGTTAAGAAAGACCAGGTTAGCAGGGGTAGGCGTATCTTTTGGCTGATTAGCAGCCTGCTGTTTTTCTCTGCCCTGTTCAT
>JAXLUE010000019.1:0-53988 GCA_046329695.1 Ferruginibacter sp.
ATCAGCCTGTTTACATGTGCCGCGCCAAACCTCATGCGTATGAAAGCCAGGCTGATGCCTTCTTTGGTCCGGAGCGAGGTCATGATGTATTCATTCATCAACTGCTCATCCAGCAACACCTCTTCTTCATACGGGATAACCCCTTTCAGTAAGGATTCTATATAGAGGCTGTTGTTAGAAAGGTTCCATCGCCGGGTTCGTTGCCCGTCAAATGAATGAGCGGATGGGCCCAGTCCCAGGTATGCATCGCCCTTCCAGTAACTGCTGTTATGACGGCTTTCTTTTCCGGGTAATGCGTAATTGCTGATCTCATAATGATTGTATCCCGCATCAGCCATGCGTTTCATCAACTGAAGGAATTGGGCCGACTGTCTGTCGGGGTCTGGCGGTGCGGTTTCCTTTCGGTCGATCTTATTTTGCAGGATGGTTTTCGGTTCGGCCGTGAGTGCATAACAGGAGAGGTGAGGTACGGCATGGTTGAACAGATAATCGAGGTTGGTATCCAGCATGGCATCTGTTTGCAGGGGAGACCCATAGATCAGGTCCACGGAAAAATTCACGAACCCGGCAGCCTTAATTTCGTGTATGCATCGGAGTGAGTCCTTAGCCGAATGGGAACGGTTCATCCATCGGAGTTCATCTTCATGGAACGATTGAACCCCCACGCTCAGCCGGTTGATGCCGGCCTTGAGCCATGCATCCAAACGGGCGGGATTGATGTCGTCTGGGTTGGCTTCCAGCGTGACCTCTGCGGTTCCGGAGACGTCATATCGACCCCTGATCTCCTTTAACAGCAGGCTGATTTCCCGGGTTTCCAGGATACTCGGCGTTCCTCCCCCGAAGTAGATCGTTTCCACCGGAAGCGCCGGCTGGCCAATGAAATCATTCAGCCCGATTTCTTTGATCAGCGATTCTATGAACCGCTCTTTTTTATCCAGCGACGTGGAGAAATGAAAATTGCAATAGGTGCAGGCCTGGTGACAGAAGGGTATATGGATATAAATGCCCGCCAAAGGTTGTAGATTTACATTTTGTGAATCCGATACATATTTGAATGACTGCGTGCTGCCATCCAAACTGGTACAGACTGATTGTCTGTTTGCTTTCCTGCCTGGCAATGGTATCCCTGCAGGCTCAACCCGACATGCCGGGTGGTAAAAAAATCCCGTTGCTGATACAATTCGTTGACAAAGATAGTTCCTTTCAATCGGCTTCACTGAAGCTTCAGAACAGTTTTGAAAGCCAGGCCTCGGTAACAGAATATGTTCAAAAACTGCCCTCCCTTTTATTGACCCGCGGGTATCCCGCCGCTTCCGTGGATAGCAGTTGGTTCGATAACTTTGGGTTACACATACGGCTTTACCTCGGGCAGGCCTATGAATGGATGGACATTTTACCCGGCAACCTGGATAAAAAGGAACTGGCCGCCGCGGGCTACCGCGAAAAAGATTTCCGAAACAGGCCCATGGACATGACCCGGTTGATCCAACTGCAACAAAGGCTGTTGACGAATTTTGAGAACCAGGGACATCCTTTCGCCACCGTAACGCTTGATAGCGTGCAGGTAGAAGGTAACCGTTTCCGGGGGCAATTAATGGTCAATCGCGGCATCTCTTATAAAATAGACAGTATCCGGGTTTTTGGAAAATTGAAGATCAGGAAATATTTCCTGCATCAATATCTCAATATACCGCCGGGGAGCCTGTACAGCAAAGAGAAGTTGATGCAGGTAGACAAGCGGATGCAGGAACTTCAATTCCTTACGCCATTGCAGCCTTCCGATCTCACCATGCTGGGCAGCGGCTCCGTGCTTAACCTCTACGTCAAACCCCGCCGGAGCAGTCGTGCCGACTTCCTGTTGGGCTTCCTGCCCGCGGCCAATAATACCGGAAAACTCCAGATCACGGCCGACGTGAACCTGAACCTGAAGAACCTCCTGGGTTCCGGGGAATCCATGCTGCTGAAGTGGCAACAACTGCAACCCAAATCTCCCAGGCTTAATATCGGGTATGCGCAACCGTATGTTCTGCGATCCAATTTCGGTATCGACCTGCTGTTCGATCTTTTTCGCAAGGATTCCAGCTTTTTGCAGTTGAATGCCCAGGCCGGCCTGCAATATGTTTTTTCCGCACGCCAGACGGGGAAGGTCTTCGTTCAATGGCAGAGCAACACCCTGCTGCCAGGCGGCATCGATACGGTCTTCATTAAATTGCAAAAAAAGCTGCCGGTCAATATTGATGTGCGTTCCGCCAACGTTGGCCTGCAGTACGAGTGGAATTCGACCGATTACCGGTACAACCCCCGGACGGGCTACGAGATCGGGCTTACCGGATCGGTGGGGATCAAGAATATCCAGCAGAACAATGATGTGATCTCCCTCAAGGATCCAGGCTTCAATTATGCTTCTTTATATGACTCGGTCAAAATGAGGAGCTATCAGTTTCGTGTACGCGCTACCGCTATGAAGTACTTTCCCATGGGCAGGTATGCCGCGATCAAGGCGGGGTTGCAGGGAGGATTGTATGCGAGCCCGGAGATTTTCCGGAACGATCTTTTCCAGATCGGTGGGTTCAGGTTACTGCGCGGATTCGATGAAGAAAGTATCTACGCCACAAAATTCGCGGTATTCACGGCGGAATGGCGTTACCTGGTCAGCCTGAATTCGTACCTGTTTTTCTTTACGGATGCCGGCCTGGTGCAGAACCGGTTTCGGGATGTCAGAACAGACAACCGTTTCCTGGGCGCTGGTATAGGTATCATGTACGAAACCAAAGCTGGCTTACTGAATGTCAGTTATGCCATCGGCAAAAGGAATGACGTGCCGTTCAACCTGAGGGAGGCATCCAAACTGCATTTCGGATATATCAATTACTTTTAAACAAATGGTTCCGGCCGATTAATTTTACCACGTGAATAAGGTTTTGCCACAGGTTACTGTTTACACTTTCTTTGACGCCCGGTTTTTGAACCTGCGACAAAGAATCATCTATCTCCTCATTCTCTTATTCCTGCTCCTGGGATCGGGGCAGGCAATAGCGCAGCAGCCCGACAGTATTCCGGCAGCGCCCGACAGCCTGTCCACCGCCTTACGGGATAGCATAGCCTCCGCGGCTGACACAGCGAAAAAAAACATCCATACATCCATACCCAACCCCTGGATGCAGGTGATTGATAGCAACAACAGGTTGAATGCAAAGGCGAGCCCGGTCTCCAGGATCGAAAGCTTGCGAAAACCGGATTCCAGGGATGCCGCATTTTATTTTCTGGCTTTCCTCCTGTTGGTGCTCGGTTTGCTGAAACTTGCCTATTCAAGGTACTTCAGCAACCTGGTCAGGGTGTTCTTCAACACGTCACTGCGCCAAAGCCAGCTGACCGACCAGTTGCTGCAGGCAAAACTGCCATCACTTCTTTTCAACCTCTTTTTTATCCTGATCGGCGGGTATTATATTTTCCTGCTCATGGCGATTTTCGGTAAGATCACTTTTGGCGACTGGCCCGTGGTATTGCCCATTTGCATCATTGCATTGTTGCTGATTTACCTCGTCAAATATTGGGTGCTGAAATTTGCAGGATGGATCACGGGGCACAGGGCACAAACGGAGACCTATATTTTTATCGTGTTCCTGGTCAATAAAATGATCGCGCTGGCATTGGTGCCCCTGGTCATTGTGATGTCCTTTTCACAGCAGGGATTGGTTCAGGTGGCGCTTATCTTGTCCTTTGTCGTCATCGGCTCCATGTTATTGATGCGTTTCTTCCGGTCGTATGGATTGCTCCAGCATGGTATCAGGGTCAGTCGTTTTCATTTCTTTCTTTACATCATCGGCATTGAAGTACTACCACTTTTGCTTATTTATCAGTCGGCCATGATATTTATTAGTAAAAACCTGTAATTTTGCACCTTCATTGGTATAAGCACCTATGGTAAAAAACGATCCAAAGAAAACGACTGCTGCCAAACTACCTATTAAAAAAGTACTGATTACCCAGCCCAAACCCGAAGGCGTAAAATCTCCGTACTTTGATCTGGCAAAGAAATTCAATATTACGCTGGATTTCCACCCCTTTATCGTAGTGGAAGGCATACCGGCCAAGGATTTCCGTAAACAAAAGATCGATATTGCCGCATACTCCGCCGTCATTTTTACCAGCCGTAACGCCATCGACCACTTCTTCCGCACCTGCGAGGAAATGAAAGTGACCGTTTCCCAGGATACCAAATACTTCTGCATTACCGAGTCTGTAGCCCTCTACCTTCAGAAATTCATTCTGTACCGCAAACGGAAAGTTTTTTATGGAGCCGACGGCACCAATAAAAGCCTGTTCGACGTCATCAACAAACATAAAGACAACGAAAAATTCCTTTACCCCTGTTCCGAATCATTTGACAGCGAGATCACGAACTGGCTCAAGTCTAATAACTGTGGGTATGCCACACCGGTATTGTACAGGATCATCAGTAATGATGTCCGCGATGTGGTGGCCCGTAATTACGACATCATCTGTTTCTTCACCCCCGGTGGAGTAAAAAGCCTGCTGGAGAATTTTCCGCAATTTCAACAGAACGGCACCAAGATCGGGGCCTTTGGCGCCAATACATTCAAGGCTGCCGAAGAAGCCGGACTTACACTCGATATCAAAGCGCCATTACCACAGGCCCCCAGCATGGTCAGCGCCCTGGAAAAATTCCTGTCCGAAAACAAAAAGAAGTAAGCGTATAGCCCCTCTTTACCTGTCATCATTTACCGGAATACTCACATCATGGAGCATCGATTCACCAATGCACTCATTCAGGAGAGCAGCCCTTACCTGCTGCAACATGCCCATAACCCGGTTAACTGGTTACCCTGGGGAGAGGAAGCGCTTGCCAGGGCCCGACAGGAAGATAAACCGATCATCGTCAGTATCGGGTATTCCGCCTGCCACTGGTGCCATGTGATGGAAAGGGAGAGCTTCGAGAATGAAGCGGTGGCGGCATATATGAATGATCATTTTGTCAATATCAAAATCGATCGTGAAGAAAGGCCGGACCTCGATCAGATCTATATGGACGCCGTTCAGGCGATCAGCGGAAGCGGGGGCTGGCCATTGAATGTGTTCTTAACCCCCGATGGACGACCGTTTTACGGCGGCACTTATTTTCCACCGGCACCAGCTTTTAACAGGCCTTCCTGGATGGATGTGTTGCATTTCATGTCGGATGCCTGGCAGAACCGCCGCGCAGAACTGGAAGAACAGGCGGGCAAACTCATTGATCATATCCATAGCGCCAATCACTTTTATGCCGGACTTGACAAGAACATCGCTGTGCCGGAAACGGAACAGTTTGTTGCAACTCAATGCCGGACCATGCGCGAAGCGATCATGGCCACTGCCGATCAGCAGGAAGGTGGTTTTGGGCGCGCCCCCAAGTTTCCCCAAACTTTTACGATTCAATACCTCCTGGCTCACAGTGCAGTCTTCCAGGATGACGATGCATTGCAACAGGCAGAATTATCGCTGCGGAAAATGTTGCGTGGCGGGATCTACGATCATATCGCCGGCGGATTGGCCCGATACAGTACAGATACCTACTGGCTGGTCCCGCACTTTGAAAAAATGCTGTACGATAACGCCCAGCTGGTGATGGTGCTGGCTGATGCCGCCCGCCTGACCGGGAAGCAGTTTTACCGGGAAGCCATCGATAAAACCCTGCAGTTTTTACTGTCCGAGATGCGCCACCCCGATGGAGGGTTTTATGCCGCGCTGGATGCGGATAGCGAAGGGGAGGAGGGGAAGTTTTATGTGTGGGGATATGAGGAATTTGGAAACGTATTGAAAGCCGATGCCGGTATCATGGCCCGTTACTATGGGGTAACGGACAGTGGTAACTGGGAAGGAAACAATATACTTACCAGGCAGGCGGATGAAGAGGTCTTTGCCCGGGAGAACGGGCTCAGCCTGCAGGAACTGGCAGAACTGACCGCATCGGCCAATGAGAAACTACTCAGGTACCGAAACCGTCGGGTAAGGCCACAGACCGATGACAAGATCATACTCGGATGGAATGCGCTGGCACTAACGGCCATGTGTAAAGGTTATGCCGTGCTCGGCCGGGAAGCCTACAAACAGGAAGCCATCGCACTCGCTGCATTCATCAGGGAACATTTCTGCGCAGGGGGAACGGAATATCGTCATACGTATAAAAACGGGATGTCGAGATACCCGGCATTCCTGGATGATTATGCATACCTCATCCAGGCCCTGATCAGCCTGCAGGAGATCACATCCGACCAGTCGTACCTCCGGGAAGCCAGCGAGCTCGCCGCCCATGTCTGGCAGCATTTTTCAGATCCTGAAACCGGACTTTGTTTTTATACCCCTGTTGGTCAGGCGGATCTTGTGGCCCGCAAAGTGGATATTTTCGATAATGCCACCGCCTCCGGAAACAGCATCATGGCTGCCAACCTGCAATATCTGTCTGTTGTATTCGAGCGGTCCGATTGGGCCGGTATAGCCAGGAAAATGATCGCGGCTGTTCTGCCTCTCACACTCAGGTACCCTGGCTCTCTGGCCGTTTGGGGATATCTTATTTTACAACAGGTGGCGGGGCTCCGTGAAATAGTGGTCACGGGTCGGGGATATGATACAATGAGAGACAGGTTGTTGTCGGAATATATTCCCTTTTCGGTAGTTCAAAGTTCTGATTATGAAAAGGATATGCCTTTGTTCCGGCATCGTCAGTCGGAGGGCCTGTTACAGGTGTTTGTTTGCAGGAATAACCAATGCCTGGCTCCGGCATCCGACTGGGGGGAAATTCAAACGTTAATAAAAATCACAACTATTTAACTTTGATGAAAGCAATATTTGAATAATTTAGTCGTTTGATAATACCAGCAATGGAAATTTGTTGGAAAATTATCCTGTGCTAAACCGGCAAAGTGATAATGTTTCAAAAAAATATTTACATTTGCCCATTACCCACAAAGTATAACAAAATGAACAATCGGTTCTTTCACCTGATAGCTTTAACAGCTATTATGACAACCTTTGGCAGTTGCAAACTGATCGGAGGTAAAAACAAGTCAGGAAAATCCTTACCGAATGATGGCCAGCTTCATGGAGTGGCGCCGGGTGCCCGGTGGTCACTTGCCAAACCCTATGGCATGGTGTACATTCCGCCTGGAACCTTCCACATGGGTCCGAGCGATGAGGATGTGAACTACGCATTTACTGCCAGGAACAAAGCTGTTTCCATTAGCGGTTTCTGGATGGATGCTACCGAAATTACCAACAACGAATACCGTCAGTTTACCGACTGGGTGCGTGACTCCATCGCTGCCAAGCTGATGGGTTATGTAAAACAAGGCCAGGACGGTAACGAATATATCGACTGGAAAAAAGCCAAAACCATCAAGTGGGGTGATAAAGCAACGATCGAGAAGATCGACGCGATCATCGTGACTCCGGATAACCGTATTTTCGGTAAGAAAGAGCTCGATGCCAACAAGATCGTTTACCAGTCTGAGATCTTCGATTACAAATCGGCCGCACAAAACCGCGATGTAACCATTCCGCGTTCTGCCTTTATCATGAAAAAGCAGATACCGGTTTATCCCGATTCACTTTGCTGGGTACGCGACTTCTCTTATTCGTACAACGAACCCATGGCTAAAAAATATTTCAACCACCCCGCATTCGGTAACTACCCGGTTGTTGGCGTGAGTTGGAAGCAGGCCACCGCTTTCTGCGAATGGCGCACACATTACATGACTTCTTTCCTCGAATCAAAGAAGCGTGCACCTGAATCCGATTTCAGGCTGCCAACCGAAGCTCAATGGGAATATGCAGCCCGCGGCGGACGTTCACAATCACCCTATCCCTGGGGTGGTCCTTACCTCCGCAACAGGAAAGGTTGCCTCCTGGCTAACTTCAAACCCGGCCGTGGTAACTATCCCGAAGATGGAGGTTTCTATACGGTTCGCGCCGATGCATACTGGCCTAACGATTTCGGTCTGTATAATATGGCTGGAAACGTTGCTGAGTGGACTTCCTCTTTATACTACGAAGGTGGATACAACTTCCAGCACGACATGAACCCGGATATCCGTTGGAATGCCAAGGATTCTGACCCTCCCCGTATGAAGCGTAAAGTACTCCGCGGTGGAAGCTGGAAAGATGTAGGTTATTTCCTGCAAACCAGCACCCGCAGTTATGAATACCAGGACACTGCCAAATCTTATATCGGCTTCCGCTGTGTGATCGATTTACCACCGACCGTCGCTAAACGTGGTAAAAAATAATTATTATCGAGAATAATTTTCCTGAAATTTTAATGATACTTTTAACCCGTTTTTAATGAATAATTAAAAACGGGTTATTATTCTAAAAGTTTTTGTTCAAACATTCCCACTAAAAACCTTAAAATCTAAAAAAACATGTCAGTTAAAATTCCTTCAAACGTAAGCAAATGGATGGATGTTGCCGTATCAATCGCAGCTGCGGCCGTAATCTTTGGTGCCCTTCAAAAGATCCTGCACACACCGATTGCGGATATCTGGCTGAAGATCGGTCTGTATACTGAGGCGCTGATATTCTTGTTATACGGTATCCTTTATATCGTCTATCCGTCTGTGAAGGAAGAATTTGAAAAAGGTGCACACAAGGCAGTTCCTGTGGGCAACCCGGCCCTGGCCAGCATGGACAAAATGCTGCAGGATGCAGACATTACTCCCGCTAACCTGAAAAAACTTAGCGAAGGTTTCCAAAAACTGGGTACTACCGTTTCTGGTATCGGTGATGTGAGTGATGTTGTAAAATCAACCAGCGATTTCAGTTCTAAAACCAAAGAAGCCACTAATGCTATCGGAAATATGGCTACTGCATTTTCTGCCAGCGCAACAACCATGTCTTCTTTCAACAGCGCTTCTGAAAGTGCCAAAGGATTCCACGAACAAGTACAGGTTCTGACCAAAAACCTGGGATCACTGAACACGATCTATGAACTGGAACTGAAAGAAAGCAATAACCACCTGAAAGCGCTGAACAGCTTCTATGGTAAAATGGCTGAAGCCAGCCAGGCTATGATGAGCAGCGTGGAAGATGCCAACAAAGCCAAAGAACAAATTGGCGCACTGGCTACCAACCTGAGCAAACTGAACTCAGTATATGGTAACATGCTGACCGCTATGCAAGGCCGTTAATTAACGCCCCGCAGAGCAAACTAGTAGTCCAAACAATATTCAATAAAAACATTAATAACTAGAAGTTATGGCTTTACCTAAGGAGCCGCGGCAGAAGATGATCAACCTGATGTACCTCGTACTGACGGCTCTGCTAGCGCTCAACGTATCATCAGAAATTTTGAATGCGTTTAAAGTGGTTGATAAAAGTTTGATGCTTTCCAATGAGAACCTGGACGGTGCCAATAAAACACTGTTCACCTCACTGGATGCCAAACTAAAAGATCCAATGACAGCTGAAAAGGCCAAACCATGGAACGATAAGGCCCTGGTTGCAAAAGGTCTGTCAGAAGGTCTGGATAAATTCATTGAAGAATTAAAAGTTGAACTGAAGAAGGAAGCCGGAGCCAAAATGGTGGAAGTGGATGGTAAACAGGTTGAACAATTCAAGGAAGATGACCTGGAAGCCGCAACACGCCTCTTTGGTAATGGTGAAGGTGGTAAGAATAAAGGTGTGGAACTGGAGAAGAAGCTGAGCGATTACCGCAAACAAATGCTGGCCATAGATCCGGAAATCGCCAAAGAGTTCGCCACAACCCTGGCTGTGGAAGACATGGAAAAGAACAAAACGGTAGGACAGGATGGTAAACCCAAAGAGTTCACGGAAGCTTTCTTCCACATGACCCCCACGGTTGCTGCACTGACTCTGTTAAGTAAATTCCAGAACAACGTTCGTAACGCCGAAAACCAGGTGGTGACTTATTGCCACAACCAGGTAGGTGCCGTTAAAGTTGTGTACGACGAATTCGCCGCACTGGTTGGTCAAAGCTCCAACTACGTGATGCCCGGTGAAGAGATCGAGATCACTGCCGGTGTGGGTGCATACAGTAAGGCAGCCAAACCAGTAATCTCTATCGGTGGCGCTTCTGCAACCGTTGGACCAGATGGCCGCGCTTCTTACAAAACAAAGGCCAGTGGCGCCGGCGCGCGTACCGTTCCAGTTGTGGTTCGTTATACCAAACCCGACGGTACACAAGAATCTAAAACATTTGACGTTAAGTACACAGTGGGTGTTCCCGGTGGAGCAGCCGTGATGCTTGATAAGATGAACGTATTTTATATCGGTGTTGACAACCCAGTAACCATCGGTTCTCCGACTGGTTGGGATAAGACCACTGTTTCCATGGCTGGTGGTACTATCTCAGGTACCGGCTCCAAACGCACCGTTCGCGTAAGCGCAGTAGGTCCTGCCAGCATCACCGTGGTGGCCGACAAAGCCAGTTCAAAGTTCGAATTCAGGGTTAAAAAGATCCCCGATCCGATCTTCAAAGTGGCTTCCGGTAAAGTACGTATGCCTTCTGTTGAATTCAAGAGCCAGCAATACTGCCGCGCAGAACTGGAAAACTTCGATTTCGACCTGAGGTTCAATAT
Organism: Ferruginibacter sp.; assembly: GCA_046329695.1. Taxonomy (GTDB): domain Bacteria; phylum Bacteroidota; class Bacteroidia; order Chitinophagales; family Chitinophagaceae; genus Ferruginibacter. The sequence continues at coordinate 10,593 of JAXLUE010000019.1, forward strand.
TGTTAGTGCAACCGTATATTTTTCCGGTGCCAACTTCCCCAACGTAGTAACATCCAGCATCCAGGGTAACAGCCTGGCAGGCCTGGCATCATTTATGCAACGTTGTGGTCCTGGTTCCGTAGTTACTTTCGATAACGTAAAAGTTCAGGGCCCGGATGGTGTCCGTACGATCGAGGGTAAATCAATCGCTCTTTATTAAAATCTCATACTATGAAAAAGTTAGTTAGAATCCTATTGTTATTGGTACTGGTTGGCGGTTTGGCCGATTCAGCTTTCGCTCAAAAGCGGAAGTCTTCCAAGCGCTCATCCCGTAAAACCACCAGCACCAAAACCCAGGCCAGTATTGAACCTACGGCCCCGACAGTGGATTCTGTAGCTGCCGCCAAGGTAGAAGCTCCCGCTCCTGCCAACGACAGCCTCCCGCTTAAAGCGATCCGCAAATCGCTCCGCCCGGATGAGGCAGTGGAAACAACCGTCCTGAAAGACCGGTCTCCATTGGCTTACGAACACCTCCGTGCCGACGACGCGGTATACCGTCATAAGATCTGGCGCGAAATTGATACACGCGAAAAGATAAACCTGCCATTCATGTATTCGGCCGATGAGGACAATGGTAACCAACGTTTCATTTCCATTCTGCTGCAAGCCGTGCAAGACAGTTCCGTAACCGTGTTCAACAGTATCGACGACCGCTTCACCACTCCTATGACCAAGGGCGAAGTTGCCAAGGCTGTAGGCGGCGAAGAAATCGAAGTGCCGATCATGGACTCTCTCGGTAATAATATCGGAACCAAAAAGATGCGCCCGGAGATCAACTACGATTCCTTCTACAAATTCCGTATCAAGGAAGAAGTGATCTTCGATAAAGAAAGCTCCAGGCTTTTCTGGAGGATACTGGGTATCGCACCCGTGAAGAATATCATCACTTCACAAGGTCTCTATATCGGCGAATCTGAATTGTTCTGGGTATATTATCCCGATATGCGCCCCGTACTGGCAAAGTATGAAGTCTATAATGGAAAGAACTACGGAGCCCGTATGAGCTGGGAGGAACTTTTTGAAGCGCGTTATTTTAATGGACGCATTATCAAAAGTACCATCGACAATCCGTTGGACAGGTTCATTAAAGCTTATCCCGGAATCACGGAAAATACCCTCCTGCAGTTGTTTGAAGGTGAAAGCACCAAAGAGAAGATCTTCAACTACGAACAGGATCTCTGGAGTTATTAATAAACTGACTTGTATATGTAGGCCCCGCTTTTTAGCGGGGCTTTTTTGTGCGTTGATCCAACCTGTATTTCAAAAACCTGGTTTACGCCATTCAGGGGAAGGATCAGGCTAACTAATTCTCGCACAATAGGATAGGAGGCATCTCATTTTTTCCCGTAAATGTAAAATACCCTATTTGGGGTATTGTGAAGTTGAAGGATGACCTGTATTTTTGTTTCGGTTTTTCATAGGATATTGGATTTTAAAGCGGGGCTGGATTTCTATCCTGGCCCTTTTTCTTTTTTAGCCTGTAACCCTTCAAACACCAGCCTGGCCCTGGCTTTACCTATTTGTTTTTCAAGCTCTTCAATTGTAAGCGACCTGATCCTGCTCATCGATCTGTTGGTTCTTAAAAGTTGATCCCGCGTGGCCTGTCCAATTCCGGGGATCTCATCCAGTTCGTTTTTCAGGGCAGTCCTGCTTCTCTGGCTACGGTGAAAACCAATACCGAAACGGTGTACCTCATCCCTGATCCGCCGGATGAGTTTGAGGCTTTCACTGTTCCAGGGCAGTCGGATCGATTCCTGATCTCCCGCAAAGAATAACTCTTCCTGGTTTTTCGCCAAACCAACAAGGGTCATCCTTCCCTCCAGCCCGAGTGCGCTGATGCTGTTCAGCGCTGCATTCAACTGGCCCTTCCCGCCATCTATGATGACCAGGTTTGGCAGCCGTTTTTGATCATCCATTAAGCGTTTATATCGCCTGAAAACCACTTCTTCCATAGAGGCAAAATCATTGATGCCCTGTACGGTTTTAATATTGAATTTACGGTAGTCCTGCTTGCTGGGTTCACCGTTTCTGAAACAGACCATCGCCGCAACGGCATTGGTACCATGCAGGTTGGAGTTATCGAAACACTCGATATGTTCAGGCAGGGCGGGTAAAAACAGGTCTTGTTGTAGCTGTTCCAGAACCGCCATTTTCTCATCGCTGCTTTTGTCTTCCAGCCTCAGCATCTTGCGTTCATCCAGCTCGGTTTTGAAGTACTGTACGTTCTTTTCGCAGAGATCCAGCAGTTTCTTTTTGTCGCCCGAACGTGGTACCGTGATTTGTACATTTCCGTCTGGGTAATCAATTTCAAATGGCAGGATGATCTCTTCCGCACTGCTATTGAAAAGGGCCCTTAAGCGGGCAATGGAAAACTGCAATACTTCTTCCCGGGTTTCTTCCAGCTTTTTTTGCAGGGTGATGGTCTTGGTATGGATGATGGTGCCATGGTTGACGGCCATGTAGTGAACATAAGCAGTATCGCCTTCCTCCAGGATGGAAAAGGCATCGACCGTGCCGGTTTTGGCATTGACCACCGCTGAACGTGACTGGTATTCCTGTAAGTGTTTGATTTTTTCCTGGTACCGGGCGGCTTCTTCAAATTCAAGCTTGTCTGCGTGCAGCCTGACCATTTTTTTATATTCCTGGATCACGGGCGACAGGTTGCCTTGCAGGATATGACTGATCTTGTCGATGCCCATAGCATAATCCTCCGCAGTCTGCAGCCCTTCGCAGGGCCCTTTACAATTGCCCAGGTGATATTCCAGGCAAACCTTGAATTTCTTCTTTTCAATGTTTTGCTGACTGAGCGCAAGGGTGCAGGTTCGCAGGGGGATGTTCTGCCTGATGAAATCGAGCAGTTCCCGTACTTTGGCCACAGATGTATACGGGCCGAAATACAGTGATTTGTCGTTCAGCTTACGCCGGGTGAAGTAAATTCTCGGAAATGGTTCATGTCGAATGACGATGTAGGGATATGTTTTATCGTCTTTCAGGTTGATGTTGAACATCGGCTGGTATTCCTTGATCAGGGAATTTTCCAGGAGGAAGGCATCCTGCTCGCTGTCAACGATCGTAAATTCTATGCGGCATATCCGCCTGACGAGTTCGGCCGTTTTGAAATTACTGACCTGTTTGGAAAAATAACTGCTGACCCTTTTGCGCAAGTGGCGGGCCTTGCCCACATAGATCAGTTCCCCCGCCTGGTTATAATATCGGTACACACCCGGTTCGGTTGGTATTGTCGGGGCAATATGGGCAAATTCTTCCGCTGTCATGTGATCTAAAATGACCAGTGTATGGTCTCGTCTTTGGTTATAGGTGATCCGTTCTTCCGGCTTTCATCTATTTCCAGCAACCGGCTGTATTGTCCCGATAACCAGGTCAGTTGTAACATTACCGCCCCGCGCTGTTTGACCATATAAATTCTTTTTACCCGGTCGGTTTCCGGGTCAATGTACACGGTCCATTCTTTCAGGTCTATACTGTCGGGGCATGCAGGTTTTCGTTCATACGTCATCGTTATCAGGCCGATCGTTTCATCCAGAAAGGTTTTTTCGCTGAACCAGGGTACCATACTAACTGAATCGATGCGGGGTTTCAGGAATTCCGAAAATGCCGTGTTGAGCGTTTCAACGGGAAGCCAGGTAGAGTCAGATTGTCCGCCGGCCTGTTTGATGGTCCTGACAGGGTTAACACCTTTCTGTTTGATATCATAGATCTGTCCTTCTAAAAAGGTCGTAACCGGGAAAAAAACCAGTTTTTCCGACTGGCCGATACTATCGGCAGCCTGCTGCGCCTTTTTGCCGGATGTGTCGCCCGGGCGGCTGCAGGAAACAAAAAACAATAATACCGGTATGTAACGAATCAGGCTTTTCATTCCGCAAAAATAGTTTTTTCAGGTTATCCGGAATACTGCATAAAAAACGCGGCAGCCTTTGTTTGGTTGCCGCGCCGGAGAAAATGATTTGATAAATCAGGTCAGAATTGCTGAACGATACCCAACTTGATACCCAGGTTATACATCCTGACATCGTACGTGTATTTGTCGATATAAGAAGACCTGAACTGGTACCTGAATTGCGGACCGGCATTGATCATCACGGCCTGGTTTACCTTGTAGGAAACAAATGTTTCGAATCCTGCATTCAGGTTCCATTTGCGAACAAAATTGGCATCGAACACATAATTTTTCATGTCGCTGGAAAGGAGGAATGCATTACCGCTCAGCACATAGGTTGGCTGGATCGTGGCACCTGCAAACCATTGGAACCGGTTATTGCCAGCCAGGCGGATATCCGCACCGATAGGCAGTGATAACTGGAATGAATTGTTGCTGTATTTACGCGCATGTTCTTCTGATTGGTTATTAGCGATCGTGCTGGGTTTGTTGATCATTTCCAGCCCGTCGTTTCCATTGATCAGCAGGGAAGCTCCCATCGGGTGGTCAAGCTGCTGCGCATGTACATAATAATTGGAATAATTCAGCTGCATACCACCTTTGATGCGGAATGTTTTGCTGAGGCTGTAGATCAGGCTATAACCGGCTTCCAGGTTAATGGCAGGGGAATGAACAATACTATGGTCTTTTTCAGCTACGAGGCTGGAGTTGCCCATGGAAAGATTGGCAGGCACGCTGGCATCATCCAGGTTGCTGTTCATATTCCGGAAACCAATGGATGGGGTTGCGTAAATCTGATAGGTAAGCCTGTTTTTGAATCCCTGTTTAGGTTTATTGTAAAAAGCATGATTGTCGATCCATTCACGCTCGCCTGACTGACTCGTTGCTTGTAAAGCCGATGCGGATGAAGATTCCTTGCCAGCATCATGGCTGTTGCCCTTTGACATGATCGTGGAAAGATCGCTGACATTGATACCGGTTTCGGTTTCATCAGCTTTGGCCAATAAAGCAGACCAGCTTGTGGCCGGTTGATTATTGTCCTGAGTGCGTTGATGCTTCAATTCCGCCAGTATGGCACTGTTATGATCATGTCCTTGGCCCTGTTGCGCGAGGCGGCGTGCTTTGGTTTGGTTTGTACTGTTAGCGCTGCCCGATACTGTTACAGAACTGTTGCCGGTATTGTTGGGATTGAATGAACTGTTTTGCACCGATCCGTTTCCTGCAGAACTTTCCACCCGATCAGGACGGCCGGCTGATTGGCCGTTGATGCGTTCATCTGATCCTGCAGTGCCTGTAGCTTGCCTATGAAGGCTGCCTGTTTGATACAATGGCGTGCCGGCAATAAGGTTATTGTTTTTTGTGGTGGTACTGGCGGTCAATGTACCGTTCGCCGATGAATGAGATAAACCGATATAAACCACGGCGGATATTAAAAAGATGCAAACAGCCAGCGAAGGCCATTTTTTTCCTGGGTGGAGGTTATTGTACAGGCTCGTCCAAACCCTCCGGGAAGGGATCATCCTGAACTCTTCCACTGACTCCCTCAGGAAACGCTCAAAATAATCATCATGTAAATTCCTGTCCATCTTCACAGTGTCGTTTAGTTAGTTGGTAAGGTTAGTATTTCTTGAATGATTTTGCCATTTCATAATTACATATTGGATATGACTTTTGCCATCCGTTCCCTTGGCTTGCTGATGATCTTCCTTTTTAAGAGAATTTCCTCCAGCAATGCTTTGGCTCTCGTGTACTGGCTTCGGCTCGTACTTTCTTCGATCTCCAGCATATGTGATATCTCACGGTGCGAGTAACCTTCAATGGCATAGAGGTTCAGTACGGTCCTGTATCCGATGGGTAACAGCCGGATGCACTCCACAACCTGTTTGGCCTGCATGATAGAGGGAATAAAATCCTCCTGGATGATCAGGCTGTTGGCGTGAACGATATCCACTGTTTCTGAAAACTTCTTGTTCTTTTTGATGATATTGATGCAAGTGTGTACGATGATGCGCCTGATCCAGCCTTCCAGGGAACCTTCGTTCCTGTACTGGTGCAATTGTGTAAAGATCTTGATGAAGGCTTCCTGGAGCATATCCTCCGCATCTTCCCTGTTACGGGCAAAACGGTAGCAAACCCCCAGCATCTTTGGGCCAAACCTGTTATACAGTGCCTCCTGCGCGGTGGCATCGTTTCTCAGACTTCCGGCAAGCATTTGCTCCTCAGTCATATAAGTTTGTTTTGAACCGTTTGAAGGTAGACAATCAGGTTGTTCTGATGGCTGCATGGTCAATGCCGTCCATCAATTTTTTTAACAAACCCGTTGGGTGTTTGTGACAGGTTCTGTTTTCAGGAGGGAAAAGGACGAATGGTAACGCTATAAAGTTACTGTATTCTTTATTGAAATGTCACCGGCCGGGTATTTTTTGTTATTTCTTTCTCTTCAGGGAATCGGCGGGATAGGCCTGTTTGATACTGTCCCTCAATGATTCAACCCATTGAGCCACAGCAAGTTTCTGCTCTTTTGACAATTTGGCATCCCGGTGTATGATCGTATAGGACGACAGGGGCATTTCCCCCTCTTTGACCTGCTCATTGATCTCCTCCAGTTTACGGTACTTGCGGCGAATGCTATAGGAACCGAATTCCGAAAAATTCAATTCTCCTTGCCTTCTTCGATGTGATCGTTCAACCAGAGTGCAACGGGCTGGATCCTGGCATACCAGGGATAATAGGTATGGTTGCTGTGGCAATCGTAACAACTTGTTTTGAGGATGCCGGCCACCTGCTCGGGAACCTGGTGAACCCGGGTGATATCCTGCATATCAGGGCCCGGGCTGTCATTTTTGGCAGGCCGGGGATAGAACTGGAACAAGGCCAGCACAACGAGGAGCACTAGAAGTATTTTCTTGATCATATCGGTTGATTTATACGTTGGTGGTCAGTATCTCGCCGGTCATTTCACTAGGTACCGGGAGTTGCATCATGGTGAGTATTGTAGGGGCGATATCGCCGAGCTTGCCGGGCCTGATATGCCCCTTCCATTTTTTGTCGATGATAAAAAGCGGCACCGGGTTTAAGGTATGTGCCGTATTTGGGCTGCCATCTTCATTGATTTCATAATCCGCATTGCCATGATCTGCTGTCAGAAAAATGGCATAATCTTTTTCCAGTGCGGCCGACACCGTTTTCTCCACACACTGATCGACGGTTTCAACGGCCCTGATCACCGCATCCCAAACACCGGTATGCCCGACCATATCTGCGTTGGCGTAATTCAGGCAAATAAAATCCGGTTGCTTTTCCTTTATTTCTTTAACAACGGCTGCCGTGACTTCCTTTGCGCTCATCTCTGGCTGCAGGTCGTATGTGGCCACTTTGGGCGAAGGAATCATGATCCTGTTTTCACCTTCAAACGGCACTTCACGTCCGCCGCTGAAGAAGAAACTCACATGCGGGTATTTTTCGGTTTCGGCTATGCGAAGTTGTGTGCGGCCATGTCGGGCGAGTACTTCACCCAGTGTATTGTTCAGGTTATCATTTTCGAAGATGACATGCACTTTCCTGAAATTCTTGTCATACTGCGTCATGGTGGTGTAATGCAGGTCTAAGGGCTGCATGTTATGATCGGGCATGGCTGTTTGGGTCAGCACTTCTGTGATCTCCCGGCAACGGTCGGTCCTGAAGTTGAAACAGATCACGGCATCTCCTTCACTGATCGTTCTGTTGCCGATCTTATTGTTGACAATGGGCTTGATGAACTCATCGGTGACTTTGTTTTCGTACGACTGGCGGATACTCTCCGTCAGGTTATCGGATGCGGTACCTGTGCCATGGATGAGCGTGTCGTATGCCACTTTTACGCGCTCCCAGCGTTTGTCGCGGTCCATGGCATAATACCTGCCGGTAATGCTGGCGATCTGCCCGGTGGTGGCGGCCATATGCGATTCCAGTTCCTGAATAAATCCAGCCCGCTTTTGGGATCCGTGTCGCGGCCGTCGGTAAATGCATGAACCAATACATCCCTGAAATCGTTTTGATGACAAGTACTCAGGATAGCTTTGAGATGGTTGATGTGGGAATGAACCCCTCCATCGCTTACCAATCCTATCAGGTGCAGTTTTTTGCCCATTTTACGGGCGTGTTCGATCGACTGAAGCAGAACCGGGTTTTGCTGGAACTCCTGGTGCCTGATCGATACGTTGATGCGCTGTAATTCCTGGTAAACGACCCTTCCGGCGCCCAGGTTCAGGTGACCAACTTCACTGTTGCCCATCTGCCCATCCGGGAGGCCGACGGCTTCTCCGCAGGTGATCAGTGTGCTGTTGGGATAGCGATCATATAAAGAGGTGACGAATGGAACGTGGGCATGCTGGATCGCATCGCTTTCCTTAATCTTGCCCAAACCCCATCCATCCATGATTATCAGGATAATTTTCTTATTTTCCATGCTGTAAAGCTATGCAATTGCAGCTAAAAAGGCATGTTAATTGCCTTTTGAAACAGTGGCATAATTAGTATCCATGGGCAATTTCTACCGGAATGGCACGTTTTTAGACAAGATAAACTTGTTCACCCAAACAGTATGATATGAAACAGATAATGATTTTTTTAACTGCTTCTTTCATGTTGCTTTCCTTCAGGGCAACGCCGGGTTTAGACGAAGTCATCCAGGCATTTAAAACGGCCAATGCATCCAGTATGGCCAGGTATTTTGACCAGACGGTTGAAATATCCCTTCCCGAAAAAACCAACAGTTTCAGTAAAAGCCAGGCCGAGATGGTTTTAAAGGATTTTATATCCCTGAACGGTATCAAAGGCTTTAATCTCCTGCATAAGGGGGAGAATGCAGGATCGGAGTATTTTATCGGGCAGATGCCGGGTAAGGTGCATTCATTCAGGGTCACCGTTTTTCTTAAACAAAAAGATAAGGGCCTCGTTGTTCAGGAAATTCGTTTTGAAAACAACTGACATAACTATTAGATGATGAAGTTCCCCCGATATGAACGGGGGATTTTTTTTACCCGTACCTGTATTAATCTGTAGTTTTGAACCCATGAACCAATCAGAAATGCTTCATCAACTCATTGTCAACGCCCTGGCAGAAGACATCGGGGATGGCGATCATTCCACGATCAGTTGTATAGACCCTGCGGCGAGAGGCAGGGCAGTGCTGAAGGTAAAACAGGAGGGGGTTTTGGCGGGTATGGATGTAGCGGAGAAGATCTTTCGGTATGTTCAGCCAGACGTGCAATTTATCAGAAAGATGGCCGATGCCGATGCCATGAAACCGGGTGATATCGCGTTTGAGGTTGAGGCCAGGGTGCATACGATTCTCTCCTGCGAAAGGCTTGTATTGAACACGATGCAGCGTATGAGTGGCATTGCCACATTGACCAGGAAGTATACAGAAAAATTGAAACCGTATCATACACGGCTGCTGGATACAAGAAAGACGACTCCCAATTTTCGCCTGCTGGAAAAGGAAGCCGTCAGGATAGGCGGGGGAACCAACCATCGCTTTGGGTTGTATGATATGATCATGCTTAAAGACAACCACATCGATTATTGCGGCGGTATCGAAAAGGCCATTGAAAAGGCATATGAATATGTGCAACGGGTCAAACCCGGGATGGCCATCGAAGTGGAAACCAGGTCGGTCGATGATGTTCGCCGGGTCATGCAAACCGGAAAGGTCAACCGGATCATGCTGGATAATTTTCAACCCGCTACGATCAGGGAGGCACTGGCCATCATCGGCCGACGTTATGAAACCGAGGCCAGCGGGGGCATTAATCTTTCGAACCTTGAAGAATATGCCGCTACCGGTGTGGATTTTATATCCAGCGGGGCCATCATCCACCAGGCTGTCAGCCTCGACTTAAGCCTGAAGGCAGTAACCATTGAATGATCATCGTATGTCGAAGAATAAAAGAAATCTTACCGGGATAGTGTATTCGACCGATCCCGGGTTTGTTCCGCAAACGGAGGATTCCACGGAACCCGAAACGCTGGCGCCCGGCGTTCAACCGCTCCGGATCAGGTTGGATACCAAACAGCGTGCAGGCAAGGCCGTTACCCTGGTAGACGGGTTTACCGGGCTGTCAACAGACCTGGAAGAACTGGGCAAAAAACTCAGGAACCATTGCGGGGCGGGAGGATCGGTAAAAGATGGCCAGATACTGGTTCAGGGCGACCACCGTGACAAAGTGCTCCAATGGCTTCATAAGAACGGGTATGTAAAAAGTCGTATATGATCTTCAGGATTCTTGGGCCGGTTGATTCATCTCAATGCTAAGTGCCCCACTGGGGCATTGCCTGACCTGTTCCAGGATACGCGCCCCGTCTGCATTCGACAGATCGATCCAGGGCCGGCGCCTGGGATCGAACACTGCTGGCAAACCTTTAAAGCATATACCTGTGTGTTGGCATAAATGAGGCTTCCACACAACAGAGAAACCATCGGAAGGGTAGTGGTGTGTGTCCTTGCTCATAAAAATGGCATTTATTTACCTGTTAAATGTACGCTAATCAGTCTTTTTTCATTAATTTACGACAAATGAGGAAATATGAGTTCAAAAATCTCCGGTGGTGTTAAGATCAGCGTTGAGACATTTTACCAATCAGAGTACAGCAACCCGCTGAACTGTGAATACATGTTTGCTTATAAAATAACCATTGAAAATAAGAATGAATTCCCTGTCAAATTGCTGAAAAGGCACTGGCACATATACGACAGCAATGGCTCCGTCCGCGAAGTGGAAGGAGACGGCGTTGTGGGGATTCAGCCAGTGATTGCACCATCGTCATCTTACCAGTACATCAGCGGATGTAACCTCCGTTCGGAGATCGGAAAGATGAGGGGAACTTACCTGTTGGAGAATATCAATAACAAAAAAACATTTAATGTTGGCATTCCAACATTTTACATGCACGCTCCATTTAAACTGAATTAAAGGAGATCGTCCTTTTATTGCTCTATGATGTATTTTCGCCTGGATCTTGTTCAATTTTTATTAAACTGCCCTGCTGATACAAACTTATTGCCGTATGTTCGGCCATGTCAAAACCATAAGATCTCATTATGTCGAAGTTGATTTTTAGTAACAAGAACAACGAATTTTACCAGTCTTTAAAGGATTCAGTTGAGCAGTATTTTATTAATAGCAAAAAACAGAAGACCGGGGATGCCAGGTTATTTATAAAATCGGCGGTTTTGATATCTTCGGCTATCGGCATGTATGCGTTGCTGATAGTTGGACATCCGGCCGGCTGGATTGCATTGCTCGTGTCCGCCCTACTTGGTTTTGTGTTGGCCTCTATCGGTTTTTGCGTCATGCATGATGCCAATCACGGGAGTTACAGCAATAACCAGCGACTGAACCACCTGATGGGGCTCATCTCTTCGAACGGGCTTGGCGCCAACGCTTATTTCTGGAAGCAAAAGCATAATATCATCCATCACACGTACACCAATGTGGACGGTATCGATGACGACATCGCAAAAAGCCCGATCATCCGGCAATGCCCCTCGCAGAAATGGGTTCCTGCACACCAGGTGCAGCACCTGTACCTGCCCTTCATCTACAGCCTGACATCTATTTTCTGGATTTTCTTCATGGACTTCACCAAGTATTTCAGCCGTAAGATCTACACAACAGAAGCCTGGAAAATGAGCGTGCAGGACCACCTGATATTCTGGCTGACCAAAGTGTATTATGCAGCCGTGTTCATCGTGATACCCCTCATGGTTTGGGGATGGGCATACTGGCTGATTGGTTTTTTGACCATGAATGCCATGATGGGCCTGACCCTTTCATTCGTGTTTCAGCTTGCGCATGTTCTGGAGAACACGGAATTTGAACATGTGCCGTTGGATACGTCCAAGCATATCGAAACAGCCTGGGCCGAACACCAGCTTAAAACCACGTCTAATTTCGCCATGAATAACGCGGTGATTTCCTGGTTTGCGGGCGGATTGAATTTCCAGATCGAACACCATCTATTTCCAAAGGTGAGCCATGTGCATTATCCTGCCATCAGCCGGATCGTACAGGAAAAATGCAGGGAATTCCATATGCCATATAACCAATACCCGACCATGGGTTCAGCGCTGGCCTCACATTTCAGGTTTATGAAAAGCCTGGGAAAGAAGCCCTCTTACGCCGTAATGCCCGCCTAATCTCAGGGTTTGTACTTTGATTGCTGGAAGATCTGCTCGTCATCCGTTTTCATCAGATCCGGGAGTTTGAGTCCGGGGTTCTTATCCATATACTTTTTTACGATCTGCCATCCGGCGAATGAGCCTATATTGCCCGGAGAGGCATCACCGAGTTCCTGTGTCTTCGGGCTTTCGCCGATATAATTTTTGACAAGGTTGTTGTCGATCGTACGCAGCAGGTTATTCTGGAGGAAAAGGTCCCATATCTGCGCTTCATGTTCGTAACATTCTTTCAGTTGTTTTTTCGTATACCCGATCAGGTTATGCTCTTCTGCATCGGGCAGCAGTTTCCCCAGTATGTACAGTCTTTTTCCTTTTTCGATCATTTGGAGTACCAGGCTCTTGTCATCTTCCATTTCAGGAAACAGGTCGCCCAGTATATTCTTCATTGCATTGATGGTGATCGTGGCAGGTGTGAACCGCCGGGTCAGGTAATCGGGGTAGGTTTGTGATACCCATTCCGACCGGTAAAGGGAAAAGTTTTCGCCCAGGTGCTGGTGAAGGCCTACGATCAATGCGTCTTCGGAAAGGATATCTCCGTAGCCGTCGATAGGGCCGATATAAGTGATGATCTTTTTAGGGATGGGGTATGAAGGAAAATAGTATTTCACATGCTGCAGCGCTTTTTTGATTTCCTGTTCATACGGCGAAAAATCTTTAAAAACACGGCTGGCCGAATCATATACTGAACGGTATGACGATATGAAACCGCGTATATACAACTCCGTGGTATCTCCGCCCCACCTGGGATCTGCATTCAGTATCGTACCCAGGAAATTCTCCCCAAAACTGGGATACCTTGCCACCAGCTTTTCCAACTGGGGCATCAGGTGGTTGGTGTCCAGGGAAAAAAAATCCTTTTCAAACCGGTCTGTGCTGAGTGGTACCTGTATCCCGGAAACGTCCGGACCCTTGGCGGGGGAATGGCAACTGGCCATGAAAATGATAAAAACAAGGAAGCATATCCGGCGCATGGTCGATTCTGTTTAACTTTACAAAAGAACGCAAATATCGTTAAACGTATAGTTAAATGCAGGGCAGGTCATGAGAATCGTCATCGCACAACAGAATTATCATATCGGCAATTTTGAGGGGAATACAAACAAGATCATCGGCGCTGTCAGGCAGGCCCGTCAACAGGGTGCGGATCTTATCGTGTTCAGTGAACTCGCCGTATGTGGTTATCCACCGCGTGATTTTTTATATTTCCAGGATTTCATCAACCAGTGCGAAGCATCGGTGCAAACAATTGCGAAGGAGGCCGTGGGCATCGCCGTTCTGGTAGGAGCTCCGCAAAGGAATGCGTCAAGGGAAGGGAAAGACCTTTTCAATGCAGCGTATTTCCTGGCCGATGGCAAGGTCAGGCAAATCATACAAAAAACCTGCCTGCCCACGTATGATGTGTTTGACGAAGACCGCTATTTTGAACCCGCATCACATTGGGAGATCATTGAATATAAAGGCCAGCGCATCGCGGTCACCATTTGCGAAGACATATGGAACCTCGGCGGTAATCCACTCTATACGGTATGCCCGATGGATCGGTTGATCGGACAGCAGCCGGGTCTGATGATCAATCTTTCCGCATCTCCTTTTGATTATACGCATGATGAAGACCGCAAAGCCGCGGTGAAAGCCAACGTTCTCAAGTATAAGATCCCCATGTTCTATTGTAATGCCGTGGGTAGCCAAACGGAGATCGTTTTTGATGGAACGTCCCTGGTTTTTGACCGGGATGCCAACCTGGTTGGAAAACTTGCCAGCTTTCGGGAAGACATGCAGGCATTTGAATTGACCGATGACGGACGTATCATAGCGCCCATCCTGGAAACATCCGTTCGAATACCCGACCATGAACTGAACCCGCTTTTTTTTGATGAAAACCTGAATATCGCTTCGGTGTACGACGCGCTGATCCTGGGTATCAGGGATTATTTTCAGAAAATGGGTTTTACCAGGGCCATACTGGGAAGCAGCGGAGGAATCGACAGTGCTGTCACACTTGCCCTGGCCGTGGAAGCGCTGGGAAAAGAAAACGTGAAAGCCATACTGATGCCATCGCCTTATTCAACTTCCCATTCCGTGGATGATGCCGTGCAACTCAGCAAGAATTTCAACAATCCGTACGAGATCATCAGGATCAACCAGATCTTTGATTCCTTCCTGCAGGAACTGAAACCGGTTTTCAATGACCTGCCGTTCAATATCGCAGAAGAAAATATCCAGAGCCGTATCCGGGGCAACCTGCTCATGGCCATTGCTAATAAATTCGGGTATATCCTCCTGAATACTTCCAATAAAAGTGAATTGTCAACCGGTTATGGCACGTTGTATGGTGATATGGCCGGTGGATTGGGCGTTTTGGGCGATTGCTATAAACTCCAGGTGTATGCACTGGCAACATACATCAACAGGAACGGGGAATTGATCCCGGAAAAGATCATCCATAAAGCTCCCAGTGCGGAACTCAGGCCAAACCAGAAAGACAGTGACAGCCTGCCGGATTATTCCGTGCTTGACAAAGTGCTGTATCAATATATCGAGCAGTTAAAGGGCCCCGACGATATCAAGGCCATGGGATTTGATCCGGCACTGGTAGACAGGGTCCTGCGCCTGGTGAATGTGAACGAGTATAAACGTAACCAGTTTTGCCCCATTATCAGGGTATCGCCAAAAGCCTTCGGGGTCGGACGGCGCATGCCCATTGTGGGAAAATACCTTTCCTGAAGACCTTTTTTTAACAAAGCTTTGCCCGGGCTGTACACGACCGGTCATGGTCATTGTGTCATTGTTCGTATTTTGCGCACCATTACCGGGTATGCCCACCGCATATGTTTATTTGAAAGAACTATCAGTAAGGAATACCCGAAAATAAACCTAGATCTATGTTACAAACCGCCGAAGATATCCGACTGCTGAATGAAAAGATCAGCCATGCCTCCGCCTTCGTTTCCCGGGTCAATGAAGAATTGTCTAAAGTGATCGTTGGTCAGCAAACCATGATCGACCGCCTGCTGATCGGCTTACTGAGCAATGGCCATGTGTTGCTGGAAGGCGTGCCGGGACTTGCGAAGACACTTTCGATCAAGTCGCTGGCACAGGCCGTCCATGCGCATTTCAGCCGCATTCAGTTTACGCCCGACCTGCTTCCGGCCGATGTGATCGGCACGATGATCTATAACCAGGCCAAGAACGAATTCTTTGTTCGTAAAGGTCCTGTATTTGCCAACTTCATACTCGCGGATGAAATCAACCGCGCCCCGGCCAAAGTGCAGAGCGCCCTGCTGGAAGCCATGCAGGAACGCCAGGTGACGATCGGGGATACCAGTTATCCCTTGCCGGAACCCTTCCTGGTGCTGGCTACGCAGAACCCCATCGAACAGGAGGGCACCTATCCTTTACCGGAAGCCCAGGTAGACAGGTTCATGCTTAAACTGGTGGTGGGCTATCCATCCAAGCAGGAAGAACAACAGATCATACGCCAGAATACGCAGGGTTTGACCGTGCCCCCCATCAAGCCCGTTGCTTCCACGCAGGAGATCATGACTGCCAGGGAACTCGTTCGGCAGGTATATGTTGATGAGAAAGTGGAAAATTATATACTGGATATTGTCTTTGCCACCAGATACCCGGATAAATATCAGTTGAGCAGGATCAAGCCTTTCATCAGTTTTGGCGGATCCCCCAGGGCAAGTATCAACCTGGTGCTTGCTGCCAAGGCCCATGCTTTTTTGCAGAAAAGAGGATATGTGGTGCCCGAAGATGTGCGTGAGATCTGCCGGGATGTGTTACGTCACCGTATCGGCCTCACCTATGAGGCGGAAGCGGAGAACGTTCAGTCGGAACAGGTCATTGATGAGATTCTCAAGATCGTTACCGTTCCATAACTAGAAAGCAACATCACCATCAACGTTTAGCCATGCGCCTGAATTTGTTCACCCGGAAAAAAAGCGTCAAGCCTGCAACCCCGGCGATTGCTTCGCAACCCGGCGAGGAAGAGGTGGCTGAACTGTTGAAAAAGGTACGCGAGCTCGAGATCAAGAGTAAAAAAATCACCACCCACTTGTTTACCGGGGAGTATCATTCCGCTTTCAAAGGCAAGGGGATGAGTTTCCGGGAAGTGCGTGAATACAGTGCTGGTGATGACCCGCGATTCATCGACTGGAATGTCAGCGCCCGCTTTTCGCACCCGTTCACCAAATTATTTGAAGAAGAAAGAGAGCTGACCATGATGCTCCTCGTTGATACCAGTACCAGCAATCTTTTTGGTACAACCGGTAAACGAAAGAAAGACCTGGTTACCGAGATCGCCTCAGTGCTTTGTTTCAGTGCAATCAGTAACAATGATAAAGTGGGGGCTGTTTTTTTCAGCGACAGGGTAGAGAAGTACATAGCCCCTAAAAAGGGAAGGCAACACGCACTATATATCGTTCGGCAGCTTTTGTCTATGGAGCCTGCTACCAACAGCACGCATATCGGCGAAGCGATCCGTTATTTCAACAACACCAGTCACCAGCGGAGCATTGCCTTCGTGCTGAGCGATTTCCTGGATGAAGGATATGAGAACGACCTCCGTGTGATAGGCCGCAAGCACGACGTGATCGGTATTAAAGTGTACGACCCCATGGATATGACTTTGCCGGATGCCGGTCTGCTGCAGTTAAGAGACCCGGAGTCCGGCAGGTACATGACCATTGACAGCAGCGATCCATGGGTCAGGCACAGGTATCAGCAGTTTTTCCTGGAGCATAGTGAAACCAGTCAGC
Source organism: Ferruginibacter sp. (assembly GCA_046329695.1). Classification (GTDB taxonomy): domain Bacteria; phylum Bacteroidota; class Bacteroidia; order Chitinophagales; family Chitinophagaceae; genus Ferruginibacter. The sequence continues at coordinate 27,514 of JAXLUE010000019.1, forward strand.
AGATTTTCCGGAAATCCGGCTCCGACCTGCTGCATGTGCGTACCGATGAGGATTATGTAAAAGTGCTGCAGAAATTTTTCCTTAAAAGATCATGATGTTATTTGGAAACAATCCGGGGTTACTAACAATAGCGGTTAGACGATATATGTCTTTCCTGCTGGCCCTGTGCTTTTCCTTTGCATGCCGGGGGCAGGAGATCAGCTGGAAGGCCGACCGCACCAGCATCCTGATCGGGCAAACGGTGACCTGCCGCCTCGAAATGCCGGTGCCCGCCGATGACGCCAGCTTTACCCTCACGGTTCCGGACTCCATCCCACATTTTGAACTTGTTGCTGCACCCACGCAAGAGGACAGGCCTGCCAAGGATTTCAGACGCGAATGGGTTTTTACCAGCTTTGATTCAGGTTCATGGATTCTTCCCGCCTTCCCCGTTCTGATCCGCCAGGGTACCGGCACAAAGACGATATACACGGATTCTATCCGGGTGGATGTGCTTTATGACCGGACGGACAGTACGGGAACATTACGGGATATTAAAACGGTGATCGAAGTGCCGGTGGCTGATTATACCTGGTATTATATCGCAGGCGGTTTATTGCTTCTTGCCCTGCTTTCTTGGCTTGTCTTTCGTTATTTCAGGCGTAAAAAAGGGTTGGGTTCTGATGCGGGTGATTCCCGTTTGTCGCCTTACGAAGAACTCATGAACGCACTGGAAGCTCTGTCGGCACAGCCTTTGCGTCACCGTTCAGATCATGTGGCCTGGCATGCAGCCATGTCGGGGATGGTCAGGCGCTATAGCAGCCGCCGTTCAGGAACAAACCGGTTGTCCGCCACAACGGGGGATCTATTGTTCGATTATACGGAGGGCTCGATGCCGAAGGGCTCTCCATGCTGGCAGAAATCCTGCGAACTGGCGATGCGGTAAAATTCGCGAAATATGAACCAACGGAAGAAAACAACGCGCCTGCCGCATCCCGTCTCCGGAAGTGGCAGTATGATTGAACGATTAAAATCCGACATTGATCTTACAATATCTCCGACATATATAGAATTCGCTTATCCATGGCTGTTAGCCTTGCTGGCTCTTCTGCCCGTGCTGGCCTGATATGGCTGGCGCCGCCGGGGAAGTTTATCGGCATCGGTCTGCGTATCCTCGCTCCCGCCAGGCAGCCTTACGACCTGGAAAACGAATTAACGGGGTTGTCGGTCATTTTTCGGTCGGGCCGGCGCTGGCCATGCCGGATATTGGCCATGGCGCGCCCCGGTTGATTCAACGTTGAACAATTTGCGGAAGGAGAGGGTATCGACATTATGCTTTGCCTTGATGTCGGCGCAGGTAGTATGACGGCCCAGGATTTCTCTCCCAACCGGATGGAGGCATCAAAAAAGGTGGCCATTGATTTTGTACAAAAGAGGCTGACGGACAGGATCGGCGTGGTAATTTTTTCCGGTGAAAGTTTTACGCTGTGCCCGCTGACGATCGATCATAATGTGGTGATTGCGGCCATTCAAAATATCCGGAGCGGATTACTTGAAGACGGCACCGCCATCGGTTCAGGCCTTGCCACCAGTGTTGACAGGCTCCGGAGCAGCCAGGCCAAATCAAAAGTGGTGCTCCTGTTAACGGATGGAGAAAACAATGGCGGTCTCATCGATCCTAAAACGGCCAAGGAGATCGCCCGAACATTTGGTATCAGGGTTTATACCATTGGCGTTGGTTCCGATGGGTATGCTCGCCAACCGGTCAACACACCCTTTGGCGTTGTGATGCAGAATGAAAAGGTGTCGATTGATGAAAAATTGCTGACAGAGATCGCCACGGAAACAGGGGGAAGGTATTTCCGCGCAAAAGATAACGAGGGACTGCAGGGAGTATATGATGCCATCGGGAAGCTGGAAAAATCGACCATTAAAATGAACCAACTCGTGCATCACCAGGAGAAGTTCTTCCCCTTTGTACTCATTGCGCTGTTCCTTCTACTGCTGGAATGGATATTGCGCTTCACGGTGTTACGCCGCTTTCCCTGACCGCCCGAACCTTGGGCATTGTTCCTTAACTTGCAATTATGAAGGCCTTGGTGTATAAATCAACGGGAAGCTGGTACCAGCTGCGAAACGAGCGGGGGGATTTGCTTAACGCGCGTATCAAGGGCAAACTCAGGATCGGGGATATCACATCTACCAATCCCGTGGCCGTTGGCGATGTGGTGGAAGTGGACATGGAAGGGGAAACAGGAAATGCCGTCATAACGGAGATCCATGAACGAAAAAATTATATCAACCGGAGTTCGCCGCACCGGAAGAACCAGCATCATATCGTGGCGGCCAATATCGACCAGTCGCTTTTGTTTGCCACCCTGCGCGAGCCACGTACTTCACTCGGATTTATCGACCGTTTTCTCATTACATCGGAAGCTTATCATATCCCTGCCATCATCGTCTTTAATAAATGTGATCTCTACAAGGAGAAGGACATGAATAAGCTGGAAGAGATCCGGGACATATATGAACCGATCGGTTACAGGATCATGACGATGAGCCTGGAAACCGGCGAAGGGCTGGAGGAGGTCAAATCCATCTTGGCGCAAAAGGTGACGCTGCTCAGCGGTCATTCGGGCGTGGGGAAATCCACATTCATCAATCATCTTTTTCCGGGGAAGGAACTAAAAACGCAGGATGTAAGCGGATGGAGCGGGAAAGGATTGCATACAACCACTTTTGCGGAAATGTATGACCTGCCCGGAGGAGGAAAAATCATTGATACGCCGGGGATCCGGGAATTGGGATTGGTGGATATCAGCAAACAGGAATTGTCTCATTACATGCCAGAAATGCGGGCTTTCCTGGCAGGCTGCCAGTTCAATAACTGCATACACCGCGATGAGCCGGGCTGTGCGGTAAAAGCAGCCGTTAACAACGGAAGCATACACGAAGAACGCTACATCAGTTACCTGAATATCATGGATAGCCTCGACGAGCCCTACTGAGCCCGCCAAAGATTCAACACAGCTTCAGACGATCGGTCAAAATGCCCTTTTCTGCAGAAACTGGGCCACTTCCATGACCGCTTTGCTTTGCGTTTTCTCGTTTTTTGATTTTTGCGGAAGGATGCTTACGCCGTTGAAAATGTTGTAGTGCAGTGTCAGGTACTGTCCTTTGTATTTGAAATCCCAGTCTAAGGTATCACTGTCATCTACCTGGTTAAGGAAGATCACTTGCAATTGTTCTGCCAGGGTGTTGGCGATTGCGTAAAATTTGGAGATGCCACAGTTGTCGTCGATGACGGCTTCCGTTGCGCCGGTGGTTGTTTTCAATTGGTAACACATAGCGTAGTGGTTTTTATGGGGTAAGATTATCTGACGGATTACGGAAAACAACAGACCGCGCTAAAACTATAATTTCTTGCCACCTTTGAACTTGGCCTTGTTGGAAGCCTTGATGGCTTTTTCATCCCCCGCGGCAATTCGTTCAGCCCCGATATTCCTTCCCTGTTTACATCCCAGTTTTTCCTTTTTTGCGAATAAACCCGAATGACAACTGCTGAAGAAAAGGACTGCGGTAAAGGCTACGATGATCTTTTTCATAACTAAAATTAACACATGTTCCCCAGAAATCATAGATAGCCGGCTATTTTAACGCATCTCTGAACCAGCCACTGTACATCAGGTAGTTTCCGGCGATCCGGTCGATCTCCCCGCTGATCAGTTCCTGGCTGATGTCTTTTACTTTCCTGGCCGGAACGCCTGCATATATGCTGCCTGGTTCAACCCGGGTGTTTTCCAGCACAACGGCGCCCGCGGCGATGATGCTGTTACTGCCGATATGGGCATTGTCCATCACTATGGCGCCCATCCCGACCAGCACGTTATTGTCAATAACGCAGCCATGTACGATTGCATTGTGTCCGACACTCACATTATTTCCGATCAGGGTCTTCGTTTTCTGGTAAGTGCAGTGTATGACGGCCCCGTCCTGGATGTTGACCTTGTTCCCGATACGTATGCTGTTTACGTCGCCACGCACCACAGCGTTGAACCATATACTGCAATCATCCCCCATGATCACATCACCCACGACGGTACAATTGGGTGCCAGGAAACAATTACCGCCCATGACGGGTTCGATACCATTAACAGGTAAAATCAGTGCCATTGTCTTGATTTTTAAGCCATCATAGGTCCGTTGACCCATTTCTGGCTAATTTTACATGAAGTTACTATTTAACCAAAAGGGTATGACCAACCGGGAACTTTTTTTGCGGCATGTAGGACAAACGTCGCAGGCGCCTCTTTGCCTGAATATCACTCATGCCGAAGGGTCAAAAATGTGGGATGCTGAAGGACGGGAGTATATCGATCTGATCGCCGGTATCAGCGTATGCAATGTCGGGCACCGGCACCCGAAAGTAGTGGAAGCGATCAAGCGCCAGGCCGATCAATACCTCCATATCATGGTATATGGTGAACTGGTGGAAAATCCCAGGTGGCCTATGCGCAGAAGCTAACCAGCCAGCTTCCCGAATCACTCAATGCAGTCTTTTATACGGCCAGCGGATCAGAAGCCACCGAAGGCGCGATGAAACTAGCAAAAAGGCATACCGGGCGAACCCAGATCATTTCATTCAAACAGTCGTATCACGGAAGCACGCAGGGCGCGCTCAGCATTATTGGCAGCGAATACTGGCAACAGGCCTTCCGGCCCCTTTTACCCGATATCCTGCAACTGGAGTATAATTCATTTGATGACCTCGCCCTGATCACGGAACGTACGGCCTGCGTGGTGGCGGAAACCATCCAGGCAGAAGCCGGCGTCAATCCCCCTGCCAACGGTTGGCTAACAGCCTTGCGTAAACGCTGTTCGGAAACCGGAGCCTTATTGGTACTGGATGAGATACAGTGTGGCTTCGGACGAAACGGGAGCCTCTGGGCTTTTGAACAGTTTAATGTCATACCAGACGTACTGCTCCTGGGTAAAGCTTTGGGAGGCGGTATGCCTTTGGGCGCGTTTGTTGCCGATAAGGCCATCCTGGACTCTCTGTCTTTCAATCCCGTATTGGGCCATATCAATACGTTTGGCGGACACCCGGTCAGTTGTGCGGCGGGGCTGGCCGCTTTTGATGTGCTCCTGGGAGAATCTCTTGTGGCACAAGTCGGGGTAAAGGAAAAACAATTCAGGGAACTGCTGGTACACCCACTGATCAAATCTGTCAGCAGTGCGGGGTTGATGATGGCAGTTGCTTTTGACAGTTTCGAAACCAATAAAAAAGTAATTGACAGCCTGCTTGACAAAGGTGTTTTTACCGACTGGTTCCTTTTTGCCCCTCATTGCCTGCGCATTGCTCCGCCCCTTAATATATCGGAAACGGATATCCGCCGATCATGCGCCGCCATCCTCGAAGTGCTTGATTCAATGTTGCAGTAGAAAAGCATGTAGCGTATCGGAAAAAATCCGGGCGCCTTCGCTGTTCAGGTGTGTGGCATCCCGCCAGAATCTTGCTTGTTGCAGATAAGGGATACGGCTGCTGTCAGACAGATCCACAATGTCTTTGATTCCTTCTTTTTTAAAACCCCCGCCAATGTCCCTGTTCCTTCACGGGTGAACAAACCGTTATGATAGGAAGGAGGAAATACAACGATCAGCCTGATATGATTGGTCAGGCAGGTGCGTGCAAAATCGGACAGTGCGGCCATTTTGAGAGCTGGAAATGTAGCGGGGTCAACAAGCCCGGCGGGAATTGGCTGAACGGCGCTGTCTTGTAAACTGCCATGGAGCCCTTCAAATCCGGTATTATCTGCAACCGCATGGCGCCTGCGGAAATTGTACAGGATATTCAGCAGTTTTCCGTTATACCGGTAACTATGAAGGAACAATTTGATCTTTTCTGCATAACCTCCATGTTCGTTTATGTATTTACGTAAGGATGTGCTTTCTTCCAGAAAAGGGTAGAGTTGGGCGAGTTCTGCGAGGGCTTTGTCATCAGGCATTGTAAAATACGGATAGGCATCCAGTTGCAGAATGATTGTATGCGGATGAAACCCTTTTTCAAGCAATATGTGCAGTAGCCTGCTATTGTATATCAGTCCGCCTGTGCCATTGATACCGGCATTATAGATCTTGTTTTCCGGTGCGATCTCGGATAAACTTTTGGGATCTATGTGGTGCTTGGCCCTGGATGATCCCATGATGATCAGCTCCGCGCCTTTTTTCCTTTGCAGCAGAAAATTCACGGATCCGCCGTTCTCGCCGCTTAAGGTTTGCGAAAAAATGAACCGGTTAAACAGATACATGCCTATCCTGTCGGCCGCAAAAAGGGTGGCCAGGATGATGAACAGCAATATGAGTATCTTCTTCATCGTCAGAATTGAAAATAGATGAACTGGTTTCCGGTCGAGTTGCCAAAGAATATCACCATGAACAGGAAAAACAAGGACATCGCATACAAGGCTAGTTCCCCTTTCCTGGCATCAAATAACTGATCAAAAGTCTTATTCCTGAAAATGAAATATTCAAAACCGATCAGTATGCCTGTTCCCAGGATGATGGATGAAAATACATTGATGTCGAGGAACTGGAACCCGGCGGCGTTGAATTGGGTGAAGATCTTAGCGATGATCGTAGTGGCCTGTTGAAACGTTACGGCCCTGAAAAATACCCAGGTCAGGCAGATCAGTGCAAATACATAGCCGACCCTTATTGTTTTGCTGATCCACCACCGGGGTTTCCAGGCCGGGAGGTTGGTCAGTTTTTCAAATGATAGATATAAACCGTTGATGCCGCCCCAGATCACAAAGTTCCAGGAGGCGCCGTGCCATAAGCCGCCAAGCAGCATGGTCAGCATCAGGTTCCTGTATGTCTTCCATTTTCCCAGCCGGTTGCCGCCAAAAGAAATATACAGATAATCGCGTAGCCAGCTGGAAAGGGACATATGCCAGCGTCGCCAGAATTCCGTGATGTCTTTGGAAAAATAGGGGATCGCAAAATTCTCTTTGAACCGGAAGCCAAGCATGCGGGCGATGCCAATGGCCATGTCCGAATAACCGGAAAAATCACAGTATATCTGGATGGCGAATAAAACGGTCCCGGCCAATAACATCGAACCCGGGTGCAGGTTGTAATTATTATAGGTGGCATCAACAAATACGCTTGCTGTATCGGCCACCACGGCTTTTTTGAAAAGCCCCCAAAAGAACCTGTGAAAGCCAATGGAAAAATCCCGGTAGGTGATCGCATGGTTGCAATCCTTCAACTGGGGCAAAAGATTATTGGCCCTTTCAATAGGGCCTGCCACCAGCTGCGGGAACATCATGACAAAATTGGAATAGGTGAGCAGGCTCCTTTCGGCTTTGATGTTGCCCCTGTAAACTTCCACCACATAGCTCAGGCTCTGGAATGTATGAAAGGAAAGACCGATGGGTAGGATGATATTCCAGTGTTTGATGCTGTGTAAACCCAGCGCGTTGACATTATCAATGAAAAAATTATGGTATTTGAATATGAATAGAACGAGGCATGTGTTGACAATGCCAAACAATAAATGAAAGCGTTTGGCTTTGTTAGTGCTGTCGTCTTCGATCTTGATCGCCGCATAATAATCGATCAGGATGGTCAGGAACAAGATGAGCACATATACCGGGATGAACCACATATAGAAAATGCAGCTCGCCATGAACAGCAGGATCTTTCTTTGTGTTCCTTTCAGGAAATAGAAAAGAAAAAAGAAGATGCTGAAAAATATGAGGAATACGATCGAGTTAAACAGCATGCGGGTTCTACCTGAAGCGATAAAAATAACTGTTTTTGATCTTTTTGTATAAATAAATAACCCGATCCATTTTCTGATGGTTGATAATATTTTCCACGGTGCCTGAAGGGATACGCTAACTTTACTTTTGCATGAAATCCTTTTTACGATATGTCCGGGTAATGATCCTAGCGGGTTTGACCATTTACCTGTTACTACTCATTCCTGACGGGGAATCCAGCGCTTCATCGGCAGACAGGGGCACAAGGCCATTTGCCTGGAACCGGGATGAAGAATGGAAAGAGCTTGAGTCGCAATTTGCCAGGTACCGTTCAGAACCGGGGCCTTGGTTAGACAGTATATGTGAAAAAGAACAGTACCGCTTTGAAAGTTTGAGGGATGCGGCTTTGGCAGCAGGCTGGCAGGCCAGCGATCCTGCATGGGATTCCCTGCTGGTATCCTATCTGCGGTTGGCGCCCTTGATAGCGGTCAACCCTGCACGTTATCAATGGTACAGTTCGGAATTTATCCAGGTAAGGGATATGTTGAAAAGATCGTCGTGCAGGTGGGATGTGCGGATATCAAGTCAGGTCGCTCATGTATAAGGTACTCTATGGTATGCGGACAGCCCTGGAGGAAGTGGCCTTACAGATGCCGAGGGGTATGGCGCCCGGACTGCTGACCGGTACCGATGAAACATCCGTTACAGATTCTGCCAGGATCTTTGGCGTAACTGCACAGCGGCGACATACTGGTGTCGAGGGGAGGGGCGGATGTATCTGCATTTATTGCGAGGGGGAACGATTATCCGGGTAATTTTTCACATATCGCTTTGTTGTATGTTGACGGTTTGAGCCATGTGCCATACCTCATAGAAGCCATATTGAAAAGGGCGTTGCGATCTCCTCCGTACACGATTACCTGAAGGATACCAAACGGCGTTTCATGGTGCTCAGGTTGCGGGCCGATCTCCCTGAGATGAAACAGGCGCCACAATTACCGCATCTGGCAGCTAAACATATGTTCGATGCGGCACAACGGCATCATATACCGTATGATTTCCGACTTGACCATGAGGATAGCTCGGCCATGTTCTGTTCTGAAGTGGCTTCGATGGCCTATGCATCTCAACACATACGAACTCGGCAGAGCCTGTCAACCATTTCGGGAAGCGGCGTCAGGCAATGGCTTCATGATTTTGGAGTTGACCATTTCAATACAAAAATGCCGTCAGACCTGGAATATGATCCCCAATTTACCGTAGTAGCCGAATGGCGGGATATGGAAACCCTGTATCTGGACCATATCGATAATGCGGTCATGGATGCCTGGTACGAAGCTGCCGAAAAGGGCACCCGCATAGGATATAATCATTGGAAACTTCCCCTGGCCAGGGTGATCAAGGCATATTGTATGGTGATCAACCAAATGGGCGGCACAGGCCTTATCCCGGAGAGAATGACGGCCACACAGGCACTGAGGAATGAACGGTTTTCGGAGATGCACAAAAGTGTACGGCAATCAGTGCTTACCGGGGCAGAGCGATTTAGAAAAGAGCAGGGATACAGAGCTCCCTATTGGAAACTACTGGAGATGGCAAGAGAGGCGGTGAAAGAAAAACTGGGATGAAGGTACCGGATGACAGCAAACGGGGGGAATAAAACAGGAGAAGCGGGTGAACCGGAAACCAGTCCTCTGTTTTGGTAAAATATTATGGTTGATTTTTTTGGAATTGTAAGAATCCTATATTTACTTTGTATTTCAAAGTGCTTTTATGAATGAACAGCAGCGATCACTTGAAACCCTGAAAGATATCCGCCAGATCATGGAGCGGAGCAGTCGTTTTATCAGCCTGAGCGGCTGGAGCGGCGTGAGTGCCGGGCTCTGCGCATTGGCCGGTGCCTGGATTTCTTACGGATATGTTTATGGAGATGCGGAGCAACGGATCAATCCGGATGCGGAATACGATGTATCCGGTCCGTTCAGCATTTTATTCAACAACAAATTGTTTTGGATCGCCGCCGGCACTTTTGTGGCTGCCTTACTCAGTGCGTTTATCTTTACCTGGGTCAAAAGCAGGAAGGAGGGGATACCTGTTTGGGGCAGCACGGCCAGGAGGCTCATGATCAATGTGAGCATACCCCTGCTGGTTGGGGCCGTCTTCCTTGTTCAGCTGATCGAATATGGAAATCCGGCGCTGGTGGCCCCCGGGTGCCTCATTTTCTACGGACTGGCCTTGTTGAATGCCAGTAAGTACACCTTGATCGAGATCCGTTACCTGGCGTATTCTCAACTGATACTGGGGTTGATCAATCTCCGTTTTGCCGGACACGGGCTTATATTTTGGACGCTGGGCTTTGGGGTCATGCATATACTCTATGGCTTGTATATGTGGTGGAAATATGAGAAGAACACAACCCGCTAACCCTTTGTACCTGTAACAATCTCGCATTACCAGTCATGAACCTCATCAATAACCTCAACAAACTGTTTGATAACCGCATCCGCCTGGGGATCATGAGTGCGTTGGTGGTGAACGGGGAGATGGGCTTCAACGACCTGAAGGAACTGCTCGGTATCACCGATGGTAACCTGGCCAGCCATATCAAAGCGCTGGAGGAAAGCAAAGTGGTCAAGGTTCACAAAGGATTTATTGGCAGAAAGACCAGTACAACCTACTCCGTTACAAAAGCAGGGGAAAAGTCTTTTCGCGATCATATCGATGCACTGGAAAAAATGATCCGGTCGACCCGGTGATTTTTTTTGCTTAATAACTTTGTAAATCAAAGTACTTTTAAAATATATAAACATGACAACGATCATTACCCGCATCCGCTCTGCCATCCTGGTTTTCCTGACACACCAGCTGGCCCTGCCATTATTGAAGATCATCCGGAACGAAGAACGCTTTCCTTTTTCTATGGATGAGCTGGAAGACCTCCCGGCGGGAACACTGGGGAACGATCTGTCGGTCTTTCTTCAAAGCCGCAAGCTGGAACTGCTGCCTTTTTATGCCCGGCATGATATGAAACACATTTTGCTGGATTACGATACCACAGATGAAGGTGAGGGTTGCCTGCAGTGTTTTATGCTGGGAAACGGGCACCTGTCATTTCCCGTAGTGGCCACTGTCGTTTTTTGTTATATCAGCATGCCAGGTCACTGGAAAATATTTCGGGATGCTTACAGGCGTGGCAGGAATGCGGCACCGATAGCAGACTGGAACTGGTTTGCCATCGTAACGGAACATACGGAGGAATTAAAAAAAAGGTTACGGAAAGAATGGTAATGTGAACATATCCTTTTCAACGTTCAATGTTATAAAATGAAAAAACACCTCAGGTCTTTTCAATATGCGGCCAACGGGCTGCGCATTTGCTTCCTTTCTGAAATCAACTTCAGGATCCACCTGCTCGCGGCCATAACGGCCGCGGGTGCCGGGTGGTATTTCAGGATCAACCGGGCAGAATGGATAGCCGTGATCGGGTCCATCGCCGCTGTTTTGATGGCTGAACTGTTCAATACGGCCATTGAGCAGTTATGTAACCTGGTTTCTCCCGGGCACAACCTCATCATTGGCAAGGTGAAAGATTTGTCAGCCGCTGCAGTGCTTGTTTCGGCGATCATGGCTGCCGTAACCGGACTGGTCATTTTTTTGAAGTACATCATTCCATGGATCAATTAAATACCTTTTTATGTCAAAACCGATCTCATTCAATCGTTTGTTATTGATCACGTTCCTGTTTATCGGCTGTATGATCGCCGCGAGGATTTTGGTAACGGGTACGATCATTCACCTGTTCCTGTTGTGGAATATTTTTCTGGCATGGATACCGTTTATCCTTAGCCGTTATTTTATGCAATACCGTAAGAAGGAAACCTGGAAGCAGTTTTTTCTCTTTATATCCTGGCTCGTTTTTTTTCCGAATGCCCTTTATATCGTTACCGATCTGATCCACCTGAAAGACCGTGGTGGCGCGCCTGTGTGGTATGATGCCATCCTTTTATTCACCTCTTCCCTGATCGGATTGCTCATGGCTTACGCATCCTTGTTTCGTGCGGAGAAATTCCTGCAGTCCAGGTTAGGAAGGAGGAGGATGGTTTATTTTATGCCTGCCATCATTGTGATCGCATCATTCGGCGTGTACCTTGGGAGGTTTGACCGCTGGAACAGTTGGGATGTGCTCCACAATCCATTGGGTTTGGTAGCCGATATACTGGAATACGTCACGGACCCGGTGGAGAATCTGCATACCTGGGGCACAACGGCCGTGTTCAGCGCCTTTTTTTACCTGATGTATATATTATCCAAATGGGTCCAGGTGGCCTTATCAAAAGTCGAGACCAAGTGACAGATAAGTCACCGGCTTTCCTTTGAAGAATCCGCTCATGGGCCAGGCCGCATCGAATTTGACGAAATAGCCCAGCAACGTACTCCTTGCGCCAAAGCCGTATCCGCCTGCGAATGGTCCGATGCCACCGGCTTTTTTCCTGACGGTTACTGTTCCCTGCGAATTGGTGAATGTTTGTGATGGCCTGGAGATGCCTTTATAAGTTCCGTTCCATGCGGTACCCAGGTCGATGAACTGTGTAACCATGAGGTTTTTCAGGAACGCGTTATTGATGGTTTTATCGATGAAAGTACTGAATACCGGAAGCCTGAATTCGCTGTTGATCACCACGGCATTGTTTCCATTGGCGATATTTTGAATATAGCCCCTCATGTTAACGGCCAGGCTTTGAAAAGCATAATCCTGGTCGGCATCCGGAACGTTACGTGTATTGAAGTAACGCTCTTTGCCGTTTGATTTGACGTTGTTTCCAAACATCAGCCATCCATCCACGCCACCGAGATAATAAATGAATTTCTGGTTGCCCCAGCTGAAGTCGCCCGCAGCGCGACCGGCCCAGATGAAATTCCGGTATATGGGATAATAATACCTGGCATCGAAGCCCAGATTGAAGGTATTGGGTCCGTCGGAAAATTTCAACTTACTGACCTGCCGGTTCCAGTCGATGAACACTTTATAACGTAATCCATTCCAGATATTCATGGCAGGATTCAGGCTGTTATCATAAATGAATTCCAGCCTGGATGTGGAATACAGTTTTTGTTGGTTCTCGATCGAACCGCTGAGCGGGTCTACGGTGGATACGGCAATATTGTCTGAGCGGATACCTGTGGTCAGTCTGATGCTCTTGGCTTCATCAAACGGATAGGAAATATTACCCTGGTACAGATTCGTGAAAATCTTACCCGGATAAACCGCCAGGAGGTTGCCTGAGGCATCCGTTAATCCGATATCCGTATTCTGTGCATTTCGGTAATAGGTCAGTCCCCAGTCGATGCGCCTTTTCAGGTTCTGGTAATTCAGCATCCATTCATTGTCCTTCAGGTTGGTGCCGATCTTGAAAGCCCCCTGGATGCGGATGTCTTCCATCAGGTCTGAAGTGCCTAGGGTGATCAGTCCGTTCAATACCGTACCGCTGTTCAGCATGATCGGGCCGGCGCCGCCACCATAGGGCTGGTACCGGTTGATGAGCACGGTGCTGTTAAAACCGACAGAGCCGAAGTCTGCCGAAAATTTCAGCGGTTTATAACGGTAAAGCTTAGCCGTTTGCAGTACGTTTTCTTCTTCCGCCGGTGTAACGGGTAAGGCTTCAGGAACGGCTGCTTTGCTGCTGTCTTTTTTCTCTTTGTCGAATTCTGTCTGGAAAAAATCATCCTGCTTTTCCTTGCCAGCATCTTTTGGCTGGCCGGCGGGCGACACTTCCGTCAGGCGGCTTTCCCTCATCAGTTTTTTGAGGTATTCCGTTGGTTGTGCGGTGATATTCCGGCGCTTCAGCGTATTCTCGTCGATCTTGAGTTTGTAAAGCATTTTCTGATCGCTTTGGCGCGTCACTTCGCTGACCTGGTTGTTTTCGCCGGCTATTTTAGATTCCAACAGGCTGCTTGGGTAGTTGGTGAGCGGGAAGCTGTAGGCAGAATCCTGGGATACGGACACAACGGCCACTGAATCAACATCGTCTTTTTTATACACGCGCAGGGTGCTGTCAACTTCAGCAGGCGAGGGGTTCCTTAAAATATCGTCGCCGATCAGGACGAGCGTGTCCAGTCCTGTTTTTTCCGTAGTGAAAAAGCCTGCATACCGGTTGCCGATCCCATTTTCATCGCTCACAAAAGTGAAATGGTTCATATTGTATTGGGTCGGGAATCGTGCATTGCCGTACTTCTGGTTGGTAAGCTGGCTGATCTGGTTCAGTTCGGGTTTATCGCCGAAGTCGGTGATCAGGAAAATGTTGAAGCGGTTATTGCTGGGCAAAACGGTATCGCCTGTTTTGGCAGATGGCGAAGGCCTGTTGCTCGAATAAATGATACCGGTTTTATTGGGGAAGGCCACAAATGATGCATCCAGGTCGTCATACACATCATTGGTGATCTGCTGAACGGTTTCCTTTTCAATGTTGAAAGTGAAGATATCCGTATGGCCGTTCTTGACGGCAGAGAATAACAGTGTGCGGCTGTCGAGTTTATATTTCATGTCCTGCACCTGGTCGAACTTGTCGGTGAGGTCAAAGTTATATTGCTTGAAACGGGTAACCAGGTCGTAAACGAACAGTTTGAGCCTGCCTTCCTTGGCATATAGGACCGCGATGCGGGTGCCCTTTGGGTCCCAGGCCATCATCGGGTAGTTGGGGTTCATCTGGTTTTCATAAGTCCGTATGCCGTATTTGAGCAGGGTCTTATTTTCAAAATCATCATTCAGGATAACCCGAACGATCCCCTTTTTGAACTGGGTGACCACATAGGAATTGTTCTTTTTGTTTGGGTTAACGGCAAAGCGGTAATAATTCAGGCGCTTGCTGATGTCGAACCCATCAATGAAATTACCTTTCGGGTATGCTTTACGGCGGGCGATATCCTGGTAATATTTTTCATCGTTATACTCCATGAATTCCTGCTGCAGTTCCTTAAATTTTTTCTTGGTGATCTGCAGGCTGGCTTTGTTCAGGTTTTTATAGACCCTGGCCAGGTAAAGGAAATAGGTGACGTTTTCTTTTTTATATTTCTCTTCGATGAAATACCAGAAAGCATGACCGGCCAGCAGGGGTTTTTCAAATGCCAGGGAAGAGAATTTGGTATAATTGCCGCTCAGGATCTCGCTTTTCAGTTCATCATCCAGTTCGGTACTCCAGTTTTCACCCAGGTAGGCCACATATCCGTCGGTCAGCCATTTGGGCAGGTCGAGCAGTGTTTGGTTTCCGGCCACTTCCCCGATATCGTCGCCAAAGAGTACATTCTTTGTGATGATGTCGGCAATGCCCTGGCGCACCTGTTTTTTCAGGTCGGCATGATTCGAGGTAAAGTAAACGACCATTTTATTATTGACCAGGGTGGTGGTGGCATCCGTGTTCAGGATATCCGTTTCCAGTCCTATATTGGTTTGTCGTTTATCGGTATAATGGTTATAAAGAATGATATTGGCCCTGCGTTGGAGGCTGTATTCGGCGGCGCCTTCGATCTGTGGCAGTTCCTTTTCCGCCATCTGCACCACATATTTGGCAAGCTCCTGTCCGTTATCGTAGAAATACACATTAAAATTCCGGCTTTGATAATACTGCCACTTGAATTTCCTGAACTGCAAACGGTTCTTTCCAAATGTTACTGAATTCACCTGGGCCTGGTTTTCCAATGCGCAGAAAATGAAGCTGATGAACAAGAAAATAATTCTGCCGAAATTTGCCATACTGAATAGTTGATATTGAGTACTAAATTAGTTGAAATAGCGCGAATCACTCAAAACAATTTACCTGCCCATGCTCCAGATAAGATCATTCGAATTTAGCCCGATACAGGAAAATACCTACCTGATTTACAATGAGTTTAACGATTGCATCGTGATCGATCCCGGGGCCTATTTTGAGGAGGAGAAAGAGGAATTGTCGGATTTCATCGACAGCCATCACCTGAAACCGGTTGCCCTGCTGAATACTCATTGCCACCTCGATCATGTTTTCGGTAATAAATATGTGACAGAGCGATACGGGCTTATTTTGCAGATCCACCCTGCCGAGAAAAAATTGCTTGATTATGCGCCCACCAGCGGGTTGATGTACAACCTCCCATTCGACAATTATTCCGGTGAGATCAGGTACCTCGAAGAAGGGCAGGATATCCGGTTAGGGAATGATACGCTGTCCGTTATCCTGACCCCAGGGCATAGCCCGGGCAGCCTGAGTTTTTATTGCGAGAAACAGGGATTTCTGATCAGCGGCGATGTATTGTTTTACCGTAGCATAGGCCGTACCGATTTACCAGGTGGTAATTATGAAACACTGGTCAGGAGCATCCATGAAAAATTATTCGTGCTGCCGGATGAAACCGTTGTATACAGTGGTCACGGGCCGGAAACAACGATCGGGGAGGAACGTCGGTTAAACCCATTTTTAAATGGCTTGATACATACTAAGTAAAAAAAACCTCCATAAACATGGAGGCTTTTTTATTGAAGCACCTTAAAACCTGTTCTTTACAAATCCTGGTTACCCGGGATGATTTATAAACGAACGAACTTTTGTATGACCCGTTGCCTGTTTTGTACCATCTCTATAAAGTACATGCCCGGTTGCAGGTTTTGTCCAACGGGATGCCATTCGCCTGGCATCACCGTAAATGTTGATACCATCTTTCCCTGCACATCCAGCACACGTATATTGGCTGTTGTGCGGTGATCCGGACTGTTAACCATTAATTTGGCCGTATTTGTGGCTGGGTTGGGAAAAACCTGAACACCCAGCAGGGACGGATTTTCTGTATCCGGGTTTTTGTTTACTGCATGATTGCCAGTGTTGTTTTTGGCAAATGCTGGCGGGCAGGCCGGTATCTTAACGTCCAGCGTCCGGGTAGAACTGTTCTTGCAATTATTGATGGCCACAACAGATATTTTTCCCAAAATAGCAACGTTGACAACATATAAAACGCGTATCCTCGGTGTGCCCTGGCCGGATATTATGATTCCCCCGTTTGGAATGGACCAGGCTACCGATTGGGCATTGGCTGGCATTCCGGTGATGCTGTAAGAATAAACCCTGGAAGGGCATTCTGATTCCTGTATCACATCTATTACACTGGGTGTTGAAGGTGCTAACCTGGAAACGGCGAGCGAACGGGTATTGCTGGTTCCGCATCCATTCACCGCACTAACAGAAATGGTTCCGCTGGTAAATTCAGTGGTAAATCGTAAACTGATACTGTTTGTTCCTTGTCCGCTGACATCCGTCACCCCATTGGGTAGTGTCCAGTTATAGGTGCCTACCGTAAGTACATTTCCAACAGAATAGGTTGCGAGGTTGCCGTTGGGCCCGAGATAAGGACAGACATTGGTGGGCCCGGATATTAGGCCCGGAGTCGCCGGATTATTTCTTATAACCGTGAAGGAACGTAAACCGCCGCTTCCACAATCATTGATGGCCTGCACGGTTATAGCACTGGTAGAGAATGCAGGACTAAATTGTACCTGTATGATGGTGTCATTCATACCTGCCCCGGCTGGGTGGTTGACCATGGTGGTACCCGCCTGTGACGTCCAGATATAAGATGAGGCACCGGCAACTTTTGGTATCGTATAAGTGACCACGGTATTATTTTGTATGCTGGCACATATATTGGTTGAACTGGCTGTTATGGTTTGTGGTGTACCGGGCGCCTGTGCTGTTAAACTTAATTGAACGGTATTGCTCACATCACAAGGCGATACGGCATATACCCGGATGTTTTTATTGGCACTTGTTAAAAAGCCCGCATCAAAACTCAGGGCAACGGAGTTTGTGCCCTGTCCGCTTACGATGTTCACAAACGGGGGTACCTGCCAAACATAACTGGTTGCATTGGTAACTGAATTTACCGTGAAACTGGCGGTGAGGCCATTATTGACAAATGGGCAAACATTATTCGGGCCTGCAATTGAAGTTAATGCCGGCGTGGGGTTGAATTCATCTATCTGGCCATTGCAATTGTCATCTATGCCGTTGCCGCAAATTTCCGCTGCCCCGGGATAAACGAAATTCTTACTGTCGTCGCAGTCCAGGGAATTGGAAACATACCCGGCCGGTTTTTCGCAGGCCAAAAGGGTTGACGGCGCATTTCCGTAACCGTCACCAACAGTATCGGCGTAAAAAGTTTGTGGGGTAATGTCCATGAGTTTCACGATCCAGGCATCCTTATTACCAAAAGCCTGGGTGATATCACCGTTGGTGGAATTGGTTGTTCCTGCCATGATGAAATTTCCATCCTGAAGAAGGGCAATTGATTGGGCATAGTCGGTTCCGGATCCGCCCAACGACCGTTGCCATTGTAAATCTCCGGTACTGTTTATCTTAAATGCCCAGAAGTCGGCCCCTCCCTGGTTTTGTGTAAGCAGGCCATCACCGGAACTGGAAATGGCGGCGATCACAAACCCATTATCTGCTGAAGCTGTGATGGAAACCGGGACATCTTTTTGGGAGCCACCATAGGATTTTTGCCATACCAGGTTTCCAAATCCATCGATCTTGATCAACCAAACATCTTCCTGTCCGGCATTGCTTGTTACATCACCCGACACATTTGTCGATGAACCGGCTACCAGGAAATGGTTGTCATTGGTTTGGATGATCCTGGCAGACCTCTCTGTACCATTTCCACCATAACATTTTTGCCATTGAAGTTCGCCTGTGGAAGACAATTTAGCGACTATGATTTCAATACTGCCATTGGTAGCATTGGCCCGGCAACCGAAAATATTAGCTGTGAAGGTTAACAGGAATCCGTTATCGGGTGTCGCTGTAATATCCGTATTATTAGTGAAGCCTGATCTTTGCCATACCAAGTCTCCGAACGAACTGAATTTAAACAGCAATGAGCCGGTTTCACTTTTTCCAATTAGTAAGAACCCGTTATCCTGGGATTGAATGATCCGGATCGATTCATCATCATACTGATTATTAAATGCGTCAACTTCACGGACCCATTGGATAGTGCCGGCAGCGTTTATTTTGGCCAGATAAATATCCGAATTGAGGTAGAAAAAGCCGCGTTTGGGAGTCTGCCCGGCCAGGATGTATCCGCCATCGGAGCATTTTTTAATATCGGAGATCTTGTTGGCGCCGGTCAATATCTTCTGCCATTCCAACAGGCCATCTTTATTCATTTTTGTCAACCATCCGTCAGGCCTTGTATTTGACCCTGTACTGGTAAAGGAACCGTTCCTTGAGCTGGTTGTTCCTCCTATTACAAATCCGCCGTCATCGGTAGCAGCCACGGCCGCGATTTCATCATCGGCGCTACCTCCCAGTGATTTCTGGAATATCAAACCGGCGCCCTGGCAAATGGCATTGTTATCTACCTGGCCATCACAATTATCATCCAGGCCATTGAGGTATTCCGTTGCGCCGGGGTGCACCTGGTTATTGTTGTCATTACAATCCTGATTATTGGTTACATAACCGGAAGGAAGTGTACAGTTTACTACCGATTGGTCGGGGTTGCCAAATCCATCGCCATCAGCATCCTGGTAATAGGTATTGGCAATCACGGATACGGTAATGGCATTGGAAGGCATGCTGGTACAACCCTGGTTACTGGTTACAGTGGCCGTATATGTTCCGGCAGTTGTAACAGTGATAGATGGTCCGGATACATTATTGCTCCAAAGGATACCATCCTGCAGATCGGATTGCAGTATCTACCGAACTTCCGACGCAAATATTAGTAGATCCCTGGGGTGTGATCACCGGTGCAGCAGGTATGGGGTTAACGGTTGTGCTGATCGTATTAGATTGAAGGGTGCCGCAAATAGAATTGACGGACCGGGTAAGATAATAACTGCCTGTTGCCTGAACGGTTATACTTTGAGTAGTTTCACCGGTATTCCAGAGATTGCCAGATGACGCGTTGGAAGTCAGGGTAACTGATCCGCCTTCGCAGAAACTGACAGGCCGGATGCAGAAATCACCGGACTCAGGCCTAAACAGTTAATGAAAACCGGGGTGGTGGATGTGCCGGATGTTTGACCATTTGGATAAAAGCCGGCCTGTAATGCTTTGTTGGTAACAGTTAATCCTGTACCCTGGCCCGATCTGTTCATGTCCCAATAACCTAATAAGCCACTTTCATTACCAGCCAGTTCCGAATTCATGTTGGCAATGATGTTGGATTGTGTTCGTACATTGTTCCATATCCGCACTTCATCAATAAAGCCTTTAAAAGAAGTGGTACCTGCGGGAAAACTAACTTCAGCAGCTGTGCGTCCAATGGTCACAGGCCTGGAGCCGGTTGATAAATTAAACGGTGTGGCAGTGGTTGAAAAACCGACTACACTGCCATTCTTATATAATACAGCCGTTGATCCTTGAAAACTAACGGCAAAGTGATACCAGGTATTCAATGATAAGGGGGTAGGGTCTATAACTGTTAAATCCGGTAAATAATCATCCCCTTTGGAGAATACCGCATAAGCATTTCCGCTACTGCTAATACTTAACGAAAAGGGAAAATCTGTATAGGCGGTGGCCGCATAACTGATCTTCGAAATGATAGAGTATAATGTATTCGCATTGGGATAAGCCCCGATTTTAACCCAGGCTTCAACAGTGAAAGCCGCGCCCAAATTGATGTTGGCATTTCCACAGTTGACATAATCTAAACTACTGTTCAGAAAAATAGCACTATTGAATTGGCTTCCATAAATGGCTGGTGTATTGGAAGCGGGCAGGTTTACCGTGACTGTTACCGGAGTCGACATTTCTGACGTGCAGTTTTCTGCATTGGTGTAACGTACGGAATAATTGCCGCTATTGTTTACCGTTATACTCTGTGTGGTGGCGCCGTTGCTCCAAAGGTTCCCGCTCGCAGCACTGGAAGTAAGGGTTACTGAACCGCCCATGTTGAAATTGGTGGGTCCTGAAGCACTGATTGTTGGTGCCGGAATAGAGCCACAGGCTGGTGCATTGTATAAGCTGGATATTTGTGCAGGGGTTAACGCAGTGTTGAAGAATTTGATGTCATCCAGTGTTCCCATAAAATACTGTTCAGGGCCCCATGGATTTCTGCCGATATATAGTTGCCTGTTATTGCTCACATCGTCAACTACGCTATGTGTAGCACTGTTGCTTAAAGTGCCGTCAATATACAAACTATGTAAAGTGCCAGACCTGGTATACACTACGAAGTGCCATGCATTATTATTATAAGCAAAGCCATTGGGAGAAGTGACTGTTTTATTTGCATCAGTTCGCCCTTGAATTTGCCCGACTGAATTTTGGTTCAAGAAGAGTAAGATTCCTTTCCATGGTGAATTCTGTTCCGTACCCTTATTAACAAGCGTCATAAGCCCGAGATTAGATGAAGATTTAACCCAGCAACTGACAGAGAATGCGCCTGTACCGAAATCAAATGCAGGGCCATGTGGCATCACTATGAGTGAACTATTGCCATTGAAGCTGTATGCGCTGTTTGCATTGCCAAATCTATCCGGTACTAAAGTAGCGTTAGTAACGGTTCCGTGTAAATTACCGATGGCATCATTTGCATTGTTGTTGAAAGGGTAATGTACAACAGGGGTTTGGGCCTGACCAACATTGCATATGCAAAAGATGAGCAGAGTTAATAATGATTTCATATTGATTTTTTTCTGTTGAATTGTTTTCTCTTATCGGTTAGTGAGGCACTGGCAATTTTATTTACAAAAATGCCTTTTGTTTTCAAGGCTTAACATAGCTTGATGTAGCTATCTTGCCATTTGGTTTGGTTTGAAAGGGATTGGATGCTGGCCTTTGTACAAGGCCTGGCAGGATTCGTTACCACCATCTGCTCCTTATCAGGCTTGAAAGTTCATTATCAGCAGTTATCTGACAACATAGTAACGTGCGTAAGTTATGCGTTATATATATGCATACAATACCAGAAATATGGTATGCCGAACTGATATCTGTTTGAACGGCTAAGCGGTGTAAATAACTATCGAATATCTAGATGTGAGATTTTAATGTTGGAAAACAGAACAGCCATTCGGATTATTTCAGTTTCCCGAATTTGGCGGCCAATTCACCGCGGGAATGGACATTGAGCTTACGATAAATATTCTTGACATGCGTATTCAGGGTTTCCACTGAAATATTGATCGAAGCGGCTATCTCTTTATAACTGTACCCTTTCACGAGTAGTTCAAGTATTTGTTTTTCACGGTCTGTCAGGTTAGATTGTTGTACCTCTTTGACCTTGCCCTGCTGAAAATATTCCAACACCTTGGAGGCGATGATTCCATTCATGACCGATTCCCCATGGTAGACCGAATGGATGGACTCGATGATCTTTTTCGGACTGTCTTTTTTCAATAAATACCCATTGGCGCCTGCTTTCAGCGCCCCGAAAATTTTTTCTTCGTCTTCAAAAACAGTGAGCATGATGATCCTGATATCAGAAAAGTGTTTCTTGATCTCCCATACAGCCTCGATGCCATTCATTCCGGGCATGTCTATGTCCATCAAAACCACATCGGGCGCATCAGCTTCAAACCGGCCGATCATTTCTGAACAATTACTTAATGTGTGCACCAGTTTAATATCTGGTTCTAATTGCATGATCAGAGTGATCGCTTTTCGGTATTGTACATTGTCTTCGATGATGGCGATACTGATCATATGCTATTGATTAAGTGATTTGATACGGCTTAGGGGTAAATATAGTATTGCTTCCTCACGTTGGGGATACCCAAAATTTGGTATGTGGGAAAGTTAAACTACCCCATGAGAAGTTAATGGAATACGGATGGATATTGAAGTGCCCTGGTTTGGTACAGAGGTTAATAAAAAAAGGCCACCCAGTAAATCGATCCGTCGTTGGATGTTTTTCAGACCATTGCCGGAGGAAGGTTTCTGTGTGTCAAAACCTTCTCCATCATCGCTCACCTGCATATCAAAATGGTTTTCATCCAGACTTATGGAAACCTGGCAGTTTTTGGCTTCGGCATATTTGATCATATTATTGACCGTTTCTTTGAACAATAAAAATACATGCTGCCGTATCTCTCCGGGTAATGGTATTTGTTCATTAAAACGGATACTGTCTATTTGTAAATGAACATGGTGTGCATGGCAGAGCGGAGCGGCAAATTGCTGTAATCGTATCAATAAACTTTTCCCGTGGTCATGTTCCGGGTTGGCCGACCATGCGATCATTTCAAGCCGCTCGATCATCTCCGATGAACTTTCCCCGATTAGTTCGGCAATGGCTGGTGACTGCGGGTTCATTTTCAAAATTTCGGAATATGCTTTAATACTGCTCAGGGTGGCACCCACATCGTCATGAAGATCCCGGCTGATATTCTCCCGGATACTGTTCAGCCGGTTCGTCAGGCTTTGATTTTCTTCAAACTGGCGGATCAACTGGTCCTTTGATTTGATCGTTTCCTGCTGCAGCATCCTGGATTTGTACACAAGCCCTGCATTCAGAAATGCCATTTCAACCAGCGCACCGATCTGTAATGGCAACATATGATCATTCTCCAAAGGCGATTTCCCTAATCCTAAAATCAGGGTCGCAACGGCGCTGATACCATAGAACATACTGCCCGTTAAGATGAATTTATCCAGGGCTTCTCTTTTTTTGAGCATCGTCCAGAATACATACGCAAGGACCAGGAAAATGCTCACATTAACCGGGATGAAGAGGAGATTTTCGAAGTGGGAATATCCCGTGGTTAGTAACAGGATGATCTCAATGCCGATATACGTCAATAACAATTTTTCTGTCAGCGTCATCATTTGGTGTATCCCCGGATAACGCGTTTGGGCTTCCACAAAACGTCTGCCGAATTTGAAGTAATAGATATAACTCAGCAGGCATAAAACCCGGTCTGAATACATTTTATTCAGGCTGAACCACCCCAGCCTGATCATCCCGGTTTCATCACCGAGGTAACGGTTCAACAAATACAGGCTGAAAACGATGATATAAATGGAATAGTAAAAATATTCGGAACGCTGGAAATAATACCAGTTAACCACAATATAGATGAACTGCGCGTGAAGGCCGTTAAAATGATGGTATAATGGTATCATAACTGTTGAACCCGGATTTATTGATCCGATTGCCTGTCTTTCCAAACAGCCATGGCCATTCGTTGGTAAAGAAGCACCATGCAGGATTCCTGATCTGCAGCGAAGATGCCTTTCACCGTTAAAAGAAGGTCAAATCTCCTGGCAGATCTCCACCAATACCCCGTTCGTTCCTTTTGATGTAAAAACAAACCAGTTTATTATCGGCCCCCTTTTTGGGTTCAGGGCTCAGTAATGTGAAACCCTCATCCTGTAAACGCTTCATTTCCGCCCGGATATCGGCTACGTCAAAAGCAATATGATGTATGCCCTCGCCCTTTTTTTCCACATAGCGGGCAATGACCCCGTCCGATGTGGCACTTTCAAGCAATTCGATCTTGGTCTGGCCCGTCTGGAAGAAAGCCGTATTGACATGCTCCGATTCAACGGTTTCCGTTTTGTAACAGCTGGTATTCAATAACTTCTCAAACAACGGAACCGAAACCTCCAGGCTTTTTACCGCAATGCCTATATGTTCTATGTGTTGCATTAAATAAAAATTTAATTTATTGTATTCAAACGTATTTACGAAATACGTTAATTCTGACAGAACATGCTCTCCTTCACTGGTAAAATAAAACCTTTTGGACTAATTTCGCGTTATAATCGGGTCAAAAACTGATTTTCGTCATATGTTGAAGTTTCCCATTTACCTGGATAATAACGCCACTACCCAAATGGATCAGCGGGTACTGGATGCCATGTTGCCTTATTTTACCGAGCATTACGGTAATGC
Organism: Ferruginibacter sp.; assembly: GCA_046329695.1. Taxonomy (GTDB): domain Bacteria; phylum Bacteroidota; class Bacteroidia; order Chitinophagales; family Chitinophagaceae; genus Ferruginibacter. The sequence continues at coordinate 52,125 of JAXLUE010000019.1, forward strand.
GGCCAGCCGTAACCATCCTTTTGGCTGGGAAGCGGAAGAAGCGGTTGATTACGGCCGCGAACAGGTGGCTAAGCTGATCGGCGCCGATCCGAAAGAGATCATTTTCACTTCAGGCGCTACGGAATCCGACAACCTCGCCATCAAGGGCGTGTTTGAAATGTACGCCAGCAAGGGCAACCACATCATTACGGTTACCACCGAGCATAAAGCGGTGCTGGATACCTGTAAGCACATCGAAAAGATCGGGGGGGAAGTAACTTACCTGACCGTGAACGCAGAAGGCCTGATCGACCTGAAAGAACTCGAAGCGGCCATTAAACCCACCACCATTCTCATTGCCATCATGTATGCCAATAATGAGATCGGGGTATTGCAGCCGATCCGTGAGATCAGCGCCATTGCCCGTAAACACGGTGTTCTCGTTTTTACCGATGGCACGCAGGCCGTTGGAAAGATTCCGGTAGACGTCAACAAAGACGGTATCGACCTGATGGCATTCACGGCTCATAAAATGTATGGACCCAAGGGCGTCGGAGCCTTATATGTTCGCCGTAAAAACCCGCGTGTAAAAGTAACCGCTCAAATGGACGGTGGCGGACACGAAAGGGGCATGCGCAGCGGCACCCTGAATGTTCCGGGCATTGTTGGTTTTGGTAAAGCCTGTGAGATCGCCATGCTTGAAATGGAATCAGAAGCATTACGACTGAGCAAACTCCGCGATAAACTGGAAAATGCGCTGCTGCAACTGGAAGAAGCGTATGTGAATGGCCACCGCGAACACCGCCTGCCGCATGTGTCCAATATCTCATTCAAATATGTGGAAGGAGAAGGGTTGCTCATGGGATTCAATAAGAACATCGCCCTGAGTTCAGGTTCTGCCTGTACCTCGGCTTCACTGGAACCCAGCTATGTGCTTAAAGCCCTCGGCCTCGGGGATGACCTGGCTCACAGTTCTCTTCGTTTCGGCCTCGGTCGTTTCACAACGGAAGACCAGATCGATTATACCATCAAGGCCATCAGTGAAACGGTGCTTAAGCTTCGCGAGATGAGCCCATTGTGGGAAATGTACAAAGAAGGCATCGACCTGAACACGATCGAATGGGCGCACCACTAGAAAATGTATAATAAATAATGAGGAATAATAAATAAGGAAGTATAAAATCAAATTCCTCATTCAACATTCAACATTCAAAATTTCTTACCATGGCATATTCAGAAAAAGTTATCGACCACTATCAGAATCCCAAGAACGTGGGAACACTGGATAAATCCAGCAAGAACGTTGGTACAGGCCTCGTGGGCGCTCCCGAATGCGGAGACGTTATGCGCCTGCAGATCGAAGTAGATGAAGCTACCGGTGTCATCAAGGATGCCAAATTCAAAACCTTCGGTTGCGGTTCCGCGATCGCATCTTCTTCTCTCGCCACCGAATGGCTGAAGGGAAAAAGTGTAGACGATGCACTGAAGATCGATAATATGGACATCGTGGAAGAATTGAACCTTCCTCCCGTTAAGATACATTGCTCCGTTCTCGCCGAGGACGCCATAAAAGCGGCGATCAATGATTATCGCGTTAAAAACGGAATGGAAGCGATCAAATTTGAAGACAGCGTGGTACACTAATCAACGGTCATGGTAACTACAGATAACAGCATTTATATCAGCGACAAAGCGAAAGCCAAGGTCATCCAACTCATGGAAGATGCGGGGGTCTCGGGCGATCCATCCTATTTCCTGCGCGTCAGTGTGGTTGGCGGGGGGTGCAGCGGGCTGAGCTATAAGCTGGATTTTGATAATGAAACCAAGCCGATGGACCAGGTTTTTGAAGACAAAGGCATTAAGATCGTTACCGACCTGAAAAGCT
>JAXLUE010000002.1:0-172054 GCA_046329695.1 Ferruginibacter sp.
TAGGGTTATAATACTCCAGTTCCGCAGTCAGTTTGGATGAAGTGAAGCCCAGGCTTTCGATGCCCACATTCCTTATTTCACGAAAAACCATATCCTTTGGTGCGCGACAGGATGGCAGCAAAACCAATAAAGAGAAGCATATAGATACCAGCAGAAACCTCATGGGGTAGGCAACAAATCTGAGCATAGCCGAAATTACAATTTCACCGGAAGAAATAAAAAAACCTTTTCTAAATACTGAAAAGGCGGACTAATTTTTTTGGAATCTTAACAAAATTGGCTGGAAAAAAGAGGAAATAATTATGCCCAGAAAAATAGCAGAGTTAAATCATTGTATAAATAAGAATAACAATGAGATATGTACTTTATCTGCTTATTTTAAGCATATAAAATGACCCATATTTGCCATGGCCTTTCACTTAAAATCATCCAGCGTCGATAATGGGAAAAGAGTTATTTATATTTTATAATAACTTGAAATATAATATAAAATGTCATTTTATTGAAATTTACATTGATATAAAAATAAAAATTATAATTATAATTAATATTAAGTAACCTGGCAAGGCTGGTTGCTTTAAACAGGAAACCGGAATATGGGATGTATCGTCAGAATAACCTGCAAAACAGGCGGGTCGCAAAATGGGGAATCCATAAGGGATGCGTATTTTTTATGCCAGAATGGCTTGATATTGTATATAACACTATAGTGGTTAAGATACCTGAACACCAAACTCCTTAATTTTCAAATATAATCAGGCTATTTTCTTAACTATATGGATTTTCTTTGCTGTTTTATTGAATAAAGCAGGCTTAAAATCTCATTTGATTAGATGAAATTCGGAAAAGTGTGTTTTAATTTGAAAATATCAAAAAAGATTCAAAAAATGGGAGGGGGGACTATGAATTCTAAAAAACAGTTTTTATGTTTGTGTCAGATTTGGAAATGACGCTTACCTCGCTCCTCTACCAGATCCGTACCAACTCCAATCTTCCTCGGAAATACTATCCAGTTAATTATCCTTTGATGGGCCGATATTTTTAAAAAAAATATTAAACCACAAAGAAAATGAAACAAGTATTTACCCTCAATGCAAAAAATGTTCTTTTGATCGCTGTTTTCTGCCTGAATGCAACAACCATGTTTGCCGGCAATACAGCTAACACCACACCAACAGTTCCTGCCAGCAAGATTGAAGTCAGCATGTCTGAAAAGTGGGTGACTTTTAAATGGATGACAAGTATCCAGGCCAATTTCAACTATTATGAAGTTGAAAGGTCGATCGACAACAAGAATTTCAAGACTGTCGGTATGGTCATGGACGGTTTCGAAACAGCCCAGTCACAAAAATCCTTTCAATTCAGGGATCAAAAATCAGCTCTCCAGGGTAACCAAACGGTTTACTACAGGATGAAGCAGGTGAATATGGATGGTACTGTTGAATACAGTGAAGTAATCACGGTTAAATTGTAATCTGCAACCAGTGCAATGCTGGTACCAAATAGCTGTCCGGCGCCTTATTTCATCTACCGGCAGACGTTATCCAAACAATCCAATTATTTTCTGAAACACTATCAGTGAGTGCCCTGTGAACCTGGGATTGGCAGGTAAGGGGAATGGTATATAAAGTGATGAATATCAACTGGTAGGATGTGCGATTCGATCCTATTGGGTTTCATAAAAAAGCTCCTCTTTTCTGTTTTGCCTAACAAAGAGGGTGTTAACCAAACAATCTAACCTGTATGAAAAAGGATCAACGCCAGAAAAAAAAGCCATCGCCGCGTGATGTGCTCAGCAAGGTTAAGCAACTGCTTAAAAGGGCCTTGCCAGGAAACGATCAGGCGGGTTTGCCGGCTCAATGGGCGTTGATTCCTGTCATCAGGAACCAAAAACAACTAAAAAATTGATTTCTATGCCGGGTTTAAGCAGAAAATCTGCCTTCGTTAAAACCGGCTTCAGATAAACTCGTTTTCTTTGGGGGTTACAGAATCGAAAGATTCTTAACAAGGGCTGCATGTCTATGCGGCCTTTTTCTTTTTTTATTAGTACTAATTGCTTGAAAATCTGTTTTTTCTTTTTATTTTTAGGCAACATTTCCTGTCCCTGATAACTCTTGTTTTTATCCAACATCTTTTCATTACGTATACACTTGTAAATGAAGAAATTTTATTTTCTGATCATTTACCTGTTGAGTGCTTCAATGCTATTTGGCCAGGATTTTTCCAATAAAGGGAAAGATTTCTGGGTGGCATATGGTTACCACCAGGTAATGAGCAATGGCAATGGCCAGGGAAATGGTTCTGTATTTTGCTGCTGATCAGGTAACAAACATTACATTACGATTCCCGACGCAGGTATGTTCAAAACCTGGTCAGCGGAGCCCTCCTTCGGTACTGACTTCAAACCCCATTCCTAAAATTGGTACGGAGATGTACGCTTGCTCTCAGCTTCATCGGCTCCGGAGAATAAAGAGGATCACATCATCCGATGAAATTTGTGTGGCGTATGCCCATATATACAACCAGAATGTATCGGGGGCTTCCATTTTATTTCCTACCAATACACTGGGAAAAGAATATTATTCCATCAATTATACCAATACCTCCAACACCAATAATGCCAATTGCTGGTTTTATGGCGGTGGCAACGGATACAGGCTGCACCACTGTAGAGATCACTCAAGCGCCAATGCAGTCGGACATTGCGGCAGGCGTTCCGTTCACGGTAAACCTGACGCAGGGGCAGGTGTATAATGTAATGGGTGAGCTGACATCATTTAATAATCCTTACCAGGGATCCGACCTGACAGGCTCCAAGATCAAAAGTATCAGTTCCGGAACCAGCAGTTGTAAACGTATTGCGGTATTCTCCGGAAGCGGCCGTATCAGCATTACCTGTAATGGGTTGTCCTCTTCTTCCGACAACTATATGGTGCAGGCATTTCCCAAAACCGCATGGGGTAAAAAATACCTAACGACCTATACGGGAAGCCTAAGTCCGTTAAGTCTGATCAATAATGTGTTCAGGATTTGTGTCACCAATCCTGCCACTGTGGTCAATGTTAACGGTGCGCCCATCACGCAACCGCTGATCAATAATTTTTATTACGAGATCCCTGCTACTTCCAGTCCCTTGAAGATCGAAGCAGATCTGCCGATCTGTGTGGCTCAATATGTAACATCGCAGGGCGCTTGCGGTAACGGTACCCCAGGTGATCCTGAAGTGATCTACCTGAGCCCGGTGGAGCAGAATATTGCCCAGGTTATTTGGAACGCTACACCAAATTTCAATATACAGAATCACTATTATAATGTAGTGATCCCAAATGGCGGAACAGCCATCAGTTCGTTTAAACTCGATGGGGTTTCGGTCAACCCTTCTTTGTTTACGGTACATCCGCAGGATCCGAATTATTCATACCTCATCGCCAATGTTGCAGCAGGCCAGCACAGGATAGAATCTGACTCTGGCTTTAATGCCATTGCCTATGGTTTCGGTAGTGCCGAATCGTATGGTTACAATGCCGGCACCAATATTCGTGACCTGTATAATTTCCTGTCACCACTGAACCCGCTCAGCCTCGTACCGGATCCGGTTGCCTGTACAGGAACCCCGATTTTCCTGAGTGTTACCTTCCCCTTTCAACCAACATCCCTGTTCTGGGATTTTCATGGTTTTCAAACGCCTAACGTAACGATCAATAATCCTGCAACCATTAACGACAGTACTTACCTGATCGGTACCAAAAGGGTGTGGAGGTATAAGCTTCCCACCATGTACACATATTCGCCTTCCAATACAAGCCCCGGTTACCCGATCACGATCACGGCAGGTACGACCGATGCAGAAGGTTGTGGTAATAGTTTTGTACGCGACTTTGACCTGGCAGTCTATGATCCGCCAACGTCCAGTTTCCAATGGACCAGCACCGGCTGTGTGACAGATAGTGTCCGGTTTAATGATAACACCAGTTATCTGGCGGGCACTTACTCATATAAGTGGTATTGGAATTTTGGTGACGGAACGATCGATAGTGTCAGGAACCCGGTACACCTCTATGCGAATCCGGGTACTTACATTGTAAAATTCGCCATGGTCAGCAACGTAGGCTGCCTGAGCGATACGGCAAGCCGGACGATTGTGATCAGTCCCAAGCCACTGGCCAGTATTTCAGGGAATAATTCTGTTTGCCTCAATGCAACATCACCCAATATCAGTTTCAGCACCTCCAATAGTACCGCTCCTTATACGTTCAGCTATAATATCAATGGAGGTCAACATTAACGGCAACATCCGCAACCAGCAATACGGTGAACGTACCCGTGCCACTACCGCAACAGGCACATTCACCTATAACCTGCTCAACATAACCGAAATCCGTGCAGCAATGCACAGTCGGGTAATGCGGCAGTGATCGTCAATCCGTTGCCTGATGCTTCTATTTCCGGCACCACGGCAGTCTGCCAGAACGCCACCAGGCCCGTCATAACGTTTACGGTTACCAGCACAACCGTGGGGCCTTATACATTTTCATATCAGATCAACGGAGGGGCCATACAAACATTGACCACTACAGGTAGTTCTACTGTAGCCACCGTGACCGCACCAACGGGAACCGTAGGCACTTATGTGTACACCCTGCTGAATGTTACGGACGGTTCATCCAACGCCTGCCGACGTAACCTGACAAACTCCAGCGCCACCATTACAGTCAATCCGCTGCCCACTGCCACGATCAGCGGTAATGCGGAAGTTTGCCGAAATGCAACAGCTCCGCTTATTACTTTTACCGGTGCCAATGCCACGGCTCCATATACATTCACCTATACGATCAATGGAGGTCCTAACCAAACGGTTACCACCACTACAGGCAACAGCGTCACCGTTTCCGCTCCTACCGGAACAGCCGGAACGTTTGTATATACCCTGGTTTCTGTGCAGGATGGCAGTACTACGGCCTGTTCTCAGCCGCAATCGGGCACGGTGAACGTGATCATCGATGAATTGCCAACGGGTTTGTTCACATATACGACGCCTACCTGTGCCATAAAAACGGTGTCTTTTACAGATGCGTCGACGCCCAACTCGGGTAACCTGGTTTCCTGGAGCTGGAACTTCGGCGACCCCACCAGCGGAGTGAATAATACTTCTACCTTACAGAACCCCACTCATACGTTCAGTAATCCGGGAAATTATACCGTGCGTTTAACGGTTAAAACCGATAAGGGATGTACCAGTATCTTGCACAGCCAGGTGGTGGTGATACACCCCAGGCCGGTAGCCGGATTTATCAATCCAGAGGTATGTCTTGATGATACCTATGCCCAGTTCCTTGATACCAGTTCGGTTGCGTCTGGATCTATAACAGGCTGGCTTTGGAATTTTGATGATCCGTCCAGCGGGGCGTTAAACACATCAACTTTGCAAAGCCCGCAACACAGTTATCATACCATTGGAACGAAAGATGTAGAGTTGATCGTCACCAGTATTGATGGCTGCAGGGATACCGTGATACAGTCTTTCTTTGTAAATGGGGATATACCCGTTGCCGGGCTGACGGTGCAAAACGAAAATGCGCTCTGTGCCAATGACAGTGTGCGCATCAACAATACATCCACTGTTAATGTGGGATCTGTGGTGAAAGTGCATATTTACTGGGATAACCTTGGGGCGCCCGCAACATTTGAGATCGACGACAATCCTTATCCCAATAAGCCTTACGCACACCTGTATCCGAACTTCCAGGCTCCGCTGACAAGGACTTACCAGATCAGGTTCCGGGCTTTTTCCGGTGAAACCTGCATTGATGAAACTTTCAAAACGATTACCATCAATGCGTCACCCCGTGTTCAATTCAACCCAATCCGGGATACCTGCCTGAACATTGCACCATTCCAGATTTTGCAGGCTTCCGAAATAGGAGGGGTGCCAGGCACTTATGTGTTCACAGGTCCGGGTGTTACCCCTTCAGGTTTATTTGATCCATCCCTGGTTGGTCCGGGTACATATTCGTTGTTGTACACCTTTACTTCCAATTTCGGTTGTAAAGATTCTGCCAGGCGTACGATCAGGATTCTGGCCCCGCCCGTAGCAAATTTCGGATTCAGTTTACCGGCCTGTGAAACGAAAACCATCACATTTACAGATTCATCGACTGTGCCGGCCGGTGTTGGCGTCATCAATATACGTACATGGGATTTTGGCGATGGCACACCGCCCGTGATCAGGACCAATAATGCTCCATTTACGCATACGTTTGCTTCGGCAGGCAATTATCTTGTAAAACTTATTGTAACAACTGCAGGTGGTTGCAACAGCCTCGTGAAGGAAAAATGGGTCAATGTGAAACCTCAGCCATTGGCAAGTTTCCGTTTCACCGATACGGCCTGCCTGCCGAATGCACTGATCCAGTTCCGGAATCAATCCAGCATTGCAGACGGTACTGAAAACGCTTTCGTGTACACCTGGAATTTTGGAGACCCCGCCAGCGGATTAGCCAATAACGGATCTACGGCAAAAGATCCCACGCATATATATACAGGTGTTGGTCCATACACCGTCAGGCTGCGTGTGCGAAGCGGAGACGGATGCATAGATGATACCAGCATGCTGGTAAATACCATTCATCCGCAGCCGGATGTCGATTTTGATTTCAATAAACCCAGCGTTTGTATCGGCGATGTGGTAACGATCAGAGATCAGAGTAACCCGGCCGACGGTTCATTCAATCAATGGTACTGGGACCTTGGCGACAATAGCAGTTCAACCGAGCAAAACCCTGCTTATACTTATGCCGATACGGGTACTTATGATGTTACGCATTATATCATCAACAGTTACGGATGTAATAGCGATACGATGACCAAGTCTTTCACCGTGTATCCCTTCCCGGTAGTGAATGCCGGACCGGATAAAGAGGTGCTGGAGGGATACAGTATATTGCTTGAGGGTACAGCATCAGGTAACGACCTGGAATATTTGTGGACGCGTGACGGTAACCTCACCAGTAACCTGTACCTGAATAATAACAGGATACTCCGCCCAACCAGTACGCCGGTTGATGAAATCCTGTATACACTCACGGTAACTGCCAGGGGAGGATGCCCCATGAGCGACCAGGTTTTGATCAAAGTGCTGAAGATCCCCAGGATCCCCAATACATTCACGCCTAATGGTGACGGTATTAACGATTACTGGGAAATTCAATACCTCAAAGACTATCCGAATGCTAAAGTGCAGGTGTTCACACGTACCGGGCAACTTGTATTTGAAGCAAGAAACGGGTACCTGAAACCATGGAACGGCACCCTGAATGGCAAGCCACTGCCATTTGATACGTATTATTATATTATTGAGCCTGAAAGCGGCCGCAAGCCGGTAACAGGATATGTGACCATTGTGAAATAATTCCACGGAACAGGCTGCACGATTGAAAGATTGCTGCAGCCTGTTTCTGGGAAACCGTTTTTTTATGAAGAGGATCTATTTGATGTTTGTGGTTTCCGTTTGGTCATTGTTCTCTTTCGGGCAGGCCAAGCCTTCTTATACCCAATACATCCTCAATAATTATATCCTGAACCCGGCATTGACCGGTATCGAAAATTATACGGATATTAAACTTAGTTACCGGAATCAATGGACCGGCATACCCGGAGCTCCCGTTACCACTTATTTCACCATTCATGCCCCGATCCACAAAGAGGATATGAGGTCGAGCCCCACGTCATTTGCGCCACAGGGGATCAATCCCCGGGGGAAGCAGTTCTGGGATGAGTACACGGCACCGGCTCCGCATCACGGAATTGGATTTACAGCTTTGAACGACAGGGCCGGATATATCAACCGTTGGTCGATATATGCATCTTACGCATATCATTTACCGTTAGGGCCTAAAACAACGCTGGCAGCAGGATTCAATGGAGGAATATCCAGTGTTTACCTCGACAGGGCAAAGATCGATTTTGCCAGCCTCGACCCCAATGACCCTGCCATTGGTTACGCCAACAGTGAAATAAAGAAAGTGAAGCCTGAACTTGGAGCGGGTCTCTGGCTTTATTCCAATAAGTATTTTGCCGGGATTTCCGTTTTGAATATCATCCCCGGAAAAGCAAAGTTTGTTGCCAATGACAAATATGGCACGTCCTTCACACCCAATTTCTTCCTTACGGCCGGATTCAGGACGATGCTTAACAGCGACCTGAACCTGATACCTTCGGTCATGATACAATACTGGCAACCCCAATTGATGGGTGCGCATATCAATGTAAAAATGCAATACCTCGATCAGATATGGGTGGGTGCGAGTTACCGGATTTCCGATTACCTGTCTGGTTACTCAGCCATGGCGGGCGTCAATATTTCTAATACGTTCAATGTGTCTTACGCTTACGAAGTAGCCACCACCAGCAGGCTCCGGAATTATACAGGCAATACCCATGAGATCATGGTTGGCTTCATCCTGGGAAATAAATTCGGGGATACCTGCCCGAGAAATGTATGGTAAATTAGCGCGGCTAAACAGGATGTATCTTTCAGGAAATCGATGAACAGTATTATTGTTGTGAAGCCAATACAGAATCACAAACCGCCTTCAGCGTATCAGCCAACGGCCTTGTTTCTGTCGTCATCCAGAGAAACTGGTTCTTCCACTGGCCGTCTTTTAAAATGACCTTATATGCCTTGGTAATGATCGTGCCTGAGGCTGGGTCTTCTTCCCGGATAAAAAATTCTTTACCTTCTACTTCTTCGACTGGTTCCGTAGCAGCGGTTTGAATGACCTCGTAGTTTGGTGTGTAAATTGTTTGCAGCGATGGATCAGTATTACGAGACTCAGCGGTATTTGCTGAGGCGGCCCGCCCTTTGTTTTCCATCATAAGATTTTCGCCTGACTGTTTGTTAACAGCCCTCACGGCATTTTCAGTTGCCTCGTCAATATACATGACCCTGATTCCTGTAGACTTACGTTCAACAGGAGCCACCGGTTCAGTCGTATATGCTATACCGTTATTTGATGTGATGATCGATGCGGCCTTGCCTGCTTGTGATTTTGTTACCTGTCTGTTGAAGGCTATGCTCATCAGAAAAAGCATGAGGGGGCCTGCCAGGTACAGGAATAAAAGCCTGTAAGGGTTGGAGCGCTTTTTTGTAAGGGTGGGATCAATGCTGGTGAAAAAACTGATCCGCCTGATCAATTCTCCCTGTTCCCCCGTTGCCGGCAGATGGAAAATGGCGGGCTTATGCGCCAAACGGGCAGTTTTCAGTAAGGCTTCCGCATAAAGCACGGCCGGGTAACGAAAATCAAGCACCTGTGCATCGCAGGACATTTCCCTTTCCTGGCGGAATTGCCTGATCAGTGAACGGGTGAAAGGATTAAAGAAATATAACTGCTCCATCGTCAGGATGAACCAGTTGATCAGGTAATCGTACCGGCGAATATGCGACAGTTCATGAAGGATCAACGCTTCTGCTTCACGCATACTGATGTGGTTCAGTAACGCAACGGGTAACAGGATCACCGGTTTGAAATAACCAAAGGTCATGGGTGATTGTATATGCTCGGAAAGCCAAATATTCACCTGGCGCTTGATGCCCAATTCAATGGCTTTTGCCTTGGTAAATAAACGTATATCAACAGGAGGTTTTTGATGGTCTTTGCTGATCCGTTGCCTGAATCCGTACCATCCGATCATCATATAGGCCAGTTTACCTGAAAGTACCAACAGGTATGCTATGGCTGCCAGGTTATACAGGACCAACAGGGATTGGTCTTGCGTAAATGTATTGAGGATGCCTGTAAAATTCCGATCTACCAGATAGAACGATGCGCCCTGGTATAATAGATAAAAGCTCGTCAGTGATATCAGGCATTGTATGCCCAGCAGGAAGAGTAACCCGTTTCTCCTGGCATCTGGGTTATGCCATTGAAACAACGCAACAGCCAACCGGTAGAGCAAGAACAGAAGCCCCGATTGCCACAAACTGTGAACTAGGGTTCCCAGCAGGCTTTGCGTAAAGTGATCCCAGTTGATCATCCTTATTTTTTATTTTTTAATGATTCGATCATTTGCTGGATTTTATCCAGGTCGGCTTCACTGGTGGTTGACTGGCCCAATGCCTGGAGTACCAGTTCGGTAGGAGATCCGGCAAATAAATTGTCGATCATCCTGTTCAGGAATTGCGTTTGTGTTTTTTCACGGGTAACGGCAGGTGAGTAAATATGCGTTTTATTCGACTCATCGCGGTAGACCAGTTTTTTATCGAACATGATCTGCATGAGCTTCAGGGTAGTGGTATAACCAGCGTCTTTCGTTTTACTCAATTCTTCATGTACAGCCCTGACGGTAGCCTGCTTTTTATCCCAGAGAATCGCCAGTATCTCTAATTCACTGTCGGTGGGTTTGGTGCTTTTAATCCTGATCATAATACGATTTATTTCGTAATGCAAAATAATGATAAATCCAAACGGAAGAATGCCGTTCATAAAAATTTACGAAATTTTTCGGGGTTCTTAGCGGATGAGGAGGAAACTGCCTTTCGAATTGATATCCTGCCCGGTTTCACAGATGGCATCCAGGAGGTAAACATAAGCCCCGCCGGGTTGGGTGGTACCCCTGAATTGCCCGTCCCAGCCCTGGGTATTCTTATTGGGAATGAAATTCCTGGCATCGTACAATAGCTGACCCTCACGGTTATATATGGAAAAACGCCGGATCAGGGATATCCCTCTGGTGATCGGTCTGTACAGGTCATTCAGGCGGTCGTGATTGGGCGTAAAAGCCTTGGGTAACAGGATATGGGCATTTCGGCAATCTACGTAAACCATGATATCATCTTTGGCAACACATCCGCTGTCTGATACCGTGGTTACGCTGTATCGTTTACTGGTGACCGCGATGCCTGAGGTATTCGGGCAATGCTCGCAGCTCAGTGAGTCGGCCGGAGACCATGTATAATAACGGGCATTATTGCTATACCTCGGTTGCAGGACAAACTGGCCAAAGTATGGCTTGAATTGATCGGGCCCGATATTGACTTCGGGGAGAGATTTGACAGTGACATCTATGCTTGCTTCACTACTGAAGCATCCGATAGAATCTGTTAGCAAGGCACGGAAAATGGTGCTTTGCCTCGGTGAAACTTCGGGGTCGTAGCGATCGGGCGTACTGACCTTATCGGCAGGTGACCATGAGATGATCAGGTTCCTGGGCTCAACATGAAGGACCAGCTTCTCATTCATGCAGATGGCGGTGTCCGTGATGGCTGCTCTGGCCGTAAAAGGCAGGCTGACGAAAATTTGAATACTGTCTGATACCGCGCATTGATAATTATTGGTAGAGGTTACGTTGATGACGGATGATTGAACAGGCCTGAGCGACAATGTATCACAGGTATTGCACAGGCCGGATACAGGGCTTGCGGATGTCCATGACAAATGGTCGCTTGTATAGGCAATAAATGGACTGGCTTGTCCCTGGCAAATTGAATCGATACGGGGTATCGTCCACAGGAAGGGCATTGGCCTGACGTTCACGCGTTGTATCAATGTATCGCGGCATCCGTTGATGTCTGATGCACTCAGCCTGATATCGTACGCGCGGTCTGTTGTATACTGAACGGGCTGGGGCTGGTATTGGTTGTCATACGACCCGGCCGTGCCCATGTGCCATTCCCAGGTTCGGATCGAATCGCCGGGAAAATATGGGCCTGACTGGTTTTGAACGATCAGTTTTGTGTCCAGGCAAATATTGTCGGGCATGGTAAAATGGAGCAATGGACCTTTCACTTTTACCGCATGGTTCAGCCATACGGTATCGGGGCAATAGGAGGGCCCATTTTGAATGACGACCCTGTTACTGTCAAAAATTCCATGTGTTTCCGCCGGTATGGTCAGGTTGGGCACATTGCCGGAAGAATATGACTGATTGAAAATGGTCCATAAATAGGTTGCCGCCGGGTTACTATATGTACGGTCTACCCTGAAAAATGCATTTGTATTGATACATATGGATTCGGAGGCTGTGATGAGCCTGGGATCGGCCGTGTACAATCTTTTTGCCGTTGAATCCACGCAACCGCTCACACTGTCCATAATGGTCAGAATCACCGGGAATGATCCGTTTCTGGGAAACCGCCTGCTGAGGTTATACGTGTAATAGGGTGTCCGCTGGTCGCCAACATTCCACAGGTAAGAAGTGATATGCCCCTGGCTGCTGTTGCGAAAATCAAAAGTTTCCCTGGAAGAGCAGGTATTTCTGAAAGTATATTCAGCGATCACACCAATGATTTCCACCTGGAGTGTGAGGGGCGTGCCGGGGCACTTGTGATAAAGCGGTGTCACCGTTACGTGGCGAATACCCAACTGGCTGAATTTCTTATCAATAAAAGTATCGCGGGTGATGACGGGGTTGCCGTTACCGAAATCCCAGGCGTATTCCGTTGCACCGTCCGCATGAGAAACGAACCTCGCGGCTTCGGATGCGCAGATGACCGGTGTTTGCGTATAGGCGACATGGTTTCTTGGCGGGCTGCCGAACCTGATGCTATCGAATGTATAGGTTGCGGTACATCCGTCCAGTGTCTGAACAGAGACGCTCGGAACGTATATGCCCGGTAAGTTGTAATTGTGGCCCATTTGTGGTCGGGTATTGCTTACCGTTATGCCATCACCAAAATTCCAGTTGAACTGGCTTGCATGACTGCCTGGTGGTAATTGCAGGGTGGTGTTAAACTGGGCATTCACCGGAGCGCATCCCGATTCCGGGGTACGCGTGCCGCTTAATACCGGCCGGCTTATATTGATTGTCTGGCTGTACCGGCTGAAACAACCTGCTTCATTGAAACTGGTCAGTGTTGCGGTAAATGAACCAAAACCGCTGTAGGTATGTGCAGTGTTTCCGGTTGTTTCTGATATAAGCTGGCTGCCGTCGCCAAAGTCCCATTCATTGCGTACAATATTACTGGAGCCCCTTGCGTTAAAGATCACCTCTCCGGGTTGGCACAAACGGTCACGGTTAGGGGTGAATGAAGAACTGACCGGTCTGTTGATGCTGACTATGTGAATCTTTTCAGCGGTCGTATTTTCATATACGGTGATCAATCTCACGCGATAATTTCCTGCACTGGTATATGTAACCGCAGGGTTGGGATTGTTGCTGCGCTGACCGTTGCCAAAATCCCACAGAAAACCTTTGGGAGTGCCTGAAGATGTTTGAGTAAACCGAACCTGAACCGGAGCGCAATACAATTCTCCTTCGCTCCTGAAAGTGAAATCTGTCGTTTGAGCATCTGCTAAAAAAGACAGCACAAGAAGATATAGTATGAATAGGAACCTATTCACCGTTCACTGGGTTTTCGATTTAATTTAGTTTACTAAAGGGGGTGTGATTATACAATACAAAAATAGAGCCATGCGGTCAATATTACAAGCATGTATAAACGAAAAGACCGGCTATTTGCCGGTCTCTCGTATAAAAACTCGTAGAATTACGATAAGATAAAGTAAAAATTCATTTATGACGTGTGCGCTATGTCAAACTAACGGTTGAACTTAAACGTATTTTGACGACACTAGAAGGAACTTCATGATCCGTTTGCTTTTGCAATAATTTATAATATATTAAAAGTATTGCTGTAGATCAATCTGTTATATCTGACAATCTCCCATTATTTACTGAAGAGTGACGGTATTGGCCTTCGTTTCGGCCTGACCGACAACCTTTGCGTTATCCGCAGCTTCAATCGTAGTTTTACGTATTTCTACTGCGGGTTTTTCCGATTGTGTGCTTGCCTGGTCGTTGTGCATGCCAGCCAATGTGGGTGCAATGACCAGTGAAACGATACTCATCAGTTTGATCAGGATGTTCATGGATGGGCCGGAAGTATCTTTAAAAGGATCGCCTACCGTATCACCCGTTACAGAAGCTTTGTGAGGTTCTGATTTTTTATAATACATCGTGCCGTTGATATCTACGCCTTTTTCAAAAGATTTTTTTGCATTATCCCATGCACCACCGGCATTGTTCTGGAACATACCCATCAGTACGCCACTAACGGTTGCGCCTGCCAGAAAACCGCCAAGGGCTTCTGCACCCAGTCCGGGCATGAACCCGATGATAAGTGGAGATATGATAGCAATGGCGCCTGGCAGCATCATTTTTCTGATGGAAGCTTGAGTAGATATCGCCACGCATTTATCATATTCGGGTTTTCCCGTTCCTTCCATGATACCGGGGATGGTCCTGAACTGGCGGCGTACTTCCTCCACCATGGCCATAGCCGCTTCACCTACCGCACGAATGGCGAGGGAAGAGAAAATGAATGGGATCATGCCACCTACAAACAGGCAGGCCAGCACATTGGCTTTATAAATATCGATGCCTGTTATTCCAGCTACTCCTACAAAGGCCGCAAACAGGGCCAGTGCGGTCAGTGCCGCAGAAGCAATGGCAAAACCTTTACCGGTTGCGGCAGTTGTATTACCCACGGCATCAAGGATATCCGTTTTTTCGCGGACATCAGAAGGCAGTTCGCTCATTTCAGCGATACCGCCGGCATTATCGGCAATGGGTCCGAATGCGTCGATAGCCAGCTGCATGGCAGTGGTGGCCATCATACCGGCAGCGGCAATGGATACGCCATACAGGCCAGCGCATTCATATGAACCCCAGATACCACCGGCCAGAACAATGATCGGCAGGAATGTAGATTCCATTCCAATGGCCAATCCGCCGATGACATTGGTGGCATGACCCGTAGATGACTGACGGATGATGCTCAGTACCGGGCGCTTACCCATGGCAGTATAATATTCAGTGATGGAGCTCATCAGTGCACCTACGAGGAGGCCTACGCCAATAGCGCCCATAACCCCCCATTTGGTGAAGCTGACACCGCGCAGGATCATTTCTTCGGGCAGCAGCCAGTTTACCAGGGCAAATGCGGCAATGGCAGTGAGTACGATCGAGCCCCAGTTACCCATATTCAGCGCTTTGTGCACCACATTGGTATTGATGCCTGCCGTATCACTGATACGAACAAATAAAGTACCTGCTATGGAAAATAATATACCAACCGCTGCAATGAGCATGGGAAGTACGATCGGAGAGAAGCCACCCAGGATGTCGGTTCCTATGACTTCTGTTTGCTGACCCAGTACGATAGTGGCCAGTACAGTGGCAACATAAGATCCAAACAGGTCTGCACCCATCCCGGCCACGTCGCCCACGTTATCGCCTACGTTGTCTGCAATCGTGGCAGGGTTACGTGGATCATCTTCCGGGATACCGGCTTCAACTTTACTACAAGGTCCGCGCCCACATCGGCCGCTTTGGTATATATACCTCCACCCACACGGGCAAAAAGGGCAATGGATTCAGCACCCAGAGAAAAACCGGTCAGTACTTCAATGGTCCTGACCATTTCTTCCGAGGTTGACGGCGGCTCCCGGAGCAAATACCTGCTTAAGTATAATATATAATCCACCCAGGCCTAATACAGCCAGCCCGGCAACGCCAACACCCATCACGGCGCCTCCTGTAAAGGATACGTTAAGCGCTTTACTCAAACTGGTACGGGCGGCCTGTGCAGTGCGAACATTCGCTTTGGTGGCTGCTTTCATACCAATGTAACCTGCCGTGGCGCTTAACACCGCACCCATGACGAATGCCAGGGCGATACTCCAGTGGGAATGGGGGTTTGAGTTGGCCATTACAGCTAACAGGATACCAACCACTACCACAAAATATCCGAGTATTTTCCATTCGGCTTTCAGGAATGCCATGGCACCTTCGGCTATGTAGTCACTGATCTCTTTCATGCGGGGAGTACCAGCATCCTGCTTCGACACCCACATAAACTTCATAAACGTGTACAACAGGCCTACTACACCCATTGCCGGAATTGCGTAAATCAAATTTTCCATAATCGGTTATCTAAAATTTTGGTGGGCAAAAATAGGGTAAAAGACCCAAAATCCACCTCCGGGGCCGGCCTATTTTGGATAAATAAACCCTTTGCAGGTCAATAAACTACGAGATTTCAACCGTTTTTCTAATGGGGCACAGCCAGGATCCATTGGAGGATAAAAAATATGGATTTGGCATGACTGCCCTATGGGTCAGACCTGTTTCTTATCTTAGCCTCAATAAGACATTTCTTTATTTTCGTTCAATATCATAGATTCTCCAGATGAAAAAACTATTCTTCCTCCTTTGTTTCAGCCTGTTGACCTGTTTTTCATTGTCCGCCCAGGAAAAGCAGCAGGTTCGGGCAAAAAAAGCTCCTCGGCCCGTTATGTGAAAAAATCTGACGGCACGCCCGATATGCGGTACAAGTCAAATAAGGAGATGGTCAGGAAAGGCGCCAAGGGTCCATTGAAAAAAGATGGCAGTCCAGACAAGCGGTACAAAGTCAATAAACCATAACCATAATCAGGCGGATTCTGCCAAAGCCCAGGCATGGGGGATCTGGTCGAGGATGTCCAGTGCCGTCATGCCCCTGGTTGTTTTTAGGTTCGCGGCCAGGTCACCGGCCAGTCCGTGCAGGTATGTTCCGATCAATGCTGCTTCCCGGGGTTGATACCCCTGTGCCAGCAATCCGGTCAACAGCCCGGTGAGTACATCCCCCGAGCCACCCTTGGCCATGCCCGGGTTGCCGGTGGGGTTGAAATAGACCATACCATCCGGACAAACGATCCGGGAGAAATGACCTTTTAACACGATGAACAGGGAATGACGGGCGGATAAGCGGATGGCTTTATCCAGTCTTTCCCAGTCATCCCCGCTGGGGCCTGAGAGCCTGTCAAACTCCTTTGGATGAGGGGTGATCAGGGTATCTTCGGGTATCCGTTTGAGTAATGCTTCATTATTTTCCAGTACATTGAGCGCATCTGCATCCATGACCAGCCTGGCCGGAGGTTTTTCAAACAGTTGTTGAAGGGCTTGTGGGAGTGAGTCTGCCTGTCCCAGTCCCGGACCGATCCCCAGCGCAGAGAAGGAATCCGTTCCTTCCAGTTCTCCGATTTCATTGTTACCCGTGACCCTGCACATGGCTTCCGGCCGGGCCGTTTGCATGATTTCATAGCCCGTGGAGGGAACATAACAGGTAAGCTTACCCGTTCCGCTCTGCAGGCAGGCCCCGGCAGCCATTACCGCGGCGCCCATCATGCCTTTGCTGCCGGCAACGAGCGCCGCATGACCAAAATTCCCTTTGTGTGAGAATAACTTCCTGGGATGTATCAGTTGTCTGATCACACCGGCATCTGTCATTTCCCATGAACATGGTTCCTCCCGATAAAACCGTTTACTGAGTCCTATGTCCATGATATGTACGGTTCCGGTAAACGCCTCACTGTCTGCAAACAGGAAAGACCTTTTATAGATTTGAAAACTGAGGGTGTGGTCGGCCTTGAAAATGGCATCGGCCTGTTGAGTTGGGGAATCAGACATTAATCCGCTGGGTATGTCGATCGCGATCCTTGTTGCGGGCTGATCATTCAGAAATTGAACTACCGTGGCAGCCAGTCCGTGGAGGGGTTTGTTCAACCCGGTGCCGAACAGGGCGTCGATGATAAGGGTATTGTTGGAAAAGGATGGCAGATCGGACGGGTTTCGAATATACGTTACCGGTATGTTCTCTTTTTAGCCGGTCAAGATTGGTTTGGCAGTCTTGTGATGGTTCGGCAGACAGGGCCAATAAATAGCCATGAACCTGAAAATTATATCCCTGCAATAACCGGGTGATGGCAAGTCCGTCGCCGCCGTTATTTCCCGGTCCGCAAAATATATGCACAGGAACCTTGCCGGGGTTTAACCCTAAGATCGACTCGGCACAGGCTTTGGCGGCCCGTTCCATGAGGTCAACCGATTGGATCCGCTCTTCCAGGATGGTAGCCTCATCCCACCGGCGGATCTGGCCTGTGGTAAACAATTTCATGAATTAAAGGTACTGATAGGCGCTTACATAGCCCGGCTAATCTCCCGGTTTGAAATCGTAAAATATTCGTACGAGGTTGTTTTTTTCCAGATCGGTGTCGATCATGAAGGACTTTCTCTTTTTGCCGTCGATGATTTCCAGCACGGCAGTATTGGGTGGGATTGAGCCTAGGTTATTTGCTACAAAAACGATCGAATTAGCACCGGGTTTGATGGTGACTTTGATGAACTGGGGGCGCTTTAAAACCGGAAAATCCTTGGCGATCCAGTTCCCATTGACGTTCAGTGAAATGGTATCACCGTCTTCCACGGCATCGTCCCAGAGAGCCAGTGTGATTTCATTGGAAGTGGACACCAGGCTGCCCAGCAGTTTTGTCGTTCGTTCATTGATCTTCTGCACCGGCATAGCGTCAAAATAGGCCGCAAAACGCGAATTATTTTCTTCTTCGTTATCATATACGATCCTGGAAACGATAAATCCGCCGCCCTGGTCTTCCGGCTGGTTGAAGTCTATCATCCATTTTTTGTAACCGAAATCGAGTTCAACCTTTCCCTGGTTCGGGGGTGTTTTTCCGAAATTATCGGCAAAGACCACGAGAATATTCACGCCCGTGTCCAGCAGTATGTCATCCGCTTCTTTTTTCTTATTCAATGCAACCTGGTCGGCAAATAATTTGCCATTAAGCGCCAGTGATATGGTGTCATTATCCATTTTACGGGTACGCGGATATGTGATGATGCCGTCTTTCCTGTTCAGTTTTACGGTATCCTTGATCCCCAGGTAGGCAGGCGAAGAAGAAGGGTCGAGCAGGAGACTAGCACCTGGGTCGGACCAGGGGATGTTGTCACTCTTTTTGAATCTGATCTCGCCTTCGGAAAAAAAGCGGAACAATTGATCGGCAAGGGTACGATAAGCCGGGTCAACCTGTTTGTCGTCTGACAGGGCAATGCCGGCCTGTTTCGAGGAGATGCGTATGGCGGTTAGGTATTGCGCATTCTCCCGGTAGTCGCGGCTTAGGTCAAAACAACCGTTAAGTGTCATGGTGCGGTTGCCCAGGCTGAAAGGCGATTCGCTGACGGCAAATTTCTGTGCTCCAATGGCAATTTGCCGGCTATCCTTCCTAACCAGCAGAAATTGGTACCTGGCTTTAAAATCCACATCGTTGATGATGAGCTGGGCAGGGTAGAGTATGTTGCGCTCTCCCGGGGCCACCTGTAAGGTAACGGTCATGGGTGGACGTCCTTCAGCCAGGCTGTATTGCATGCTCCATGTGCCGGAAAAGGAGTCCTGTGCCAGTCCGCGCTTGCTGGTCACAGACAGGCATATCAAGAAGAGGATCTGATACATGCATCGTTTCATGTTGCCGGTGTTTTTTTTCCGCAGGGTTTGGATCTATTCAAAAAGTTCCAGTTTGTTTTTAGGTCTCCTGTTGTCCAGCCAGTTGAAATTCTTAAGAAATTTCCTGTCCGCAGGCACCTGTTTGATCGGGTAAAGAGTGCCTTCCACTTCATTCACAAACTTCACTTTGTTCAGTTCTTTATTCACAAAATAGATATCGATCACATCCCCGTGGCTTCGGTTCATGCCGATATAAGCGCTGTCATCATCCTGCGGATAAAAGACGCTTTCGGCGGGAGAGCCCTTGACCCGGGTGAAATCTATATTACCGTTTTTAAAATAAGCATGGATGGTTCTGCCGCCAATCTGGTTGAAGAACCCTTCCGTTGTGCGGTTGATCACCATGCCATTGTTGTAGACATGCAGCAGTTTGGCCTGTTGTTTCTCCGTGTACAGGTACATGGTGTCGCCGGTGATCTGCGAATGATGGCTCCAGAGAACCGGATCACGAAACAGTTTAAATGTTGAATCTTCGGTTGAATAATAGAGGCTGTCACTGGCGGCCTGCAATGAATCATTGTAGATCCTCACGTGGTGAAAAGCCAGGAAATACCTGATGGAATCCTTCCCCGGCATGCGGTTAATGGCCGTGTCGGATCGGAGTGTATCCCTGACCGTGATGGATTGGTTGGTCAGGCTGTCGTATTTTCTAATACCCGAAAAAAGTGTGTCGGCTGCTATATAGGTACTGTCTTTTTCACTGTATAGTACCATCACCGGTTTGCGGGTAGCCAGGAACGAATTGTTTTTTCGGTCGAGCATGATCTGATTGCCAAGAACGATTACTTTATTGGCGCTGTCTACGTATTTGCCATTATCTTCTATTTGCACAACTCCGGTCTTATCATCAATGGCCATCTTACCGCCTGTCATCATGCGGGTACTGTCGCGATAAACGGTCCTGTCAAGAAAAACGGCCTCACCGGTTTCCAGGTTATAGGTACCTGAGCGGGTGTCGAGCACGCCATTGCTGCTCACGATGTGGGTGGGTGATATGAAGTAAGCCTCTTTAAATGCTGTGTTATATCTGAGGCTGTCGGCCAGCATATCATATTTGGGGTCTACGAGGTGTACGTTCTTTTTAAAGAATACGTCACGGGTATCTGAATAATACGTGGCATCTGAACTTGTCAGTACTGTTTTGCCGTTCACGACCTTTCCGCCATTCTGGTAAGTGGCGATGCCGGTTTTGATATTATACACAAGGTCTTCGGTGGTCAGAACGGCTTTGCCATCGGTCAGCCTGACACTTTTTTTCAGGTAGGCCACCTGTTCGTTGCCTATATACTTGAGGTATTGAGCGTAGGTATTGACCGTGTCTGCATCATTAATATGAACATTGCCAAAAACTTCGGCCACACCTGTCAGTTGGTTTAGTACGATGCTGTCGCCATGCAGTATGGTATTTCCCTGCCTGACGATTGCTTTGCCTGCGAGTGTTTGCAGAACGGTTGCGGAATCTATGGTGATCTGCCGGAGGCTTTGTGCCTGGATGATTTCTATGGCCTTGGTACTGTCATTGGTAAGCGGAACCATTTGCTGGGCCGAAGCCATATGGGCAAATACGGTCAGCACGCACATCAGGCATATGTTCCGGAGGATTTGCAATGGGTTGAAATTAGTCCTGTGGGGCACGACAGGATCGCGTTTAATGGTTGACGTTAATTACTCTTTTCAATGATGTAGGGAGAACTCAGGGTATCGGGAAGCGGCACCATCAGTGGCTGACTTTTTGTTTTCTTTCCAAAAACGGAAATGCTCAGGTACCTTTTGGGGTTAACCCTGAGGTCGTCGAGCAGGAGATTGAGTTTATTGCCGGTAGAAGCCAGGTTGCGGTATAAGGAAGGATCGTTCATCAGTAAACCGATCGAGCCCTGTCCGTTATTCATCTTCGAGGTCATATCTTTCAGCTCCTGCAGGGTGGAATCCAGCGTGGCGAGAGTCTTTTGCAGGTCCAGTTGGGCCAGTTTTCCCGTAGTTTGATCGAGGTTCGTCATCATGTGGGATATCTTGTCGTTATTCGACGCGAGGTTGCCTGTGATCGAACTCACGTTATTCATGCTTTTGGCGAGGCTGCCCGTTTCTTTGTCCAGCATTTGCTGCAGGGAAGCTGCGGAAACAACCATGGAAGCGGTAACGAGTTTCAGGTTATCGAGCAGGTCGCTGATATTCTTTTTGGCTTTTGAGTCCACCACACTGTTCACATTGGTCAGCAAGGAATCTAGTGAGCCCAGCGATTTATTCACCTGGTAAAGTACCGGGTCAACTTTTTTCATCACATCTTCCAGCAGGCCTTCGCTGGGTTGTGTATTGATGGTGTCTTTGTTCTTCAACAGGTTTGAAGCATTTCCCAATTTGATCTCCACTTTTGTGATGCCGAGCGGGTTTGGCGTGATCATGGCCACGGAATTGGAGGGGATATTGATATCCCGGTTGATGTTGAAGGCAACCATGATGCTGCGCATGTCTTTAGAAGGTTCGATCGTGCCGACGGTACCAACCTGCATACCGTTTATGATCACCGGATTGGAGGGGGTCAGTCCGGCAATATCAGTATAATTGCCATAAATGACCGTACTCTTATTGAAGAGGCTGTTGCCTTTCAGGAAGTTAAAGCCCAGTATCAGCAGCGTGATACCCACTACGGCCAGGGCGCCAACCTTTGTTTCATTTGAAATTTTCATTTGGTATCGTTCAGCAGTTTTATTTGATTATTCTTGCATGGAGCCGGGGCGATGAAAATTTCCGGTCATGTCATTTATAACCGGTCAGTTCATCACTTGTTTGGGTGTTTCCAGTTGGGTTTTGTATCTCAATACGGCCCTGGTGATCACTTCGGCCAGTTCCTGCTGCCCTTTGTTGCTGCTTAGGTACCTTTCGTCATCAGGGTTATTGATGAACCCGGTTTCGATCAGGATCGCCGGCATGTTGGTGGCCTGCAATACCCAGATGCCTTTCTGGCGTTGGTTCACACCCAGGGCAGGTCGACCTGTTTTTTCCACTTCATCATTCACCAGGGTGGCAATCCGGTCGCTTTTTTCCTGGTAGAGTTTGGCGTAAACCTGCGCAAGCACACGGCCTTCTGGTGTATTAAAATCAAAACTGTTGTAGGTTGAATCAGAACCGCTCTCCACTTCAAATTCGCCTTCTTCCTGCATGATGGCCTTTAATTTATCACTGGTTTTGTGTGCGGCAAAGATCCATACGCTCGTGCCGTTGCGGGTCAGCGGGAGTTTAAAATATTCATACACCGGCTCTTCCACCGTATATGGCGTCCTGATTGTTTTCTTTTTCTTGCCTTTACCTTTATGGGTCACTTTATACCGGGTAACTGTGCGGGTGCCAATTTGCCTGCGTCCGGTTTTCAGCGGGCCGGAATCGGCGTGGATGCAAAGGAAGAGATCTCCCTTGTTTTCATTGGCGATACGCGCTTTTTCGCGGGGATCCTGGTAAATATCCGTTGTACGGGTTGGAACGATATTGACTTCGGGCAATTGTTTCTTTAGTTCAGCCACCACTTTCAGGGCGATATCAAGCGTGACATCTTTTTCCTTGGATCGAAGGGAGTGTTCATACTGGCCTACGGCTCCGTTATCAGTCCCTCCATGGCCGGCATCAACAATGATCGTCCTGAGTTTTCTGGGGGTCTGGGCCTGGAGCCCGGTATGCATGACAGAAAAAAATACAGACAGGGTACAAAAAGTCAGTGTCTTTATTTTGTGCATGTTCATCCGGTTTTTTCGGGTATAGTATTTATGTAATTATTCACAATTACATTATTTGAATATGGTTATTTTTGCCCACTACTGCTATGGACCAACTTAACAAAGGTAATGTAAAAATAAGTTTAGGCTGGCTCTCCATAGCTGCAATCCTAATATTAACAATACTTCAAACGGTACAGGGTTCCGGCTCCCATTTTTTTTACAGTTCATTAACGAATGATACAGTGCCCCTGAAGCGATCGGCTGGCGACAGTATATCGCCTCTGGCCGCTGAAACGGATACCGTACCGGTCAGGCTTGCCCGAAAAAAACTGTCAGACAGCAGTCGGCTGACCGCCGATACATTTTCCTTCAGGGCTTCAAAAGATACGCTCGACGGCCCCGTGACTTACCATGCGGAAGATTCGATGGTTTTTGATATCCCGGCCAAAAAGATCATGCTGTATGGCAAAAAATCTGATGTTAACTATGCGGATAATGAACTGACGGCGCCAAGCATCGAGTTCGACCAACGTACCAACCTGGTAAAAGCGGAACTGAAGAAAGACAGTACCGGCAAGGTGATCGCGTTTCCCACTTACGTGCAGGCTGATTTCAAATCGATCAGCGATACGATCGTATTCAACATGAAGACGGGGAAGGGGCTGACAAAAGGCACCTATACGCAACAGGGAGAGATGTTTGTTTACGGAGAGAAGATCAAAAAAGTGGATGAGAAAACTTTTTACGCATTGCATGGCAGGTTTACCACGTGTAACCTTGATACGCCCCATTTCGCATTTGTCAGTAACAAGATCAAGTTTATCAACAAAAAGATGGCCTTTACCGGACCGGTACACCCGGAAATCGAAGGAGTGCCCTTACCGGTGATCCTGCCGTTTGGTATCTACCCCTTGTCGCAGGGCAGGCATTCAGGACTGATCGCGCCGACCTGGACGGCCAATGAGCAGTTGGGCCTGGCCCTTGAAGGGTTGGGTTATTATAAAGTGCTTAACGACAACTGGGATGTGATCATGCGCGGCACTTTATATTCATATGGCGGGTGGACGGCTTCCATCAGCCCCAGGTATTACAAGCGTTACAAGTACCAGGGTAGTATGTCGATCGACCTGCAAAAGTTCAAGAACGGGTTTAAGGGCGACCCGGATTATTCAACCACCCGTACGTTCAATATCCGCTGGTCGCACAGCGTTGATTCCAAGGCAAGGCCGGGGGTGAGTTTTTCCGCCAATGTCAATGCCGGCAGCAGTAAATTCAATTCACTAGTGCCCAATAGCCCGAACAGGAATTTCACCAACCAGTTGAGTTCCTCGATCACTTATTCCAAGGTGTGGAAGGACAAACCTTATAATATTTCCATCAGCGCCAACCATAACCAGAACACACTGCAGCGCCTGATCAATATCAACATGCCCGATGTGTCGTTCAACATGAATACGCTATATCCGTTCAGGCGAAAAGAACTGGTGGGCAAAATGAAGTGGTATGAGAACCTCGGTATCGCATTGAACACCAATGCCCGCAGCCTGACTTCTTTTTACGACACGGCCGGTAACGTAGGGAAACAGATCATGGATAATTTTCAATGGGGCGCCAGTCATAGCGTGCCCATCACCCTGTCGCTCCCGCCCATGGGCCCATTGCAGGTATCCCCCTCCGTTAGTTACCGGGAAAACTGGTACCAGCAACGCCAGATACTCCGGTGGAATCAGGTCGATGGAAAGATCGACACAACCATACGAAAGGGCATGTTCACGGCACGTGACATGAGTTTCAGTTTGGGTATCAGCACCCGGATTTTCGGTATGTTCGGTTTCAACAGGAAAAGCCATGTGCAGGCCATCCGGCACGAGATCAGGCCCAGTATTTCGATCAACTATAAGCCCAATATGAACCGTTCGAACTATGCAAATGTTCAGGTGGATGCTTTGGGAAACAAGAAAAGGTACTCTTACTATGAGGGGAGTGTATACGGTCCCTTCTCGGAAGGGCGTTTTGGAGGTTTGAGTTTCGGCATCGATAACAATATTCAAATGAAGGTGCGCGACCGGAAGGCGGTGGCCGATTCAGGCGAAGTGCCCACTAAGAAGGTGCCCATACTCGACGGGTTCAACCTTACGGGCAGTTACAATTTCCTGGCTGATTCATTCCGGTTCAGCAACTTGAACCTTTCCGCCAGGAGTACCTTGTTTGAAAAGGTAAACATCACCGCCAATGCCATTTTCGACCCCTATCAAACAGGGTCGGACGGCAGGAGAATCGATAAACTGGTTTGGGCAAAAAAGCCCCTGACGCTTGGCGCCATGACCGGTGCGGGCATTTCACTCAGCAGCCAGTTCCAGGGTGGGGAAAAAGGAAAAAAGATGGCGCCCGGCACCACGCCTTTATCTCAGCAGGCAGCCATGAGCGGCATGCCGCTGGATGAATACCAGCAGGAAGCTTTGTATATGAGTAATAACCCGGGGGAATTTGCGGATTTCTCAATTCCATGGACCGTTGATTTTTCTTATTCGTTCCGTTTGTCGAAATCGCGTTCGCTTACCCGTCCCGGTAAGTTCGATAAATCCATCAGCCAGGATGTAACGTTCAATAATTCCATTAACCTGACACCCAAATGGAAGATCGGGATCAACGGTTCATACAACATCACATCCAAAGAACTTGGTCTCCTGAGTATGTACCTCACGCGCGACCTTCATTGCTGGCAGATGGCCATCAACCTGGCGCCCGTTGGCAGGTACCGTTTCTTCACCATTACGATCAACCCCAAATCGCCTTTGCTGCGCGATATCCGGGTAAACAGGACTAGGTATTTCTTCGATCTGTAAATTTCGGTTATGCCTCTCCGTTATTTTTTCTGATCCTGGCCAGCATGCTGTCGTACACCAATTGTTTGCATTCCTCCACCGTACGTCCTTCGGTTGAAATGGGTTCGAGGTATTCCATGCTGAGCTTTTTGGGAAGAAAGTAAAAACTCCGTTTGACAGGCATGGCTTCTTTGGTTCCGCTGATGATGCCGGGGATGATGGAGTGGCCTGTGTTCTTAGCCAGCCGGAACGCGCCATCGTAAAATGATTTTAACGGCTGATCCGTCCTGTTTCGGGTGCCTTCCGGGTAAATACACATGTGCATGCCGTTGTTGAGAACCTGTTTCATGGAATCGAAACTCCTGGTTCTGCTGCGCTCATCCTTCCTGTCAACCAATACCGAGCCTTTGGCATAAAACCAGCCGAACAGGGGGATCCTGGCAAATGAGGATTTGGCAATGGTTTTATTGGGCCCGGGAACATAAGGGCAGGATAGGGGCACATCGAGCAACGTATTATGGTTATATACCACCACATACACTTCCCCTTTTTTAAAATGCTGTTTTCCCCTGATGCGAAGCGGGCATCCTACCAGGGTCAGCCAGATATTCATCCAGATCCTGGAAACAAACAGGAAATACCGTTGGCTGGCTGGTTCGGGAAAAAGATAGGAAATCATGGAGGGAATAAAAATGAGGAGGAAGGTGGCAACAAAACTGATCAGCCCCCACAGGGCCCATATCCGGGCAAAAATATCGGTGGCAATTTTTTTCATGATGCATGCAATGTCCAGTCGATCGGGTCCAGGCCGTCATGAACCAGTAACTGATTTGTTTTAGAAAAGTGGCGGCAGCCAAAGAAGCCTTTATCGGCGGAGAAAGGCGAAGGGTGTGCAGCCTTCAGCACATGGTGTTTGGTTTCATCGATCAGCACTTGTTTTTCCTGGGCGAATTTGCCCCAGAGGATGAATACCACATTCACCTTATGATCTGAAATATGCCTGATCACGGCATCGGTGAAATCGGCCCACCCGATCTTGGCATGACTGAAAGGTTCTCCGGCCCTGACGGTCAGGGCGGCGTTGAGCAATAATACGCCCTGCTTAGCCCAGGGAGTTAGGTCGCCAACACCGCTGGGGATCTCCAGGCCCAGGTCTGATTTAAGTTCCTTGAATATATTGACCAGGGAGGGTGGAGGGGCAACACCGGGTGGAACGGAGAAGCTGAGTCCCATGGCCTGGCCGGGTCCGTGGTATGGGTCTTGTCCCAAGATCACCACTTTAACCTTGTCGAACCCGGTTTGGTTAAAAGCATTGAATATCAATGAACCCGGTGGATAAATCGTTTTACCAAGCGCTTTTTCGGTTTTGAGGAAAGCCACGATCTGCCCAAAATAGGGCTTTTCGAATTCATCCTTTAAAACCGCTTTCCATTCCGGGTGTATCCTGACTTCCATGAAAAGATTAGGTATTATTGGTTCAATGAATTGATAGCCAGCATTTTGAAATAAAAAAGCGGATAAAGCCGATTATCCGCTAAGTGATCCGGATTGGATTCGAACCAATGACCCTCAGCTTAGAAGGCTGATGCTCTATCCAACTGAGCTACCGGACCAGTTGACCGCCGCAAAGATAGATTTTATTACTTAATAATGCCCCGGGCCCTGTTTCCACGCAGCGAAATCATAAAAAACGGGTCTTAATGAATATTATACGAAACTCTATTGGCAGAACCAAGCAAAGAAAATTATAATATTGTTAAAAATACCTTTGATTGGATTACAATAAGATAGTACATTTGCTTTTCATAACCCTTATAAAATATCTCTGATCTACCTTAGAGATTACTATTTTAAATTAAAATTTAGCATTTATGAAACAAAAACTTGTGTTTGTCTCATCTTTATTGTTACTGGCTGCAGGAGCCTTTGCGCAGAAGGGAGGCAATAATTCATCATCCCGCAGTTTGGTGGGCATTCACCTCAACACATTGGATATCAAAACTCCTCAGGTGTTGAAAGACAATAATGCACCGAGGACACTGGCTGGTTTCAAAGATCACAGCTATGGTTTTTCTCTGTCATATTGGAGGAGCCTGACTTCTCATATCGACCTGTCAGGAAAGATCACAGGTATGTTTCACGATTATGCAGGAGATGACAGGAATGAATCAACACTGAAACAAGAATTTGGCGCTGAAATCGAACCAGCCCTGAACATCTATGCCTTCAAGCAAGAAAGCAAATTCAACGCTTTCCTGACTGCCGGTATCGGTGCAGGTTCTTATACCGGTAAATTCGGTGCTTATGCCCCAACTGGTATAGGTTTGATGGCCAATATCAATAATACCGCCTATTTGATGCTCCAGGCTCAATATCGCTGGACACTGACCAAAGACGTTCTGAAAGATAACCTGTTCTACTCTTTTGGCGTAGCCCAATCCCTGGGTAAAAAACAACCCAAAGTGATTCCTCCGCCCCCACCACCAGTAGTACTGGATAAAGATGGCGACGGTATCAATGATACAGACGACAAATGCCCGGATGTAGCTGGCCTGGCTGCCCTGCAAGGTTGCCCTGACCGCGACAGCGATGGTATCGCTGATGCCGATGACAAATGCCCCGATGTTAAAGGTATCGCCAAATATGGCGGTTGCCCGATCCCCGACACCGATGGCGATGGTATCAATGATGAAGAAGATAAGTGTGTTGCCGTTAAAGGTCTCGCTCGTTATCAAGGTTGCCCGATCCCCGATACTGACGGTGACGGTGTAAATGATGAAGAAGATAAGTGCGTTAGCCGTCCTGGTCCTGCCAGCAACATGGGTTGCCCTGAGATCGCTAAAACCGTGATCGACAAGATCAATGTAGCCGCTAAGAACATTTTCTTCGCTACCGGTAGCGCTAAACTGCTCGCTAAATCAAACAAATCTTTGGACGAAGTAGCCAACCTGCTGAAATCTGATGAGTCTCTGATGATCACCATCGACGGACACACCGATATCACTGGTACTCGCGAAAAGAATGTTACCCTGTCTCAAAACCGCGCTAACGCCGTTAAAGCTTACCTGGCCACCAAAGGTATCGCTGAAAGCAGGATGACTGCCAACGGTTTCGGTCCTGATAAACCAGTTGCCGACAATAAAACCGCTGCTGGCCGTGCTAAGAACAGAAGGGTAGAAATGACTGTTCGCAACTATTAATCGAATACAAGTTTGTTCATAAGAAGAGCCCTGGATTTTTCCGGGGCTCTTTTTTTATGTGCTGCCAATTGAATACCGGACTTGTGATAAGTGGTTTGCAATAGGTGCCTGTGACGGGTATTTTTGCAAAAATGAAAATATGTTGATGGGAATCCTTTTTTTCCTGGTACTCTCCGTGTGCCTTCAGCCGTCCCTTGCTCAGAACGTGATTATTCCCGGAGATAAATCCCTGCAACAGTCTTTTATTAAACCTCAGCGTTATGAAATGGACTGGTACATGCTTAGGGATACGTCAAAAATCCCTATCGGTTCAGTATTGACAGAAATCAAGAAAAGTGATAAGGAACTGCTGTTGATCACCCAGGTCAATATGAACAGGGCCAATGCACCGTGGATCGACAGTTCCATCGCTTCATTGCCCGGGCTTGCACCTGTATATCATTCATCCTTTAATATGCAAAGGGATATGGTACTCAGGTTTGGGAAGATCGTTACCGGCTATTATTACGATAAGTTGAAGAAGACCATGACCGAACTGTCGGATACCACAACCGGCAAATATTTCGACAGTAACCTGTATCCTTACCTGCTGTCACTGGTACCCATGAAGGAAGGCTTTACCGCGGAGTTCCCCATATTTGATCATAATCCGGCCGGGAAAAAGGGTATCATCAGGGCTTATATAAGAAGCGTGAGCGCTGGGGAGTATCTGACGAAAAGGTCAGGTGTCAGAAAGGTATGGAAAGTCATGGTGCAGGATGAATTGGGCAGTGATCAACAAGGCAGTAGTACATACTATTTTGATCAGCAGGACCGGCGGTTATGGAAACAGGAAATTCAGGCTGGCGGGCGCATGATGTTGATGCTTGCCCGGGAAGACTGACAGGATTGACATTATAAAATATAAAAGGGAGATGTAAGAACATCTCCCTTTGCTGATTAATGACGGCTGCTTAACTACCAAAGTTTCCAGGCCATACCCATTTGTAAACCTGCCCGGTGAATATTTTTATCGATGATCGTGTTTTTGATCGACTGCCTGGCAGGATTGATGCCAATGAAAGGCAGTGCGAAGAACTCAAGTTGGTTGTTGATACGGCGTCCGAAACGAAGTCCTGCATTAATCGTAAACCCAAGATTGGTCTTGCCCGGTGATTGATGGGTTGTGTTAATCAGTGGGGCAGAGGGGTTCCGGTTGATATGGTTAGTATAATGGCTGGAGACATGCAGGGTGAGTCCTGATTCCAAAGACATACTCCAATTCCTTTTGTTCCATATCAGGTATTGTAAAGAAATCGGGACATTCACAAATGTATACCGGTTAATGGCATTGATGTCGCCGGTTGCTTCAAAAACAAGGTTGGTGGTATCGGCAACCCATTCCGGATTTTCTCCCGGGTTCAGGTGTACGTCACCCACTACCACCAGGGTATTGACCTGTTTACCGGAAATGCGCACCAGTTCTTTCATTCGCAGGTATTGTATGCCTATGCCAATATTGAGTTTTCTGTTGATGTCTTTCCTGAGCAAAGCGGATAATGCAACCGATGGGTTGATATGGCTTCGGGTAAGTTTGCCATCGAAAATGGATTTGCTGTCGCTCATGAACACAGACCTCCTGAATGTGCTGTTGTGATCATAGTCAGATGCAAAGATCATCGGGGTGAGTGAAAATTCTGCAGACCAGGTTTTTTC
The DNA here is from genome assembly GCA_046329695.1 of Ferruginibacter sp. Lineage (GTDB taxonomy): Bacteria > Bacteroidota > Bacteroidia > Chitinophagales > Chitinophagaceae > Ferruginibacter. The sequence goes on from JAXLUE010000002.1 coordinate 30,758, forward strand.
TTTGCCCTTCTTTCTTTCCTGAGCGGTTGATTGAGCCACAGGTTGTTTAACAGGTTCTTCCTTTTGATCACCTGTCTTCTTTTTCGATCACCGCCTTGTTCTCTGCGGTATTCTCTGGTGCAGATTGTATGGGTTCGGTTGAAACGACCGGTATTTCTGTTGAGATCGACGTTTTAGATATGTCTGTTACGGGCGGAATCTTTTCCTGTTTGTTCAACTCATCCGTTGCAGACAAGGCAACGGTTCCGGAAGCTTCGCCGGATTCTATTGCCAAGACTGATTGTGCTTTCTCCTTTCCATTTTTCTTTTTCCGCGCATGAAGAGGATCTCCGGATTGGCCGACAGCAACACGTTGATCGGAACTGGCATTCACCCTTGCTGTGGTTTGCCTGTTCCTTTTTTCTGTAAGCACTGTTTGTTGGTTAGGCTGCCCAGAAATGGGGGAGGAGTAATGAACGCTGGTCTCGTTCTTATGAGTTCTTTGTATATCCTGTTGTACTGTTGATCCGGTTTGATCATGTCCAGGATATTTTGAATTGTCCAGCGTATGTTGATCTTCTGGCAACGGGTTAGTCAGCTTATGGCTATTGCCTGATATTTCCTTGTCATTAGATTCGGCGGCAGAACCTTGACTGTACTTCGGTGTTGTTTTATGATCCTGATTGGCGAACCATTTATATATGCCAAAGCCGAGTGCTATGAAAAGCAGGATGCGGCAAGTCAGAGGAATCCTGCCGGCCTTCTCTTCCGTTTTTGCCCGGAGATATTCTCCCACGCGTCACCGGGAACCGATCTTCATGGCGGGTTGCCTTATCTCTGATTATATCAAAAATGTCGCCCATGCTTTATTGGTCTTTTTAATGTTGGCTATCAGTGCCTTCATAAACTGTTTAGCTTTCATCAGCTGCACCCTCGAAGTACTGGCCTGTATGTTCATGATCTTAGCGATCTCTTCGTGGCTGTACCCTTCGATCACGTGTAAATTAAAAACGGTTCTGTATCCCACTGGCATGCTCCTGATCAATTCATGAATCTCCTCTTCGGTCATCCTGGACACCACATCGGGATCTACGTGTGGTTCAGTGAGGATGGCCGTATCGATATCGCTGAAACTGACTTTATTCCGTTTGAGTTCCCGAACGGCCACGCTGGCAAAAATCCTGCGCATCCAGCCCTCAAAACTCCCCATCGCCTTCCTGAACTGATGGATATATTTAAATACCCTGATAAAGCCTTCCTGCAACATGTCCTGCGCCAGGTGACGATCGCTGGTATACCGGTTACAGAGGGCCATCATTTTGCCCGCGTAAAGGTCAAACAGTGCTTTTTGAAATTCCTGCCTGTTTGCCCTGCAACCTTGTATGAGTTCCTGTTCCGTCAACCGAGTCTGATTAATAGGCTTTAGATGAACATATCAGGGGCCATTGAACCCTATCCGGAATCAACAGCCCCTGATCTCAAACAAAGTTACTGCATATGAGTTCACCCGGGAGTCTCTTCCCGATTACCTGGGACCAACATAGGTCAGGGTATCAAAGAAAGCCCTCAGCGGGTTGTTGTTGTAATTCCAGGACACATAGATGGTCTTTGTGCTGGCATCGTAACGGCTTACACCGCTTCCGGCTCCTGTGAACATGGTGATCGGCGGCCACCTGCACCTACGTTGTAAACGTCGGTAACCAGGTCAGTTGCGCCGTCAAACACGATAACGGGCTGAACAGCGGGGCCATACCAGCTCAGGGGATTATTAGGACCTACGCCGATCGGGTGACCGAAATCGTCTACGTCAGGCCAGAAAAAATGTCTGATGTAGGACCGTAAGTAACCATGTGCATTTCCACCATACGGGAAGGTGTATGGTACACGGTTGTGGTAACCACGCAGGGTGTAAATACCATCGTATTTGTTTTTCAGGCCGGATGGAGATCAACAGTTTGTTCTGGTTTGAGGATACATAACCTAGCGTCAGCTGAAGAAATCTTGATACCGATACCATAGGTGTCATTGGCACTCAGGGCTGCGGTAGTCGGGATGGTGATGGGAACGCTTACTTGCTTGGCTCCTTTCGGGATAACGAAAGTGGCGGAAGGCAGGGTGAAATCAGTTCCTTCCTGCAGGGCGATGATGCTGGTGCCGTTTTCGGTGTTGTAGTCGTCAACGATCGCTTCATCGATGGCCACTGTAACGGTGATGTCGTTCGGGGCTGATTGGCTGCGAAAAGCATGATCACCGCCTGGTCGTCGATCACTTGCGGATCGGGAGACAGGTCGAGGCCGAGGTTCAACTTAAAGGTTACCCCTTTGTGGAAGCCAATACCGGCAGGAGAATTGTCGGCACCATTGATGCCGTACTCGTTATTCTCAAAACCTTTGTCTTTCAGGCAACCTGTGCCGGTAAAGAGGAGGGCTGCCAGAGACATTACGATGAAACTTACTTTGCGCATGATATTAGGTTTTATTTAATTTGACAATGTTGAGATCCAAGATGTACGATTGCACATCAGTATATACATAGATACAGGCATTTTACAGAGCGTTTACTGCCCCCAGAATTTTTTTTATGCCCTTAAAAGAGTTGAATAAGCAGGGATATGACCGGAATTGTGAGCCTAATAGATGTCTGCAAACCATCATGCCCGCAAAAGGCGTGGTACTTTATTTGAGCGGTTGACTCGTTTATAGCACATGCGCCTGCGACCCCGTTGGGGATCAGCAGCTGAACATGCGGGGATCAGCTCAATTGCTTGGAGAGAAAACCTTCGATGGCGCTACAGGGAATGAGGAAGGGTTTTTCATCAATCGTGATATTCAGCGTCTGGCCTGATGAGGTATAGGAACCGGCGATGGCATTGCCGAATACTTCCACTGAAAATTTACCGGAGGCGGTATCTCCCTCAAATTGCCCGCCTTGCGATTGAATCGCACTGCGGATCTTATTCAGGATTTCATCAGCGGGTTTTGAAAAGGGGATGGAAAATTCGCAGGCAGACATATCTGGTAGGTTTAATAATGGTAAAGGTAAATATTAATTCAAGCTGGGGCTTGTCGATATTGGACCGGCCTGTTTACCGTAATCTTTAACGACCCCGTATAAGGTATCCCTTTCAACAGGTTGACGCCTGACCTGGCGTATCAGCGTGATCAGTTCTTCGGTAGACATGGTGGGCGTTTGCTCTTCGCTACCTGCCATGGAGTAAATTTTAGTGGAATCATCGATCGTTCCGTCGATATCATTCACACCAAATGAGAGGGAAAGCTGTGCCTGTTGACGGCCGAGCATGGGCCAGTAAGCTTTCAGGTGCGGGAAATTATCAAGATAGATCCGGGCGATGGCATACATCCTCATATCTTCCGTAATATTCAATTCGGGCACCTGGCTCATATCGTTATTGGCATTCCTGAATTTCAGCGGGATGAATGTATTGAAACCACCGGTCTTATCCTGCAGTTCCCTGAGCCTGCGCATATGATCGACCCGATGGGCAAAAGATTCTATATGACCATACAGCATGGTTGCATTGCTGTGCAAACCTAATTGGTGGGCTGTTTCATGAATGGAGAGCCAGCCATCGGCATCCACTTTGTCGGCACAGATCTGCTCGCGGATTTCGGGGTGGAATATTTCGGCACCGCCACCGGGCAATGATTGCATGCCTGCATCCACCAGTTGCTTCAATCCTTCTGCATACGACACTTTCGCCTTGCGGAACATATAATCCAGTTCCACCGCTGTAAAGGCCTTGATATGCAGATCGGGCCTGTGTGCATGTATTTTGCCTATAAGTTCTTTGAAATAATCGAGGTTCATTTTCGGGTGTACGCCCCCCACGATATGTACTTCGGTGACGGGTTTCCCGTCATAGCTTTTTACGATGTCGAGCATCTGGTCGATACTCAGTTCCCATCCGTCTTCCTTATGGGCGTAAAGCCTCGAATAAGAGCAGAATTTACAGCTGAAAACGCAAACATTGGTCGGTTCGATATGGAAATTCCGGTTAAAATAGGTTTTGTCGCCGTGCATCCTTTCGCGGATATGGTTGGCGAGTGCCCCCACAAAACCCAGGGAACCCCGTTCAAAAAGCACGAGGCAATCATCATCTGAGATCCTTTCCTGGTTCAGCACTTTACGGGCAATAGACTGGAGTGATACATCGGGCACTGCTTCCAGCATAAAATCTGTAGGGGTCATCTGGTCGGTTATTTAGGCAAATTTACAAACTATGCGATTGATCATCATGATATTTAAGGTGTACCTGATAACAATCACCCACACAGATAAACGTTGGGGGTAATGCGATTGTTCAATGGGTATGACTGCGTTAAAGGTTAAATAAAAATGTATATCTTCAGGCCTGATGCAGGCCATTACAAATGGGCCTGAGCAGAACCTGCAAAACAAAAACGACTAAACACAGCTATTTATGAGCCTGAAATTCCGTTTGATCCTGATGAATTTCCTTCAATTTTTTGTTTGGGGTGCCTGGTTGATCTCCATTGGCGGATATCTGGGCGGCAAACTGCATTTTACCGGTGTACAGATCGGTTCCATTTTTTCCACCCTGGGTATCGCTTCTTTATTTATGCCCGCATTAATGGGCATCATTGCCGATAAGTGGCTGAATGCGGAAAAAGTGCTGGGAATTTGTCACCTGGTCGGCGCCGGGTTGCTGTTATGGTCATCCACCATTACTGATCCTGACCTGTTCTTTTGGGTGATGTTGTTGAACTCCATGTTTTATATGCCCACCATCGCCTTAAATAATACGGTGTCATACATTATCCTGGAAAAAAATGGATTTGACATCGTCAAGGATTTTCCGCCGATCCGTGTCTGGGGTACGGTGGGTTTCATTGTGGCCATGTGGATCGTGGATATGACTGGCTGGAAAGCGAGCAATATGCAGCTGATTTTCAGTGGCGTCTCGGCCGTATGCCTGGGTTTGTTTGCCATGACGATGCCTGCCTGTCCTCCTGTGAAATCAAAAATGAAAAAGACCCTGTTATCCTCCCTGGGTTTGGATGCCTTTGTTTTGTTCAAAGACCCCAGGATGCTGGCATTTTTCATTTTCTCGATGTTCCTTGGGGCTGCCCTGCAGATCACGAACGCATTTGGGGGATCATTCCTGGGAGATTTTGCCAAAGAAGCGCAATACCAGGATTCCTTTGTGGTCAAACATGAAATACTGACCCTGTCCATTTCCCAGATATCAGAATCACTCTTCATCCTGGCCATACCATTCTTCCTGAAGAAATTCGGCATCAAGAAAGTGATGATGATGAGTATTGCGGCCTGGGTGTTGCGATTTGGCCTTTTTGCATTTGGAGATCCCGGCAGTGGGTTATACCTGCTGATCCTGTCGATGATCATTTATGGCATGGCCTTCGATTTCTTCAATATTTCCGGGTCATTGTTTGTGGAGCAGGAATCACCCTCCAGCATCAGGGCCAGTGCGCAGGGTTTGTTCATGTTTATGACCAATGGGCTGGGAGCCATGATCGGCGGGTATTGCAGCGGGCTGGTCGTTGATTATTTCACGAATGTGGATGGGTTCAAGGCATGGGGCAAGATATGGGGATGTTTCTCACTTTATGCGCTGGTGCTGCTGATCATATTTCCGATATTTTTCAGGTACAAGCATGATCCGGAAGCAAGTCAGAATTTTCATCATTGATCTCATTGATCGATAAAATATAAAAAACCGCCGTTGGGCGGTTTTTTTGTGGGGGGTATGACCCTGTCAGGGTTTAAACCCTGACAGGGTGGGGCAACAAAATATTTTTTATTTTAAAGCTTCGATCTTCTTTACAAAATTGGCTTTTGGCTGAGCACCAATCAGTTTGTCAACCACCTGGCCATTTTTCACGAATAAGATAGCAGGGATGCTCGTTATTCCATAATTCATGGAAACCTGTGGATTATGATCGACATTGATCTTGCCAACTTTCACCTTGCCTTCATATTCTTTGGCCAGTTCTTCAATAACGGGCCCAATTGCACGGCAGGGTCCACACCATTCAGCCCAGAAATCAATAACGGATAATTTATCGGAATCCAGTACCTCGGATTTAAAGTTCGAATCTGTGAATTCAAGTGCCATATTATATTGTTTTAGAAGTTTTATACAGACAAGATTGCAAATCTATGGCCATTCAGGCATTCATGCGGAAATGACATATCCACAATACAAATCATTCAGTGAATAGGTTCAATTCGTCAGGTTTGTGACATTTAGGCCAGTTGAACATTAGTCTCCAGTTCCTGGTGTTTATTGAGGTACGAAACCAGGTCATCATTCATCGAAAAGCCTTTTTCCAGGGAATAGAGGCTGATCCTGCGGTTTTCCACCGTATCTGTAATATTGAAACGGATCGATGATTTCCCGGGGTTTTGACGGATGTTTTGTTCAATGAAACTGACAAATCCGTCATCTACGAACTGAGGGGGAACTTCAATGATCAATTGCTTTGTTAAGGTTGATTTGATCGTTTCCAATAAACATATACGGTTGATTTTGAACTCGAACTGGTCGCTGTTGTATCGTTGACGGAACCCGCCTTCCAGCATCAGGATCATGCCTTTCTCCATATAGTGGTTATACCGGGCATAATCTTCCCCAAACAGGGCGAATTCAGCTTTTCCGCTAAAATCTTCCAATTGCAGGATGCCAAAGTTCTTTCCGGTTTTGGTTAACCGGTGTTGTCCGTCGATCACCAGGCCCGCCAGCCTGAAAGATCGACCGCCCGGGCTGATCCCGACGGCATTTTTAACGTCATTGTAATCTGCCAGTGGAGTGATATGGTAATGTGTCAGTTCAAACCGGAAATTATCCAGGGGATGTCCGCTGATGTACATGCCCGTGATCTCTTTTTCAAAATCGAGTTGTTCCACAAGCTGCCAGGGCGGACATGGTGCAATTTTAGGTGGAACGATCTCGGGCATCTGCAGGTCGCCGAAGAGCGTATTGCTGGAACTGGCGGATTGAGACTGGAATACCGCTCCGAATTTGAGGATCTTCTCCAGTGTAACCACATCGCCCGGCGCCTGGTAAAAATACTGGGCACGGTGGTAGTCCGGGAAACAGTCGAAGGCTCCGCTGTAGATCAGGCTCTCCATCGATTTCTTATTGACGGCCCGGAGGTTGACCCTTTTTACAAAATCAAATATATTCTTAAACGGACCGTGCTTGCTTTTTTCTTCAATGATATGATCAATGGCGGATTCGCCGACACCCTTCAGTCCGCTGAATCCGAAACGGATCTCGCCCTTGCGATTGACGGCGAAACCACTTTGCGATTCATTGATATCTGGCCCCAGCACTTTTAAGCCGATCCGTTTACACTCTTCCATGAAGAAAGTGATCTTGTCGATGCTGCCGGCATGGTTCAGCACGGCCGCCATATATTCGCTGGGGTAGTGGGCCTTCAAATAAGCCGTTTGATAAGCCACAAAAGCGTAACAGGTGGAATGCGATTTGTTGAATGCATATTGGGCAAATGCTTCCCAGTCTTTCCAGATTTTTTCCAGCGTGTCTTTCGGGTGTCCCTTGCCGGTAGCTCCTTCGATGAATTGAACTTTCATCTTGTTCAGCACTGCGATTTGTTTCTTACCCATGGCTTTTCTGAGTACGTCCGCATCGCCTTTGCTGAAGCCGGCCAATTTCTGCGATAACAGCATGACCTGTTCCTGGTAAACCGTGATCCCATAAGTTTCTTCCAGAAATTCCTTCATTTCAGGGAGGTCGTAATGTACAGCCTCACGGCCATGCTTACGTGCAATGAACTGCGGTATGTAGGCGAGTGGGCCCGGGCGGTACAGGGCGTTCATCGCGATCAGGTCATCGAATTTATCGGGTTTGAGTTCGCGCAGGTATTTCTGCATACCCGGACTTTCAAACTGAAAAGTTGCATTAGTATCGCCGTGCTGATATAGTTCGTAAGTTGTGGGATCATCCAGCGGGATCGTGTCGATGTCGATCTCGACGCCGTGGTTCTGTTTGATCAGTTGCAGGGCTGTTTTGAGGATGCTCAGCGTTTTAAGGCCGAGGAAGTCCATTTTGATGACACCGGCTTCTTCAATGACCCCACCCTCGATCTGTGTTACCCAAAGGTCGGATTCTTTTGATGTGGCAACCGGTATCAGGTCGGTCAGGTCCTGCGGAGCGATGATGATGCCTGCCGCGTGAATGCCGGAATTCCTTACAGATCCTTCCAGCACTTCCGCTTCATGGAGGATCTTGCTTAACAGGTCGGACCCATGATAGATCTCGCGTATTTTTTTAACCGATTCCAGGTCGTCCGCGATCAGTTGTTCTTTATCCGTAAGCGATTTTTCGCCGTCTTTCGCTTCCTTATCAGTCAGCGGTGCGTGCAGTACCCTTTTGAGTGAAATGCCCGGTTTTTCCGGTACCAGCTTGGTGAGGGCCCGGCTGTCGGCAATGGGCAGGTCCATGACACGGGCCACATCAGCAATGCTGGATTTTGCGGCCATGGTACCATAAGTGATGATCTGCGCCACCTGGTTCTTACCATATTTCTGTACCACATAATCAATGACACGCTGGCGCCCCTCATCATCAAAATCGGTATCGATATCGGGCATCGACTTCCGCTCTGGGTTTAGGAACCTTTCGAACAGCAGGTTATACCGGATGGGGTCGATGTTGGTGATCCCAATGCAATAGGCCACCACACTTCCGGCCGCCGATCCACGGCCGGGTCCAACGAATACGCCTATTTCCCGACCGGCACGGATAAAGTCGCTCACAATCAGAAAGTACCCGGCAAACCCCATTTTCTCGATCACCCCCAGTTCAAAACTGATCCTTTCTTCCGTTTCTGGAGTAAGTACCTGGTACCTCTTGGCGGCCCCGGCCCAGGTAATACTGGCCAGGTATTCGTCCTGAGATTTAAAATTGGAAGGAACCACAAAGTGGGGGAGCAAAATGTCCCTTTTAAGGTCGAGCAGGGAAACCTTATCGACTATTTCGCCGGTATTAGCGATGGCATCGGGAATGTCTTCAAACAACTTGCTCATTTCACCCGTCGTCTTCAGGTAAAACTGGTCGTTTGGAAATGCAAAGCGTTTATTCTTTACCGATACATCATCGTCTGAAAATTCCCGCAGGGCCGGTGTCGATTGCTTTTCACCGGTATTGATGCACAGAAGGATGTCGTGTGCATTGAAATCTTTCTGATCAACGTAATGGCTGTCGTTGCTGGCAATGACTTTAACGTTGTATTTTTTGGCGAATTTCAGGAGTACCTCATTCACCTTGTCTTGTTCGGGTATCCCATGACGTTGCAATTCAACGTAGTAATCTTCCTGGAATATGTTCAACCACCATTTGAATTCATTCTCGCCTTCGTCCTCACCCTTTTTAAGGATGGTTTGGGGTACAAGTGCGCCCAGGCAACAGGTTGTGGCAATCAGCCCTTCATGGTATTTATGGATCAGTTGCTTGTCGATTCTCGGGTATTTCGAGTACATACCTTCGATATAGCCCAGGGATGTCAGTTTTACCAGGTTTTTATAACCGGTTTCGTTTTTGGCCAGCAGTATCTGGTGATGACGGGGGTCCTTTTCGTCTTTACTGAACGTTTTACGTGTCCTGTCTTGTGTAATATAAAATTCACAGCCAACAATGGGTTTGACCTTAGGCTTGCCGTTCTCATCCTTATTATTATAGGCTTCCTTTACAAATTCAAACACCCCGAACATATTGCCATGATCGCTGATGGCCAGTCCTGGCATATTATCGGCTGCTGCTTTCTTATACAGACTTTTGATGGAGGCAGCCCCATCCAGTAATGAAAACTGTGTATGTACGTGTAAATGGGAAAATTGCATGCGTATGATCCTGTTAACCGTGCCGGATCGGTGGCAACCGCCGGTACGGTCTGCAAATATCGCTTATTTGCGGGCCTGAAAAGCCCTGCATTTTCCACAATAGCAGGGCTCGGGTGAAGAAAATTAGGTTTGAATCCCATGCCGTTTTTGCTTAACTTTGCAGCCGGAAGGAAGGATTATATTTATTCATTATTTGTAGGACAGGATTGATAGGTAGGAATTGATAATCATTACGATAGAAAAAATCCAGGAAGAATTTAACTCATCAGCCCAAAGTCATACATACGTATAAAACAATTAGACGTATGAAAAACTTTTGCTACATGTGTTTACTGCTGACTGGGGTTTTGATCCCCGCTGCAGAGGTACGTGCCCAGATACACTCCCGTTTATCCAGGTTAGAGAACAGCTTACCTGAGAGCCGGGAACCCCGTTTCATTGACAATATAGAAATCACCGGTGGGGCATCGGCTTCAGAGGCCGTTCCTGCTTCCGTGAATACCCCGGTTTTATTTCAACAAACCCCGGCGCTTATCAATACGTCTTCTCAACCGATCGAACAATGCCTTTCGGTTCAGTTCAAATATGCCCTGATGCTCAACAGGGAAGTGGAGTCCGTCAGTAATATTTCCTTATACAGGTTCATTGATGAATGGTGGGGTACACGTTACCGTTATGGTGGTCATACCCGTAAGGGGATCGACTGCAGCGCATTTGCGGGTCGCTTATATATGGACGTATACGGAAAGGAACTACCGCGCACGGCCAGGGAACAGTTCCAGTACAGCCAGTCGGTGTCCAAAGAAAGTATGCAGGAAGGCGACCTGGTGTTCTTTAATACCCGCGGTGGCGTAAGCCATGTTGGTGTATACCTGGGGAATGGCTATTTTGTTCATTCAAGCACCAACGAAGGCGTTACGATCAGCCGGCTGGAAGAGGATTATTATAAGGCACGTTTTATAGCGGCGGGCAGGCTGTCATCGGGTAACCTGGCTGACGCCTGCGTGCCTGGTCAGCTGGAGTGCCAGGATTGACCGGGTTTTTATGGTTTTTTTATTTCCTCCGTTTTTATGTAGAAATTTTTATCGGCGAACAATTGCGCGGTCAATGCATCGCTTTTTTTCAATTTGATCTTTTTCCATTTTGCCGTTGGTTTTATCCATCTCATTGTGCCTGTGGCAGAATCGGTGCTCACTTGAACAGGCATGTCGTATCCATCAACCACATTATCCCATCGGTAACGGATCGAGTTTTTTGTTTTGGCCCATTGCAGAACGGGGATATTTGTTGTTCTCAGGTACTGGTCAAAGAGCGAGTGGAAAGATATGCCGGATTCCTTGCTGATAAAGGTTTCAATGTCTTCTGTGGTAACAATCCGGTGATAAAATTCACTATTCACCTTCCTGAGCAGTTTCCTGAATGTTTCATCATCACCTATAACCTGGCGGATATAATGGATCATATTCCCGCCTTTGTAATACATGTCGCCGCTGCCTTCTTTATTCACGCCGTATGGACCGATAATGGGGATGTCGTTTTCAATTTGTTTGCGGATGCCCGCCACGTATTCGGTGCCCGCCTGCTTTCCGTAATAATAATCGGTAAACAGGGTTTCGCTGTAATTGGTAAAGCCTTCGTGTACCCACATGTCTGCAATATCGGCCGTGGTAATGCTGTTGGCAAACCATTCATGCCCGCTTTCATGCACAATGATGAAATCCCATTTCAGGCCCCAGCCGGTTGACGATAAATCACTGCCCCGGTAACCATTCTGGTATCCGTTGCCATAAGCAATGGCGCTTTGGTGTTCCATGCCCAGGTGCGGCGCTTCCACCAGCTTGTATCCATCTTCATAAAACGGATAAGGGCCAAACCAGTATTCAAAGGCCCTGAGCATCCTGGTTACATCCGCAAACTGTTTGACAGCTTTGTCTTTGTTATATGTCATTACCCAGTAGTCCAGGTCAAGCGGGCCTTTTTCGCCGTTGTATACTTCGTTGAAATGGCTGTATTTGCCTATATAAGGCACGATGTTGTAATTGTTGATCGGGTTTCTGACTTTCCAATTGTATTGTGTTCTGTCGTTATTCAGTTTTTGGACCGATTCCAGCCTTCCGTTACCCACGGCGGTCAGGCTATCAGGAACGATTATACGAAGTATCGCCCCGCTGTCGGGTTCGTCTGACTGAATGTCCTTGCATGGGTACCAAACACTCGCTCCCAGTCCCTGGCAGGCCACCGACATCCAGGGATTTCCGGCCTTGTCTTTTGCCCAGATCCAGCCTCCGTCCCAGGGGGGTGTAACGGCTTTCCTGGGTTTTCCGCGAAATTCACACCGAATGCTGTGTAGCTGGCCCCTGGTTGCAGCGGGAAATGTGATGAAATAGGCATTGCCGTCTCGGCGGAATGTGGCCGGAGCATAATCTACCGTTACGGCAGACAGTTCCATAGGCGTCTGCAGATCCACCTGAGCTTCCGTTGCAGGCATATCCTTCAGCATACTGACCGTCATAATGCAGGTGCCGTTAATGTATTGCCTTCCATAATCGGGCTCAACGGTGATATCGTACCGTAAAACATTCCACCAGAATCTTCCGGGGCCATTTGTGCCCCGCAGCGTATCGGCGTGAGTGAAGGGCAGCGAATCCAGTCCGGGACCTGCCCAGGAGTTTAACGAAACAGGTAGAAGGAATATCATGAACAGGCCAAACAGGCATACCGGGCGGCGAGCAATCATTTCAGTTTATATTTGACATAAATGTAGGAAGAAACAGGCTCCTCTGTTCATTGATTACATGACCGGATACCTAAATTGGACTGGCATCTATGAATTTATTCAGGCACATAAGGTTCTTATTGCTCTGCGCGGTATGGTTTGCATCATCATGCCGCATCAATGTTGATGATGACAGTCGCATATTCCGCTATAATGAAACAACGGGGATTGCCAGCCTGGATCCTGCCTTTGCCAGGAACCAATCGGTCATGTGGCCTGTACACCAGTTGTATAATACTTTGGTTGAAGTGGATGAAACGATGCGACCCCGTCCATCACTTGCCAGGTCCTGGAAGATCAGTGATGACCGGTTGACGATCATGTTTCAATTGAGGGCGGATGTTTATTTTCACGATGATCCGTGTTTCCCCGGCGGAAAGGGGAGGTTGATGAGATCGGCCGACATATTGTTCAGCCTGAACCGGATCATCGATCCGTCTACTGCAAGCCCGGGTGCCTGGATATTTCACGACAGGTTAGATAGTCTGCATCCATTTAATGTGATCGATGATTCCACGTTTGAAATCAGGCTCCGAAAGCCTTTTCAACCCATCCTGGGAATCCTTAGTATGAAATATTGTTCGGTAGTGCCACGAGAAGCAGTGGAAGCGTATGGAAAGGACTTCGGGCGCCACCCCGTGGGTACGGGGCCATTCAGGCTGGTCAGGTGGCATGAACAGGAAGCATTGATCATGAGCCGCAACCCCCGTTATTTTGAGCGCGACAGCCTCGGAAGGGCTCTGCCATACCTGGAGGGAATCAGGATCAATTTTTATGACAGCAAGCTGACGGAATTCCTGGAATTCAGGCAGGGAAGACTGGATTTTATCAATGATCTTGATGCCTCGGTCAAAGACCAGTTGCTCACTAAAACGGGCAGGCTTAAAAAAGGGTGGGAGCAGACCGCTGCGTTGAATACATGTCCATACCTGAATATTGAATACCTGGGCATACTCACGGTAACGGATACTCTGAATAATCCATTGTCGGATATCAGGGTGAGGAAGGCCATCGGGTATGCCATCGACAGGAAAAAGATGTTGATGTACCTGCGTAATTCAGTGGGTACTGCTGCTGAAGGGGGATTTGTGCCTCCGGGATTGCCTTCATTTACGCTTCATTCGGAAACAGGGTTCTCCTATCGGCCCGATCTTGCACGCCAGTTACTGTCATCCGCTGGATATGGTACCCGTGGCCGCCCAATGCAGGTGATCAAACTGCTGACCGTTCCCAACTATGCGTCACTGGGTTCTTACCTGGTTCATGAACTGCAGGATTGCGGCATACCTGCAGAAGTTGAAGTTGTTCAGAAAACTGTTTTGCTGGATAAAATGGCCACATCAGGCGCCCCGTTTTTCCGGGGAAGCTGGATCGCCGATTATCCTGATGCAGAAAATTACCTGAGTGTTTTTTACAGTAAGAATCCGGCTCCCCCGAATTATACCCGGTATAACAACCCGCTGTTTGACCGGTTGTATGAGCAGGCAGTTTCTGAACCTTCGGCTAGTTTTCGATATGTGCTGTATCACCGGATGGATAGTATGGTGATGTCGGATGCTCCGGTCATTCCCCTGTGGTACGACCAGGTACTGCACCTCGTAAGAAAAGAAGTTTCGGGGATGTCTCCTAACAGCCTGAACATGCTTGAACTCAGGCGCGTCCGTAAAGAATAGGCCCGTCCCGGTTTAACATTCTCCGGGATCTTTGCCTAATAGAAAAAGGCTGCATGAAGATGCAGCCTTTATTCTCAAGAAAAACAAACAATGAATTAGTTTTTAACAATCTTCCTGGTGTAGCGGCCATCCGATGTGGTCAGCTCCAGGATATAGCTTCCGCTGGACATGTTTCCAAATTCAGACAGAACGATGATGTTATTTCCTTTTTGAACGCCCACGGTCTTGTTCATCATCTCTTTGCCATCGAAAGATATGACACGTATGCGGGCCAGTCCGTCGGCGCTTGTGTTAACCATCAGTTTGATGTTATTAACAAACGGGTTCGGATAAACGCTGAATGCATCGTCGTTCAGAGTGCCGTTCAGTTTGATCGCCACAATCTTGGAGTAGGCGTATGTTCCGTCTTTGTCAATCATTTTCAGGCGGTAGTATACGATGGGCGCCTGGCTGTTCAGCGGGTCTGAATAACTGTAGTTGTTACGCACGGTTGAATTACCTTGTCCGTACACTTTGCCGCGATTGATGAAATTCAATCCGTCTTCGCTGCGTTGTACTTCAAAATAATCGCTGTTTATTTCAATTTCAGTGGTCCATTTAACCAGTGTGTTATTGCCTGTTTTATTAGCGGTAAAGCTTAACAGTTTAACTGGTACCGGTCCGCCAGCTTCTCCGATCACTGCAGTTCCGTCATCGGTGAAATTATCGCCGGCCTGTGAATTAACAACCAGCCTGGCTGTATTGATGATGGTGCCAGGGATGGCGCCTGCTTTTACTTTGAACCTCAGGGAGAAATCGCCATCG
The DNA here is from genome assembly GCA_046329695.1 of Ferruginibacter sp. Lineage (GTDB taxonomy): Bacteria > Bacteroidota > Bacteroidia > Chitinophagales > Chitinophagaceae > Ferruginibacter. The sequence goes on from JAXLUE010000002.1 coordinate 45,857, forward strand.
GTTCCGGCAGGCAGGATACCACCGGTTGTACCGGTTGCGCCGTTTCCGATAAAGAATTTTACATATTTGCGGCCATTGGGCGCTGTTCCGAAGAATGCGGCATCAGTATCGGCGGCATCTGTTTGGAAACCAGCCGTAACACCAGCGGCATTCACCACTTCCAGGCTTCCTGCAACATACGTTACGTTCAGGGGCAGTGAATCCACGATCACCGTGTTATATGCAGCACCGGGGCCGGGATTTGAACCGCTCAGTGTATAAGTGAGTATCTCATTGGCTTCGGCATATCCGTTACCGCTTGCATCCGATACGCTCTTTTCAAGGCTGGCCAGCGGTTCCTTCATACGTATGCAGAAAGAAAATACACTGGGGAAATATTGGTCGGCTTCAGTACCAAACTGCACCACAACGCTGGTGGCATTCGGCTGAATACCATAACCGGTACCTACAGATATCTCATCGATGTCGATACCCATCTGGTTAGAATAATTCGGGTTCTTGGTTGTTACAAAAGCACCGTTCTTCGAAATGGTTCCGTTCCAGAAGTTGGTTACCGGGTTAACGGCATTGCTAACGGCTACGTTATTGATACGGATGTAATCACCCAATGGATTGGAAGTGGAAGATCCCAGGTTACCGTCACCTTCCCAGGCCATTGTTTGCATGACGGCTTCATCAGCCGCGAGTACGTTATTCGGTACGTTCAGGCCTGTTAAAGTAACAGACTGGGTAACCGGGCCGGCGCCGGAATTAAATATCTGTGAGTATCCGTCGTATACGCGCACGCTGTTGTAGTTGAGGGTAGGGTTTTCGTAAGCTACCACCAGGCTCCAACCGGCATACCGACCGCCACCGGATACGGCGCCGACAGTTGCGGGTATATTGGCAACGGTATAGGTGCCAGCGCCATTGTTATTGATGAAGTTTGTTACATCTACATATGCCTGGTAGATCCTTTCCGTAGTGGTTACATTGAACATGTCTACATTGGAAGAAGGGGCCAGGATGTCGAAATAATTGCCTGAATTTCCCTTACGGATCTTTAATTTCCTCAGGGTGTCAGGTGTGGTGGTCATGGCTGATGCCAGGATACGGCCACCCCAGTACAGGCGGGCAAATTTGATAGTGTTGACGCCTGCAGGCAGAATAAGGTCGGATGAACTGGCATTATAAATGCCGGTAGTGCTGTTGTCGATCTTGACAAACTGCATGTTTTGGTTGTCATTACCATACTGCGTGAAACCAAGACCACCCTGTCCGTTGTTCGGGTTGCTGTTCTCGTTCATTTTAACGAGGTTTACCGCATTGTTGTCGATAATGTGCATCGAGGTGTTGCCAAACATGGCGCAACCACCTTTCAGGTTTTCAGAATACACTTGTGTGTAGGGCCTGATGCTGTTTTGAGCAGAGGCAGAAAAGGCAATCAAGCCTGAGGCGAGAGCAACTGCCGTTACTTTTCGGGTAAAATTTGTAAGCATTTTTCTTGAGTTGAGAGGTGAAAAAATAGCTCACAGGAAAGGATAGCAGTATTTCGGGGAGGATATTAAGAGAGTATAAAGAAATTATGAGTAAACGTTATCTGGATTTATCCAGGATAAAAGTGCGGGTTTCAATGGAATTAGGAGGTAAGCGTACTCAAGGATGAGCCGTGATGTAAAATTAGACAAAATTGCCGAAGAGATGCAAATATCCGGTTAAAAATTTTTTCGGCATTGATTTTTGCCGGGTTCAATGACTTAATTATTGAGGCATGACTTTTAAGTATTTGTATTACAATGATATGCGTCAAAATAAATTTCTTCAGTCAGCCACTCGTTCCCATGCTTTATTTAACCACTCATTTACAACATTTATTGAAGATTTTTCTAAGATTTTTCCACTTTGGGGCGGATGACGTATTGACAATAGGGAGCTCGGCCATTCAGCCTGTAATAATCCTGGTGGTATGATTCGGCAGGATAGAATTGCTTAAATAGCTCCAGTGTGAATGCAATGGGATTTTTGAAGATGCGGAAGCTTCCAGCTTTTTCATCATAGACAAAGCTTCAGCGAATGTGCAGGTCATCATTGGTAAAGCACCACGCTTCTGCTGAGTTCCCATGTCATTTCCTTGTCGGTTTTAGGGTTGTGGGGTCGTGCATGAGATATTTCCAGCAGGCGGTCATAACTCAGTTTGCCGGGGTCAAAAATGACCTGTATGCATTCCGCGTACCCGGTGGTGCCGGAACAGACCGATTCATAATCGGGGTTGAAATTATGTCCGCCTTTATATCCGCTATTTACTTCAATGACCCCGTCAACCATCCTGAATATGGCTTCCGTGCACAAAAGCAACCATTACCAAGAGTGGCGATTGCTTTTTGTCAATCCGGGATCTGTTTTTATGTACTCGTTCATACCGAATTATCTTTATTGTACACTTTCAAAACACTTTATTAACTGGCGTGTTCACCAATTTCCGAGCGCTAATCTGTATTTACCCTGTTATTTGGATTGCTCTTATTACATGATAGCTGCCGTCAGTCATCACCCTCAAAAAAATCATATGCAAACCTATGCCATACGTCTGAAACCGGGCGCCGATCTGAAAAAGAGATCAGCAGTTTTGTCGAAAAAATAGCCGCAGGCTGGATCGCCGTGTGCCGGAAGCCTTACTCAATACCATATTCTTTGCCAACCAGTCGGCTGGTAACGGAGAATGGCCATTTCGAGATCGTTGGACTCTCCGGGACAGTATCAAAGCAGCTCTCATTTGCATATTGTGGTGGCCGATAGCACCGGGCATTGTATCGGTGGGCACCTGTTAGATAGTAATATCGTTTACACAACGGCAGAAATTGTCATCCGCTCAGATGATTCATTGATCTTTACCCGCGAAAAAGACATTTTAACGGATTGGGAGGAGTTACAGATCAGGAAAGTGATTAGGAAATTTGGGAATCGTTGGAAATCGTTGGGAATCGTTGAAGTCGTTGAAAGTCGTTGAAAGTTGATGAAAGTCGTTAAGAATCCTCCTAAACGCTCGGCCTTCAACCCTTCAACCCTTCAACCCTTCAACCCTCAACCCCTCAACCCTTCAACCCTTCAACCCCTCAACCCCTCAACCCTTCAACCCTCAACCCTTCGGCCCCTCAACCCTTCAACCCCGCAACCTCAACCCCTCAACCCTTCAACCCTTCAACACTCAACTAATCAACTAATCCTATCTTTGCAGCTTCTTTTTAAATTATATGAGGCTTTTCCTGAATCGACGTTATTTCAGCTGGAGGTTTGATAAGATCAGGCAGTTGCTTGCCAATCATGCCCGCACAGAACAGGGTAAGGAAAGGGCCTTTCGATCCGGATACATACCCGAAAAAGAGTTTATAGATAGGGGAACTGCCAGGCGAATGAATGCAAGATAATCCTTCAATCCGGACAGTATTTCCCCAATGATTTACCACGAATATCAGCCGCGAACTGAAGTTGTTGTCCATACCCGGTGCAACATTAACGAGGTGAACAATTTATGCAGGTGAGGCGATTATCGGAAAAATGCCGAATATATTCCGTTGGTTTGATGCGGAGCGAGGATATTTTCCCGGACTGGCGCAGGTCATTCAAAATCTTTATTTCGAAAAGGCGATCCGTGAATTGATCGATGAGGTGCTGGATGAAAATGGACAAGTGCGCGACAACGCGAGTGAACTATCGAAGATCCGGATGGACCTTTACCGCAAGCGGCAGGAACTGCGCAGGGTCTTCGATCGTATCGTATCGAGGCTCAATAAGCAGGGTTATCTCGCCGACTATCGAAGAGTTTTATGTCCGAACGGACGAAGGGTGTACCGTTTTTGCCGAACAAAAGCGCATGGTCAAAGGGTAATCGCCTGCGGAAAGTGACGGTCAGCAGACAAAGTTTATTCGAGCCGGAAGAAAATGCCGATCTGAATAACGGAACACTGGCGGGTATGAAGAAGTGAACAGGATATTGAGGGCCCTTACCGCAACAGGTAGGTATGTACGCAGAGGTGTTGAACGGGTATTACCGGGTATCGAGGGTATGACTTTATCAGGGCGAAGGCTCGTTTGGCAGTGGATATCGGCGCTAATTTGCCCCTGGTGACCGATCAGGCCCATGTTGAATTGTATGATGCACGCCATCCATTATTGTATTTGTATAACCATCCGTCCGGGAAGCCTACTGTGCCCGTGAATATCAAGCTGGATGCCGAAAACAGGATATTGGTCATCAGCGGACCGAATGCGGGAGGAAAGACGGTCACATTGAAAACGGTGGGTCTTCTTCAGGTAATGATGCAAAGCGGATTGCTGGTGCCTGCCAGCGGATATCGCATGGGCATTTTTAAGCAACTCATGATCCATATCGGGGATACGCAAAGCCTGGAATTTGAATTGAGTACGTATTCATCGCATTTGAAGAACATGAAACATTTTCTTGAGCGTACGAATAAAACCTTGTTTTCATAGATGAACTGGAGCATGCCGGTGACCCAACCCTGGGCGGCGCTTTTGCCGAAGTGATCATGGAAGAACTGGCCCGTAAGCGATACCATGGGAATCATTTACCACCCATTACTTGAATCTTAAGGTGATGGTGCAGAAATTCACCAGCATCATGAATGGCGCCATGCAGTTTGATGAAAAAGCCTGCTGCCGCTCTATCGTTTGCAGGTAGGCAAGCCCGGTAGTTCTTATACGTTCTCCATAGCTGAAAGGATCGGCCTGGATGCCAGGCTCATTATGCGTGCCAGGAGGCGCTGGTGGATGAAAGCCATTTCAAACTGGATAAACTGGCTGATTCGACCGGCAGGATATGCAGCAGCTCGAAAAAGATAAAAAGAAGCTTGATATTTTGCTGAAAGAAAATGAAAAGCTGAAAAGGAGAATGCAGTTGGTGATGGACAAAGAAAGGCATCGGCAGGAAATGGACCGGATCAGGATTCAAAACAAGGTCACGGAAGATAAGTTACGGTATCTGCGCGACCTGGAGCGCAGATTAAAGCCCTGGTGATCGAATGGAGAAAAGCTGAAGATAAGGAAGAGGTCATTGGGATGATACAATCCTTGTGTTATTCAGGCAAAGGAAAAGATGCAGTCTGAAAAAAGGCAGAAAAAGCTGGATGAACGATTTGATGAAATTGCAGGAGAAGTGAGGTAGGCGATACCGGGTAAGATGAAACAGAACAGGCAGGTTGGCCTGGTCAGAGAAAATTCGAAGAAAAGCCCTTTTGCAAGTGGGGATCATGCCGCTGACGGTAGCCCTGGCAGACCTGGTGGTCGTGAAACAAAAATCCGGAAAAGGGTGAATAATTTTTTTATGAAAAAATCAATAACCTTACTTTTGCCGCGGAGAGATGGCAAGTGGTCGATTGCGGCAGTCTTGAAAACCGTTGACTGAAGTAAAGGTCCGGGGTTCGAATCCCTCTCTCTCCGCAGGATAAAAATTCACCGCAAGAAGCGGGGTTTTTTATGGCTTTATGTGTACATATTATATTCCAATAATTTTGGCCAGATATTATATCGGTCAAAGTGCTGATAATAACAGAAGAGATTAAAGAGGCATAACGTAGGTATGGAAAAAGCCACGGAAGCCATATAAGCCGTGGATATTGGTTTAACTTTATTGAAAAGCCGAACAGAGGATCGGCGGTGGTACTGGGTAGCTTAAAAAATTTAAACAGGCCTAGGCTACTGGCATTTATTGAAAAGTACGGGTCCGGGGGCCGGACGATGCGCCATAGCCGCGTGTCTCTCGGTGCCGACAATCTCGTCGGCATTCGAGATCCTCTCTCTCCGCAGGATAAAAATTTGCACCCCGCAAGAAGCGGGGTTTTTTTGCTCGGCTTTTTATGTGTACATATTATATTCCAATGATTTTGACAGATATTATATCGGTCAAAGTGCTGATGTGGCAGAGAGATTAAAGAGGCATAATTTGGGTATGGAAACAGCCACGAAGCCATATAAGCCGTGGATATTGGTTTGCTTTATTGAAAAGCCAGACAGAGGATCGGCGATGGTACTGGAGCGAAAACTTAAAAATTTAACAGGCCTAGGCTACTGGCATTTTATTGAAAAGTACGGGTCAGGGGGCCGAGACGATGCGCCATAGCGCATGTCTCGGTGCCGACAATCTCGTCGGCATTCGAATCCCTCTCTCTCCGCAGGATAAAAATTTGCCCCGCAAGAAGCGGGGTTTTTTTATGTCTTTTTACGTGTACATATTATATTCCAATGATTTTGACAGATATTATATCGGTCAAAGTGCTGATGTGGCAGAGAGATTAAAGAGGCATAATTTGGGTATGGAAACAGCCACGAAGCCATATAAGCCGTGGATATTGGTTTGCTTTATTGAAAAGCCAGACAGAGGATCGGCGATGGTACTGGAGCGAAAACTTAAAAATTTAAACAGGCCTAGGCTACTGGCGTTTATTGAAAAGTACGGGTCCGGGGGCCGAGACGATGCGCCATAGCGCATGTCTCGGTGCCGACAATCTCGTCGGCATTCGAATCCCTCTCTCCGCAGGATAAAAATTCACCCCCGCAAGAAGCGGGGTTTTTTTATGGCTTTTTATGTGTGCATATTATATTCCAATAATTTTGACGAATATTATATCAGTCAAAGTGCTGATGTGTAGCAGAGAGATTAAAGAAGGCATAATTTAGGTATAGAAACAACCACAGAGCCGTATAAGCCGTGGATATTGGTTTGCTTTATTGAAAAGCCAGACAGAGGATCGGCGGTGGTACTGGAGCGAAAACTTAAAAATTTAAACAGGCCTAGGCTACTGGCATTTATTGAAAAGTACGGGTCCGGGGAGCCGAGACGATCCGCCGCATAGCGCGCGTGTCTCGGTGCCGACAATCTCGTCGGCATTCGAATCCTCTCTCTCCGCAGGATAAATTGCCCGCAAGAAGCGGGGTTTTTTTATGGCTTTTTATGTGTACATATGTATATTCAATAATTTTGACAGATATTAGCATCGGTCAAAGTTCTGATGTGGCAGAGAGATTAAAGAGGCATAATTTGGGTATGGAAACAGCCACAGAAACCACCTTCCTAAGCCGTGGATATTGGTTTTGCTTTATTGAAAAGCCAGACAGAGGATCGGCGATGGTACTGGAGCGAAAACTTAAAAATTTAAACAGGCCTGAGCTACTGGCGTTTATTGAAGAGTGCAGGTCCGGGGGCCGGGGACGATGCGCCGCCCGCGTGTCTCGGTGCCGACGATCTCGTCGGCATTCAGATCCTCTCTCTCCGCAGGATAAAAATTCACCCGCAAGAAGCGGGGTTTTTTTATGATATCTTTTACGTGTACATATTATATTCCAATGATTTTGACAGCTCCCATCACAATTCCGGTGCCTGACTGAGCTTACACCGGTATCAGTTTTACTTTCAGATTATTCCTGAGATGAAAGAATTGCAATCTGCGTGCAGAGTTTTTCTGCGGGAATGAATATATTCTGCCATGGTTAACAGGTGAGACATTTAGCTACACCCGTCACTGGATGTCAAAGCATATGCTGAGCATCACTGGAGGAAATAACCTGCGATGATGCGATGGGTAATGAAGAATGGGGCTTTGTTTCAGACTGAGTGAGATCATGATATATACTGGTTTATCAAATGGCATTATCCGGTGTTTTTTTCAGGTTTCACCGGAACCTGTTGTTGTAATAGTTGTCAACAACGCTGTTGTCCTGCATGATCCTGATCGACCATTACAATAACCTCTTCAACCCAACCCGGCTGGTGCGCTTTGATGATGGGTAGGGGATATTCAAATCGCTTCCGGCAATTCCGCCAACCTGAAATCACTCGCTTCAATGGGTATGATGGTGGTATGGGATACCATGGAAAGCATATTGGTATGTACCCGTGCGCTGATGACGAAATCCATCTCGGATAACTTCTTCGCATAATCTGTATACGTAGCGCTGGGCGACAGTGCTTCAACACCCAATTCCTCTTTCAGCAGGTTGATCATCAGGATATCCTAACGGCTCATTGGTGCAAAAAACCGGTTCCTTACCTGCGGCGAAGGTGCGACACGATCTTTCTGATGTCTTCAGGCACGATCTTGGATAACGAAGGGAAATTCACGCCCACCCGGTTGGATGACCGCGCATTTCCACTTTTAACAGGGATGATGGTATTGACGGCGGAATCCGGCGCCGTGCTGATCAGGTTTGCCGGTACGCCGTTCGTAATGAGCTTGTTTTTGATGCATTTCCCCTGACAACGATCTTTTCCATCTTACTGTACACGTGAGCTGCCAGTTTCTGGAAGAGGGCGTGAGAATAAAGATGGATTGGTTGATGGCCGCTGTTTTACGCCCAGTTTTTGGGCAATGCGCGCAGTTCGATGAGTTGGCGGAGCAATACATGAGAATTGCCGATATTTCCATGCTGGTCGTTTACCTCTCCGGCGCCGCTGTAAACCAGCCAGTCGGCCTGCTTCAGTTACCCGTGCCCTTTCTTTATATTGATTCGAATAGATCAATAAGGAATAATAGAGGCGCTTCAGCGGTTTGACTTCCGACTTCCATTTGTCTCTTTTAAAGAACTGTTCAAGCCCGCTTCACCTGGCTGATTGGCTTTAAATTGAACGTCAGGTTCCTGCTTGATCTTTCTTACAATATGATCCGTCCAGGTTTCAAACGCCTGGATGAGATGCTTTACTGGTATAGTTTGGACGGTAAATATCCGTCTAAACCGGCCGGACAGCCATTGATATTGATCACGGCACCGGAACAATTCCTTGAACATTTTTATGTGTTCATGCGACAAGGCCTCATTCCCGATATTGGTCGTTTTTAACTTCGTGATTAAGAATATCTTTTTCATTATTCAGGCATGCATATTGGGTGAAAAACGCTGCGAAAGTAATGCAATTTCAAATAGTGCATCTTATTTCATATGTCGGTAGCCAGGGGCTTTTTTGTGTTATGTCCGTTCCGGGATATGAAGTCTGCGACCTTTAAAGTTGCCGGTGACCGGTTGGCCTGTCGCTGCTGTTGCCGGCCGGCCCGCTGAACAGGATCTACCTTTCTTCTGTCAGACAGGTTTGATTTTATTTGATACGATTTGCCAACCCTGTGCCGGTTTTCGCCAAGGATAAATTTTCAGCTATGAAAGAGGATTTGATCAGTCAGGGCCTTTTTTCCGTTATCATACCTGTGTATAATGCGGAGGGTTTCATCAGGGAATGCCTGAACAGTTTGTTGAACCAGGATTTTTACCAACTGGGAACTGTCATGGTGGATGATTGCTCAAAGACAGGTCATTAAAGCTGATCGAAGAAATGGTGGGCCATGACAGCCGTTTCAGGTTCTCAGGCATGAAAAGAATAAAGGGGCCGCGGCAGCGAGGGAACTTCGCGATCAACCGGGCCGGGGCTTATGGTGTTGTTTCCTTGGCAGCGATAACCAGATGAGGCCAGGGTTATATGCGGGAGGAGGTTTACGGAAAGTTTCTGCGCTGGACGATCGATATGGCATATTCTGGACGGGTTGCGGCGGATCCATCATTATCCTGGTGATCATCAAAGAAGAAGATTCCGTGTTTATGATCCCTTCGGATAAGCCTTACGATGAGTTGACTTTCTGAAGAACCTGCGTGTGGGAACGGGCACCGGTTTGTCTGTTAAAAGAAAATGCCTGCTTGAGGCGGGCTTGTTTGACGAAAGCCTGAAAGCAGCAGAAGATACAGACCTGATGTACACCGGCTGATATGGACCTGCGATGTGGCCTGCAGCAATAAGTGCTTTTTAATTATCACATCTATCACGATAAGGCAGACAGGCTTACCGCAATTTTTAAGTAAAGTTCGCTTCATATCAGGTGATCCACAGAAAAAACCTTGAACTCCTTAAACAGCATAATGGCCTGAGCAAAAGGGTTCATAGCAAGCTGATCAGGTATGCCATATTCTCGCCAGCAAGATCGGTGTATAAAGAATATGTTGCAGAATATACCAGCCGCTACGGCCGCATGGATAAACTGATCGGACTATATTATCTTGCTTCCTGCCATTCGGCGGATTGTTCATTCCCTGTATAAAAAAATATCTGAACTGGGTAAATAGCAAAATGTCCAGATCGCTTAAAAGTGGAACTTTGTATGGACAGGTCCGCTTACATCAGAAGCAGTTAAAAAATTAACAAGGCATATCATTGAAAAACACGAATCAGCAAAAGGGCAGAGTTGCCATGCTCGCGCCTATCATGCATATGCGCTTTTCTTTTGATCACATGCTGTGACAAAGATACCAATGATGACTGCTTGGACTAATAAAAGAAATTGATTTACTGCAAACGCAGATAGGGTTTGCCGCCGAATAGTATTTTCAGAATCCTGATCCTGGTGCTGTCGGACAGTGGGTTCATGAAAAGCGTGGCAAGCAGGTAATGCGTGGAATCAACCTTGATCTGCATCAGCTGATAACCATATGTTTTGAACTGGGCCTGCTTCTTTTCTGCCATCGCGGCATTGTTGTATTCCCTGATCACTGCCTTGAAAGAAAAACTATCTGTTTTTGGTGGAATGGAAGCCAGGCTGTCGACCTTTTTTTGTTCCGGGGCAGTCGCCAGGGTATCGGTTTTACGGAGAAGGGTTTCCTGTTGCAGGACTACGGGTTTTTCCGCACTCGTTTTCTTACTGCGAAGGCTGTAAAACAGCAATCCAAGCGCAACGGCTATCACCAATACAATGATCGCTGCGAGCCAGTTCTTGTTACCCTGTTTTCTGGGGGAGTGGAAAAACTGATTTCCGCGGTTTCTTCTCTTTTAATTTGCGGAGGGTATTGTCGACCGGGTTATGATAAGGTATGCCTTGTTTGAATTCATACGCTTGAACTGGTTTCAAACGGCGTGCCCAAGCCCTCCAGAATCAACGGTTTACCAATGTTCATGAATTGCTTGCCGAGCATGGTAAAGGATTCGAGGTCGGAGGTGGCGAGGGGTTTGATCTTTCTCGTTTTGCTCCATGATGTATTTGATGAACGCATCGTCTTGCCCGGCCCTTGAGTTATAATCAAACCGGATAGCGTTTTCCGGCAGCATGAAAGTTCCTTGTCTTGTTCGGTTGAAGAACCAGATCTTCCAGATAAAACGGAATGTTCCGATATCCTGCAGGCTGAGGGTTTTTGTAAGTCAGGAGGTAAGGGGCGATCAGAAGTTCAATTTTCATGGATGGTGCGCTGATATGTCTTGCTGCAATATATTCATGTATTGCTACAAACGATTACATCCAATTAAGTATTTTGCCGCGTGCTGACGGAAAAGGAGAAGCGGTTTTTAGCATGCTGGGAAGGTGCCAGGGAAATGGAAAGCGGTTTCGGGCAAATGAGGAGGGGGCTTCCATGGCCATGCTGTTGGATTGCCGATCCTGGCGGCGGCTTCTGTGGTGGCGGTTTATTTTTGTCACCCAGATGGTATGCAAAAATATCCGAATGTGATGCGCAGGTGACCGTGACCGTCATCAGCCTGCACCGTGATCTGTTCATGCTGACTGCGCTGAATTTCTTTGTGGCTTCCGGTAAAATGAATGAGCAGTATGCAGAGTTGAGCAAAAACGCGCAGGGAAGATGCAGCGAGCCAGATAATGTAATCTGCGTAAGCCATGAAAAGAACACTCTCTCTGATCTTATTATCCGCAACCTCTCCTTTGAATTCCTGTCAAGGAAGCTGTGCAGGGTTGCCCTTATAGCGACCGCATCTGCCACCACTGCTGAAAGGTCGTTCATCAATGATTATCTTTTGACCAATTCACTGACCGCAACGGAATTGTCCAGTGGCGTGTCTTATATCATCACCCGCACCGGATCCGGCGCCACACCAAATGTGTGCTCCCAGGTTTATGTGAAATATGCCGGTTACCTGCTCGGATCAACAACCGCATTTGATGCCAACAATACCGAAGGCGGCATCCCCCTGGCATTGGGTGGGCTGATCGTTGGATGGCAAAAAGGACTGGCCGTGTTGAAATCCGGCGGCGCCATCACCCTTTTCATCCCGCCTTCCCTCGGTTATGGCAGCCAGGAGATCCGCGATGGAAACGGAAATACGGTCATCCCGGCCAATTCCTACCTCAAGTTTGATATTGAACTCTTTAATGTTCTTTAATGAACCAATAATTTAGGTACATTTAACCCCGGTCCGTCACCGGGGTTTTTCATTCTTATAATATATTCAGTGACACACGAAGCGATCTCCATATTCGATATGTTCAAGATTGGGGTAGGCCCCAGCAGCAGCCATACACTTGGGCCCTGGCGTGCCGCACAGTTATTTACGCAGAGTTTGGACAGGCAGGGTAAATTATCCCTGGTCACGGGTATGGAAGTATTGCTGTATGGATCATTGGCCAAAACAGGTATCGGACACGGAACGGATATTGCCGTCATGATGGGTTTGACCGGTGAAGACCCTGTGACCATGGTGGTTTCTCATATACCATCGAGGGTACAGGATATCCGGAACATGAAAAAATTGATTCTGTCCGGCAGGCATGAGATCGATTTCGATCCGGCTGAGGATATTGAATTTTTATACAGCGAATCTTTGCCTTTTCATCCCAATGCGCTCACCTTTCTGGCAACCCTGTCTGATGGCGACAAGATCGCGGAAACCTATTATTCGGTGGGCGGCGGTTTCGTCAAGCGGGAAGGTGAAACTGAATCCTCCCGGACTTATGTCGTTTTACCATTTCCCATCAATACATCCGAAGATCTATTGCACTGGTGCAGGAAAACAGGTATGAGCATTCATGAAGTGGTCATGGAAAATGAATCGGCCTGGCGGTCGGAACAAGAAACGAGGAAGGGTATCCTGGAGATATGGAATGTGATGAAGGAGTGTATGTACCGGGGATGTCATACCGAAGGTTATTTGCCAGGTGGTTTACAGGTCAAGCGCCGTGCTTATTCACTCAATAAAAGACTGGTCGGCTTGAAAGAATATCATGATTATACATCCTGGAAGTCGGCTATCCAGGAAGGCGGTCATCATTTTCAGTATATCCTGGATTGCGTCAGTTGTTTTGCACTTTCCGTAAACGAGGAAAATGCCTCTTTCGGAAGGGTGGTGACGGCTCCTACCAATGGAGCTGCCGGTGTGATACCCGCCGTATTGCAGTACTATATTTGTTTTGGCGGCGGCGATTCAGAGGAAAAGATCATACAATTTCTACTGACGGCTTCGGAAATAGGCAGCATTTTTAAGAAAGGAGCCACCATTTCGGCTGCGATGGGTGGTTGCCAGGCTGAAATCGGAGTGAGTAGCGCAATGGCCGCTGCGGCGTTGACAGAAAGTATGGGTGGTACGCAACGCCAGGCACTGATGGCGGCGGAGATCGCCATGGAACACCATCTTGGAATGACTTGCGACCCGATAGGAGGGCTCGTACAGATCCCCTGTATCGAAAGGAATACCATGGGGGCGATCAAGGCCATCACGGCCAGTCAGCTTGCCCTGCAAAGCACGCCGGATTATGCCAAAGTGAGCCTCGACGGGGTCATCAAAACCATGTGGGACACTTCCCTGGATATGAACAGTAAATACAAAGAAACTTCCGACGGGGGTTTGGCTGTAAACGTACCCTTGGGCCTCAGTGAATGTTGATTTTCGGAAATAAAGAAATGTAGAATCATCACTCAACACCCATCATTCACCACTCATCTCTCATCACCTAACACTAATCACTTATAACTCATCACTCATAACTTATCACTCATCACTCCTCAACCCTCACGTTTCAGTAAAATCTCATATCCTATATTTCCCTAATATCCCGGTCTTGCTCCCTGCTTTGATGCTTTCCTGCTTTATCGCATATTTTTTCCCTTTCCCTAAACCGATCTCCAGTTTAGCCAATCCCTTTTCGCTGAAAAAGATCTTGAGCGGTACCAGGCTATAACCTTTCTCTTTGATCTTGGCTTCCAGTTTCCTGAGTTCGCGTTTGGTCAGCAGCAGTTTTCTTTCCTGCATCGGTTCGTGGTTGGTATATGTGCCAAACGCGTATTCAGAAATATGCAGGTTTTTAACAAAGCATTCCCCTTTATGAAACTGGCAATAAGAATCATTGAAACTCGCCCGGCCGGCCCTGAGAGATTTGATCTCCGTTCCGGATAACACAATGCCCGCTACATAGGAATCTTCTATGTAATATTCATGATAGGCTTTTTTGTTACTGATCTCCAAACGGTTTGATTTGATGGGCAAAGATATGACGGATGCAAGTATTCGTAATAGTGAGTTCTGACGTTTTAATGGATGGGTATTACCGGAAACGTTACCAGCAAAAAAAAACCGGCGTAGAAACACCGGTCGTTTTTAATCCGTACCCTATGAAAACTGAGTTAAAAATATGTTTTGTTTATGAAACAGCCAAAAAATCCATGATTGATATTTGTCATCTCCAGGTCTAGTGTTTGAATAAGACCAGGAGGGTAGCTATTCTTTCCCTGAGTTCTTTACGGTGTACAATGAAATCAAGGAAGCCGTGTTCCTGCAGGAATTCACTGCGCTGGAACCCTTCCGGAAGGTCTCTTTTGATGGTTTCCTTGATCACCCTGGGGCCGGCAAAACCTATCAGTGCGCCGGGTTCACCGCAGATCACATCGCCAAGCATGGCAAATGAGGCGGTGGTGCCGCCAAAAGTGGGGTCGGTGCACAAAGAAATATAGGGAATCTTATGCTGGCTCAGCAGGGTCAGTTTACCTGATGTTTTTGCCAGTTGCATCAGGGAAAAGGCGCTTTCCATCATCCTGGCCCCGCCACTTTTATTGATGATCATGAAGGGGATTTGATGTTCAATGCAGTAGTCGCAAGCCCGGCATATCTTTTCACCCATGACGCTGCCCAGGCTGCCCCCGATAAATTCAAAATCCATACAGGCCACCACCAGGTCGTTTCCGCCTACTTTTCCATGGGCCACGGTAATGGAGTCATGGATATCCGTTTTGGCATAGGTTTCCTCGAGCCTGGCCTTATACGGTTTCAGGTCTACAAAGCCCAGTTCGTCTTTCGATTTGATATGAGCGAACAGTTCTTTATAAACATTGTCATCAAACAGGATCTCAAAATACTCCTGGCTGCCGATGCGGTGATGATAGTTGCATTTGGGGCAGACATATTTGCTTTCGTTCAGTTCAGATATTGTACAGGTGTATTTGCAA
Source organism: Ferruginibacter sp. (assembly GCA_046329695.1). Lineage (GTDB taxonomy): Bacteria > Bacteroidota > Bacteroidia > Chitinophagales > Chitinophagaceae > Ferruginibacter. The sequence continues at coordinate 61,043 of JAXLUE010000002.1, forward strand.
TTCGGGCACTTGGTCCACAGGCCTTCCGGGGCATCTTTTTTTTCCTTGGTTGATGTAAGGATGCCTTTTTTGATTCGTTTGAACCAACTCTGCTTTGCCTGATCCTGGCCCGATTCCTCACCCGTTAGGTTGACATCAAAATCCTCATCGTGTTTCATGCCGTTCGTTTAGGTTACAGTGAGTGCTATGCAGTTTAGTTTTTCTGGGTTAAGGTATACATATTTTTCATTCAAACCCTGAATGGTAAAATCTTAAGCGTTCATCTTACGCGATCGTGATGCCTTTATCCATGTACACATCCTGTATGGTATTCAGCAGTTCGATACCTTCTTTCATGGGTTTCTGGAATGCTTTTCTGCCGCTGATCAGCCCCATGCCACCGGCACGTTTATTAACCACGGCGGTCATGGCTGCTTCAGCCAGGTCGGTTGCGCCCTTGCTTTCCCCGCCGCTGTTGATCAGCCCGATCCTGCCCATATAGCAGTTGGCAACCTGGTACCTGGCCAGGTCGATCGGATGGTCTGTGGTCAGTTTATCGTAAACCAATTTACTGGTTTTGCCATGTTTGGTGGCGTTATAGCCTCCGTTATTGGTAGGTAATTTTTGCTTGATGATATCGGCCTGGATCGTAACGCCCAGGTGGTTGGCCTGGCCGGTGAAATCGGCGGCTGTGCTGTAATCCACGCCATCAACCTTGAAGCCGTTGTTACGAACGTAGCACCAGAGTACCGTTGTCATACCCAGTTCGTGCGCCATTTCAAAGGCCGTGGCTACTTCCTGCAACTGGCGCGTGCTTTCGGCACTTCCCCAGTAAACGGTGGCTCCCACGGAAGTGGCTCCCATATTCCAGGCATCTTTGATTTGTCCGAACATGACCTGGTCGTATTTATTGGGATAGCTCAGGAATTCATTGTGGTTGATCTTGACCATCATGGGGATCTTATGGGCATACCTGCGGCTGATGATACCCAGCACGCCATACGTTGAACAAACGGCGTTACAGCCTCCTTCTATGGCCAGCTTGACGATATTTTCCGGATCAAAAAAGATCGGATTAGGAGCAAAGGAAGCGCCTGCACTGTGCTCAATACCCTGGTCAACAGGTAAAATAGACAGGTAACCTGTTCCTGCTAACCTGCCGTGATTCAGCATGGCTTGCATGCTACGAAGCGTCTGGTTGTTCCGGTTGCTGTTGATCCAGATATCATCCACCATTCCGGAACCAGGTAAATGTATCTGGTCCTTTGTAATGGTCTTACACTCGTGGTTTAACAGGCTGTCGGCATCTTTGCCCAATAATTCGATGATTTTGTTAGAGGCCATATATGATGTTTTTTTGCAAAATTAAGGAAGTGAAGGTATGAAAACTCAATGACTTATACCTGGTTCTGGGGGTTGAAATGCCTCAAATAATCAAGCGCTTTCAGTAAACGGCTACCATACCAGCTGAACATTTCACCATCAGCCAAAACGATCCTTGTGCCGGGAAGGGCTTCCGCTAGCTCCAGCATATGTTTTTCACGAAAGGGGAAGGGTTCAGAAGAAAGAAGGATCAGCCGGCAGCCACTGTCTGCCAGGTCTTTGATTGTCACCGCCGGATACCTCGTTCTTCCGGCAAATACGTTCCGGTAACCGGCAAGCCGCAGCATATCATGGATATAGGTGTCGCCACCAACAGTCATGTAAGGGTCTTTCCAGATCAGGTAGGCCGTGGGAACCGGGTCATCTGAAGCAGGCATTGCTGCGAGTTTTGTACTAATGGTCGCAGCGAGTTCATGGGCTTTCTCCGATTTTCCGGTTATACGGCCGATATCGTTGATCATATCCAGTGCATCCGATATATTTCTTACTTCTGTGAGCCAGACCGGGAAATCTTTGGCCAGTAATTCAATGTCTGCCCTGGTATTTTCCTCTTTATTGGCCAGGATAAGATCAGGTTGCATATCCTGCACTTGTTGGATGTTCACAGCTTTGGTTCCGCCGATACGTCGCTTATGTTCAAACCAATGGTGGGGATGAACGCAGAATTTGGTGATCCCTGCCGTTTCATCTTCCAGGCCAAGATCAAATAACAATTCTGTGATCGAGGGTACCAGCGAAACGATACGCCGGGGAGTTTGTCGGTTAATGTATGCGGCCCGAAGAACATGGCGTAAAGATAATCGCAAAAGTGGATAGCGATTGAAGTGGCTTCGCCGGTTCAGGATGTGGGGAAGTTGTCAGATATTGAACCAAACATATGTATGGTTCATTTTTAGCTCAAATAGATGTGCGGATGGAAAAAAAAGCCCCGACTCAGCATGATGCCTGGAAAGTCGGGGCCAATCTTTTTGAACCTTGTGGTTTAGGTTCGACAGGGGATCATTTTCTTAAGGGGTTACCATTATGGTAAAAAATAATTTCCTGTTTGGTTTGTTAGGGTTGCCATCATCGCTGTTATTGGCAGCATAGGCGTGGGACACTGGATTTGGTTTTTTCTGTCAGATACTGGATTTGTGTTAGTCTTTCTTTGGATACTGGATTCGTTGTTGATTTCTGTCAGATACTGGATTTGGTTTTAATCTGTCGGATATTGATTAGTAGGTGTTTTCTTTTAGATATTGGATTTGGTTTTCATAAGGATAATATGTTCAGTTGCCGTATGTCAAAGAAAATAGAAGTTGACTGATATTGGATCGGTTTTTTCTACTAGGATATTAAGAGCTTTAGTTTATCAGGATTTTTGGATAATGACTGATATTTAATTTCTATCAATCAACTTCTGGTACAAAGATGGGGCGAAAATGAGGGCTGGACAAGAGTGCCAATGCGCAATTTTCGGGATGAAGTAATTACCGCAGGGCTCGTAGATCAACGGATTTTTTGATACGGATACTTACGTGTTTACGATACGTAGATTTACGAGGTTAAGTATTAAAAAGGTTCCAGGCGCTGTGCTGGTGAAGGGGTTATGACGTTTTGCTGGTTGAAATAGCTTGGCTTGTTGAAAACGTTTTGCTGGTTGAAAATGCTTGGCTGGTTGAAAACGCTTCGCTGGTTGAAATCGTTTTGCTGGTTGAAATCGCTTTGCTGGTTGAAAATGCTTGGCTGGTTGAAAATGCTTTGCTGTTTGAAATCGTTTTGCTGGTTGAAATCGCTTCGCTGGTTGAAATTGTTTTGCTGGTTGAAAATGCTTCGCTGGTTGAAAACGTTTTACTGGTTGAAAACGTTTGGCTGGTTGAAAACGTTTGGCTGGTTTAAGAATCAACCCTTCAACCCTTCAACCTTTCAAACTTTCAACCTCTTAACCATTTCAACCCTTCAACCCTTCAACCCTTCAACTTTTTAACCTTTCAACCTAACAACCCTTTCATCCCCTCAACCCCTTTAAAAAGAAAAACTCCCGCCTATTGGAAGCGGGAGTAGTGATTTAAACCAACAAGTTACGCTTTGGTTTTTCAGGATCAGATTTTACTTTTGCGTTTGTCGCTATAGTAAAATGAATTTATCCTGGTCGGTTTTGGTTTTTCAACTTGTTGCCTTGTGGGCTACTTCAGGTAATTGGTTTTCTGGTTTTTTCTCAGGATCTGGATCTGGTTTTCGCCTTTTGCTGTATGGGCAGCTGGGGCAGGATCGGATTTTCTTTGGTCTTTTTTCTCGGATATTGGATTCAAAGGGTTTTCAGTTCTGATATTGGATTCTAAACGGTTTTCAGTAGGATCGAATGTTCTGGTATTCTAAGCTTTTAAGTAGAGAAATTGATTGATTTTGGGTTTCGGTTTTTCTACAGGATAAAAGAACGTAGTTTTTAGGATTTGGATATTGACGATTATTTTATTTCTCATCAATCAATTTCTCTGATACAAAGATGCGGCGGAAACGGTGCCTGTACAAGAGTGCCTATGCGCAATTTTCGTGATGAAGTAATTACTGCGGCACTCGTAGAATAACGGAGAAATTGAATAGGGGAGATACGATTCCACGCATCGTAGATTTACTTTTTTTACTGAAACGCGGATTGTTAAGTGTTGATTATCTGGTATGAAGTCAAACCTTACGATTCCTGAACTCCTGCTGTGCGAGAGTTTCAGGTTTTTCTTTCAGTACAATACTTCAGAATTTTCTGTCAGTACAATCTTGTAATACTTCCTTTCATGACAGTCGTTCAGGATCACCTGTCAGAACAAGCATTCAGAATTTGGCACTGGGCTTTGGATCCAGGAACACAGCCGTACCTTAAATACGGGTAACAGGCGGAAATAAAAAAGCCCCGACTCAGCATGATGCCTGGAAAGTCGGGGCCAATCTTTTTTTTGAACCTTGTGGTTTAGGGTTCGACAGGGGATCATTTTCTTAAGGGGTTACCATTATGGTAAAAATAATTTCCTGTTTGGTTTGTTAGGGTTGCCATCATCGCTGTTATTGGCAGCATAGGCGTGGGACACTGGATTTGGTTTTTTCTGTCAGATACTGGATTTGTGTTAGTCTTTCTTTTTGGATACTGGATTCGTTGTTGATTTCTGTCAGATACTGGATTTGGTTTTAATCTGTCGGATATTGGATTAGTGGGTGTTTTCTTTTAGATATTGGATTTGGTTTTCATAAGGATAATATGTTCAGTTGCCGTATGTCAAAGAAAATAGAAGTTGACTGATATTGGATCGGTTTTTTCTACTAGGATATTAAGAGCTTTAGTTTATCAGGATTTTTGGATAATGACTGATATTTAATTTCTATCAATCAACTTCTGACACAAAGATGGGGCGAAAATGAGGGCTGGACAAGAGTGCCAATGCGCAATTTTCGGGATGAAGTAATTACCGCAGGGCTCGTAGATCAACGGATTTTTTGATACGGATACTTACGTGTTTACGATACGTAGATTTACGAGGTTAAGTATTAAAAAGGTTCCAGGCGCTGTGCTGGTTGAAGGGGCTATGACGCTTGGCTGGTTGAAATCGCTTTGCTGGTTGAAATTGTTTTGCTGGTTGAAATCGCTTCGCTGGTTGAAAATGCTTCGCTGGTTGAAAATGCTTTGCTGTTTGAAAACGTTTTGCTGGTTGAAAATGCTTCGCTGGTTGAAAACACTTCGCTGGTTGAAAACGTTTTGCTGGTTGAAAACGCTTCGCTGGTTGAAATTGCTTTGCTGGTTGAAAAGCGTTTTGATGGTTGAAATCGCTTCGCTGGTTGAAAACGCTTTGCTGGTTGAAAACGCTTCGCTGGTTGAAATTGCTTTGCTGATTGAAAACATTTTGATGGTTGAAATCGCATCGCTGGTTGAAAATGCTTTGCTGGTTGAAAACGTTTTGCTGGTTGAAATCGCTTTGCTGGTTGAAAACGTTTGAAGGTTGAAATCGCTTTGCTGGTTGAAATCGTTTGGCTGTTTTAAGAATCAGCCCTTCAATCTCTTAACCATTTCAACCATTTCAACCATTTCAACCCCTCAACCCCTCAACCCCACAACCCCACAACCCCACAACCCTTCAACCCTTCAACCCTTCAACCTTTCAACCTTTCAACCTTTCAACTTTTCAACCCTTCAAACTTTCAACCTCTCAACCATTTCAACCTTTCAACCCTTCAACTCTTCAACCCTTCATCACCCAGGTCTAAAAACAAAAACTCCCGCTATTGGAAAGCGGGAGTAGTTTTTTAACCAACACGAAGCGCTTTGGTTTTTCAGGATTAGATTTTACTGTCACGCTGAGCGCTATAGTAAAAATGTCTTGATCCTGGTTTCAGAGCATTTGGTTTTTCATCTTGGTAGCAGGGCTACTGCAGGATTTGGTTTTTTTGGTTTTTTCTCAGGATCTGGATCTGGTTTTGCCATCGTCGCCTTTCGGCATAGGCAGGATTTGGATTTGGTTTTTTCTGTCAGATATTGGATTCTTCTTGGTCTTTCGCCATCATCGCCTTTCGGCATAGGCAGGATTTGGATTTGGTTTTGGTTTTTTCTGTCAGATACTGGATTTTATCGGGTTTTCATAGGTCTTTAAAACTTGCAATTATCATAAACTACTCAATGAACATGTTTTGGTTTTGGGTTTCAAGGATATTTCTGGTTTTTCAGGATGTTAAGAACTCGTTTGGTTTTTCTCAGGATTTCGATCGTCTGACTTTGTTTCCTTCATCAAACTTTCTGATACAAAGATGCAATGCTAATAACGCGATAACAAGAGCGCTATTGCCCAATTATCAGTATGAAGGATTTACCGTTCGGCTCGTAATTGCCCTGCATTCACGCTCGTGTAGATACGTGTCAGGCCATCGTAGATCTACGAAGCCCATCAACCATGAAAGGGTATAAAAAAATATGCTGCACCGGTCTGATGCAGCATGGAATGGGGTTTGGGCAGAATCGTATAAAAACGACTCTTATGATTTCGATAAGCTCTGGATAATGTCATATTTGGTTATAATGTGATATGAGCCGCTTTCATCCCTGGTAAGAATAGCCCCGTTTTCTTTTGTAATAAAGGAGGTCAACCGCTCTACAGGGGTATTGAAATCAACCACGGGATACGGCTTTTCCATCACATCCGATACCGGCCTGTTCTTCACTTCATGGTTCAGCAGGATATGATCGAACAACCCGCTTTCGGATATGCTTCCTGCATTCCTGTCGCCATCAAATACCGGTATATTCTCGATCTCATATTTCTTCATCAGGGTAATGGCTTCCATTACGGTTTGTTCCGGGGTTACCGTAATAAGCCTCAGCCGGCTGCGGCTGTTGACTATGTCGCGGCAGGATTTCACGTCCAGGAATCCTCTTTCCAGCATCCATTCGTCATTATATACCTTGCCCACATAGCGGCTTCCATGGTCGTGGAATATGCAAACAACCACATCGTCTTTTTTCAACTGGTCCTTTAAATTATACACACCCTGGATGCAGCTTCCCGCGCTGTAACCGCAAAACAGCCCTTCTTCTTTGGCCAGCCGGCGGGCCATTACCGCGCCATCCTTATCCGTGACCTTGGTGAACGCATCGATATACTGCATATCGTAATTCTGCGGAACGAAATCTTCCCCAAATCCTTCGCTGATGTATGGGTATACTTCATTCATATCCAATTCGCCGGTTTCAAAATACTTCTTCAATAAGGAACCGTAACTGTCGATCGCCCATACTTTAATGTTGGGATTCTTTTCTTTCAGGTATTTTCCCGTACCGATGATCGTACCGCCTGTTCCGGTGGCCACCACCAGGTGTGTCACTTTTCCTTCGGTCTGTTCCCAAATCTCCGGGCCTGTTTGTTCGTAATGCGCCTGACGGTTGGCCAGGTTGTCGTACTGGTTGACGTACCAGGAATTTGGCACTTCCGTTGCCAGCCTCTTGGAAACACTATAATAGGAGCGGGGATCTTCCGGTTCAACATTGGTTGGGCAAACGATTACTTCGGCGCCAACGGCTTTCAGGATATCCACTTTTTCCTTTGACTGTTTGTCGGTTGTGGTGAATATGCATTTGTACCCTTTGACACAGGCCGCCAGTGCCAGACCCATACCGGTATTGCCGCTGGTGCCTTCGATGATGGTGCCGCCGGGTTTGATCTTTCCTTCTTTTTCTGCCACTTCAAGCATTTTCAATGCCATACGGTCTTTGATCGAGTTACCGGGATTGAAATATTCTACTTTGGCCAGTACCGTGCAGGGCAGGTCCCTGGTTAATTTGTTCAGCTTAATGAGGGGCGTGTTCCCAATGGTTTCCAGTATGTTGTTAAGCCACATGGTGTCTGAGTTTCCGGCAAAAGTAAACAAATATTATATCCCGCTGATTTTTGATTGATCCGTGTCTAATGTATTGATATTGTTGGGTTGAAGAACCGGCCTGGCAGCATCAGACAAATTTTCAACAGGATGGAATTCTCACACGTATTGATGTATCCTTTCGGAACAAATCATTTATTTTCGTAGCGATTGCTTGCTGTGAAGATTGTAAAATCAAACACATGTCAAGAAGATTTGCCCTGGTTACCTTTCTGTTGATCATAGCCATGATCATCTTATCCCTGCTTTTTCCCGGTTTGCCCGGCGCTGTTCAGCAGGCTGGCATCGATCCGGCCGATACGGGTTGGATGCTGACGGCAACGGCCCTTGTTCTGATCATGACACCCGGACTAGCCTTTTTTTATGGCGGGATGGTCAATAAAAAGAATGTACTCAGCACCATGCTGCAAAGTTTTATCAGTATGGCCGTGATAACGGTTGTTTGGGTACTGGTTGGCTTCAGCCTGGCCTTCGGGGATTCGCAGGGAGGGGTGATCGGTAACCCGTCGACCTATTTCCTGATGAAGGGTGTTATCGGCGGCGCACCCTGGAAACTGGCGCCAACGATCCCTTTTCTTCTGTTTGCTTTTTATCAACTCAAATTTGCCATCATAACCCCGGCGCTGGTAACCGGCGCTTTTGCCGAGCGGATCAGGTTTACATCGTACCTGCTTTTCATCGTTCTTTTTTGTGTTTTCATTTATTGTCCGCTGGCGCACGCCACCTGGCACCCGGAAGGCTTGCTGGCCAGGCTGGGCGTGCTGGATTTTGCCGGTGGTACGGTGGTTCATATGAGTGCCGGATGTGCCGCACTCACCAGCGCATTGTATCTGAAAAAGCGGAATGAGCCGGCGCATAACCCTGCCCGGATCACCTATGTTTTGCTGGGTACCGGGCTTCTCTGGTTTGGGTGGTTTGGTTTTAATGCGGGCTCGGCTTTTCATGCCGATCATATTGCCGCGATCGCCATTGCCACCACGTCCACCGCTTCGGCCGCCGCCGCTTTCACCTGGATCATCTTTGACGCCCTACGTGGCCGGAAACCCGGCGCCATGGGAACCTGTATCGGTGCGGTTGTTGGGTTGGTTGCCATTACGCCGGCAGCAGGCTTTGTATCGATACCTCAATCGTTTATCATCGGTGTGGTGGCCAGCATAGTCAGTAACCTGATGGTTGAATGGCGGACTAAAACATCCATCGACGACACCCTGGATGTATTTCCATGCCATGGGGTGGGCGGAATGGTAGGCATGTTGCTCACAGGCGTTTTTGCCAGCAGCCGGGTAAATCCCGCCATTGCTGAAAATGGCCTCTTCTACGGGGAATCACATTTATTCGTGGTTCACTTTCTGGCCATGGTGGGTGTAGCCATTTTTGTTTTTGCAGGCACCTGGGTATTGTTGAAACTGACGGATCTGATCTCGCCATTACGCGTCTCGGAGGAGGAAGAAAGGACAGGTCTCGACTGGAGCCAGCATGAGGAAAAACTCTGAGCCGGGAATCCATAGATCCCACCTTATTTCTACAAAAAATATTATATGTAGTAAAAATACTACAGGATTTTACGTTAACAGACTACAACAAATAGGGTACATATTAATGATTTTTGAATCTCAAAATCCACATATTTATTTGAAGCCGTCAGGATTCAAGTCCAATTGAATAATCACAATCTTGCTTAAGGCAAAAACGCTGATAAAAAACCTCCGATGGAGGTTTTTTATTTTTTAAGCCATTCCAGTGCTTTTTGGATCGCTTTATCGGATTGGCTGTACACCTCAAAATATCCCTCATTACGCCAGATCAGCCGGGCAATGGATGCCTTCAGGGTTAATTGCAGGTAAGCTATATCGTTAGGTTTCAGGGAAGATAGGCTGATCGAGTCTTTTGAGGCTAGCGCGGTAAGTGTTTCCCAATCAGACTGGCTGATGGAATAACTTCGTACAAATGCATCCGGACTTTTAAATTGTTTGTCGACCGATGGGTTATTCAGCAGTATCCTGTAAGCCGCCGAATTGGGAATGGATCCCCGGATGACACGGACGAGGTTGCTGTCTGATCGGGTCGTGTCGCTTGGAACATAAATATCCGGAGTGATGCCACCGCCTCCATAAACGATCCTGCCGGCCATGGTTTTGTACTGACGACCTGTATCTGCATTCGTTTTTATGGTTTGGCTGCTATCGTGGTCAGCTCGCTGATTGATCTCATCAAAATAGGCCTTTTCTCCCTGGTTATAGGGGCGCTGGATACTTCGGCCGGAGGGGGTGTAGTAGCGTGCAATGGTTAACCTGAGCGCGCTACCGTCGCTGAGGGAATATTGTTCCTGCACGAGCCCCTTGCCAAAGGTGCGCCGGCCCATGATCGTGGCCCTGTCCCAATCCTGCAATGCGCCTATCAGCACTTCACTCGCACTGGCAGACATTTCGTCGGCCAACACGACCAGTTTTCCTTTTTCAAAAAGACCTTCCCGCCTGCAGCGGAATTCTTTGCGTGGAAATGCCCTTCCTTCCGTATAGGTGATCAGCTTGTCACCGCTCAGAAACTCATCGGCAATTTCAATTGCCTCTTCCAGCACCCCGCCGCCGTTATCGCGCAGGTCGAGGATCAGCTTACTGATGCCTTTTTGGGTAAGCGCATCCAGTTGTGTCATGAACTCACGGTAGGTCTGTGATGAAAATTTATTTAGCCTTATGTAACCCGTGCTGTCGGCTATCATGAAAGAAGCATCCACGCTGCTTACCGGGATCATGCCACGGGTCAGGGTCTTTTCGATACGCTGTCCGTTTCGTATGATCGTTAACGTTATTTCCGAGCCGGTTTCGCCACGCATCATGTTGCGGATCTGCTCCAGGCTTAATTTTTGTCCGGATACAGGCTTGCCATTCGCCAGGATCACCCGGTCGCCCCGAACGACACCAGCTTTAAATGCCGGCCCGTCCTGAATCGCATGCATCACATGCATCGTATCATTGAAAAGATTGAATTCGATGCCTATTCCGGAAAAACTTCCTTTTATATCTGCATTGACATCATCCACATCGCTGGCAGGTATAAAAACGGAGTGGGGGTCCAGTTTGGTGAGCATCGCGTTGATGGCCGTATCGGTCAGTTCATTGATATTGACCGTATCCACATAGTTCCTGTTCACCAATTCCAGCAATTCACGGATGGGTCGCTGCTTTTCAGTATGAAAAAAGGGGATACCCGGCATGCCGTCCCGCAGTTTGAATCCCACAAACATTCCCCCCACCATACTCAGACTGATCAGAAGGGGAAGCCATATGCTCAGTGTCTTTCGATTTTTCATGTGTACATGTCCGTCTGTACCTTCTTGGCCGCCCGGACGGATGCGAAGGTAATTTTTTGTCGGCTACCTTTAATTTTTTGTATGGAATCGGCAGATTGTCATAACTTAATATTCAAAACAAAAAACGGGATGCCATTGAAACTGATAGCCGACAGCGGATCTACTAAAACTGAATGGTGCCTGCTGGGGGGTAGTAAAAAGAAAAAGATCATCACGCAGGGCATCAGCCCTTATTTCCTCACCGGATTGCAGGTCATCGATATACTCCGCCAGGAATTGTTGCCCAAATTGGGTAAGCAGGAACCGGATGAGATTTACTTTTACGGCACTGGATGCAGCAATCCCGAAAACGTAAGCCTGGTCAGGCATGCCTTAAAAAACGTCTTTCCATCCGCCAAAGTACAGGTAGACCACGACCTGATGGGTGCTGCCAAAGCGCTTTGCGGCCATTCAAAAGGTATTGCCTGTATCCTGGGTACGGGTTCCAATTCCTGTTATTTTAATGGGAAGAAAATCGTCAAGAACAGTCCCGGCCTGGGCTATGTTCTGGGCGATGAAGGAAGTGGCGCATACCTGGGTAAAAAAGTGGTCCAATATTATATGTACAACACCTTTGATCCCGATCTGATGGATCGGTTCAATGCCAAATTTCAAACCAACCCGCACGATATCCTGGATTCCGTTTACAAAAAGCCCCTTCCAAACCGTTACCTGGCGGGTTTTGCTTCGTTTCTAGACGAGAACCGCGGGCATTTCATGATCGAGAATATCATCGAAGACGGGTTTAATGACTTTTTCTTTCATCATATCTTCAAATACAGTGAAAGCTGGACACTGCCCATTCACTTCACCGGCAGTATAGCCTATATCTTCCGTGACGTGTTGAAAGACATGTGCCAATCGTATGAATTGCAATTGGGCAGGATCATCCAAAACCCGATGGATGGACTTGTTTCCTATCATCAATAACCTTCCGAATGGATCCTCAAAAGTTCACCGAACACCCTTCCGCTTACCATCACCTGGAAGCCATGGATACCATGGAGGTACTTCGATGCATGAACCGGGAAGACAGGCAGGTGGCCGATGTGCTGGCATCAGCACTGGAACAGGTTCGAAACCTCGTGGATGCAGTGGCCGACCATTTGCTGGCCGGCGGACGGCTTTTTTATATCGGGGCCGGCACAAGCGGCAGGCTGGGGGTACTGGATGCAAGCGAATGCCCCCCGACTTTTGGGGTGGAGCCCGGTTTGGTGATCGGGGTGATTGCCGGCGGACCGGCCGCATTGCAACAGGCGGTGGAATTTGCAGAGGATGATTGGCAGCAGGGCTGGAAAGACCTGGAAAAATTTCACCTATCATCTTCAGATTTCGTTATTGGCATTTCTGCCAGCGGAACCACGCCTTATGTGTGCGGCGCACTCGAACAGTGCCGTAAACGGGGTATCCAGACCGGTTGTATTACCTGCAACCCGGCGTCGCCGTTAAGCCAACTGGCCGATTTTCCCGTGGAAACAGTCACGGGCCCCGAGTTTATCACCGGCAGCACCAGGCTTAAAGCGGGCACGGCCCAGAAAATGGCACTGAATATGATTTCTACGGCTGTCATGATCAGGCTCGGAAGAGTGGAAGACAACCAAATGGTGCATATGCAGCTTTCCAACGAAAAACTGATCGACAGGGGCGTAAAAATGCTCATGAAAGAACTGCAGTTGACAGACTATGCGCTCGCCCGCGACCGGCTGCTGCGCCATGGATCAGTAAAAAAAGCCATAGGTAATTACCGCACATAAAAAATTATTGTTCCTGACAGCGGATTGTGCTAAATTAGAATCTGATTTTACTGATTATTATTAACCTCAAGTCAATTGTATCGCTTATGAACAACAAAGTTTTACTTACATCCGCCTTTATTGTTGCAACGATGGGAGCCTTTGCTCAAAGTGGGAAAAACAGCAATAAAACCTTTGCCATCACCGGAGACGGTGCCAATGACTACATCTGGATGAATATCCGCCAGGTCGACCTGTCCAGCGGGCAAGTGACCAATACGGTATTCGAAAGGAGTAAGACGGGGTACATCATGACCGATGTGCAGTCTAAGAGGTCAACCAACCAGGGCTCCACTGCAAACAGCAATATTTTCGCTTCTACCGATTACCCGACAGGAACGTTGGTGGCTGCGGCGGCCTTCGACCCGAACGGCAATAAACTTTTCTTCACGCCAATGCGAAACGGTGAGTTGCGCTGGCTCGACCTGAACGAAAAATCTGCCACACCACATTTCTACACGCTGAGGTCAGACCTGCTGAAACAGGCCAACCCAATGGACGAATCCCTCAATATCACCCGTATGGTGATCGGGGCTGACGGTTATGGCTATGCGCTCAGTAACGACGGAAACCGATTCCTTCGTTTCAGTACCGGAAATAAACCAGTGATCACAGAACTTGGCAATATCATCGATGCAGAAGGAAATGCCGTTTCCATCCATAATAAATGCTCCAGTTGGGGAGGTGATATGGTAGCCGATGCGTTTGGCAAACTCTATGTCATTTCAGCCAACCACCAGGTTTTTATGATAGACCCTGAAACCAGGATCGCCACGCATAAAGGAGCCATCAAAAATCTTCCCGGTGGATATACGACCAATGCGGCCGCAGTAGATGCAGAAGGTATGATCATTGTGGCCAGTGCAACAAAATTCGACGGATACTACAAGTTGAAACTCGATGACCTGGCAGCCGTAAAAATGGAAGGATCTGACGTGCGTTTCAATGCTTCAGATTTTGCCAACGGCAACCTTTTGCTGCAAAAAGAAGCGGATGCTGCACGCCAGTACAGCATGATGAACAGCAAACTGCCCGTTCTCGAACAGGCTTCGGCTCCGCATATCTTCCCGAACCCAGTGACCAATAATACCTTCAGCGTACTGTTCGACGATATGAAAGACGGTCGTTACAGCATCGTGGTGACCGACCTCGCCGGCAGGATTCTGCAGACCAAATCGGTATCGGTGGCCAAAGGCGCACAGGCTGAAAGGATCAACCTGAACCCCAGGTCAGCCAAAGGCGTTTATATGGTAAAAGTGCTCAACGAAAATAAAGAAGCGGTGATCGTTGAAAAGATCGTCGTACAATAAAAAACCTATTGGGTTAATAAGTAGGGAGGCTGCCGGCAGGCAGCCTCTTTTTTTTGGATCATTTGTCTGGATTATATCGGACTTTTGCCATGTAAACCACCCCGATGCAGGATATCGAACCATATTATAACTGGCGGCATTTATATGTGGCGGAGGAAGATGAATCATCGCCCTTCTTTGGCCGCACTTACAGCGAATTCGAGTATTCGATGACGTTGTATAACTATTACATACACCCGCAATGGGATGAATTCGGATCAAGGACCTTGTACATGAAGATCCTGTTTGCGGATTATGAACAACATTTTGTGATTATAGAACTGATGGGCGAGTGGAACGATGCGATCGAGAATGATATCATGACACTGCGGCGTAATATCACCGATCAGCTTTACAGAAAGGGGATCACAAAATATTTCATGATCGCAGAAAATGTACTGAACTTCCACAGCAGTGATGACAGCTATTACGAGGAATGGAAGGAACAGCTAGAGGATGACCATGGCTGGGTGGTACTTCTGAATATGCCGGAACAAAGTAAATATGACTTTAAGAAAGCCCGCCTGACTAACTATGTGGAAATGATGGAGCTTCCCCAGTGGCGTACCATGAAACCCGAAATCATCTATCAGCTGATCGATAACATCATGAACAGGCGGCTCGATGTATGATCTTTTGTTTAGGCACCATCTGCGTTAAATGAATAAAAAATCACCAGAATTCTTTTTTTAAACGATCACAGCGTATTTTTGTTATTCTTCTGTATTTCTCACAACATACTGCCATATGACCTGGAAACTCTTTTTTACTTCGTCTATCGGTAAAAAACTTCTCATGGGCCTTACCGGCCTGTTTCTGATCCTTTTTTTGATCGTTCATGCCGGTGTGAATGCCTGCATTTTTCTGAACGACAATGGTGAAACGTTCAACGAAGTGGCCCATTTCATGAGCCATAACTGGATACTCCGGTTCCTGGAACTCGGTCTGTTCGCCGGCCTCATCCTGCATATCGTACAGGGCCTGATGCTCTGGAAGCAGAACCGCCAGGCACGCCCGGTAGGTTATCTCATGAACAAAGCGGAAAAGAACAGCACCTGGTACAGCCGTTCCATGGGTATTCTGGGAACACTGTTATTGTTATTCCTGATCATGCACCTGGCCCATTTTTTTGTGGGTACCAAAGTAGCCCTTTATGGCGGCGACCAGCCACATAATTTGTTTGAGGAGATGAAAGAAGTGTTCAGTCAGGAATGGGTCGTGGCTTTATACCTGGTTGGAATTATTGCCCTTTTCTGGCACCTGTATCATGGTTTTCAGAGCGCGTTCCAGACCCTGGGCATGAACCATAAGAAATACACGCCTATCATCAAAGCGGCCGGAACAGGTTATGCGGTGATCATCTGCCTGTTGTTTGCACTGATGCCACTGGCAGTGTACCTGAACTGGATCTGAGTTTGCTTAACCGTTTCACAATATATTAATCGACCAAACTATGGCTTTAGATGCAAAGATTCCACCGGGCGAGATGCAGGATAAGTGGAATTATTATAAAGGACATGTCAAACTGGTTAATCCGGCCAATAAACGCAAGCTGGAAGTGATCGTGGTGGGAACCGGTCTGGCCGGCGCTTCGGCGGCAGCCGCACTCGGAGAGATGGGTTATAAGGTTAAGGCATTTTGCTTCCAGGACAGTCCCCGGCGCGCGCACAGTATCGCCGCACAGGGCGGTATCAATGCTGCGAAGAATTATCAAAATGACGGCGACTCCGTTTTTCGCCTGTTTTATGATACGGTCAAAGGGGGCGATTACCGCGCCCGCGAAGCCAATGTGCACAGGCTGGCCGAGGTCAGCGTCAATATCATCGACCAATGTGTGGCCCAAGGCGTGCCTTTGCCCGCGAATACGGCGGCCTCCCTCAGCAACCGTTCGTTCGGCGGAACGCAGGTGCAGCGTACCTTTTATGCGGCCGGGCAGACGGGGCAGCAATTGCTTCTGGTGCTTACAGCGCACTTGAAAGGCAGGTTGCACTCGGAACGGTGTCCATGTTCTCCCGTCATGAAATGCTGGATGTGGTGATGATCGACGGTAAAGCCCGCGGCATCATCGCCCGTAACCTCATTACCGGCGAACTGGAAAAGCATTTCGGCCATGCGGTACTGTTATGTACAGGAGGTTATGGAAACGTATTCTACCTGAGTACTAATGCCATGGGAAGTAATGTTACAGCGGCCTGGAAAGCCCATAAGAAAGGGGCCTTTTTCGGAAACCCCTGCTTTACACAGATCCACCCGACCTGTATCCCTGTCAGTGGCGATCATCAAAGCAAGCTCACACTGATGAGTGAAAGCCTTCGAAACGATGGCCGCATATGGGTTCCCAAACAAAAAGGAGATAACCGTAAACCCACCGATATACCGGAACAGGAAAGGGATTATTACCTCGAAAGGCGATACCCTGCATTTGGTAACCTCGTTCCCCGCGATGTGGCATCCCGCGCTGCTAAGGAAAGGTGTGATGAAGGGTACGGTGTCGGCACCACCAAAATGGCCGTTTACCTTGATTTTAAGGATGCCATCATACGGTATGGAAAAACAGAAGCCGGTAAAACAGGTCAGGATCCGAATAACCTCGCCCTCGTCATGAAACTGGGTAAAGAGGTCGTGGAAGAAAAATACGGTAACCTCTTTGAGATGTATGAAAAGATCACCGGCGAAAATCCGTATGAAACGCCGATGCGCATTTATCCCGCCGTGCACTATACCATGGGAGGCCTTTGGGTTGATTACGACCTGCAAACCACCATTCCCGGTTTATATGCACTGGGCGAAGCCAATTTCAGCGACCATGGCGCCAACCGCCTGGGCGCATCTGCCCTGATGCAGGGTTTGGCCGACGGATATTTTGTGATCCCCTATACACTCGGCAACTACCTCGCCGATGAGATCCGAACGGCATCCATCTCAACCGATCACCCGGCCTTTGTGGATACGGAAAAGCAGGTTAGGGACAGGCTTGAAAAGCTGATGTCGATCCAGGGTAAACAAACCGTTGAAAGTTTTCATAAGCGCCTCGGCAAGATCATGTGGGACAAATGCGGCATGGCCCGCAATGAAGCCGGACTGAAACAGGCTATCCAGGAGATCCAGCAGCTCCGCAGGGAATTCTGGAGCGATGTGAAAATACCCGGAGGCATACACGAATTTAATCCCGAACTGGACAAAGCTGGCCGTGTGGCCGACTTTATCGAACTGGGTGAACTCATGTGCCTTGACGCCCTCAACCGCTCTGAAAGTTGCGGCGGCCATTTCCGCGAAGAAAGCCAAACGGAAGACGGAGAGGCCAAAAGGGATGATGATAATTTCTCTTATGTGGCCGCCTGGGAACTAAAAGCAGAAAGTACCTGGGAACTGCACAAGGAAGCGTTGAATTTTGAGATCGTTAAACCGACCCAACGAAGCTATAAATAACCTAACGGCTTGGCATACATGAAACAAGCCCGTAAAAAGTTGACCTAATAATATTAGCATATGGAACACTACGTGATGAACCTGACGCTCAAAGTATGGCGCCAGAAGAATAGCCAGGCTTCCGGAAAGTTTGAAACCTACCAGGTGAAGAATATCTCTTCCGAGATGAGCTTCCTCGAAATGTTTGACGTGCTGAATGAAGAACTGATCAGGGAGGGTAAAGAGCCGATCGCATTTGACCACGATTGCCGCGAAGGGATCTGCGGGATGTGCAGCATGTATATCAACGGACAGGCGCATGGGCCCTGGAGTAAGAACACAACCTGCCAGTTGCATATGCGAGCCTTCAAAGATGGGGATACCATTGTAGTGGAGCCTTGGAGAAGCCGCGCATTCCCGGTTATCAAAGACCTCGTGGTTGACCGTACCGCATTCGACAGGATCATCCAGGCCGGTGGTTATATCAGTGTGAATACAGGCAACGCCGTTGACGCGAATGCCATTCCCATTGATAAGAAAGATGCCGATCATGCCTTTGAAGCCGCTGCCTGTATAGGATGCGGAGCCTGTGTGGCAACTTGTAAAAATGGCAGCGCCATGCTCTTTGTTGGCGCCAAGGTTTCTCAATTGGCATTATTGCCCCAGGGACATCCGGAAAGGGAATCCAGGGTACTGAATATGGTGGCCCAAATGGATAAGGAAGGTTTTGGTAATTGCACCAATACCTACGCCTGTGAGGCCGAATGCCCGAAAGGCATATCAGTGAGCTATATCGCCAAAATGAACAGCGAATTCCTCAAGGCTGGTCTGGGTTCGGAAGATTAATATTGAATACCAACTGTAGATTATAGTAGAAGCGCCTGGTTTTAGCCGGGCGTTTTTCATTAAGAAGTAAAAGAAAACCCCGGAACAAAAGTTTATAGATACATGACCCTGCAACAAATATCTGTGATGAAGGGTCTTTTAGAAAACAGTAATTTTAAGCAAACAACCCCCGGTACCTGTCATTGAACCTGTTAAAGTTATACCTGATCCTGGCCAGCTTTTGTTGCGTTGAACCCCTGATGGCCCAACAGGATCCGGGTCCGCGTTCGAATCTCCGCAGAAAATGGGTGCCTACAAACAGGGGACTGGTGAGGCTGGACTCCCTGAGCATCGCCCCGCAGACTTTTTCCGCCAATGGGATGCCCGCATCGGCGTACCGTCTCGATGAAGTCAATGCCATATTACAGTGGAACGGTTATCCCGGAACCGATAGCGTACTCGTCACTTACCGTGTCTTTCCCTTTCGTATTAACGCCACCAGCCGCCGACTGAATTACGATAGTATCCGCAACAATTTCCTGGCAGAACAACCTGTGATCATCCGGTCATCCGCTAAGCCGGTGAATCCTTTACTTGATTTCGGCGGTCTCCGTTCTGAAGGCAGTTTCGGGCGATCAATCGCTTTTGGCAACAGCCAGGACGCAGTTGTCAATTCAACCATGAATATGCAGCTCAACGGATTTATTGGCGACAGCCTGGAACTGACTGCGGCCATTACCGATAATAACCTGCCCATTCAGCCAGACGGCAATACGCGTGACCTTCGTGATTTCGACCGTATTTTTTTGCAGATCAGGAAAAAGAAATGGCAGGTCAGTTTTGGTGACCTGGATATCCGTCAAAGCAAAAATTATTTTCTCAATTTTTATAAAAGACTCCAGGGGGTTGCTTTTGGTACCGAAACCAATATCGGCAAACATATATCACAGTCCATTTTGGCCAGTGGCGCCGTTGCCAAGGGTAAGTTCACCCGAAATATTCTGACGCCGCTCGAAGGAAACCAGGGCCCTTACCGGCTTCGCGGCGCCAATAATGAAATATATTTTATAGTATTGGCAGGAACCGAGCGCGTATTTATTGATGGCGAATTACTCCAGCGTGGAGAAGACCAGGATTATGTGATCAATTATAATACGGCTGAAATTACGTTTACGCCTCGCCGTATGATCACCAAAGATCGCCGGATCCAGATCGAATTCGAATATGCCGACCGCAATTACCTGAATTCGCAGATATATGTGGTGGATGATATAAAGATCAGGAATAAAATGATCGTTAGCCTGGCGGCTTATTCCAATATGGATGCAAAAAATTCCACGATCGATCAACCCCTCGACCCACTGCAGAAGCAATTCCTTGCTTCGATCGGCGATAGTATACAGAATGCCTTCATCCCGAATGCGGTGCGTGATACCTTTGTGCTGGGTAAGATACTTTATAAGAAAGTGGACACACTATATAATGGCAGTTTGCATGACTCTGTGTTTGTGCAATCTTCGAACCCGTCTGATACCCTCTACAGCCTGAGTTTTACATATGTTGGTCCGGGTAAGGGAAATTACCGGCAATTACTGAATGCAGCTAACGGAAAAGTATTTGAGTGGGCGATGCCGGGGCCAAATAATGAAAGGCGCGGCGACTGGGATCCGGTGACTTATCTCGTGACCCCCAAAAAGCTGCAGGTGTTTTCAGTGGGCGTGGCATACAATTTTACTGAACGATCGGTGCTGAAGGCGGAAATGGCCATGAGTCATTACGATCAAAACCTGTTTTCAGAAAAGGATAAATCCAACGATAACGGATATGCGGGCAAATTCAGCTGGAAGAATGATAACCACCCGGTAAAATTATTTTCCAGGAAAATGCAACTACAGACGGATCTGGGTTTTGAATTTGTCCAGGGCCGCTTTCGCCCGCTTGAAAGGTTGCGCAATGTTGAATTTTTACGCGACTGGAGCCTCCCATACGATGTTTTACCAGCAGATGAAAAAATCTCCCATGCCGCCATACGACTGGCCGACCAGCAAAATAACAGGATCCGCTACGAGATCACCAATTATAACCGGAGCGACAATTACAACGGGTACAGGCACCTGGTCGACCATTTCCTGACCTATAAGGGATGGAATCTGACGAACCAGTTGAGCTGGGTGCAATTCCGCTCTCAAACGCAGGAAGGAAGATATATACGGACAACCATCGACCTGAAGAAAGAATTAAAATCACTGAAGTTGATTCAGGCAGGTGTGAAGTACATGGGTGAGTTCAATGAGCTTTTCAGCAAACAGGCGGATACGATGTTACCTGCTGGTTTTGGATTTAATATTTATGAGGCTTATCTCAAATCAAATGAAGCGAAACCTAATAAATGGGGGATCAGTTTTTTTCACAGGAATGATCTTTACCCGGTAAAGACCCGCTTGAGGGAAGCAGACAGAAGCAATAACGTGAACTTTTTTACCGAGCTGATGAAAAATGAAAGGCATCAGGCTAAATTCAGCATCACGTATCGCAAACTGGAGGTATTGGAACCGGCGCTTAGCAAGCAGAAAGCGGATAACAGCCTGTTGGGACGAGCCGAATATACGATCAACGAATGGAAAGGCCTTGTCACGGGAAATTTCCTGTATGAGATAGGAGCGGGGCAGGAACCTAAACGCGAATTTTCTTATATACCTGTAGCGGTGGGCCAGGGGGAATACGTTTGGATAGACTATAACGGAAACGGTATTGAGGAATTGAATGAATTTGAAGTGGCCGTCTTCCCCGATCAGAAAAAATACATCCGTGTATATACTCCGGGAAACCAGTTTGTCAAAGCGAATTATCTGCAGTTTAATTACAGTGTCGATCTTAATCCCCGTGCACTGATAACCAATCCGGGTAAAAGCCTGCTTAAAAAAGTATTGTCGAGGTCGAGCACCAGTTCGGCCCTGCAGGTAAGCAAGAAGAATATCGCAAACGGGAAATTTCTGTTCAATCCGTTTGGGCAGCAACTGATCGATACGACGCTCATCACACTCAACTCGTTTTTTTCCAATACATTTTTTTATAACCGTACAAGCACACAATGGGGGATGGAAATGACGCATAGCAAGGCATCCTCCAAGGCTTTGCTGGCTTATGGGTTCGAAAGCCGCAAATTACGTACCGTACAGGGCAGGCTTCGCGTGAACCTGGGAAGGAGTTTTGTTTCTGGTTGGGTTTACAGGAATGTATTGAACAGCCTGTCGACGACCGGGGCTAAATTCAGTAACCGGAATTATGAGGTGCTGCAACTATCTTTCGAGCCTAACCTGACTTATGTGTATAAGGCCAACCTGCGGGCTACTATCAGTTATACCTACACGCAAAAAAAGAATAACATTGATTCGCTGGAAAAATCGGTCAATCATGCTCTGGCAGCCGAATTGAAATACAACATCCTCAACAATAGCAGTATCCAGGGAAAATTCACCTTTAACCAGATCCGTTTTGACGCATATTCGGGTGCAGCCAATACTACGGTCGGATACCTGTTGCTGGATGGTTTGTTACCGGGAAAAAACTTCCTGTGGAACATAGACTATACAAAAAGGCTGGCCGGCAATATTGAGGTTTCGCTTCAGTATGAAGGCAGAAAACCCGGAACGGCCAACACAGTCCATATTGGCCGGGCATCCATCAGGGCCATATTCTAACCCCTTAGCCCTATTGCCGTAAATAGCCCTTTCATCGATATCTCTTTTACCTTATCGTAGATTTACGAGTATATACTACCTCCCTGGCAGTAATATTACGGTTCTGTCTCACCAGCTTATCACGCAAAATCCCTCAATATTTCAATACATAAAATATTAGGATTTTTTTGACGTTTCCTGTATATCCTATTTGAAAAACAGGCGGCCATAACTGCCAATCCAATATCCAATGAACCGAATTCTACCCTTACTGCTCATGTTGCAAGTGCAGGTTTTTGCACAGGTCAACCGCATGCCGGTGAGTATTGAAGAAATTCCTGGCTCTGGATTTCAATTTGTCAATACTGCCACACATCAACCGGTCAATCAAACAATTTGGATTGAGGCTGAACCATTTGTCAATGGTTATTCCCGGGTTATGGACAATAATGGATTCGGTTTCGTAAACGGGCAGGGCCGTTTGATCTCAGAAGCCCGCTTTGAGGCAACAAGAAATTTTTCTCAGGGACTGGCAGCGGTCAGGAAAAATAACCAATGGGGATTTATCCGCACTTCCGGCATTTTGGCTATTCCATGCCGCTATACGATAGCATATGATTTTACTTCCAACATTACGGCTGTCCTGCAGGACAAGCAATGGTTATTGATCAATACCAGTGGGATGGTTGTTGCCAGGCCTGATATTAGTATTTGTTATGGGTTTCAGGGCTCAGAAGCCAGGGTTTCCAAAAATGGACGCGAAGGGGTGATGAACCTGTCTGGTGTGATCCGCTGGACTAGCGATGAAATCCCTGCCCAAAGGCAAGCACAGCCTACTGTACAGTCTGCCAATGGCGACTGCCCGGATAATATTGATTTTGAATTTGGGAATTTTCAAAACTGGACATGCTATACCGGCCGGGTAGATTCTGTGGGCAATACGAATGTGATCACAGTCAACCCTTCAGGCCCGATTAATAACCGGCATACCATTGTACCCCGCACGAATCCATCCGCGATCGACCCATATGGACTTTTCCCTGTCAATCCGCCCGATGGCAGCAACTATGCGGTACGGTTAGGTAATACCAATATCGGCGCCCAGGCAGAGCGGATACGGTATACCATTAATGTGCCACCAAACGATAGTAATTTCTCTATTAAGTATGATTACGCGGTGGTTTTCCAGGATCCCGGACATTCCAACTGGACGCAGCCCAGGTTCCAGGCCCGGCTTTTTGATTCTGCGGCTAACCGTTATATTGATTGTGCTTCATTTGAATATATTTCAACTTCAAGCCTTCCGGGTTTTGCGGTATCCACAGTGGATACCTCTGTCATTTATAAATCCTGGGCTTCCGTATTCATCAGTTTGCGTGATTATCCCGGGCGCACCTTGTTCCTGGAGTTCACAAATGCTGATTGCGTAAGGAGGGGGCATTGGGGTTATGCATATGTGGATGTGGAAAATACCTGCCGCAATAATTTCAACCTGCAGTATAATTGCGGAAACCCTTCAACAGCCAGTATTTCAGCTCCTCCCGGCTTCCAAACGTATAATTGGTGGAACCAGAACTTCAGCACTTTGCTGGCAACAGGCCAAAATGTGTTACTGAGTCCGGCGCCAGCCATGAACAGCACCGTTTGGGTTGAATTGATCCCGTACCAGGATTTTGGTTGCCGTGATACATTCCCGGTAAGAATGACGAGCACCTATAGCCCAACGATACATGCATCGGCCCAGCAGGCCGTATGCGCCCCACACAATATTCAATTTTACAATGCCGATGCGCCTTCAGCAGGAGCCCATTGGGATTTTGGCGATGGCACAACTGCAAGCGGAGATTCGGTTTCCCATACATTCCAGCAAGCCGGTACTTATATCGTTACATTAAATGTACAATTGAGCAACGGCTGTTCGGGCATTTCGACAGATACCGTTACCATACTTGAACCTACCGCCAGTTTTAATTATACCGGCGGGAATTTCTGTAACAGGCGGAATGTGCGGTTTACCGCCGTTACAAACCTGGTAGACAGTCTGTATTGGGATTTTGGTGATGGAACAACATTGACCACAACACAATCAACGGTGAGTCACACATACGCTGCTCCTGGTGTTTACATCCCAACATTAACCGCCATTTCCAATAGTGGCTGCCGAATTCGTGTACCCGGCATCGATACGATACGTATTGAAGAGGTTTTGGCTGGCTTTCAATTTGATGTTCAGCCCCGTTGCGGAAATGCGGTCTTAACCGTATCTGATAGTTCTTCCTCCACGTTTGGCATACAGGCATATAACTGGAATATGGGAGGGGGGATCACGGCTTCCGGACCAACCAGCAACCCAGACCTATAACCAATCAGGGTCTTATAATATTCAACTGATCGTAACGGGAGCATTTGGTTGCCGCGATACAGTGACTCATCCTGTACCGGTGGTTATCTATTCTTATCCTGTCGTGTCGATCGTGGGCCCCGATTCGGTATGTGCCAATGCGCCTGCAACCTTATCTGCCCAGTCTGCCGATACCATCCAGTTATATGAATGGACGGTTGCTGGAAATACCACTATCGGAAGCAATTATTCCCTCAATACCAGTCAGCCCGGTGTGTACCTGGTTCAGTTGGTAGCTGAGTCTAATCATGGTTGCATGGACACGACCACACACCAGGTGGTGGTTAATTCTCTGCCCGATGTCATCCGTCAGGCATCCAGCACAATTTGCCATGGAAGCACAAGCCCGGTCATTTCCCTGACCGGTAGTATGAGTGGTTCAGTTTTTCAATGGACGAACGACAATCCATCCATTGGCCTTTCCGCCAGCGGCACCGGTAATATCCCTTCCTTCATTGCTAACAATACCAGTGGGGTTCCGGTTACGGCCAATATCACGGTAACGCCCGTTGCCAATGGTTGTGCGGGTAATGCCAGCAGTTTCAGCATCACTGTTAATCCGCTTCCATTCATTAGCCTGCCCGACAATCAAATGTTATGCAATAGGGAAGCATCTCAACCTGTCATTTTCAACAGTTTCTCCGGAAACGTAACATATAACTGGATAAACACCATGCCTTCGATCGGCTTGTCATCCAATGGTACCGGCAATATCCCATCATTCAATGCAGTCAATAATTCCGACACGGTGCAGGTTGCAACAGTCAGTATTACGGCAACGGATAATGGATGTTCCGCAGCGCCGGTTACATTCAACATCACTGTAAAGCCTTCGCCGGTTGTGGTATTGAATGATATTACCGTTTGCCAGGGAAGCACGGTTCCCGGATTGATGCCAGCATCGAACCTGGCAGGCACTCAATTCAGCTGGACGAACAGCCAGGTTGCCATAGGACTGGCGGCTACTGGTATCGGTCAGATCCCGTCTTTTACAGCCCAGTTACCCGGAACGGCCCCCATTACTTCAAATGTACAAGTCAGTTCCGTGGCCAGCGGTTGCCAGGGATTGCCTGTCAATATGACCATTACGGTAAATCCTTTACCCCAGGTCACTCAGCCTGCCAATCAATCACTTTGCACGGGCGAAATGACTTCCCCGGTATACTTTACCGGAACACAGCCTGCCGCTGATTATCAGTGGACCAATAATCAAACCTCCATAGGTCTGATGCAACAGGGAACAGGCGATATCCCGTCGTTTACCACGGTCAATTTTGGTTCCTCCCCTGTATCGGCCACTGTTACGGTGATCCCCATGCTGGCGGCCTGCACGGGTACACCGGTTGACTTCACGTTTACTGTATATCCACTGGCCAACCTGGTACAGCCCCTGAATCAGTTTCTTTGCAATGGTGAGGCTACCGCCCCGATAACCTTTTTTGGAACAACCGGTGGAACCACTTATAGCTGGACGAATGACAACACAGCCATTGGATTGGCCGCCAGCGGATCAGGAAATATCCCATCCTTTACGGCTGTTAATCCTTCCAACACCACGGTGTCGGCCAATATAACGGTAACGGCTATGGCTAATAGCTGCCCCGGCGTATCAAGGACATTTAAAATATTTGTTGATCCTACCCCGGGTATGGCCCAGCCCGATAATATTACGGTATGTTCCGGCTCCGTAGTTAATCCTTCAGGATTCGCTGCAACGGTTACGGGAACAACATTTTCATGGATCAACAGTGCTTCTTCCATTGGGTTACCCGCCAGTGGAAATGGCGACCTTCCTGCCTTTACGGCCGTAAACCATACGGCTTTTCCGATAACCGCGGTTGTTTCCGTAACTGGCTTTGCCAACAGTTGCGCCAGCGTAAGCCGCGTATTCACGATCACCGTTTATCCGCAACCGGTAGTTGACAGTGTAACAGACCAGGGAATATGCCATGGTACTGCCACCGGCGCCATCGGTTTCACCGGAAATGCCGGGGTAACAGGATTTACCTGGACGAACAACCAGCCTTCCATCGGACTGGCTGCCAGCGGAATAGGCGATATCCCTTCATTTACAGCCATTAACCAAGGACAAACCGACCTTGTTGCACAGATCATGGTCAGTGCAAGTAATCCCGGTTGCGCAGGTTCTCCCGTTCCATTCAACATTACGGTGCATCCGCTCCCGGCTTTACAGGCTACAGCCGATACCCGTTTATGCCGTGGACAATCGGTTCAATTATCCGCTTCCAATGCGGCTGCATATTCCTGGAGCCCATCACAGTATTTGAGTTGTTCCGATTGCGCCAATCCATTGGCTACGCCAACGGGTAATATCAGTTATATAGTTGAAGGCACTACCGCATATGGTTGCCGGGCTAAGGATACGGTGAGCCTCAATGTCATACAGCGCTTTAATATGCAGGTGTCTGGTCCTGATACGATCTGTGTCGGAGGATCCGCACAGTTACTGGCGAGCGGGGCAGCCTCTTATCAATGGACGCCGGCTTCCAGCCTGAACCAGGCCGATATAGCCAACCCGGTTGCCACACCAACGGCCACTACCCGTTACCGTGTTGTAGGTTATGACGCAAACCAGTGTTTTACCGATACAGGATATGTAACCATCACGGTGGGTAATATTCCCCAGGTCAATATCGGCCCCGATATGAATGTCACTGCCGGAACCGTTTTGACCTTAAGCCCGGTTGTACAGAATGGCCCCATTGTTCAATGGTCATGGACGCCTCCATCTGGCCTCAGTTGCTCTGATTGTCAAAACCCGGTACTGACGGTCAGTCAGCCTACTTCATATATCCTCACCGTTCAGAACACATATGGATGTTTCGGATCGGACACGCTGGTGGTGAATTCATTCTGTAAGAGCTCACAGGTTTTTGTGCCCAATGCCTTTACTCCTGATGGAGACGGGTTGAACGACATCCTGATGGTGAGGGGTACCGGTATCAGGGTAAAATCTTTCCGGATTTTTAACCGCTGGGGTAACCTCGTTTTTGAAAAATTGAATTTTGCACCCAATGATCCAGGCTACGGATGGAACGGTAAGGTCAACGGAGTGCCTGCATCCCCGGATGTATTCGTATACACGGCTGAAGTGATATGCGATAGCGGAGTAATACAAACAATAAAAGGAAATACAACGATTCTTAAGTAAAGCAGAAAGCATCCAATACCATGAAAACCCGAAAACATATCTACACCACGCTGATCGCATTCTGCCTGATGCAGGGTGTGCTGAAGGCCCAGGATATCAATTTTAGTCAGTTTTATGATGTGCCTATGCTGCGTAATGCCGCACTGGCCGGAATATTCACAGGCGACGTGAGGCTCACCAGTGCATACCGCAATCAGTGGCAGGCTGTAACAGTGCCATACCGCACCATCGCACTTGGAGTGGAGATCAAAAAACAGGTTGGTGCCAGTTCAGATGACTTCATCACTTTTGGTGTACAGGCTACCAATGATATGGCCGGAGATTCAAGGCTCAGCCGTACACAGGTATTCCCCCTGATCAATTACCATAAATCGTTGGGTGGTGATAAGAGCACGTATCTGTCTGCCGGTTTCATGGGCGGACCAGTGATGCAGCAGTTCGATCCTTCCAAACTTAGTTTCGACGACCAGTTTCAGCATGGTTCATACAGTGCTTCAAACCCCACGGCCCAAACCTTTACCAATACCCGTCGCACTTACCTCGACCCCGCAGTTGGACTAGTTTTCAGCAGCACAGCAGGCGAAAATGCCAACTATTATATCGGGGTGGGACTGTTCCATTTCACTAAGCCCAAAGTGGCCTTTCAACCACAGAACGATATTTCACTGAATCCCAAATACACCCTCAATGCCGGGCTGGCAGCACCTACCAGCGATGAAAATACGTTGATCGCTTATGCCGACCTGTTCATGCAGGGAGGTGCAAGGCAGGTGCAGGGTGGCCTGATGCTGACCCATGACCTGGTACAATTTGATGATGAGCAAAAAATAGCCATTTCCGGTGGCATGTTCTACCGGTTAAAAGATGCGTTGATACCCGTTGTAAAACTTGATTATAAATCAACGAGCATTGGCATTACCTACGACCTCAATACCAGCAAACTCCGCACGGCTTCCCAGTACAGGGGCGGATTCGAGGTCACACTGTCGTACAAAACCGCCGGCAATAAGCATAACAGTGCGGCCGATAAAGTCAGGTGCCCACGCTTTTTCTAACTTGCCTTAAAATATCGAGTATGCCCGCATTGGCCTAATCGTCTTTGCCTGTATTTTCATACCTTGGCTGTATGAAACATTTCAGGTTTTATTCCAAAGAAGATATTTTATCCATCACCCGTGTTCGCCGTTTTGAAACCAAGTTGGGCGAGCGGGTCAGGTTTATTGTTAACACCCAAAACTGGCAGGAAGAGCTATCTCACAGCGATGCCAAATATGTTGTACTGGGCATCCCGGAAGACATTGGCGTGAAAGCCAACCAGGGAAAGGGTGGTGCGGAAACAGCCTGGTTACCTTTCCTTCATTCATTCCTGAATATCCAAAGCAATGATTTCCTGACCGGAGACCATGTCTTACTGCTGGGTCATTTTGATTTTGGGGACATCAAGTTCCTGATCGACAGCAATGCCTATAACCAGGAAGAACAGATCAATGCATACCGCCACGCGGTGAATATCATTGATGAGCATGTTGAAAATATCATAAAGGTCATATCCGCATCAAAGAAGATACCCATCGTTATCGGCGGAGGCCACAATAACGCATATCCGATCATTAAGGGTACAGCCAAAGGTCTGTACAAGGCCGAGGTCATCCCGCTGGCGCAGATCAATTGCATCAACCTCGATGCACAGACGGACCTGCGGCCGGCTGAAGGACGTCACAGCGGTAACGCCTTTACTTATGCGGAAGAAGACGGGTACCTGGGGAAATATGCGGTCATCGGCATTCATGAAAATTATGTGCCTCAGAATGTACTCATGAAAATGCATGATAACCCGTTTGTGCAATACAACAGTTACGAAGACATTTTTATACATGAAAGGCTGAACTTCATCCAGGCCGTTGCCCATGCCACCGGGTTTACAGAAGATACTTATACCGGGATCGACCTTGATCTTGACAGTATCGAATACATTCTCAGCAGCGCCCTGACGCCATCAGGGGTGACGGCTCTGCGGGCCAGGCAGTTCATTAATTTCACCGCCACGGATTGCAAGGTGGCCTATCTCCATATTTGTGAAGGGGCGTGCCAATTGTCGGACGGGCGTAAAGATGAAACTACGGGTAAGCTTATCAGTTACCTGGTCAGTGATTTCATTAAAGCCAATGATGCCAGTTAATGTCCGGTTCGATGATGTGAGCAGCGGCCGGATGCCCTTTGTCTTCTATTTTAATAATTCCGCGGTGATCTCTTCTTCCTTGGCAATGCCATCGCGGCGCCATGTCAGTTTGCCGTCTTTAAAGATCATGAATACGGGTAATTGCGTAATGGCATAATGACCCAATATCTCCCTGTCGCGCCCCCCGTCCACATTCACCATCAGGTATTTGTCACCGTGTTTCTTCCTGATGGATTCTATAACGGGTTCCATGGTTTTGCAGGGCGGGCACCAGGTTGCGCCAACGTCAACCAGAACAACCCTGGATGAAGTCAATGCACCATTGAATTGTTCGAGAGTCTTTTTAGGTTCCGACGGGGTGCCCTCCAGTTTTTTGTTGGCCGCTTTCCAGGCGTTTATTCCACCTTGCAATTCAAAGACCTGGCTAAACCCTTTGTTCCGCATTTTTTCAGCAGCCGCATGGCTTCTTCCCCCGGCCAGGCAGTAAACATACACGGGTTTGGTTTTATCAAGGAAGGCAATTCTCCTGTCGAATTCACTGGCATCATTCCAATTGGCAAGCAGAGAATGGTCAATATGACCTTCCTGGTATTCGCCGGGCGTCCTTACATCCAGGATCTGGATGGAATCTGCCATTTTTATGGCCTGGTCGAATTCATCGGCCTTCAGCAGTGATTTTTGTTGTGCCGTGCAAGAAAGGAATGCGAACATCAGTAAAGACAGGATATAGCTGCTATGTTTCATGATGGATTATTTATTCGTTGTAAGATTTCCTGTTTTTTTTGTGATCAGGCAGACGGTTCGACCTGTGATACAGGTATGAAGGATTGATGTTGATCTTCGGCGTGTCGTGATAAACCATCCGGGCATTAAAGGCAACCGAGCCTGCCACCGTCTACCGGCAGGTTGATGCCATTGATGTATGCCGCAGCGGGTGAACAGAGAAATGCAACGGCCGCACCGAATTCTTCCGCTAACCCGATCCGGCGGGCGGGAATCTCCGCCACCAGTTGATTCATGACTTCTTCTTCGGTGAGACCGCTGTCTTTTGCTTTCTTTTTGACAACATAATCGGCCCTGACCGTTTTGGTAAAACCAGGCAAAACGTTATTCACGGTAATGCCAAAAGGCCCGAGTTCCGTTGCCAGCGTTTTGGCCCAATTGGCAACCGCCGCACGTATGGTATTGCTGACGCCAAGCCCTGGTATGGGTTGCTTCACAGAAGTGGATATGACATTGACGATACGTCCGAAACCGGCATCCTTCATGCCCGGAACAAACGCTTGCGTGAGTATATGATTATTCAGCAGGTGGTTGCTAAAAGCCTGAACAAATTCGTCCGTATCGGCTTGTATGGCCGAACCACCGGGAGGTCCGCCTGTATTGTTAACCAGGATATGGGCCCTTTTATGTCTTGCAAGGTATTCCGCCGCCGCCTGTTTGACGTGTTGGGTATCCGTAAAATCAGCAACTACGTAATCATGCTCCTGTCCGCCAGCCCGGTCAAGCATTGATACGCATTCCCGCAGTTTTTCTTCATTTCGCGCCAATAAGGTAACCCGGGCACCCAATAACGCCAGTTCTACCGCTGATGCATACCCGAGCCCTTGTGTGCTGCCGCAGACTATGGCATGCCTTCCCTGGAGGTTTAGATTCATAAACGATTATTTAAGCCCGAAGTTATTCAATTAAGACAAATGCTACTTTTTACAAGCTTGTTTAATAGGCCGATTCCTTGATCATCTGGCCCGTTTCTTCCATTTCTTTGTACCGGTTTGTCATACTGTAAATCTCCGATAGCAGGTTCAGCGAATGAAAGTTCCTGGGGTTAATGCGGAGATCTTCTTTGATTATTTTTTCAGCGTTATTGAGGTCATGTTTTCTGAAGCAATACATGGCTTGCCAGTACCGGGCAGGTAAGAGCCAGTCGCTCGGCTCATTATACACAAGGTTGTCTTCGGCGGCAACGGCTTTATTAAAAGCATCAGGTTGCCTGGATATCAAGCCCGTCTTTTTCGGCAATGAGCCCAGCCAGCATCCATTCACCCACTTTCATTTGATCGGATGGTTTATTGAAAGGAGGAAGCACAACCTGCATGTCGGCCTTTTTTATCCACTGCCTGAGTTGTGCCAGTGTTTTTTTGGCATCATCGGTTTTATAATTCCGGGATACCTGTGCCATGCCTTTGCCCCATAAATACAATGAATATGCGAACACCTGTTTCTTATCGGAGCGGGGCTATTCAGGATATCATCCCATTTTTCGTAGCGAACGTTGACCATCAGGGGCGTCATGTACATGTATTGCGCAAAATTACCAAGAGGGGCGGCCATGGATAAAAAACTCGTATCGATATTGCTGATCAGTTCCTGCGCGGCATTCCTGCTTAGCGAATAACTGGACAGCATCATGGCACAAGCGGCCTTCATGTGCAGGTTATGCAGCAGGTAAAGCGGAGCATTGTTTGCCACGTCGGGATAAAGATTCAGGTAATTCTGGTAAGAGACCTGCGATTGTGTATTGACGTTTACGCCTTTTTGATAGTAACCGGTGCGAATGTAAATGTGAGAAGGCATATGCACCATATGTGCGGCGCCTGGCATCAGGGAAGGGAGCCTGTCTGCGCTGGCCAGCGCTTTCCCCGGATCGGGAGACGCTTCTACCATATGAATATAATAATGATTGGCGCCCGGATGTTCCGGATCGCTTGCCAGGGTCTTTTCGAGCACCCGGATGATCTCCGGGGTCCACGGCTCCGGCTGACCGGTTTTTTTCCAGTATTTCCACGGATGAAGCAACATCAGCGCATCCGCGTATAATGCGGCCACGTCGGCCCTGTTGCCATACCGGTCATATACTTTTTTCATGGCCGATGCATATGCTTCATTCAGCCTGGTACGGCTGATGGTTGATTTTTCTGAATACCTGACCTGGATGGCTTCAATGAGCGACTGGCCGATGGAATCTGCCCTGGTGGAAAATGTGGCTGCCCGGCGGGCGGATTCAAGCGCTTCCGGTGTGGCCAGATATTCCATATCATTGATGTTTGGCCCGTAAGCCAGCGCCTTGCCCCAATGGATCATGGGATTTTCGGGATCAAACTGAGCGGCCTTTATAAAGGAAGCCATCGATTCAATAATATGGAAACCGTAATACAGGTTCATGCCCTGATCGAAAAATAACTGGGCACTGTCATGCCTGCTATGAATATCCCAGTGATGGCTTCCGCTACCCGGCAATGGGGGCATCGTCTTACCCAGGCTGTCGGCATTGATAACCGACCAGTCGGGGCTGCACGCCATGATCAGCCTGCCCCGGTATATACCAGTCCGCCTATCCTCTGCCCGCATGGGGGGGCTTACTTTTTTTGACAAGGCAAAACCAATGTAAAATAGTACTAATATGACTGCCAGGGTCAGTGATATTGACTTGTTCATAAAAGGTATGTTGAACAAGTAAGTTAAGGTTTTTGGCACAGAAAGCTTTCCAGAACTGTGTTAAATGCTTACGCACATTTTCCCGGATTTTGTGGAAAAATGGAAGCCCCGGATACTGGGGGTATTCTTATATATTCGCAGGCTTAAGCGAACCTGTTGGCTACTTTGTTGGGTGGCTAAGACAGGCGTTTTTTCCGGTAATACGGATCACGAACCCAGGAAAATGGTTATGGCAGATAAAGAAAAAGACCTGTTCGAGTATACGGAGGACAGTATCAGGAGCCTCGATTGGCGGGAGCATATCAGGCTAAGGCCCGGGATGTATATTGGTAAACTGGGCGATGGGAGCAGTGCCGATGATGGTATTTACGTGTTGCTCAAGGAGGTCATTGATAACTGTATCGATGAGCATACCATGGGTTACGGCAAACAGGTGGATGTGGTGATCGATGGAAAAACGATCATGGTGCGGGATTTTGGCAGGGGCATACCCCTGGGGAAAGTGGTGGATGTGGTGAGTAAAATCAATACGGGCGCCAAATACGACAGTAAGGCCTTTCAGAAGAGTGTGGGATTGAATGGGGTGGGTACCAAAGCTGTCAATGCATTGAGTCATTATTTTAAAGTGACGTCTTTCCGTGACGGAAAAGAAAAAGCCGCGGAATTTCAAAAGGGCGTCCTGGTCAGGGAATACAAGGAAACGGCCAGTAAGGAACCTAACGGCACGCTGATCAACTTCATCCCCGATGAATCGGTATTCAAAAATTTTCATTTTGTACAGGAATACCTGGACAATCAGTTTTGGAATTACTGTTACCTGAATGCCGGCCTGATCATTCATTTCAATGGCAAAAAATACGTCAGTAAGAACGGCTTGCTCGATCTCCTGCAACGCAAGACCAACGAAGACGAGATCAGGTACCCGATCATCCACCTCAAAGGGGAAGATATTGAAGTGGCCATCACGCACGAGAATGCTTACGGTGAGGAATATTACAGTTTTGTGAACGGTCAGTTCACCACGCAAGGAGGTACGCATCTGGCCGCATTCCGGGAAGGTTTTGTCAAAACGATCCGTGATTTTTATAAAAAGGATTATGATGCGGCCGATATCAGGGGAAGCATTTGTGCAGCCGTTTCAGTAAGGGTGCAGGAGCCTGTATTCGAAAGCCAGACAAAAACCAAACTCGGTTCACAAACCGTATTCGAAGGAGGCCCGAGCATGAAGAATTTTGTGGGTGACTTCCTGTCGCGCGAACTCGATAATTTCCTGCACCGAAATCCGTCAACGGCCGAGGCCCTCAAAAAAAGAATCGAACAGAACGAAAGGGAACGCAAAGAACTGGCGGGGATCAAGAAACTGGCCAACGAAAGGGCGAAAAAAGCAAACCTGCATAACCGAAAATTGCGTGACTGCAAATTTCATTACAACGATGAGCCTTCGGGAAAGGACAAGGATAAGATCATCGAAAAGCAAAAGGAAAGCACCATATTCATAACAGAAGGCGACAGTGCCAGCGGCTCGATCACCAAAGCACGGCAGGTGGATACGCAGGCCGTGTTCAGCCTCCGCGGAAAACCTTTGAACTGTTACGGACTGACCAAAAAAGTGGTGTATGAAAACGAAGAATTTAACCTCCTGCAACATGCCCTGAACATTGAAGAAGGATATGAAGGCCTGCGGTATAATAATATCGTGATCGCTACGGATGCCGATGTGGACGGGTTGCATATCCGCCTGTTGTTAATGACCTTTTTTCTGCAATTCTTTCCAGACCTGGTCAAGAATGGCCACGTTTATATCCTTGAAACGCCGCTGTTCCGTGTGCGTAATAAACAGGAGACCATCTATTGTTATGATGAAACGGAGAAGCAGGCAGCCGTTGGTAAACTCGGGAATAAGCCGGAGATCACCCGTTTCAAAGGACTGGGGGAGATCAGTCCGGAAGAATTTGCCCGGTTTATTGGTACAGACATGCGCCTGCAACCGGTTATCCTCGAACAGGGCGAACATGTTCAGCAATTACTGGAATATTACATGGGGAAAAATTCCCCGCAACGCCAGGATTTTATCATTGATAACCTGCGCGTGGAATTGGATTTGGTGGAAGAGAAGTAATGAAACGCAATATGCTGATTGTCGGATAGTATATGCCCGAATCTGTCAGCGTTTCAACGAATAGTAAACATTAAACCTTCAATAATACATGATTCACGTTGTTTTTAATGAGGCCGATATTGATGTACTCAACCAGGCGATGGCACTGGATGATTCTTTGTCTGGTGAGGTGATGTTGATCAGAGATGATTATGCGGTTGGCC
Source organism: Ferruginibacter sp. (assembly GCA_046329695.1). GTDB lineage: Bacteria > Bacteroidota > Bacteroidia > Chitinophagales > Chitinophagaceae > Ferruginibacter. The sequence goes on from JAXLUE010000002.1 coordinate 96,711, forward strand.
CATTGGATAATATTTACCTGGGAGAAGGGATCGAAGCCCGCCGTCATTGGTGGCGTGATGTTTTGGAAGGAGGCGATTATGAAGGTTCGCTGGATGATCCTGAAAAGGATGATTATAAAACTGCTGCCAGCCTGGTGGGCAGGTTGCGCCGCGATGAAAATGAGATCATCTGGATCTGGGCTGCGCAGAATAAACATGATGTGTGCGGATATTACTGGATACTTCATTATATGAAGGAATTCCAGGGAAGGGTGTTCATCCTGTACCTGAACAACCTGCCGTTCATCAATGAAAAAGGAAATATCTTTTATCCTTCCAAATTAAGTGAGATCCCGGCCCGGGAATTCCTCAAGGCTAAAAAACTGGCCAGGGAGATCACCCTGAGTGAATTTGAAGTTGATCCTGATGAATGGACGAAGATCTGCTCCGAAGCCAAGGGCGTCCGGCTGTTGGAAGGAGGGAAAAAACTGGTACAGAGCGATTATGATTTTTATGACGGTGAATTGAAAAAGCAGGTAACGGCAGACTGGCAGAAAGCTTCCAGGATCATTCACCACGCACAGTCGAAAGCCAGGCATACTACCGGTGATGCATACCTGTTGTGGAGGCTGAAGGTGCTCCTGGCACAGGATATCTTCGATGTGCAGGGAAAAGTGGCCGGCATGAAAGACTTTGAATTGAAACTAAAGGCCTGATGCAGATCGAAGGCATACACCATATAGCCATCATCGCGGCCGATTACGAAGCCTGTAAACGGTTTTATACCGAAGTGCTGGGTTTTGAGGTTATACGTGAAACGTACCGGGCGGAGAGGCAATCGTATAAACTTGATCTGTCGGTCAATGGGCAATACCAGGTGGAGTTGTTCTCTTTTCCCGACAGCCGAGAGAGGGCTTCCTGGCCTGAAGCACGCGGGCTGAGGCACCTCGCTTTTGCCGTCAAAGACCTGGATGCATCGGTACAAAGCCTGGCAGGCAATGGTGTGGAAGTTCAGCCGGTACGCACAGACGAATTGACCGGAAAGCGTTTTTGTTTTTTTTCCGATCCCAGTGGCCAACCACTGGAATTGTATGAGATATGATTGTGAACATCAGGGAAAGCCCTGCAGTGAACCAGAAAAAATATGGCTAAGTCAAAAGAAAAAGAAGAGTACAGTCATTCCGATTCGGGAATTGGCGGTCAGTATAAAACATGGTTCCTGGATTATGCCAGTTATGTGATCCTGGAACGGGCAGTACCGGCAGTGGAAGACGGTTTGAAACCTGTTCAGCGCCGTATCCTTCACGCCATGAAAGAGATGGACGACGGACGGTTCAATAAAGTGGCCAATATCATCGGCCAGAGCATGCAGTATCATCCGCACGGGGATGCCAGCATTGGTGACGCCCTGGTGAATATGGGGCAAAAAGACCTACTCATTGAAACACAGGGTAACTGGGGAGATGTGCGCACCGGCGACGAAGCGGCCGCACCTCGTTACATCGAGGCGAGGTTGAGCAAATTTGCGTTGGAAGTTGCCTTCAACAGCAAAACTACCAACTGGCAGCTCAGTTACGACGGGCGCAAGAACGAACCCGTCACATTGCCGATGAAATTCCCACTGCTCCTGGCACATGGGGCGGAAGGTATTGCGGTTGGATTGGCCACTAAGATCCTTCCGCATAATTTCTGCGAACTCATAGAAGCTTCCATAAAATACCTGCGGGGAAGGAAATTTGAAATATATCCTGATTTCCAGACGGGAGGGGCCATGGATGTGAGCGGATATAATGAAGGAAAAAGAGGGGGAAAGGTGAGGGTCAGGGCCACTATTGAGGAGATCGATAAAAAGACGCTGGTCATCCGGAGCGTTCCCTACGGTGTTACCACTACCCAGCTTATGGAAAGCATCGTTAAGGCTAACGATCAGGGAAAGATCAAGATCAAAAAAGTGACCGATCATACGGCTGCCGATGTGGAGATATTCATCGAACTGGCCCAGGGCATTTCACCCGATATCACCATCGATGCCCTGTATGCATTCACCGATTGCGAAGTCAGTATTTCACCGAACGCCTGTGTCATTGTCGATCAAAAGCCGCGCTTTCTGTCGGTGACGGAATTGCTGAAGATCGCTACCGATAATACCCGCGACCTGCTGAAGAGAGAATTGGAGATCAGGTTGTCTGAGTTGCAGGAAAAATGGCATTATACATCGCTGGAAAAAATATTCTTCGAGGAAAAGATCTACAAAGAGCTGGAAAAGAAACATGAGACCTGGGATAAAGTGCTTGCGGCCATCGACAAAGCATTCGATCCATTCAAGAAGAAACTGAAACGCGAGATCACCCGGGAAGATATCATTAAACTAACGGAAAAGCCTGTTCGCCGCATCTACCGCCTCGACATCAACGAGCTGAACGACCAGATCAAAGGACTGGAGGCGGACATCAAACAGGTGAAACACGACCTGGCGAACCTGACCGATTTTGCCGTCGCCTATTACGAGAACCTCCTGAAGAAATACGGAAAGGGCAGGGAAAGGAAAACGGAGATCCGCCTGTTCGATGTAATACAGGCCAAAACGGTGGCCATCGCCAATATCAGGTTGTATGTGAATTATGCCGATGGATTCGTTGGCACCGGTCTTAAGAAGGATGAATTCGTTGCAGAAGTATCCGATCTGGACGATATCATCGCCATTACCAAAAGCGGGACCATGAAAGTGGTCAGGGTATCCGACAAAACCTTTATCGGCAAGGATATCCTCCATGTAGGCGTTTTCCGCAAAGGAGATGAGCGCACCACCTACAATATGATCTATGTGGATGGTAAAACAGGTATCAGTTTTGCCAAACGGTTCAATGTCACCGGTATAACCAGGGATAAGGAATACGACCTCACCAAAGGTGCGGAAAAGAGTAAGGTGCATTACCTGTCGGTTAACCCTAACGGGGAGGCCGAAGTGGTGAAAATTGTACTGAGCCCCAATTGCAGCGCTAAAAAGAAAGAATTTGATTTTTATTTTGAAGAACAGGAGATCAAAAACAGGGGCAGTATCGGAAACCAGGTGACCAAATACCCGATCAAATCAGTCAAATTCAAAGAAGCCGGCAAATCGACACTGGATGCGAAAAAACTCTGGTTCGATAATGTTTACGGCAGGCTTAATTCAGAAGAAAAGGGAGAATACCTGGGTAAATTCGAAGCGGAGGACAGGTTGCTGGTCATCTATTCGGACGGCAACTATGAAATTACCGACCAGGAACTGACCCAGCGTTTTGACGTTGATAAGATACTGCTCATTGAAAAATTCGATCCCGAAAAGATCATTACGGCCGTTTACCTCGATAAGGAGAAACTGCAATACAATATCAAACGCTTCAGGATCGAAACATCCACCCTGCACAATAAATTCCTGTTCATTAAGGAAGGGAAGGACAATATGCTGGAAACAGTGACCACCGACCCTTCACCCATTTTAAAAGTGCAATCCGGCAGGGGCGCCCAGGTCAATAAGGCCACTTTTAAAGTGGATAAGCTGGTGGAAGTCATGGGCTGGAAAGCCGTCGGGGCCAAACTGGTGGATTATTCAAAATCCGTGGAAATGGAGTGGGAGGTGAAAGAAACCAAGGGCGACACCAACCAGGCGGAATTATTTGAATAAGGGTGCGATTTGTTGAACTTTTTCGGAAATTGGTTGTTTCCCGCCTGAACAATCTAATTTTTCGTTAAAAGCCATGCAACATCTGAAAATGAAATATGTAGTCTGTTGGACAGCATATATATTTGCACCTCATTATAAAAAAGGGTGGATAAGCAGGTTCACCCTATATTCGGAACTTTCTTTGACAGTGTAAAATCAACAAACATGGCTTCTTCAGAAGTGAAGGATATTTTTACCAATCCGGTAAGGCGGATACTCAGGGTCATCAAACTGGAGACCAATGAGATTTCATCCGTTTACTTTTATGCTATCCTGAGTGGGTTGATCCAACTGTCGCTGCCGCTGGGTATCCAGTCAATCATCAGTTTTGTTCTTGGAGGGAGTATGTCAACCTCCCTCGTTATCCTCATTTTTCTTGTCGTACTGGGTGTTTTCTTCAGCGGGATGCTGCAGGTTAACCAAATGCGCCTCATAGAAAAGGTGCAGCAGAAAATATTTGTGAGGTACGCTTTTGAGTTCACCGAAAGGATACCCAGGCTGAGCCTATCTGCCATCGACGGGAAATACCTGCCAGAAGTGGTCAACCGTTTTTTTGATACGGTGAACCTGCAAAAAGGGATGGCCAAACTTCTCCTGGAGATACCCACGGCCGCCATCCAGTTGGTTTTTGGCTTACTGCTCCTGTCCATGTATCACCCCGTTTTTATTTTCTTTGGTATTTCATTGCTGATCCTTGTATATATGATCCTGCGGGTAACGGGGGCCAGGGGAATGGAAACAAGCCTGCGGGCTAGCGATTATAAATTTGCGGTGGCTGGCTGGCTGGAGGAAATGGCGCGTGTGCTGAAATCATTCAAATATTCCCGCAATACAAACCTCAATATCGAAAAGGCCGATACACTGGTGTCAGGCTACCTGGAATCGCGCACCGGTCACTTCCGGGTCTTGCTTTTCCAATATTGGACGCTGATCATTTTAAAGATCGTCATTACCGCTGTCATGTTAATTGTAGGCAGCCTCCTGCTGGTTGACCAGCAGTTGAATATCGGGCAATTCATCGCCGCGGAGATCGTGATCCTCATGGTCATCGCTTCGGTGGAGAAGCTGATCACCAACCTGGATATTGTATATGACGTGCTCACTGCCGTTGAAAAACTGGGTAAGGTGACCGACCTGCCCCTGGAAGAGGATGGTAACGTGATGCTCGCCGAAGAAAAGGACGGGGTGCATATTGAAATGAACAAGGTCAACTTCCAGTATAGCAGGGAGGATAAACACCCCGTATTGTCTGATATTTCCTTACAGATCAATCGCAATGAGAGGGTCTGTATCATGGGCCGGGCCGGGTCGGGTAAGTCATCCCTGCTCAGGCTCCTGACCGGGGCCTATCATGAATTCGACGGAACCATATTGCTTGAAAATATTCCGGTTACCAATTATAACCTTCGTTCTCTCCGATCGCAGACCGGTGTAGTGCTAAACCAGCATGATATTTTCAATGGCACCTTGTTTGAAAATATCAGCATGGGTTGCGCCAATATCAACGCTAAGCATATCATGGACGAAGCTGCCAGTATCGGCCTGAGGGATTTTATCGCACAGCTACCCGAAGGGTTGAACACCCCATTGATGAGCGGTGGTAAAAAGTTGCCGAAAAAGATCATTCAGAAAGTACTGCTCCTGCGTGCACTGGTAGGGAAACCAAGGTTGTTGCTCCTCGAAGAGCCTTTTGAAGGTATAGAAGATGAACCGAGGCGGCTGATCATCGATTATTTGCTCAGCAGGGAATCCCCGCGAACAATGCTGATTTCATGTAACGACATCGATTTTGCCTCACAGTGCGATAAAGTGATATTCCTGGAAAATGGAAGGATCAAAGCAATGGGTACATGGAGGGATATACAGCCGATCATTAAACACTGAACCGATGAACTTCATTGAAACTAAAATAGAGGACGAATTACAGGAGACCCGGATACAGTCGTTCCGTAATATTTACCGCATCAGTAAAAAGAGCAAGGTAAGGTACTGGCTGTACGGTATTGCCGTTGGTTTGGTGGTATTGCTGTTATTGCCATGGACCCAGAATATTCGTTCAACCGGAACCGTTACCACATTGCGGCAGGAGCAAAGGCCACAACAGGTCAATAGCGTTATTCCCGGTAAAGTGGTTAAATGGTATGTCAAGGAAGGTGATTTTGTCAAAGCCGGCGATACCATCATACAGTTGTCCGAGGTAAAGGAAGATTATTTTGACCCGCAATTGCTGCAAAGGACCAAGGAGCAGATGACCGCAAAGGAACTGGCCATTGAAAATTATAAACAGAAGGCCACTACGGCCGATCAGCAGATCGGGGCCCTGCTGCTGGCGCGGGAATTCAAGATATCGCAATTGCAAAATAAACTGGTGCAGCAGCGGATGAAAGTAAAGGCGGACAGTATGGATATGCTGGCTGCCCGGAACGATCTCAAAATCGCGACGGAGCAATTCCGCCGTCAAAAAAGCATGTACGACAGTGGCCTGGTATCTCTGACACAACTGGAACAAAGGAACGCGGGTTTTCAAAATGCACAGGCTAAAAACACTTCCGCTGAAATTAAATTCATGAATGCCAGGCAGGAATTGGGGATCATTCAACTGGAACTGAACGGCACCGTGCAGGATTATAATGATAAGATATCAAAAGCGTCAGGGGATAAGTTTCAGTCATTGTCGCAGGTGGCCAGCGGGCAGGGTGATGTGTCGAAATTGAAAAATCAATATAGTAATTATGATGCCCGTACCAGCCTGTATTATGTAACGGCCCCGCAGGACGGGCAGGTGGTGAAGGCCCGGAAGGCCGGCATTGGCGAGATATTGAAGGAAGGGGAAATGTTGGTGGAGATCGTGCCCAATGATATGCAATATGCCGTGGAATTGTATGTTCGTCCGCTCGATCTGCCCCTCCTCGAAAAAGGGCAGAAGGTCCGATTCCTTTTTGATGGATTTCCGGCCGTTGTATTCAGCGGATGGCCCCGTGCTTCCTACGGAACCTTTGGGGGAAAAGTGACGGCCATTGAAAACTCCGTGAGTGATAACGGTAAATTTCGCATACTCGTTGCCGAAGACAGCACAGATAAGCCCTGGCCGAAAGAGCTGAAGGTTGGTACAGGCGCCCAGGGTATGGCGCTGCTCAAGGATGTGCCGATCTGGTATGAACTCTGGCGGAACATCAATGGCTTTCCACCGGATTATTATAAAACTGATAAACCGGCTACAGGTAAGAAGTAAGCAACAGCCCGTCAGGTGTGTAAAATCAATTAAAAAGAAAACAATTCAATGCCAAATAACGGAAAGGATTGGCGTTGAAAGGCAGACAGGATCAGTCACATGAAAATAATTGTATCATTTATCGTTTGCGGTTTGCTCATCATGAGCTATGGTGCATATGCGCAGGATACGGTGAACGGGAAAAAGCAACTTTCCGAACAGGCATTCTTTTCCATTGTGCGCGGTTTCCATCCCGTCATGAAGCAGGCTCAGATCGCAGTGGATAAGGCCAGGGCATCGCTCGTCATGGCCAGGGCAGGTTTTGATCCGGTCTTTTATTTCAATAACAACCAAAAGACCTTTGATGGAAAAAATTATTACCGCTATATCAATCCGGAACTCAAGATACCAACCTGGTATGGGATAGAATTGAAGGCCGGTACTGAAAATAATAACGGAATTAATGCAGATTCGGAGCTGTCACCCGGACAGTCCAGTTACCTCGGTATCTCTGTTCCCCTGGCAAAGAACCTGCTGATGGATAAGCGAAGGGCCGCTTTGAAGCAGGCAAAGATCATGGTCAACCTGTCGGATGCTGAACGCAGGATGATGATCAACGATCTTTTGTACGAGGCGGGCTCCGCATATTGGAACTGGGTAAGGAATTATGAGGTGAAACAAAGGGTGGACGACATGGTAACGGTGAGCCGTGACCGATTTAACCTGGTAAAAATAGGTTATAGGCAGGGCGACAGGCCCGCCCTGGACACCACCGAAGCACTGGCCCAACTGCAACAATTTGAATTCATGCAATCAGAGGCATTGGTTAATCTTCAGGTTTCAGGTCTTGAATTGTCGAATTTCCTCTGGGCAGAAGGAGACCGCTTCTACCAGCTCGATTCAACCATCGTGCCCGACATGTTGTGGCAGACGAATGTAAACAACGACATGACACCCCTGGCCGACCTGTTGGCCCAGGCCACGGTATCGCACCCGGCACTGGCCATGTATGAACAGAAATTACAGGCCCTGCGCATTGAACGTAAACTAAAATTCCAGGACCTGTTGCCCAAAATCGATCTGTCTGCCAATCTCCTGAATAAGGGATATAATGTATTTAATAAAATAGGCGGCAATTTCTATGAGAACAATAATAAGTTCGGCATATCACTGGGGCTCCCCCTGCGATTGAGCGAAGGGCGGGGCGGGTATAAACTGGCAGGCCTGAAACTAAAGGAAACCGGGCTTGAGATGGAGATGAAGAGGCAATCGGTGGTCAATAAATTGTCCGCTTATTTCCAGGAAATGACCGGGCTGCAAAAGCAGGTGGATATCTACGGCCTGGCTACCGATAATTTTGAAAAGCTGGCACGGGGCGAGAACCTGCGTTTCAGGGCAGGAGAGGGCACCTTGTTCCTGGTTAACAGCAGGGAAAATAAACTGTTGGAAGCCCGGCAGAAACTGATCGAACTGAAAACAAAGTGGCAGAAATCCAAACTGGCCGTGCAATGGGCCGCAGGGGTTTTAAAGTGAATGGTTGAAAGGTTGATTCGTTGAAAGGTTGAAAGGTTGATTGGTTGAATGGTTGAAGGGTTGAAGGGTTGATGGGTTTTATCAATTAACCCCATTATCACATCATCACATTATCACATCATCAAATTATCAAATCATCAAATCATCACATTTCCAAATCTCCAATTACCCTTCCAACTCCACCATCTTCTCAAAAACTTTTTCATACTCTTTATTGGCTTCTTCCCATTCTTTTTTAGCCTGGTTGTATTGACTTTCCGTTTCCAGAAACTTCGACCTGTTGCTGTAAATATCCGGGTCGGCCAGGGCTTTCTCCAGTGACTCTTTCCTGCCTGTAAGATCTTCCAGTTTTTCTTCGAGTTGCTTAAAACGGTTTTTGACTTTCGCCAGCTCTTTCTTCTGGTCGTTACCTGCATGCTGCCTGGCAGGCTTGTTTTCAGCAGTTTCGGTTTTCTTTATTTCGGCTACGGGTTCCTGTTTGGCAGGCCTGGAAGAAACCGTTTCGGATTGGGCACGCCTGGCTTTCCATTCTTCCCATTCTGCATAGGTCCCTTTGAATTCACGGATGAGGTTTTCATCGATCTCCCAAATCTTATTGGCGATCCGGCTGATAAAATATCGGTCGTGGCTGACAAGGATCAGGCTTCCTTCATATTTATTCAGGGCTTCCACAAGTAAGTCAACGGAATGTATGTCGAGGTGGTTGGTCGGTTCGTCCAGCATGAGGAAGTTAGCCTGGCTGGCAATTGTTTTGGCAAGGGCAACCCGTGCTTTTTCACCACCGCTCAGCACTTTGATCTTTTTGTCTACATCGTCTCCGCTGAACAGGAATGCGCCAAGAAGGGCCCGTATTTCCAGGTCATTCTTCCCGCTTCGGGCCTCTTTCATTTCATCCAGTAAATTATTGTCCAGGTTGAGGGCTTCCAGCTGGTGCTGGGCATAAAAAGATTCCACGACATTATGCCCCCAGATCCTCTCGCCTTCAAAGGGCTCCACACCGGCAATGATCCGGAGTAATGTCGATTTACCCTTACCGTTAGCGCCGATCAGCGCGATCTTGTCTCCCCGGTCGATCTCCGCACCGGTATTTTCAACAATCGTCAGCGGGCCGAATTTCTTAGTGATGTGTTTAAGGGTGCAAATCGTTCTGCCGGGTTGTTTATTCACCGAGAAATTGATCCGTATGTTTGGCCTTTCCAGTTCCACATCTTCTATGCGCTCCAGCTTGTCGAGCCTCTTCACGATACTCTGTGCCTGCGCAGCCTTACTGGCTTTTGCTTTGAATCGTTCCACAAAGCGTTCCTGCTGCCGGATATAATCCTGCTGGTTCTCGAAGGCCTTCTTCTGCATGTCGATACGAAGCGCCTTTTCCTTTTCATAGAAGGAATAATTGCCCGTATAAAAATGCAGTTCCTGCTGATACAGTTCAACGATCTTGTTCACCATCCTGTCGAGGAAGAAACGGTCATGCGAAACAATGACCACGGCGCCGGGATAATGGATGAGGTATTTTTCCAGCCATTCGATACTGGGAAGGTCAAGGTGGTTGGTCGGTTCATCCAGCAAGAGCACATCGGGCCTTTGCAGGATCATCTTCGCCAGCAGTACGCGCATCCGCCATCCGCCGCTGAAAAGCTTATATGGTTTTGATATCTGTTCCTGGCTGAACCCCAGGCCGTGCAGGATCTCTTCTGTGCGGTGGTGGATACTGTACCCGTCCAGTACATCCATTTCATGCAACAGTTCGGCATAATCATGTGCCAGTTTTTCATCGCCGGTACGGGTCAGTTCTTCGCCTACGCGTTCGATCTCCTTCTCCAGGAATTTAACCCTTTCAAAAGCCCCCATGGCCACTTCAAGTATGGAATCATCGGTGTCGAACCCGAGGAGGTCCTGGTGCAAATAACCGATGGTCGTTTCACGCCCTTTCTCCACTGTGCCTTTGGATGGGCTGTATTGATTGGTCAGCACTTTCAGCAGGGTCGATTTTCCCGTACCGTTATATCCGATCAAACCGATCCTTTCATTGGGCTGGATATGCCAGGTTGCATCCTGAACGATCGTCCTCGCCCCAAATTCAAAGGTCACATTCTGTAATCCTAATAACATGTTGTCTTGTTTCTTTCAATTTCCGCAAAAGTAACGCATCGAATGAGGAATCGGTTACCAGGCTTACTTAAATATATTAATACGGGAACGGCCGGCCATCAATAACTCCCAACAACCGGGGGTCATAATTTGTAGATGCTTGGGCATTTTCGTATTACATTTGTCAAAAGTCTCTTATGAAAAGATTTTTTACTTTCCTGTTTCTCCTGGTGGCGGCATTTGGGGTTTACTGGTTTGTATTTCGCAGCAAATCCTCGCATCATAAAGGTCCCAAGCAGGCCCCGATAGCCTTGAAAAAGCATTCGGATTCCTTTAACCTGCAGGTTGACAGGGTCATAGATGCATATATCCTCGCTAAAGACGCGCTGGTCAACGATGATACGGCCATGGCCAGGCAACAGGTTGGCCGTATGATTTCCATGCTGGACAGCCTGCCTTTGGATGAATTGAAGAAAGATACAGCTGGTATTTTTGAATTGGTCAAAGCCAATATCGGCGATATCAGATCAAACGCGGTATCCATGTCTGCTCAGCCGAATATCAGCGAAATGCGGCGCGATTTTAAAGCAATGACCGATGTGATGTATCCGTCTTTCTTTAAGTCGATCAATTATGAAGGGAAGAAATTATTCCTGCAGCATTGCCCGATGGCATTCGGGGAAGACCAGGGGGCAGACTGGATCAGTAATTCCGAAGAGATCGTGAATCCTTACCTTGGCAAGAACCATCCCGACTATAAATCGTCCATGCTTCATTGTGGTGAGGTGAAAGATACCATCAAAGCCCCATAAACTTTTAGACGCCTCAATTGTTCTGCCATACATGAAATGGATCAGCTTGTTCTTCTTCCTGTCTTTCGGTTTGCATACCTGGGCACAGGATGCCACACCGCCTTCGGCCACAGTAAAAGATAAGGGCCAGCCAAGGCGTACGATCAGCGGTTATATCAGGGATGCCGCCACCGGGGAAACCCTGATCGGCGCCAGTTTGGCCGTCAGAGGAATTACCAAGGGCATCAGCAGCAACCAATACGGATTTTATTCCATCACCCTGCAGCAAGGCAGCTATACGCTGGTGACCACTTTTATCGGTTACAGGCCATCCGTCCGCCAAATCGTGCTGGACTCAGATACCAGCATCAACATCGACCTTGAATCGGGAGTCAGTTTATCGCAGGAAGTCATTGTGACGGCAAGAAAAAGGGACAATAACGTTCGGTCTGCTCAAATGGGTAAAGTTTCCCTGCCCATCGAACAGATCCGGTCGGTACCACAGTTCCTGGGTGAAGTGGACCTCCTGAAGGTGGTTCAACTGCTTCCTGGTGTTCGCAATGCCGGGGAAGCCAGTGCGGGCATTTATGTCAGGGGCGGCGGGGCCGACCAAAACCTGATCATGCTGGATGATGCTGTGGTGTATAATACCGGTCACCTGTTCGGGTTCTTTTCGATATTCAATTCGGATGCCATCAAAAACGTATCCCTCATCAAAGGGGGCATGCCGGCCCAATATGGCGGGCGATTATCGAGCGTGCTGGATATATCCATGAAAGAGGGAAATATGCAGAAGACACAGGTGGAAGGGGGGATAGGATTGATCGCCTCACGCTTATCGGTACAGGGCCCGATCAAAAAAGACAAGGCTTCGTTCATCGTATCGGCCAGGCGTACCTACGTGGATGCTTTAAGCAAACCATTTATCAGCAAGAGCAGCCAGTTTTACGGGTCGGGGTATTATTTCTATGACCTCAATGCCAAAGTGAATTATAAATTCAGTGATAAAGACCGGCTATACCTGTCGGGTTATTTTGGCCGTGACGTGTTCGATTTTGTGAATGGCAGGCAGAGCCTGGATGTGAAGATACCCTGGGGAAATGCCACGGGCACCATTCGTTGGAACCACGTTTTCAACCGCAAACTCTTCATGAATACCACCGCGGTATATAACGATTACAATTTTGAATTCAATGCGGCGCAGAACAATTTCCAGGTTAAACTGGCTTCCGGTATCCGCGACCTGAACATCAAGCAAGATGTGGATTATTACCCTTATGCCAATCACAAACTCAAATTCGGCTGGCAATATACCTTCCACCGTTTCAAGCCATCGGTTGTCAGCGGCCAGCAGGATTCCGTTATATTCAATCCGCTCAATGCACAGGTGAAATACGCCAGGGAATATGCCGTGTACCTGCAGGATGACTGGGAGATCAACCCCAGGCTGAACGCAAATGTCGGCCTGCGTTTTACGGGTTTTACACAAGTGGGGCCGAATAAGATCTATACGACAGATATTGACGGAAACCGAACTGACAGTACCGTGTATGCGAAAGGCAAGCCTGTAAAAACTTATGCCGGACTGGAGCCCCGTTTGACCGTGCGGTACTCCCTGAATGATCAATCCTCGTTTAAAGCTTCGGTTACCCGTAACCTGCAGTACATTCACCTGGTCAGCAATGTCGGCACCACCTTGCCCACCGATCTGTGGGTGCCCAGCACGTATAAGGTCAGGCCACAACTGAGCTGGTTATATTCGGCCGGTTATTTCCGGAATTTTAAGAACGGAATGTACGAGACATCCCTTGAACTGTATTATAAGGATATGCAGAACCAGATCGAGTATAAGGAAGGCTACACCCCGAATACACTCGATGATACCGAGAATTCTTTTGTATTTGGCAAAGGATGGAGCTATGGCGCAGAAATCCTGGTGAACAAGGTCAGGGGAAGGCTTACCGGTTGGGTCGGCTACACACTCAGCTGGACCTGGAGAAAATTCCCTGACCTTAATTTCGGAGATAAATATCCTGCCAAATACGACCGCCGGCATGATCTCAGCGTAGTGGCCATTTATGAACTGAATAAGAAATGGAAACTCTCGGCCACTTTTGTGTATGGCAGCGGCAATGCGGCCACACTTCCCCAGCGTTTTTATCTTGTCAACGGGGTGTTGTCGCAGGAATACAGCCGAATCAACCAATACCGGCTGCCCGCATATCACAGGCTCGATGTAAGCGCGGTTCTGACGCCAAAGAAAAATGAAGGACGGAAATATAAGACCGAATGGGTTTTCAGCATTTACAATGCATACAGCCGTCAGAATCCTTATTTTATCTATTTCGACCAGGAAGGCAGTGCATATAACGGATCATTGAAAGTGCAGGCCAAGCAGGTATCCATTTTCCCCATCATTCCTTCTGTTACGTGGAACTTTAAATTCTAGCAGAACTGATGTTAGATGTATGATGTTGGATATGTAGTCAAGAAGAATCTGATGTACTAGTCAATTTCTCGACCTATCAACTAATCAACCACTCAACCAATCACTTATTTCCCAGCAATGGTTTTCGGACGAAGTTGATGGTGCCGCTTTTCTGGAGATCGGACGTGATGCGTACCTCATGGCGTTTATCCCCGTCCGTTACTACCATCAGGGCCGTGTTAGGGGCGATGCTGCCCAGGTTTTCGGCATACATGACGAGTTCATGAGAACGGCTGTTGTCTTCAACCGGGATATAAATAGAGATGGCTTTTTCTGTCAGGCGTTTATGGGTGATGAGCAACTTCCCGTCGTAAATCACGGAAATGCTGTCGCCATCGATTTCGCCATTGTCATATAGATCGACCCTGACGGTATTATTCTCCACTTCAATGGTACGGATCAGGTTATTGTTTCTTTTTTCCAGGAATCCGAATTTGCTGATATTCCGGTCATCCATTTCCCTGATCTTGCTGGGGGTGGCGCATGTTTTCACTTCTTCCTTCTCAGCCATGAAGGATTGCGGGGTGAGCGACATGGTCAGTTTTTTTTCAGGCTTGCCCATGATCCTGGCCATGATCGATTTGGAAGAAGATTTTTTGTCGCTGTTTTCCGTGGGCGTTTCGGTTTGTTTTTTCCTGTTCAACGGAGAAGTTCGGTTGGCTGCCGTGTTAAAACCCGGGAAACTGTTGGCCAGGGAACGCCTCGTTAACAGCGTGTTGCCATAACCGCAACCGCCGCCCTGCCGGGGGGCTGGATCCCAACTTCCTTCAATGGACTCGGTTTCTCCCAGTTTTTGATAGGTCAGCCGGTGTACCTGGAAACAGTTGCGAACGGTGGTCGGCACATTGGTTTTAGTTCGTTCAACCTCAGTCACTTCGATATATTTCCGCTTGGGGTCTACGAAACCATCGAGCCGGCAGATGGTATAATAGGTCTTGCCATCCTCGTCGAAATAAGTATAGGAAAAACCGGTCACCGACTTGCCGTTGACGTCCAGATCAAGCACATAGCGGCAACGGTCGCCCCCCAATCCTGAAAATTTGCTGCTTTCATCGGTGAATTCGCCCTTCCACTGGCCAGAAAAGTTTTGGCCGGAAGTGCCAGTTGCTATCGTAGACAATAAATAGAGAAAGAGTAAATATCTTTTCATCAGGCTACAAACTTACCGGGGACAAAATTAACAGTAAAACTGCGGTAAAAAATGCAAAAGCCCCGCTTTATCGCTAAGACTTCGTTAAATTTGCACACTCATATTAATTGTAGAACAAGGTATTATCATGATCAAGATTACGTTGCCCGATGGCAGTATCAGGGAATATGCGAAAGGGGTTTCTTCGATGGACATTGCCAAATCCATCAGCGAGGGGCTGGCCAGGAAAGTACTGGCGGCTTCCGTGAATGGTGAGGTTTGGGATCTTTCGAGGCCTATCCAGCAGGATGCAACCGTTAAATTACTGACCTGGGAAGATACGGACGGGAAGACGACCTTCTGGCATTCCTCAGCGCACCTGATGGCCGAAGCGGTACAATCGATGTTCCCCGCGGCAAAATTTTGGGTTGGCCCCGCAGTCGATAAAGGGTTTTATTATGATATCGACCTGGGCGATCAAAAGATATCCGATGATGATCTGGCTGGCCTGGAGAAAAAAATGTCTGAACTGGCCAGGCAGAATAACGTCTACACCCGGAAATACATGCCCAAGCAGGAAGCGGTTGAGTATTTCACTACAAAAGGGGATGAATATAAACTCGACCTGTTGCAGAACCTCCAGGATGGCGAGATCACGTTCTATACTCAAGGTGACTTCACCGATCTGTGCCGTGGGCCGCATATCCCAAATACGGGATTTATCAAGGCGATCAAACTGACGAGTATTGCCGGCGCATACTGGAAAGGCAATGAAAATAACAAACAGCTGACCCGCATTTACGGGGTTACTTTTCCAAACCAGAAAGAACTGGACGAATACCTGCTCATGCTTGAGGAGGCGAAGAAGAGAGACCATCGCAAACTCGGCAAGGAACTCGGCATATATACCATGGATGATGATACCGGGCAGGGTTTGCCATTATGGTTGCCTAACGGCGGCATTATCATCGAGGAACTCGAAAAACTGGCCAAGGAAACAGAGCAGGCAGGAGGATATAAACGCGTGGTGACACCGCATATCGCCAAGGAAAGCATGTACCTGACCAGCGGTCACCTGCCATATTATGCCGACAGTATGTTCCCGCCCATGGAACTGGACGGAACGAAATATTATCTTAAAGCGATGAACTGCCCGCATCACCATAAAATATTTGATGCGGAACCCAAGAGTTATAAAGACCTGCCATTCCGGTGGCAGACGGCACCTGCTATCGCTAACAGTTCAGCGGCGAGCTGTTTGGCCTTATGCGTGTGCGTTGCCTGCATATGAACGATGCGCACATCTATTGCAAGCGCAAAGAACAGTTTGCTGATGAGTTCCGCGCCGTGAATGACATGTGGCCTCAAATACTTCAAGATCTTTATCGATAACAGTGTCATGAGGCTGAGCCTGCACGACCCGCCAAGCGCGGCCAGAAATATGTGAATGAACCGGAGCTCTGGGAACAAAACCGAATCCATGGTTCGCCAGGTGCTGATCGACTCCACATCCCGTTCGTGGAAGTACAGGACGAAGCGGCTTTCTACGGACCGAAGATCGACGTACAGATATGGAGCGCCATCGGAAGGGAATTCACGCTGGCAACCAACCAGGTTGATTTTAATAGCGGAAACAAATTCAAACTGAATTATACCACCCAGCAAAACGGCACCGGATAAAACCGTTGATCATTCACCGGGCACCGGAACTCATGAGCGCTTTATCGGCTTTTTGCTCGAACATTATGCAGGAAAGTTCCCGGCCTGGCTGGCACCCCTGCAGGTCAAGATCCTCCCCATTTCAGATAAGTATATGGAATATGCCCAATCTGTTTTGCAGAAACTGAAAAAAGCGGATATTCGTGTGGAGATCGACGACCGGAATGAAAAGATCGGGAAGAAGATCAGGGATACCGAGATGATGAAAGTTCCTTATATGCTCGTTGTGGGCGAAAAGGAAATGGCGGATGGGAAGGTATCCGTCCGCAGGAAAAGGCGACCTTGGCGCTTTGCCGGTGAAGAATTTATGGCAAACTCCGGTAACGGAGATCAGTAACCGCCAGGGAGAATAAACAGGATGAGGCAGGCGGCTTTCCACACTATACAAACAACATTTTTAATTAAAAACAATCAATGGCATTTCCACCCAGGCCCAACAGGGGCGCGTTCAACCCCGATTCAGAAAAGAGCAACAACAGGAACACCGCACCAACCACATGATCCGGGTACCCGAAGTGAGGTTAGTAGGAGAGAACGTAGAAGTTGGTGTTTATCCCACGCAGGAAGCCCTTCGCATCGCTCAGGCACAATCGTTAGACCTCGTCGAAATTTCGCCAACGGCCAATCCGCCCGTGTGCGTATTATCGACTATAACAAGTTCCTGTATGACGAAAAGAAAAGAAAAAGGAACCGAAAAATCGAAGACCGAAAGAAGGAAGCGAGATCCGAAGTTTACGCCCATTACGCGGATGACCACGATTTGACCAAATCGAACATGCCGAAAAATTCCCGCAGGAAGGTAAGCAAAGTAAAAGCTCACGTTCAATCTGCTAAAGGAAGGGCGATCATGTCTCTTTGGCGAAAAAGGTGAATTGCTCCTCCTGAAATTTGCCGACCGTGTCTATGATGTGGGCGCCCTGGAAGGTACGTGCCCAACTGGAAGGTAAAGATGCAGACCGCGTTGGCCCCTAAACCCCAAAGTAAGAAGAAGGGCAATGAACCGGGCAAACTCATTGAAAAGAACACGACCAATACCCCGGAGCAGGCGCCCGAAGCTCCTGCTGAGTGACTGCCCCCCCCCCCCCCCCCCCCCCTCTCTCAACTATACTGTAAGCCATCCGTATTTGCGGGTGGCTTTTTTATAAGTAGGCCAAAGAACAGGGAATTTATTCCGATTCAGTTGACAGAATTTGAGTATAAATACATACCTTTGCACCCCCAAAAAGTTCGCTTCAGACATTTCTGGATGAGGTGGTCTGCCAAGAGTTCCGCAGGTGCGGGAACGCCAGGAGAGGCAACTCAAACACAGTTATACAATGCCAAAGGTTAAAACCAACAGCAGCGCCAAGAAGCGCTTTTAAAGTTACCGGTTCCGGTAAGATCACTTTCTTCCAGAAAGCTTTCAAACGTCACATCCTCACCAAAAATCCACCAAGCGCAAGCGTGCCATGCGCCAGGATGGGGTGGTCAGCGATGCCAACCTGCATTTCGTTAAGCGCCTCCTGGGAATGAAATAATCAACCGAACCAATCAACAAACTTTAACTTTAAAAACATTCAGATATGCCACGTTCAGTTAACGCAGTAGCCAGCCGCGCCCGCCGCAAAAGGATATTGAAAGCAGCCAAAGGTTACTGCGGCAACCAAAACGTATACACCGTTGCCAAAAACGTCATGGAAAAGGCCTCACATACAGCTATGTGGGCCGTAAGATCAAGAAACGCGATTACCGCTCGCTTTGGATCGCCCGTATCAACGCGGCCGTCAGGGAAGAAGGTATGAAATACAGCGAATTTATGCACAAACTGGCTGAGAAGAACATCACCCTCAACCGCAAAGTGCTTGCCGACCTGGCCATGAACGAGCCGAACTTTCCGCTCACTGGGTTCAGTCAGTTAAGTAATGCAACCGATTTGTACAAGAAACTGGTCCCGCTCACCGCGGACTTGCCCAGCAGGTCAAATAATACATTTGCATAAATTTTTCACCCACTACAGGCATCAATGAACAATACCTATCTGACCTGGTTGAACAAACATTCAAGTTTCCCCAGGAGACTTCAACCTGAAGCACGAGTACCCGCAGTACAACGGGCTCGACCTGAAAGCGTTGATCGATAAATATGGCACACCGATGAAAGTGTCATACCTGCCCAAAATCGGCATGCAGATCAATAAGGCCAAGAAGATGTTTGAAGTGGCCATGAAAAGGCATAAGTACGAGGGTATATAATTACTGCTATTGCACCAAGAGCTCGCATTTCAGTTTGTAGTGGAAGAAGCCCCTGAAGCATGATATCCACCTGGAAACGTCCTTCGCCTACGATATAGAGATCATTAAGAAATTGTATGCCCGCAGAAAGATCACCAAGGATACTTTCATCATCTGCAACGGGTTCAAACAGAAATCCTATACAAGCCGGATCGCCAATCTCCTCAACAGCGGGTTTAAAAACGTGATCCCCGTTCTGGATAATACCGAAGAACTCAGGGCATATATCAAATCGGTCAAGGTGCCTTTTAACCTCGGCATTCGTGTGGCAACGGAAGAAGAGCCCTCATTCCCGTTTTATACCTCACGGTTAGGGATAAGGTCTAAAGATATCCTGGAGTTTTATGTAGATAAGATCGAGGGCAACGAACACCGGTTCCAGTTGAAAATGCTTCATATCTTCCTTAATAAAGGCATCAAAGACGATATCTATTATTGGAGCGAACTGAACAAGGTCATCAACCTTTATTGCCAGCTCAAGAAGATATGCCCCGAACTGGACTCCATCAATATCGGCGGCGGCTTCCCGATCAAGCATTCCTTGGGCTTTGATTACGACTACCAGTTCATGATCAATGAGATCATCCGCAATATCAAAGTAGCCTGTAAGAATTCCAAAGTGCCGGTGCCAAATATCTTTACCGAATTCGGAAGTTTTACGGTCGGGGAGAGCATGGCACATATTTACAGCATCATGGCTGAGAAGCGGCAGAACGACCGGGAAACCTGGTATATGATCGATTCCTCCTTCATCACCACACTTCCGGATACCTGGGGGATCGGTGAGAAATTCCTGATGTTGCCCATTAATAAATGGGCCAATGATTATCAACGGGTGGTATTGGGTGGTATCACGTGCGACAGTCACGATTATTACGATTCTGAAGAACATATCAACGAGGTGTTCCTGCCCAAACTGGATGATACGGAGCCCTTATACCTGGGGTTCTTTCATACAGGCGCTTACCAGGACCAGATCAGCGGTTACGGGGGAATCAAACATTGCCTGATCCCCTCACCGAAGCATGTGATCATTGGTTACGATAAAAATGGCAAGCTGGTCGATTGGCTCTATGCAAAAGAACAATCAGCACAAAGCATGCTGAAAATACTGGGGTATAAGTAACCTTAAGGTTTAATGTTTGAGTTGATTCAATCGCCTGTGCATTTTCAGTTTCTATGCACTCTGTTGGTTCAAATTAAACATCGAGGGCGTTATACATTTGATTGAAATACACCAACGGTAAACCGGATACAAGCCTTTTCATTAATTTGGTTTCATAATTAAACCATATGATGAAAAGGCTTTTTGTTTGTTTGGCACTTCTGCATATTTCCTTTTTTGTTGCAGCTCAAACGGCGGCAGATTCCGTCAGGGCTGTGATTAATGACATGTTTTCGGCCATGAAAACCAATGACGGAAAGAAACTGGCCGCTTGCTTTTCGGATAGTGCGATACTGCAGACCGTTCAGGTGAAGAAAACGGGAGAGGTAAAGATACTTAACGAGGCTGTCGCGAATTTTGTCAAATCCATTGAATCGGCTCCTGCCGGATCGTTGGATGAGCAGATCAGGTTTGATGAGGTGAAAACGGATGGCCCGCTGGCCATTGCCTGGACGCCTTACGCCTTTTATTACCAGGGAAAATTCAGCCATTGCGGCGTAAACTCCTTTCAATTGGTGAGGATCAACGGGGCTTGGAAGATCCAGTATCTCATTGATACCAGGAAAAAGGAATGCGGAGGAGTGGAGAAATTTTAAATTTAAAAAGATGATTCCACGTCCTGTGAGCGAAGCTCAAGGGGGTATATAAGATGTATGATGTATGATTTATGATGTATGATATAATTGTCTGCCATGCCTACGGCAGGCAGGTTTCTTATTTTTTATTTCTCATTCTAAAAGCTCTCCACCCTATCATGCAAAAAAATCCCCCCTGAGACCAGGGGGGATTACCTTAAAAAAGGTGACCAACTGTATGAGAATTTTAAATCTTATAATACATTGATTTCTTTAGCCGATTTTGCGGCTTCTGCTTTTTTAGGCAGGTTCAGCATCAGAACGCCGTTTTCATAGCGGGCGCTGATATGATCGGCATCAATTTTTTCATCAAGCGAAAAACTGCGGCTGAATGATTTGTGGCTGAATTCACGGCGGATCAGCTTGTCGGTGTTTTCATTCTTCTCTTCTTTCTTTTCTGCGCTGATGGTCAGCAACTGGTTATCCAGCTTGATCTGAAAATCGGCTTTGTCAAAACCCGGAACAGCCATGTCGATGCTGTAGGCTTCATTCTTCTCAGTGATATTCACCGGAGGAAACCGGAATACGTCTTCCCTCATGGTTTTACCAAACGTGGCGGGAAAATCATTAAAGAACTCTTTCATCAGTCCGTCAAATGACCTGGTTGCGGGGTTGTTTACTTTTACGAGTGTCATGGCGTATGTTTTTTTTTGTTTTGTAATGTTTCACGGATAACTGAACAAATTGTATTCCACCGGAAAAACTGCGACAGTATAGCTGATTGGATAAAATCAACCAGACAGAATGGCGGGAAAGCATTGTATTAAGCGACATTTTTTCGTATTTCGAAATGAACCATTGAATTTCCTCGATGTTTACATCAGGTAGAGCCGTAACTTTGCAATCAAATAATTGAAAAAACAAACACTATGTATCCCGAAGAAATAGTACTTCCCATGAAAGAAGAACTCACTGAGCAAGGATTCAGGGAGTTATTGACCCCGGCCGACGTTGAACAGGCGTTGGGAAACCAGGGTACCACGCTGGTAATGATCAATTCCGTTTGCGGTTGTAGTGCCGGAACCGCCCGCCCCGGGGTTTTGATGGCAGTTCACAACAGTCCGGTTAAACCAGACCAGCTGACAACCAGTTTTGCCGGTTTCGATATCGATGCCGTTAAAAAAGTCCGTGAACACATGTTGCCTTATCCGCCCTCGTCGCCTGCCATTGCCCTGTTTAAGAATGGCAAGCTGGTGCATATGATCGAGCGCCATCATATTGAAGGCCGTTCCGCCGAAATGATCGCGCAGAACCTCATCAATGCATTCGAGACACATTGTAATTGATCTACAAAATCATCCATACGATCCTCCTGTACAACCAGGAGGATTTTTTATTGAACAAAGGATAGAATATCTTGCATACTTACATCTTAACTGACAGGCATGTATCCTAATCTGTATTATGTTTTTCGGGATTGGTTTGGGGTAGAATGGACTACGCTGAGTTTCCTGAATACTTTTGGTCTTTTTGTAGCTATCGCATTCGTGGCTGCGGCCCTGGTGTTGTCATCCGAACTGAAAAGAAAGGAAAAGGCCGGGCTCCTCACTCCCAGGGAAGAGATGATCACGGTTGGAAAACCCGCTTCATTCTCAGACCTTCTCATCAATGCCGTTACTGGCTTCCTGTTTGGATTTAAACTATTCGGGCTTTTTTTCGCCAAACCGGATGAAATTCCGGCCCAGGAATATATATTTTCTTCCAGTGGCAGTGTGGCCGGTGGTATCCTGTTGGGCGCTTTCCTGGCAGGTATGAAATGGTGGGATAAAAGCAAACAGAAACTAAAAGTTCCGGAGAACAGGGTCGTAAGGATATGGCCTCACGACAGGGTGGGCGACTTCGTGATCCTGGCCCTGGTTTTTGGGATACTGGGAGCCAAGATCTTTGATAATTTTGAAAATTGGGATGAGTTCATCCAGGATCCGGCTGGCAGGTTTTTCTCCGCCAGCGGACTAACTTTTTATGGCGGGCTTATAACTGCCGCAATTGCAATTTGCTGGTATGCATATAAAAAAGGCGTATCAGTTAAACATTTGGTTGATGCGGCCGCCCCGGCACTCATGATAGCCTATGCCGTTGGCAGGATAGGTTGCCAGGTTTCAGGTGATGGTGATTGGGGCATATTCAACAGCGCTTATATCAGCGATGAATCGGGGCATGTTACCCTGGCCAAACCCGGTGATTTTGATAAGCAACTCCAAAAATACAGCACCTATTTTACGGAAGGAAAAGTGTTGGAAGACGGTAAAATGATCTACATCACCGACAGAGTTTACGGAAGCCTGGATAAAGTGCCGCATAAGTCTTTTGCCGGTACGTCCATCCTGCCCAATTGGTTCTTTGCCTATGCCTATCCTCAAAATGTCAATAAAGACGGGATAAGGATTCCCGGAAACAACCTGGAACATAATCGGGTCTTGCCACAACCTGTATTTCCCACACCCCTGTATGAAACCATCATTTGCGGATTGCTGTTCCTGGGTATGTGGTTTTTCAGGCGATCGATCAAAACGCCCCTGGTGATGTTTGGGATATATCTGTCTTTAAATGGCATGGAGCGCTTTTTCATGGAAACCATGCGGGTGAATAATACATTCGTGTTGGCTGGCGTGCGGATGACACAGGCTGAACTGATCGCCCTTTTACTGGTGTTGGCTGGCGTTATTCTCATGCTGGTATCCCGTAAGCTGAAACCCGGGAATGATTGATATCATTGGCTTCCCGTTAAAACAGGCGGCCGCTTTTGTATATTTGCACAAACTTCAAATTATGCCATCCTTTGACCTGGTCAGCAAAGTTGACTTACAGACCCTGGACAATGCCATTAATGTGGTCAGGAAAGAAATAACCAACCGCTTTGATTTCAAAGACTCCCATGTTGAGATTGATCTTAATAAAAAGGACTTTATCCTGAACCTGGAAGCGGATAGTGATATGAAGATCAACCAGATCGTGGATGTTCTCATCAGTCGGAGTATGAAACAGGGCCTGGCCGCTGAAATTTACGACCTCAGTAAAGAAAGTTATCCCAGCGGAAAGGTCACCAAGAAAACCGTTCCCGTGAGGAACGGCATCAAACAGGAGGACGCCAAGAAGATCGTCAAACTCATCAAAGACAGCGGCCTGAAGGTACAGGCGGCCATCATGGATGATATCATTCGGGTGACGGGTAAGAAAATTGATGATTTACAGGAAGTTATACAGGCGAGTAAGGGTTGGAACCTCGGCCTGGCCCTGCAATATGTCAATATGAAAAGCTGATTTTTTTAGTTTTTTTTCGTGAAATAGACGTACATTCGCACATTATTTTAAATCAGGTACGGCAAAATCCGTACATAAAACAGCATCAATATGAAAGAAGGAATACATCCGAAGAGCTACAGGACAGTGGTTTTCAAGGATATGAGCAATGGTCACCAGTTCCTGAGCCGTTCAACCGCGCACAGTTCTGAAACAGTAACCTGGGAAGATGGACAAGATTATCCGGTCATCAAACTGGAGATTTCCAATACTTCGCACCCGTTCTATACCGGTAAAAATGTACTGGTGGATACTGCCGGACGTATTGACAAATTCAAAAAACGTTACGAGAAAAAAGGCAAATAAGCTTTTTGCTTTTGCCTGATAAACGCTGTTTTTCATGGCTATACTTTACGTCCCCCTGGTTTTCCGGGGGGACTTTTTTTTACCTCCGGGGCAACTGATGAAAAGCATCTCTTAAAAACACGCGAATCACTTCCTTCTTAGTAATTTTAACGTAATGAGGATATTCCTGGATGACAGCCGGTGCCGTCACAATTTGGTACCGCTGACGCATACACGACATGTGGCCGATATCCGGGTGGGCATTCTGACCATCCGGGAAAAATGGCAACTTCTTACCGGTAAAACCATCGTCACCGACCCGGCATCTGTGCGGGATAACGACCTGGTCATGCCCGCCGGCTTGCTCCCCAGTCTGCATAATGTTGATACTCTCCTGAAAGCCTCCCGCGATAAGATTAGTGTCTTTGACGACCAGGACCATGAGATCCGCCGGATACAGTATCCCTGGCATATTTACCAGCATAACGACTGGGCGCTGCGCCGCGATTTTGAATTGCTGACCCGGGGCAGGCAGTCGGCACCCGTCAGTTCCACCAACCGCTTGATAGAACCCGCCGGGGTGTTTCTGGAGCAGGGCGCTGTTATGGAATATTGTATCATCAACGCTTCAACCGGGCCTGTATATATTGGTAAGGGCGCTGAACTGATGGAGGGTTGCCTCGTGAGGGGTGCATTGGCCTTATGCGAAGGCGCCATCATGAAAATGGGTACCAGAACATACGGGGCAACCACCTTGGGCCCATACTGCACGGCAGGGGGCGAGATCAAGAATTCGGTTTTTCAGTCGTACAGCAACAAAGCACATGACGGTTACCTGGGCGACAGTGTGATCGGTTCCTGGTGCAACCTGGGAGCGGGTACCAGTAACAGCAATGTCAAGAATACCGGCGGTATGGTGAAGTATGTAACGGGAAACGAACATGACGTAGTGCCCGCGGGTCAAAAGGCCGGGCTGATCATGGGCGATTACAGCCGGGCCGCCATCAATACATCATTCAATACGGGCACCATCGTGGGTGTCTGCTGTAATATTTTTGGCAGCAGGCAGCCGGCCAAATTTATTCCCAGTTTTTCGTGGGGGGATGAACGTTATGATATCGAAAAGGCCATCCAGGATATCGATAACTGGAAAAAAATGAAGAGCCAGTCCTTGTCGGATGACGAAAAGAAATTACTTTACGAATTATATCTTACCATTAACTGATTATTTATGAAGCGTACACAGATCGCGGCAGCCAACTGGAAAATGAACCTCGACCTGGCCCAGGCCGGCCGGCTGATTGATGATATACTGGCAGGAGATGCCGTTATGGGACAAGGGCAGATCACCGTCTTTGCCGTTCCATTCCCTTACCTGTTGGCCGTGCAGGGGAAATTGACCGGCCGGGCCGGCTTGTTTGTGGCGGCCCAGAACTGCGCTTCCACAAAAAACGGCGCATTCACGGGTGAGGTCAGCGCCGAGATGCTGAAGGGGATGGGAGTGCATTATGTGATCATTGGCCACAGCGAACGAAGGGAATATTATCATGAAACCAATGCCATACTGGCCGAAAAACTTAACCGGGCCTTTGAATCGGGTATCCAGCCGATATTTTGTTGCGGTGAACCATTGTCGGTCAGGGAAGCGGGTACACAAAACAGTTATGTGGAAAAGCAACTGGCCGAAAGCCTTTTCCACCGGAGGCTTCTCAGTTGAAAGGTTTCGTCATTGCCTATGAGCCCATCTGGGCTATCGGCACCGGAAAAACAGCCAGCAGCGATCAGGCGCAGGAAATGCATAAACATATACGTGCGGTGATGTCCGGCCGGTACGGTCAGGATATTGCCGATTCCATATCCATCCTGTATGGCGGCAGCGTTAAGGCAGGGAATGCGGTGGAAATATTTGGCAAGCCGGATGTCGACGGCGGATTGGTGGGCGGGGCCAGTCTTGTGGCTTCGGAGTTCACCGCCATCATGAACAGCCTGAAAAAATAACTTCAACCTGCATAAGCAGCCGCATGAATATTGCCAGGATATTACAGCATAACGTCATCGGTAAATTACTGAACCATGGGCTCGTTTTCCTGGTCAATATCCTGGTGGTGAGGTTGACGGGCGCCGCTGCCAGCGGTCATTATTTCAATGAACTGTATGTCCTCAACATCATCGTTTTCATTTTCAGTGCCGGGCTTGATTATTCAGCTGTAGCCCTGATTGCCAGGGACCCTTCCTTGGTTAAAAAGATTCACCGTCACCTGGGCCTTATGGTTATTTTTTTTATACTGGTGATGGTTGCCTGGGCCTTTATCAGCCTGCCGAAGATGAATGGTTATTTCCGGCAACCGGCATGGGCCATGGTTTTATTCAGTACGGGTAACCTGTTGCTTGTTTTTTACCAGGGCGTGTTATCGGCATTGAAAAAATTCAACCTGCAGAATATTCTCCTGGGTGTTACCAACCTGCTTTTCCTTAGCTATTTATACTGGACATACCTGGAACGGCATGAAGCCCCGGTGGAGGACATAGCCGTATTGTACGCAGTATTGTTTTTGATACAGGGCACACTGATGTTCCTGTTCAGCCTGCCCGCTTCCGGCGCCCAAGAGGCCCATTTGCCCAGGGCTGCATTCTACAGGTCGGGATTGCTGATCATGGCTTCATCTCTCCTGTATTTCATTTTTCTGCGGGCGGATAATTTTTTTGTACAGAAGTACAGCACCGGCGTCACACTGGGAAACTATGTTCAATGTGGGAAAATCGGACAGTATTTCCTCTATTTTTCATCCATCATCAGTTCTACGCTTTTACCATTCCTGTCTGCCGAATCGGCGATTACAGGTTACCGTGACTGGTATAAACTCATGCGCCCATATGTATTCCTGATCATACTGGCAGCCGTATTGATCGCTTTGTTTGGGCATGCGGCCTTTCCCTGGTTATTCGGATCAGAGTTTAAGGAGATGAACGGCCTGATGATCATCTTACTGCCGGGTTATGTTTGCCTGGGTATGCTCACCCTGATCAATGCGGTTTATATCAGCCGGGGAAATATCAGGTACCTTTTTTGGGGCGATCTTGGCGGCCTGGTTCTATTGCTGTTGCTGGATCTTTGGCTGGTGCCTGATGGGGGCGCCTATACCGCGGCGGCTATCAGTTCATCCTGTTATATACTTCTTTTCCTTTATCTGCTTGCCGGATTAAAAAGGCAGTTTACCGTAACTTCATAACCGGAGCATGCTATCATGAAAGACTGGTTTCTATTCAGGTTGTACAGGAATTCCCGCCTTGGGTTCCTCGTTGTTATCTTGTTCATACTGGGCTTTGCTTATTGCCTGACCCATAAAATGGACATGATGATGTTCCCGTATAACGCCATGTTCGCATACGACAGAAAGCCGGGTGACAGTATCATGTCATACCGGATCATGGTCAATGATAAGGACATGCACTATACCCGATTTTCTTATTGGAAAAAGGATTTCCTGGAAACCTCGCCGCGGGTGTTTGCCCATTACCTGGCGTCTGGAAATACGGTTTATGTTGATCAATATATAAAAGATAGCTGGGGGCATGGTGCGATGGCAACATGGATAAAGTCTCGCTTGTCACCTGGTGCCGTTGATCTGCCTGCACAAATGGCCTGGTATGCCCGGAAGGCCGGAATAAAAGCAAGACCCGGAGATGTTTTGTCGCTCTGGGCAGTATACCTGACCAAAAATGCCGGTGGTGATCCTGTTGTAACTGGAAGCAGGCAAATCCTAACTGTAAAATTTCCGGGATGAGAACTTTTTTTTCGGATAAGCCACACCGTTGGATATTGATCATCCTGCTCCTGGAGTACGTCACCATGGGCTTTTCAGGCATATTGTTCTCAGGATTGGCAGGTACCCGTTTTTTCAGCCCCGGTATCGACCCCGGTCAATGGCTTTTTTTCTCATCGGGTTGCCCCAGTTTCTGGTCTTTCATCCTGCCTGGGCCTTACTGGCCGATGGCTGCACGCTGATTGGCATCGCCTGGCTGATACGTCATCCGGATGATCACCGGATCGCCAGATTATTATTCCTGTTAGCCTGGTGTTATTATGCAACGCTCACTGCTTGCCTGGGACACAGGAATTTTCAATCGGGGATGGTATTCGTGTTCATCCCATTTTTATTCCGTCTGAAAGTTAACCGCTACATGGCATGGGAAGCCGTTCGTTATTTCATCCTGTTTTTTTACGTTTCGGCCGCGTTATTCAAGATATGCCATACCGGATTATTTGATTCCGGTCATATGAGCCAGATCCTGACCGGACAGCTGGCGCCTTATCATATTGAACAAGTGGCGGGTATTCGTATGAAGCTGAATCATTACCTTATCGTTCATCCTGGATCTGCCCAGGCATTGTTCATAGGATCTGTGTTCATTGAGTTCTTGCCGTTTGCAGGTTTTCTAACAAAAAGATGGGACAGGTTCATCTTTTTTTCGGTTATCCTATTCCACCTGGTCAATTGGCTGATCATGGATATCGCACCGATCGGGCAGCTTGCATTCCTCAGTTTGCTCCTGTTCCCATTCGACGGCAGGAAACCCTGATATGCAGCCGAATATTCATATAATGAAATTTGAATCTGTGTAATGGTCTATCCTGATGAGCAATTAAAGCAAAAAAAATAAAACCGGATAACTCTGGTTAACAATCGATTAACCATTGACTTTTTTTTACTTAGCTACTTTACATTACCAATATTAAAACTTAAATTTGTACCCTCGGATGCTCCCTAAACAGTATCCGTAGCTTATCCTCACAATTATCCTGGAAGAAATCAAGGTTGATCCATTCTGTTTTAAGACCTGAATTCCAATATTTCAATCAATTGATGTATAATCAAGGTGACCATGCTGGTCCTTTGCTGTAACCTATAAAGCGAAATTATGCGCCTATATGTGATTCGTTTCATTCTAACTCTGTTTATCATGGGGTCGGCACTAAGCCCGGTGCAGGCCAACGATTCAGATGTTGTAAACTGTAACCGCAGTTTCAAAATTGTGGTGCTGGGTTCTTCCACTGCGTATGGAGTGGGTGCTTCGAATGCCGACAGTTCATGGGTAGGTAAATTTACCGCTTATCTGCAAAGGAAGAATGCTGCTAACCAGGTCATAAACCTGGCCATTCCGGGTTTTACTACATACAACAATCTTTGTCCTTTAGGCTTTGTACCTCCTGCCGGAAGGCCTTCGCCAGTGTCTGGTTATTCTATCACTGATGCACTGGCCGAACAGCCAGACGCGATCATCATCAATATGCCTTCGAATGATGCGGCAAATGACTATACCCTGACAGAACAACAGGATAACTTTGAAAGGGCCATGCACCTGGCAGATTCAGCCAATATACCGGTTTGGGTGTCCACCACTCAGCCGAGGAACAACCTGAATGCCACCCAGATGGCCAATTTACAGGCGATGCGCCTCTGGATATTATCCCGCTTTGGAAATAAAGCCATCGAATTTTATGATGGGTTGGCGAATCCTGACGGTAGCATCATCCTCGCTTTCGATTTTGACGATGTGCATTTGAACGACCTGGGCCATGATTTGCTGTACACCCGTGCCAAGGCAGAAACCATACTTGATAGCTTATGTAACCGGTATGCACAGGAGGAACTGGTTGCCCGTGCCGGCCCCGATCAGTTCATCACCCTGCCCCTCAATTCAGTAACCCTCGACGGAAGCCAGTCGAGCGTGTTGAATGGTACGATAACCGATTATGCCTGGACGAAAATATCCGGGCCTTCGTCTTTTAACATTACTTCTCCTGGAAATGCCATAACCACCGTTACTAACCTCGTTGAAGGAAGGTATTCATTTGTACTGACCGTTACAAAGGACAATAGCCTGACCCGGTCGGATACCGTTCGCGTGGTGGTCAGTTCCAGGGTACTGATTGATTTTGGTCCTGATGTTTCAGGGAACCCTGATGCCGGAGGTAAGTACTGGAACAATATTGCCAATGGCCAGGTTGGTGTCAAACTGAGTAATGCCATTACCGTTGGCAACGCAGTATCATCGATCGGCCTCGAGATCATTAACCGCATCGACGGTACATTCAACATTGCCGGGGCCGGAACCAATACCGGAAATACAACCGGCGATGTGGGAGATTATCCATCCACTGCCACGGCAGATTTCGCCTTTGCTCATCCCAGTGCCACCAATGGCCAGTGGAAGATCACAGGGCTTGATCCACTCAAACAATATCATATTAAATTCTGGGGTTCACGTACAGGTGTACCCGACGCAAGGATCATCGAGATCAAACTGGCTGAACAGAGCGTATGGCAGCAATATGACGCAACCGATAACACCAGCTTCACCAATGCGGCCCTCTTTACCGTTGTTAATAAAACGGAAGCCATTTTTGATATCCGTGTTAAGGATGGAAGTGCATTCGGATATATCGACCTGATCGATATCGATTACAGCGTTTATGACCCGGGTACGAATATTCCTCCCGTGGCCAGGGCGGGCAATGATAAATCGGTGACTTTACCGGCTAACTCCGTGACACTGGATGGTTCTGCCTCCGAAGATTATAACGGAAGCATTGTGAATTATGAATGGACCAAATTAACAGGGCCCGTTTCATTTAATATAGCCACACCTAATAACGCCGTTACTCTTGTGAACAATCTCGTATTGGGAGTGTACACATTTGAATTAAAGGTAACGGATGATGAAGGGGCCATTTCCCGTGATACAATAAGGGTGACGGTCAATTCAAGGGTGCTTTTCGATTTTGGGCCGACGTTGAGCAGCCTGCCGGATGCCAATGGTAATTACTGGAACAACGTAACTACGGGCAATGAAGGCGTGAAAGTGTCCAATGCCGTTGCTACGGATAATACTCCTACCGGTATCGGGCTGGAAATCATCAGCCGGATCGACGGAACATTCAACATTGCCGGCCCCGGTACCAATACTGGCAATACAACAGGTGATGTGGGTGATTATCTGGCAAACGCCACCACCGACTTTGCCTTTGCCGATCCAAGCGCCACCAATGGCCAATGGAAAATAACCGGACTGGATCCCCTGAAGGAATACCATATCAAATTCTGGGGCTCACGGACAGGCATATCCGATGCCCGTATCATTGAGATCAAGCGAGCCGACCAGTCTACCTGGCAGCAATATGACGCCACGAACAACACATCTTTTAGCAACGCTGCGGTATTCACTTTGGTCAATAAGACGGAAGTGACTTTTGATATCCGCGTTAAAAGCGGAAGCATCTTTGGTTACATTGGTTTGATCGACATGGATTTCAGTATCTATGATCCTGGCACCAACATTCCGCCAATCGCACGTGCCGGTAGTGACAAAGTGGTCACATTACCCGGTTCTTCCGTTACACTCGATGGATCTTTGTCTGAAGATTACAATGGAACCATCGCAAGTTATGAGTGGACCAAATTAACAGGACCTGCTTCATTTAATATAAATACGCCGGGCAATGCCACAACGCTGGTCAATAACCTGGTTCTCGGGGTTTATACCTTTGAATTGAAAGTTACCGACAATGAAGGGGCCATTGGCCGCGACACCGTAAGCGTAACCGTTAATTCACGCATATTATTTGATTTTGGCCCAACACTCAGCACTGATCCGGACGCCAATGGTAATTACTGGAACAACGTTACAACCG
This sequence comes from Ferruginibacter sp., assembly GCA_046329695.1. GTDB lineage: Bacteria > Bacteroidota > Bacteroidia > Chitinophagales > Chitinophagaceae > Ferruginibacter. Next base: position 128,703 of record JAXLUE010000002.1, read on the forward strand.
GTACCGCAGGTATTAAGGTATCCAATGCAGTATCTACCGGTAATACGGCAACGGGTATCAGCCTGGAGATCATCAATCGGATAGACGGAACATTTAACACGGGAGGCCCCGGCACCAATACAGGTAATACCGCCGGAAACGTTCAGGATTACCTGGATAACGCAACAACAGATTTTGCTTTTGCTCATCCCAGTGCAACCGATGGTCAATGGAAACTGGCCGGATTGGATGCTTCAAAACAGTATACAGTCAAATTCTGGGGAACAAGGTCTGTTTCTGATGATAGGATCATTGAGATCAAAAGGAATGACGAATCTACCTGGCTGTCGTATAATGCAGCCAACAATACAAATTATAATAATGCAGCTGTTTTCACCATCACAGGAAAGACCGAGATGACATTTGATATCCGTGTAGGAACGAATAGCCCTTTTGGTTATATATGCCTCATGGATATCAATGTGACGGATGCCATTGTGCCTTGTACGCCATCAGTCAGTATTACGGCAAGTCCATCTAATACAATCTGCGACGGAACGAGCGTAACCTTTACGGCCACGCCGGTGAACGGTGGCAGCAGCCCGGCTTATCAATGGCTGGTGAATGGATTGCCGGTGGGAACCAACAGTGATACATACACTACCAATGGCTTGCTAAATAATGACCAGGTAACTGTTCAGATGACGTCAAATGATCCTTGTGCAACTCCGGCTACGGCCACATCGAACAGTATTACGATGACGGTAAACCCGAACCTGCCGGTTTCAGTTAGTATCTCTGCCAATCCAGGTAATACGATCTGCGATGGAACGAGTGTAACCTTCACAGCTTCACCGGTGAACGGCGGCAGCAGTCCGGCTTATCAGTGGTTCAATGGAGCCAATCCGATTGCAGGAGAGACATCCTCTACATATACATCGTCTACGCTGGTTAACGGCGATGTTATCTCTGTACAATTAACATCCAACGAAACTTGTGCTACAGGTAACCCGGCCACATCGAACAGCATTGCGATGACGGTGAATTCTAACCTGCCGGTTTCAGTTAGTATCTCAGCCAATCCTGGTAATACGATCTGCGACGGAACGAGCGTGACCTTCACGGCCTCGCCGGTGAACGGTGGCAGTAATCCGGCTTATCAGTGGTTCAATGGAGCCAATCCAATTGCAGGGGAAACTTCATCTACGTATACTTCATCTACTTTGGTAAACGGCGATCTTATCTCCGTACAATTAACATCCAACGAGACTTGTGCTACAGGTAACCCGGCGACATCGAACAACATTGCGATGACGGTGAACCCGAACTTGCCGGTGAGCGTGAGCATCACTGCTAATCCTGGTAACACGATCTGCGAGGGCACCAGCGTGACCTTCACTGCTTCACCGGTGAACGGTGGCAGCAATCCGGCTTATCAGTGGTTCAATGGAGCAAATCCGATTGCAGGAGAGACATCCTCTACATATACATCGTCTACGCTTGTAAATGGTGATGTGATATCAGTCCAATTAACATCCAACGAAACTTGTGCTACAAGTAACCCGGCGACATCGAACAGTATTGCGATGACGGTTAATTCTAACCTGCCGGTTTCAGTTAGTATCTCAGCCAATCCTGGTAACACGATATGCGACGGCACCAGCGTGACCTTTACGGCATCGCCGGTGAACGGCGGCAGCAGTCCGGCTTATCAGTGGTTCAATGGAGCCAATCCGATTGCAGGGGAGACATCATCTACGTATACTTCGTCTACTTTAGTAAACGGCGATCTGATCTCTGTAGAATTAACATCCAACGAAACTTGTGCTACGGTAGCCCGGCGACATCGAACAGCATTGCGATGACGGTAAACCCGAACCTGCCAGTTAGCGTAAGCATCTCTGCTAATCCTGGTAACACAATATGCGACAGCACCAACGTGACCTTTACAGCGCATCGCCGGTGAACGGCGGCAGCAATCCGGCTTATCGGTAGTTCAATGGAATGATAGGTGCAGGAGAGACATCCTCTACATATACATCGTCTACTCTATGGTTAACGGCGATATTATCTCTGGCAATTAACATCCAACGAAACTTGTGCTACAGGTAACCTGGCCACATCGAACAGCATTGCGATGACGGTGAACCCGAACCTGCTGGTTATTAAGCATCTCAGCCAATCCTGGTAACTGTCAACCGCGACGGCACCAGCGTGACCTTCACTGCTTCACCGGTGAACGGCGACACGGCAGTCCGGCTTATCAGTGGTTCAGCAGGGCGAATCGGTACGGGCGAGACATCCTCTGCCTATACATCATCTACTTTGGTAAATGGCGATGTTTATCTCTATTACAATTCTTCAAACGAGACTTGTGCTACAGGTAACCCGGCCACATCGAACAGCATTGCGATGACGGTAAGATACAACCTGCCGGTTTCAGTTAGTATCTCAGCCAATCCTGAAGTGGCCGATCTGCGACGGAACGAGCGTGACCTTCACGGCCTCGCCGGTGAACGGTGGCAGTAATCCGGCTTATCAGTGGTTCAATGGAACCAATCAAATTGCAGGGGAAACTTCATCTACGTATGCCTTCATCTACCTGCGCTTTGGTAAACGGCGATCTTATCTCCGTACAATTAACGTCAACGAGACTTGTGCTACAGGTAACCCGGCGACATCGAACAACATTGCGATGACGGTGAACCCGAACTTGCCGGTGAGCGTGAGCATCACTGCTAATCCTGGTAACACGATCTGCGAGGGCACCAACGTGACCTTCACTGCTTCACCGGTGAACGGTGGCAGCAATCCAACATCAGTGGTTCAATGGAGCAAATCCGATTGCAGGAGAGACATCCTCTACATATACATCGTCTACGCTTGCCGTGGTGATGTAGAATATCAGTCCAATTAACATCCAACGAGCATGCTACAAGTAACCCGGCGACATCGAACAGTATTGCGATAAGCGGTTAATTCTAACCTGCCGGTTTCAGTTAGTATCTCAGCCAATCCTGGTAACACGATATGCGACAGCACCAGCGTGACCTTTACGGCATCGCCAGTGAACGGCGGCAACAGTCGGCTTATCAGTGGTTCAATGGAGCCAATCCGATTGCAGGAGACATCATCTACGTATGCTTCGTCTACTTTAGTAAACGGCGATCTGATCTCTGTAGAATTAACATCAACGAAACCTGTGCTACGGGCAACCCGGCCACATCGAACAACATTGCGATGACGGTGAACCCGAACTTGCGGGATTGTGCGGCATCTCTGCTAATCCTAGTAACACAATATGCGACGGCACCAGCGTAACCTTCACGGCTTCACCGGTGAATGGCGGCAGCTTAATCCGGCTTATCAATGGTTCAATGGAGCCAATCTGATTGCAGGAGACTTCCTCTACGTATCATCTACTTTGGTAAATGGCGATGTTATATCAGTTCAATTAACATCTAACGAGACTTGTGCTACGAGTAACCCGGCCACATCGAATAGTATTACGATGACGGTGAACCCGAACCTGCCGGTGAGCATCGGCATCTCTGCTGTCCTGGCAATACGATCTGCGATGGAACAGGCGTAACCTTTACAGCTTCACCGGTGAACGGTGGCAGCAGTCCGGCTTATCAGTGGTTCAACGGGCAATCCGATCGCAGGAGAGACATCCTCTACATATACATCGTCTACGCTGGTTAACGGCGATCTGATCTCTGTACAATTAACATCCAACGAAACCTGTGCTACGGGCAACCCGGCCACATCAAATAGCATTGCGATGACGGTGAACCCGAACCTGCCAGTTTCAGTTAGTATCTCAGCCAATCCTGGTAACACAATATGCGACGGCACCAGCGTGACCTTCACTGCTTCACCGGTGAACGGCAGCGGCAAATCCAGCTTATCAGTGGTTCAATGGAGCCAATCCGATTGCAGGAAACTTCACCATCTACGTATACTTCATCTACTTTGGTAAATGGCGATGTTATATCAGTTCAATTAACATCTAACGAGACTTGTGCTACGGGTAACCCGGCCACATCGAATAGTATTACGATGACGGTGAACCCGAACCTGCCAGTTTCAGTTAGTATTCCAGCCAATCTGGTAACACAATATGCGACGGCACCAGCGTGACCTTTAGCTTCGCCGGTGAATGGCGGCAGCAGTCCGGCTTATCAGTGGTTTCAATGGAGCCAATCCGATTGCAGGGAAGACTTCCTCTACGTATACATCATCTACTTTGATAGAAAATGGCGATGTTATATCAGTTCAATTAACATCTGGCGAGACTTGTACTGCAGGTAACCCGGCGACATCGAACAGCATTGCGATGACGGTGAACCGAACCGCACCGGTTAGCGTGAGCATCACTGCTAATCCTGGTAGTTCTGTTTGTCCGGGAAGTACCAGTGTAACTTATCGCTTTAATCCGGTAGATGGCGGCAGCAGTCCGGCTTATCAGTGGTTCAACAGGGCCAATCCGATCGCAGAGACATCATCTACCTATGCATTAAACGGCAACATAAACGGTGATGAGATCTCTGTTCAATTAACATCCGGCAAACCTGTGCAACAGGTAACCCGGCCACATCGAATGCCATCAATATTACGATAAACCCAAGCCTGCCGGTTGCCGTAACTATTTCAGCCAATCCGGGAAGCAGCATTTGCCCTGGGAAGTACTGTGCACCTTCACCTAATCCGGTTAATGGCCGGAACCAACCCGCAGTATCAATGGAAATTGAATGGTAATGATATTATAGGGGAAACTGGGCCTACGTATGTAGCACCAGGTTTGTCCAATAACGACCAGGTAAGTTGTGAAATGATCAGTAATGCTGAGTGTATCAGCACGAACTTTGCTTTATCTAATACGATCACCATTACGATACTGCCTGTAGCGCCTCCGCTAGGAAGCATCGTAGGGCCGACCAGCATATGTTCGATCATTGGCACGGCCAATACGGCCACCTATTCCGTTCCATCTGTCATCAATGCAACAGAGTATATCTGGACGGTTCCTCCGGGTGTATCGATCATTTCCGGTCAAACGACAACTGCCATCAGTGTGTTGTTTGATAATACCTTAATCAAGTGTGGATGCGATCAAAGATCAATGCAGGGCCTTGTGCCATCAGCCAGCCCAGTGTGATAGCCGTCGAAAGGTATTACCTGCTTTACCTGGCCCCATCAGCGGTCCGACCAGTATTTGTGAATTTGTAGGCCAAAACATGGCAGTAACATATACCATTTCTCCGGTTGCCGGGGTCACATCATATGAATGGACTGCACCCAACGGTGCGCAGATCACATCTGGCCAGGGTAGCACATCCGTACAAATCCGCATTCTCCAGCGCATTCAATTTTAGGAAATTATACGGGTGGTATCCGTATCCAACTGTGGTGTCTCCAATCGAGGACCTGTTGGTCCGTTTTGTAAGGCCAGGTGCGCCAGGAGCGATCAACGGAACGGTAAATGCCTATGAATCCATTTCAACGGGAACACCCGTATCATTGATATTGACCCTGTGGCGAGCTTCCTTCACCTGCATGAGGTAGTACCTGCCAACGCACAAATTGTAGACGGACAGGGTACCACCAGTATTCTGTTTTGTTCCTCAGGTTATATCACCGGCAATATCCTGGTAAAGACGAATCCAATTGCGGTTCCAGTGCACCAGCAGTTTAACACGGTTTCAGGTTTTGTACCGAATGCGCCTGGTGAAATTACCGAACTGACCAACTCTTGTATATATATCAATTCGCCACTGGTTGCCACGTATTCCATACGCAAAGTTGCCAATGCATCTTCTTATATCTGGACTGTTCCTGGAATTACCATTATTGATCACCCTGCCGGATTGGGAGTGAATGATACAATAATCAATGTATCCTTCAACGGCAGCTTTGTATCCGGATCTCAAATTGCGGTTCAATCAATGGTGCGGCATCAGTTTAGCAGCCAGAACCATAACCATCATCAGTTCAGGAACGCCACTGGCTCCGGGTGCCATGACCAGCCCTGTCAATTCTGCCCGGTATTAGGTTACGACACGACCGTTACGTATAAAGTGCCCAGGGTCTTCAATGCAACCATACACCTGGACGGTCAGTGCTGGTATCAATGTCATTTCACATCCCAACGGGCAGCATCAACGATACGATCATTGAGGTTAACTTCAATAGCGGTTTTGTGACCGGAACCCGTTTTCGGTGACCGCTAACAATGGTTGCGGCATCAGTGTGGCGTGTGCTCACTGTCGAACGCAGCCCTAAAACAGCGCCAACCATTACAGGACCAACTGATGTTTGTGCCCTGATAAGGAAACGGCGGTACCACCTATGCGATCAGGCCGGTGGCCAATGCAGCCAGTTATGCCTGGACGGTTCCTGCGGTTGGCGCAGAGTGTGACCCATCCGAATGGACGGGCATCAATGACGCGATCATTATTGTCAATTTCACCGCTGAATTGCCACCGGTAGTATTACGGCAAGGAGCTGGCCGCCACTTGTGGCAGCAGTTCGACACGCATGCTGACGCTTACCAAGAGAATACCGGCCAACCCCGGATTCATTACGGCAACGAATGTGCAGTCTTGCCCCATTCGACAGGTATCATATTCTATCGCGGCGCTCCCGTTGAATGCAACATCAGCATTATGGACAGTACCTGATGGAGCGGTCATCGTATCCGGACAATCATCCACGAGTATCCTGGTTGAATACCCGTCAACTGCGGTCACCGGGGTGGTCAGGGTAACCGGCGTGAACAATTGCGCACAAAGTGCCACGCCACGCAGCGTGGGTGTGAACCTGCCGGCTTGTCCATTACAAAAGGATCAACAAATCCAATTGCCTTATGCGAAGCCGTTATTTAGCCAGTCTGAAACAAACCAGGGGGACATACGGGTCAATGCCATGCCTAATCCTACGGTCAGTCATTTCATGTTATCCGTTCAAAGTAGTGACCAGCGGACGCCTGTTTCGATGAAGATTTTTGATATCAATGGCAGGGTGGTTGAAACAAGAACCGGGTTATCGGCAGGGCAGTCAATTTCAGTCGGCCATACTTACAGGCAGGGATTTTATATTGCTGAGTTTATGCAGGGAACCAGGCGTGTTCAGATGAAGCTCATCAAACAGTAATTTGTCATGAATGTATATACAAGGCTGCCCCAGGGCGGCCTTTTTTTATTCCGACAGGTCGATCAGGATCCTGGCATTTGATTCTTCAGAAGAAGAGATAAAGATTTCTTGTCTTTTTCCTGCGCCTGTCACGATCATGAGTGAGGTATTGGGGGGAATTGAACCGAGGTTCTCGGCAACCATGATCAGTTCATGATGCGGTTCGGATTTTGAAACATTGATGCTGAGCCTGATCGGGGAAGCGCTGAGTCCGACTTTTTCTGCCACCAGCTTATTGTTATGATAAATACTGACCGTATCGCCATCTATTTGCCCATTATCATATAAGGCTACCTGCAGTATGGTGGCTTTTGTTTTTATCTGGCTGATCACGGGGTTTGCCCTGTTCAGTATAGGGAGGGGTGTTTTGGTTTCCCAATTTCTTTCATTGATACCTGCCGGTGTTTTCGGATTGCCGGACGGAGGAATTGAACTGACAGGAGCCGGGTTGATCTGTTTTTTATTCAGTGATTTTTCCGGTTCCGGTAATACCGGCGCTTGTTGGGTAAAAGGAGCTGTTCTTTTTTCAACGGGTGGGGGCGCCGATTTTTTTTCTTCAATCGGGTAACACTCGCGGATCATAATATCATCAAGCGCAAAATCATTTCCACAACCTCCCCGGTTTTTGTCATTCATGATCAACATCATCCTGTCGGTATTGGCGCCTGTACTGAACATGCCGTTGTATAAAGCCCAATGCGGTGTGGCTGTTCTTGTCAACGAGCCGGTATTGAATTCGGCAATTTTTCTGCCATCCTCGCTTTCAATACTGATGTTGATGTCTGGGCTAAGAGGCGGGCATCCGGAATTAGTCCGGCATATATTCATCAGCCATACGCTGAATTCATACTTTGTATTGGGTTTTAGTTTTCCGGGGTAACAGATGAAAAAGGGGCCGGGCCTCTCAGCCGCATTAACTAGGAGGAATTTTCCATTCACATCGTTATGAGTATGGTCTTCGGTCAACGTATGCCAGTCATTATTGAAACAGCCTGAGGTTTGAGTGGCATAGGTATAATATCCGTCATCCGGGCATTTACCTGTAACATATTTGTAATTGGGTAAAAAGGACATCCGGATTTCCTCCGGTTGTTCATTTGTGCCAAAATGAAGGTTCAGCGTGGTATCCCGAAACTCGCATGACTGAGCATTTGCCGGGAGTATAATCAACTGAGATAAGGCTGTGCACAGGATGGTACGAAGTAATGTATGCTTCATGTTGTGTATTATTGAGTCATAATATCATAACCGTGTTTTTAAATATACTGAGTGATGAAATGCGGGAGCTTTGAAAATACGGTAGTGGTCGATCCATTGCATCAACGGCAAAAAAAAGCGGTGAACAGAAAATTCTGACACCGCCCTGGTGGTTACAAACGAAATATGTTTCGGGATTATTTTTCCTCTTTTTCTATTGGCTTTCTCCAGACGTTATCCAGGCCATAATAACCGGCGCCTTCAAAGGAGAAGAAAATGGTCAGAACCAATACCAGGATCGACAGGGGCAGATCTGATTCGCCTCCATACAACCCATGTTTCAGGTTGATGAAAAATACCGCTACGATCAGTAATGGCAATTGCAGCAGGGAGGCGAGGCGGGTAAACAGGCCGATAATAATGAGGACGCCACCTACAATATGCACCCAGGGTACCACAGGGATGGCCCAGGTAAAATTCTTCAAAATGGCCGTTTCCTGAAAATAATTGGTCAGTTCCTGGCTGTTGTTGAAAAACATGGAAGCCTTGAAGATCAGGCTGGCACCCAATACCAGTCTGATAATGACAATCCAGCGTGGAAGGTTCTCGTCAGTTTTGTAAGATTGATGCAGAAGGCTCATACGCGTCAGGTTTTGTGTTAAATAATCATGTATAAGATACATTATCCGTCATTCGTGCGCTATTTAACTTATTCACAAAAAGCCGGGAATGTTAATTTCCCCTGTGAAAATATCGCAGAACGGTAAAGATGTTTCACACTACATCTGAGAATCCTTCTTTTCCTGTCGTTCGCCGGGATTAGTTTTTGACCATGAATTTGAGTCCATTGATCGTACTGATGACCTGCCCGGTTTTGAGGTAGCCCCTAAGTTCTTTTCTGTCGAATGAGGTGTAATAGGTGTAAACAGATCCGCCGATGCTTTTAACCTTGCCGCGGATATACTGGTCGTCGAGTGATGTATAATAAGTGATCGCGTTATTGGCAACGGATTTCAACTTGCCTTTGTAGTCATCCAGGTCGTAAGTCGAATACCATTCAAACTGATCGCTGCCGATACTTTTCAGGTTTCCTTTGAATGCTTCATTTTCCTGCAGGGTGTAATAATTAAAGTTATTACGACCGATGGACTGGATCTTTCCGGCGAAAGCAGGATTATCGTAGCTGGCATAATAGGTGATCATGACTTGCCCGATGGACCTTATCTTTCCGCGGAAAGCTTCATTGACATTGTTTGGATAATATTCGACTCGTCCCACATAAGGATCCAGTTGTTCCCTCATAATATCATCTCTGCCTGCATAGCGGTTTGCGCCCCAACTCATGATATTCCCATCTTTGCTAAGTTTCAGGATCACATTTTCCGGTAATTCATAATCGATGGCCTCCAGTTGGCCTGTATTGTTAAAAACAATCCTGTTCAGTCTTTGTGCTTGCGCGGCGTGTAAAATGAAGGAACTGAGGAGGAGGAAGAAAATTTTTTTCATGGTGTTTGCTTTAATGATCGCACATTCACTCAATATCATTTGAGCCTGTTCATTTCTATTATAAATATAATGATATTCCGGCAAAATGAAATGTCAGTATTCGCCTTATGGTCATTCAGCCTGTTTTGCCGCGTACAGCCTTTTCAAGATGGTCAAAATTACCATTCCCAACATTCCACCGGCAATATTTAAGATCAGGTCATCAATGTCCAGGATGCCCGTTCCCAGGAACCATTGTGCACATTCAAAAAAAGCCGAAACCAAACCTGTAAATAGCAGGACGGCGGCTGGTTTGCAAGGGCTTTGACGGGTCAGTGGAAACAGGAACCCCAGGGGCATAAATCCGGCTATATTTCCGGTGATATTGCCCAGCCAGTAATGATAGATGTCGTTTTGCCGCAGGATCAGCGCTATGTTTTTGAATGGGGTCATATTGGCCTTTTCCCATCCTTCCCGAAGAGAATACAGGGGGTAAGCATCCCTGAAATAATGCTGGTACACATACGCCTGGTGCTTGAACAGAATGAATTTTACCAGTATGAGTAACCAGGCTGCCAGCCCGGTTCGGGCGATCCGTTTCCTGGTTTCAGGGGCCATAAAACGCCTTTGCAGATTTTTGTGGTATGATTTTGGCTTGGATAGGTACTGCCGATGGCAAAACTACTGTTTTTTTAGCTGAACATCCAGGCTGCCGATCTTAGCAGCCTGAGAAACAACAGGTTAATTTAGAATCCCCGGTTCAGCTAAATGTGTTATTTTAGACTTCGCATATTAAAAGCCAATATTCCTCTTGAACATACTGCAGTCCATTTGAACTATTAATGACCATGTCATGAGGTATCTATTTGTTGTGTTTTTCTCGTTTTTTCTGCTACAGGCTGGTGCCCAGGATTGGATGGGGGAGATCAGTGTGGGAGCTGCCGCGTATAACGGCGACCTAACGCAGAAAGCCTTCTATTTCAAGCAACTCAGGCCGGCTGTTGGCCTGAACCTGAAGTACAATACCAATAGCTTCTTTAACCTTCGGGCGGGCCTTGCTTACGCCAGGCTCACGGCCAGTGATAAAGACAATAAGGATCCGGGCCTCAAAAGCAGGAACCTGAATTTTACAACAGACATCATTGAGTTCCATGCGGGTGGTGAACTGAACCTGTTGGACCCGGAACTGTTCTATGGTTTTCCCTACCTGTTTGCCGGCGTTGGCATTTTTTATTTCAACCCGTATACTTACGATAATAATCACCAAAAAACGTTTCTCCGTCCATTAAGTACGGAGGGGCAGGGGCTTCCTGAATATCCGGGCCGGAAAAAATACTCCCAGGTACAATTGTGCATTCCCATGGGTGGTGGCTGGAAATTCAAACTGAAGAAAAACATGGAAGTCTGTTATGAATTTGGTTACCGGCTGCTTTTTACCGATTACCTGGATGATGTTAGTAAAACATACCCCTCCATGGAAATACTTGCGCAGCAGAGAGGTGATGTGGCCGCACAATTGTCGTACCGCAAACAGGGTATTCCTTTTACGGAAGAAGGCGAGGCCAGGGGCAATTCCAGGGTAAAAGACCTTTATTTTTTCAGCAGTGTCAAGCTGGCCATAAACCTCAACCGCTTCAGTAAGATCAAAAACTACCGGAGGCACGACGATTGATCTTCATAAATCCATCTTTTACACGTTTATCCCTGATAAGAAACGCTCATCACATATTCATGTGACTTGACTTTCCATTCATCGCTGCATTTTCACTGTTCATACTATTTGGGTGACATATAGAAGTGTAATGGTTTTTTTTTGCGTCATCATTCATCAAACAGTACCAATATGAGAAAGAAAAGTATAGCCATCATTCTTCCCATGTTATTTCTGGCCTTTCACGCCTGGGCCCAAAATACAGGCAGGGTGACCGGTTCGGTTACCGATCTCAAAAACGCGCCTTTGCCTGCAGTAACGGTCACGTTGCTGAAAGCAGCGGACAGCAGCCTGGTTAAAACCGATGTGAGCGACAAGGCGGGCAGGTTCGACATACCGGTAATGGTTAGCGGCCGTTTTCTGCTCAGTTACTCCGTCCTGGGCCATGAAAAAAAGTACTCTTCCGCATTTGATCTCACAGAAGGTCAGTCGATCAACGTGGAAACCGCTGCCATGGCACCCATTGCCACCAAACTGCAGGGTGTGACCATCACATCGAAGAAACCATTGATCGAAGTGAAGGCCGATAAAACGGTTTTTAACGTGGAAAGTTCTATCAATGCCACGGGCAGCAATGCACTGGAACTGCTCCAGAAAAGTCCGGGTGTGCTGGTGGATAATAATGACAACATCAGCATGAAAGGGAAGTCTGGCGTGAGGGTGTATATCGACGGTAAAATGATGCAGCTCGACAGCAAGGACCTTGCTGCATTCCTGAAAGGCATCACATCCGATGATATCGAAGCCATTGAAATGATCAGTAACCCCAGCGCCAAATACGATGCCAGCGGTAATGCCGGGATCATCAATATCCGGCTCAAAAAGAACAGGAAATTCGGAACGAACGGTAGCATGAACCTCGGGTTCACCCAGGGTGTGACGCCCAAGGGCAATGGTTCCGTTAACCTGAACTACCGTAATAAAAAAGTCAATGTGTTCGGAAATGTCGGCGGTAATATCGGGCAATACCAAAACGAACTGTATTTCTACCGTATCCAGAAAGATTCCCTGTACGATCAGAAAACGAAGATGTACACCGACGGAAAGAACCTGAACATCAAAGCCGGTGCCGACTTCTTCCTGGATAACCGCAATACGCTGGGTGTGCTCGCTACAACGAATTTTAACGATAATACCTGGTACAGCAAAGGTTCCACTTTCATTTATGATAATAAGACGGGCATATTCATCAAGCGCCTGGATGCATTCAACACCATCCCCGGTAGCAGGAACAATGCCAACTTCAACCTGAACTATCGTTACGCGGATACCAGTGGACGTGAGTATAATGTGGATATTGATTACGGACTGTTCCGCGGTACCGGTCAGAGTTTCCAGCCGAATTATTATTACGATAAAGACAACAACCCGTTATACCAGGTCATCAATCGTAACAACACACCCACGGATATCGACATCTTTACCGCAAAAGCCGATGGGGAGCAACGCCTGGGCAAGGGTAAACTGGGATATGGGTTAAAGACATCCCTGGTTACCACCAGGAACACATTTGACTTTTTTACCAATGACGTTTCCGGTAACCCTGTAAAAGTTTTGGAACGCAGCAATAGTTTTAAGTACACCGAAAATGTAAATGCCGCTTATGTAAACTACCAGCGTCAGCTGAACAGTAAATGGAGCCTTCAGGGAGGCCTTCGTGCGGAACAAACAAATAGCGAGGGTATCCTGACAAGGGCAGACGGCCAGGTACAGGCAGATAATGAAGTCAAACGTCATTACCTGGATGTGTTCCCCAGTGCAGCGTTATCCTGGAATATATCTCAAAAGCACGCGTTGAACCTGACGTATAGCCGCCGAATAGACAGGCCAACTTACCAGGATCTGAACCCGTTTGAAAATAAACTGGATGAATTGACCTATCAAAAGGGTAATGCCTTTTTGAAACCTCAGTACACGGATAATGTCGAACTGACCTATACATTCCTGGGGATGATCAATACAACGGCCGGTTTCAGCCATGTCAGGGATTTCTCAACGGAGGCAACCGATACAACCAACAATGCCACTTATGTGCAGCAGAAAAACCTCGCCAGTCAGGATATCCTTAATTTCAGCGTGAGCTCACCGTTACCGATCCGCAAATGGTGGAACGGGTATGTGAACCTTTGGTATAATTACCAGATGTTTGACGGTAAGATCGGTGAAAATAAAGTGAATGTGAATATCCCTTCATACGGTGCATATATGCAACACAGTTTTACACTTGGTAAAGACTATACGGCTGAAGTTAGCGGATGGTTTAACGGACCAAGTGTGTGGGGAGGAACATGGCGCACTAAATCGCAGGGTGCCATCGACCTTGGCTTGCAGAAGCAATTGTTCAACCGGAAGGCAACCATCAAAGTGTCGGCTACCGATCTTTTTTACACAGCGCCCTGGAAAGCCACCAATGATTTTGGCGGCCTCTATATCCGTGGTGGCGGCAACTGGGAAAGCCAGACGTTCCGCGTGAATTTTACGTGGCGCTTCGGCAGCAGCCAGATCAAATCATCACGTCAGCGCCAGACCGGTCTTGAGTCTGAATCAAGGAGGATCAAAGGAGGTAATTAAACGGGTAACAACCGCATAAAAAGGAAAAAGCTGTATCCACATGGATATGGCTTTTTCTTTTCAGTAATTGCCTGATTATCCCTTATGCATGACCGATATGCAGGCAACCGACTATTTTTTTCCGGCCGGGCAGGTGTTTATTCCTACAAGCGCATATAAAGGACAAAAACTGATCAGGCTGGTGAGTACGAATACCGCAGCCAGAACCACGGCAACAATGCCCAGTGTGCCGGTAAGTACACCTTTATAATAAAGGGCAACCAATACTGCGGCGATGATGATGCGAACGACTTTGTCGATAGATCCCATGTTCTTTTTCATGTTATTATTTTAGCGATTGAATAATGACAGTGATCAAAAGCACGATTCCAAGGCAAAGGATGCATACGGCCAGGAACTTCAATATGATGTTGCGTTTGATCACCTTGTAAAGCTAACAGGTATTCCATTCCCGGCTGGTGACATTAGTCACCAATGGTCAGAATTTCCACGCCATTTTTATGTTGCAGGATCTTATTGTCTTTTTCGAATTTCTTAAGGAGCCGGCTGACCACTTCCCGGGCCGTTCCCAGATCTGCCGCGATTTCACGGTGCGACATTGGCAGGGGGTTCTTTCCTGTCAATCGGACTTTCTCCTGCAGATAATCCAAAATCCTTTTATCCAGCTTATTGTATAGTAACTGTTGAATGGTGTCCAGCATGTCGGTATAACGCTGGTCGAACTGGTTGTAAAACAAATGGTTCAGGATGGGAAATTCGGCTACCCATTGTGAGAGGTTCTGAGCAGGTAACAGTAAAAGCGTGCATTCTTCCTCGGTTACGGCAAATACCCTGCTCTGGCCATGTTGTAACCCCGCAGAAAAAGACATCACACAACTTTCTGATGGCTTGATATAATAGAGAAGGAGCTCTTTGTCTTCATACCTCGTAAAAACCTTCACCAAACCTTCTAATACAATGGGTACAACCCGCACATATTCTCCTTCCTTCAAAATTTCAACATGTGCGGGAACCGTAATGATATCAGCCATGCTACTAATTCTGTTGAGCATATCGGTGCCCAGAAAATGCAACGATGGGTAAGATTCGGGTAAAAATGCCATATAATTAAGGCCCTTGGATCAGCCTGAACCAAATCTACTTTTTTTACCGGAGCCAGGGCTGATTTAACCATACATCATAAAATATGCAACAATGTGGCAAAAAATAAAAAATCACCTATATTTGTGCCGTTATGAAAGAAATCACCCGCCGCTGCTGTATCCTACTGGTCTCTTTATTCTTTACACAGTTTATCCAGGCTCAGTGTACACTGCGTTTTAGCGGACAGGTAACGGATGCCGATACCAAGGAAAGACTGGAAGGGGCCAGTATCCGGATCATGGAATCTGGCCAGGTTATGATTACGGATAAACAGGGGAAGTTTAGTTTTGAAGGCCTTTGTCCCGGCCATTACGATGTGGTGATCAGCCATATCGGTTGCGGCACAATCACCACCCATATTCATATTCGGGATGATTTTAGCAAGGAATTCCTTATGCCGCATGCCTCATCGCAATTGTCGTCGGTAACGGTTGTGGGTAATCTGCCTTCCCGTTTATCCAAAGACGATCTTAAAGGGAGGCAGTTGGAAGCAGCGAGGGGACTAAGCCTGGGAGAATCTCTGCAAAAGATCAACGGTGTCAGCGTATTGCAAACCGGGTCGAGTATATATAAGCCGGTCATACATGGCTTGCACAGCAACCGGGTGATCATTCTAAACAATGGCATTCGCCAGGAAGGCCAACAGTGGGGTAATGAACATGCGCCCGAAGTGGATCCTTATATAGCCAATCGGCTTTCGGTGATTAAAGGCGCTTCTAGTCTTCGTTATGGTGCCGACGCCATTGGCGGTGTGGTGCTTGTGGAGCCCAAATTGCTCCGGGCAACGCCGGGTATGGGAGGTGAGATCAACCTGGCCGCCTTCAGTAATAACCGCATGGGGGTGGTTTCGGGTATCCTGGAAGGTAACCCGGTGGGGATTCCTGCCTTTTCCTGGCGGGCACAGGGCACACTTAAAAGAGGCGGTAACGCAAAAACGCCGGACTACTGGCTGGATAATTCAGGTTTGGAAGAATATAATTTTTCCCTCACGGCAGGCTGGAAAAAAGCAGGGTGGGGAACTGAACTCTTCTTCAGTCAGTTCAATACCAAGCTTGGGATTTTCTCCGGCTCCCATATCGGGAATGTGAGCGACCTGATGACGGCCATCAGCAGTGGTGTTCCGCCAGACTATGTAAAAAATGCCGGTTTCAGTTATACGATCGGAAGGCCTTTTCAACAGGTACAGCACAACCTCATTAAATCAAAGACATTCATCAATACAGGTAAGATCGGGCGGTTGAATATCCTGGCATCCTGGCAATACAATAACAGGAAAGAATACGACAAGAAGCGATTCCAGTCCAGTGATAATGCGGCCCAGCTGGATTTATCCATCGGAACTGCCTCGTTGGATGTGGTGTGGGATCATTTTACGTATAAGCGTTTCCGTGGTACCATCGGCACAACCGGTTTTTACCAGAATAATGCATACAGCCTTCGTTTGTTCATCCCGAATTACCGTTCCGCAGGCGGAGGCGTTTTCTGGATCGAGAAATGGGAAAAAGGCCGTTGGCTCATCGATGGAGGAATACGTTTTGATCATCGGAGCATATTTGATATCAATACGAATACAGGTCGTAATTTTCAAGACCTTAACTACCAGAGTGTTTCATACAATGCAGGAATAACACATACTCTAAAGGATGGTGTACAACTGAATGTATCGGTCTCTTCGGCCTGGAGGGCCCCTTCGATCAACGAACTGTACAGCGACGGGTTGCATCACGGAGCCGCCAGGCTTGAAAAGGGAGACAGCAGCCTTGTTCCGGAAAGGGCCAACACCTTATCGGCAGGATTTACCCTGAAACAGGGCCGGTGGGACATTGACCTTGGCGTGTATGCCAAATGGATCAGTGACTTCATTTACCTCGAACCCGTTTACCCGCCGCAACTGACGATCCGTGGCGCTTTCCCATCTTTCCGGTATACGCAAACCAATGCACGGCTGACCGGTATCGATGCTTCAGTAGCGTATGAAGTAACGCATCATATCAACTGGAACGCCCGGGCTTCGATCCTCAGGGCCTGGAACCGGCGCGCCGGGGAATGGCTGATCCAGATGCCGGCGGACCGGTATGAAACGGAGTTGTCGTATGATTTTCACAATGGAAAACAATTCAGGGAAAGCTATATGAAGCTATCGGTGCAGCATATACTCAAGCAGACCCGTGTGCCTGTAACGGGAAATATTGAATTGCAGAACCCTGACGGCACGAAATACCTGGCATCCGATTATGCCCCGCCACCACCGGCTTATACTTTATTGAACATCGAAGCCGGTACACAACTGGCCGTCGCCAAACATATTATCAGCCTGACTTTGTCTGTCAATAATCTGCTGAATACCCGGTACAGGGAGTATATGAATGCCTTCCGGTATTATGCAGACGAGATGGGAAGGAACATTTCCCTCAGGATGAAGGTGCCGTTTGAGTGGAGCCCGAAACTGCATGGGTCAAAATGATATAAACATGGTCCTGAAAATAAGTAATAATGGATTTGGCCAGTCTTTGATTGGAGCTAAATAGTTCTATAGTTTTTTTATCAAAACCTTTTCATCATTAAACCAGTAAAAATTAGAAGTATGAAAAAGAAGTTTACAGCCGGGACGTTATTTTTAGTCTTGATTTTCTTCATTTCTTCCTGTAAGAAGGATAAAGCTCCGGTAAATGAAGAAGAATTAATTACCACGGTGGCACTGAGGTTTACCGAAGCGGGAACAACCAACCAATCAACTTTTATTTTCCGTGATCTCGATGGGGAGGGAGGAAATGCGCCATCAGTTTTTGAGGGTATCCAACTTGGGGCAGGTAAAACCTATAATTTGTCGATCGTCATGTTAAATGAAACAGTAAGTCCGGCAGACAGTATTTCCAATGAAATTGTGAATGAAGCTGTTGACCACCAGTTTTATTTTCAACCAAGTGGTGTTGCTGTTACCATTTCCAATCTGAACAATGATCCGTTAGGCTTACCATTAGGTATCACCTCTACATGGACTACAGGTGTTGCTGGAAATGGAACGGTAAGGATAACACTTAAACACAAACCCGGATTAAAATCTGCCGGTGATCCTATAACCGTGGGCGATACAGATGTGGAACTCGACTGGCCGGTGACCATTCTCTGACCGGGTGTTTACTGCACAACATGAATAAGCTGATCCCCTTTAATGAGGAAATAGGGATGATCAGGGCAGTTCCCTGTTAATGGTGACCACGGATTCGAGCGCCAGCTTCGCCATTTTATCGAGCGTACTTTGACGGGCTTCGGGGCTCATGGCTTCGTGAGTGGGGATGATGTCGGAAATGGTCAGAATCGTAGCTGCCATCTTGTTCAGGTATTTTGCATTGGCAAAGAGGGAAAATGCTTCCATCTCAACGGCGGGGCATTGGTTGTTGGCTGCGATGACAGGTGTGCCCGGTTTGCTGCGGTAGAAAACATCACTTGAATGGATGTTGGCGGCGATCACAGGAAAACCAAGCGCCTGGGCCGTCTGATTGATCAGCGCATACGCCGTGCCCTGGTGTACCACATGATCTTCCGCATAACCAAAAGCTTCACGAGCATAGGTTGATTCCGAATAGGCCGTATCAACATTGATCACATCATAGATCTTGATCTGGTCGGTATATGCACCGGCCGTTCCGATGCGGATGATACAGTCCACATCAAATTCATTATATAATTCGTACGAATAAATTCCAATTGACGGACAGCCCATACCGCTGGCACCCACGGTTACGGGGGTGCCGTTGTATGTGCCGGTATAATAAAAAGCGTTCCGGGTCGTACTCACCAGTTTGGCGTCAGACAGAAAATTGTCTGCAATATGTTTGGCGCGTAAGGGGTCGCCTGCCAATAAAACGATCCTGGCAATTTCTCCTTTCTGTGCATTGATATGAACGCTCATAAATAGATTTCTTTGTATTGATTTTCAATGATCCCTGTGCATTCGGGGAAACGGCAAATATAGAATCTTTCCTGTAAACAGGAGCTATTGTGGGAATCTTTATGGGCCTGTTACATGAATGAAAAATCGGTATTTTTGAGAAATTCTTATATGCCCTCCAAAGAAGATATTAAAAAAGCATTGCATCACCTGATCGATTCGATTGATGATGAAGATCTGCTGAACCAAATGGTCGGCGATCTTGTTCCTTATGTCATCGAATTCAGGAGGCGTAACCCGGTAAAAAGCAAGGAAGTGGATATGGACGGGATAGATTGGGACGCATACAGGATCGATCCGGAAGACCCGGGGGCCAAAAATTAGAATAATGATATAAGGGGACTTTAAAAATTCAAAAATCAAAAAGGAAAAACAAAAACTGTCTTTTTGCTTTATCTGTGATTTCTGTTTCATCTGTGAGGGGCATCATTTTGATAAAGTACTATACCAATCAACCATTCAACTAATCAACTAATTAACCAATACACCATGAGCGTTACCAAACAGTACGATTACGCTAAATACAAAACACCTACCGGAACAACACTTCATTGCAAAGGTTGGGTTCAGGAGGCGGCTTTGAGGATGTTGCTGAATAACCTGGATCCTGCTGTGGCTGAAAGGCCGGAAGATCTCATCGTTTATGGTGGCAGGGGAAAAGCGGCCAGGAATATAGAGGCCCTGGATAAGATCATCAGCGCGCTGAAACAACTGGAAAATGATGAGTCTCTGTTGATCCAAAGCGGTAAACCCGTTGCGATCCTGAAAACACATCCTGATGCCCCACGCGTACTCATCAGTAATTCTCAGCTGGTGCCCAAATGGGCTACCTGGGAACATTTTACCGAGCTCGAAAAAAAGGGTTTGATGATGTATGGCCAGATGACAGCCGGTTCCTGGATATACATTGGTTCTCAGGGTATCGTTCAGGGGACATATGAAACATATGCTGCGGCGGCGGATAAGCATTTTGGCGGAACGCTGAAAGGCACGTTGAACGTTACGGCCGGTTTGGGGGGCATGGGCGGGGCTCAGCCTTTGGCCATCACCATGAATGAAGGGGTGGCACTGGTGGCGGAAGTGGAAGAATGGCGTATTGATAAAAGACTGGAGACCCGGTACCTGGATGAAAAATGCACGGATATTGATGAAGCCATCGACAGGGCCCTGGCCTGCAAGGCTGCCGGCGAGGCAAAAAGCATAGGTGTTCTGTGCAATGCAGTGCACTTACTGGAACGCCTGCTCGAAAGAAATGTCATACCCGATACGCTGACCGATCAAACCTCTGCACACGACCCGCTCATCGGTTACTGGCCGCACGAAATCAGTTACGAACAGGCCAAAATACTTCGGGAAGAAAAGCCCGACCTGTATATCGATTACAGTTACCGTTCTATGTTCCGTCATGTTCAACTGATGGTGCAATTGATGGATAAAGGCGCCATCACCTTCGATTATGGCAATAATATCCGGGCCAGGGCCCAGGAATTTGAACAAACAAAAACAAATGGCGAACAGGGTTCGAAACAGGATGACCTGTTGCCAAAGGGCTATAAACCCGGCAGGTGTTTCGACTTTCCCGGTTTTGTGCCTGCCTATATCCGTCCTTTATTCTGCGAAGGAAAAGGGCCGTTCCGCTGGGCTGCGCTGAGTGGCGATCCTAATGATATCGCCGTAACGGATGCTGCGATCATGGAATTGTTCCCCGAGAACAAGGGCATGTTGCGCTGGATGAAAATGGCCAAAGAAAAGATCGCCTTCCAGGGATTACCTGCAAGGATCTGCTGGTTAGGCCAGGGTGAAAGGGAAAAAGCCGGGCAATTATTCAATGAACTGGTGCGTACAGGAAAAGTCAAAGCACCGATTGTCATTGGACGAGATCACCTGGATACCGGATCTGTAGCTTCTCCCAACCGTGAAACAGAAGCCATGCTTGATGGTAGCGATGCCGTAGCAGACTGGCCGATACTTAATGCGTTCGTTAATATTGCCGGTGGCGCTTCCTGGGTATCCCTGCATCATGGCGGCGGTGTGGGCATGGGTTACTCCATTCATTCCGGAATGGTGATCGTGGCTGACGGAACGGATGCCGCAGCAACCAGGCTGGCACGCGTGTTACGTAACGATCCGGGTATGGGCGTTATCAGGCATATGGATGCGGGATATGATATTGCCAAAGAAACGGCACGTAACCATGACCTGGATATCAACAAAAGATTGACATAGATTGGCAGGCATTCCTGAACTATGATCTTACAAATGGCCCGGGTTTATCCTGGGCATTTTTTATTCATAAGAACGTTTGCAAAAGTTGTAGCGTCCTTGATTCACGGGCTTCCCGGTCATACATGGCGATAGGAAAGCACAGGGTTGATGCACACAGCAGGCAAAAGAAAAGCCCGGCTTAGCGGGCTTTCATTTTTACAGGGATAGATCGGTTAAGGTTTATACGTATATCGTACCTGCTTGCTGACGGGTACGGATCCCGTTTCAAGGATTTGTACCGTAGCGCTGACAGGAAGGTTCTGGCTGTTGTAAGTATAAGTAAAGGTTTGTGTCTGTTCCACCTGTCCCGTTGCATCCAGGCTCTTATCGGTCAGTATGTTATTCCCAGAAATATTCAGGAGCAAGATCTGCAGGAGTGATTTTATGTTTTTCAATGGATTCACTTTGTTGTCGTAGGTGAACTCCTGGCTACCTACATACAGCCAGGCAGAGCCCCCGAAATGACCGATGTACATCTGTGTTTTGGAAACATTTCCATTGGCATCATAGAGGTAAATGAATTTCAATCCATTGGTCAGTCCGCCCGATCCATCATCAACCTTAACCACGGCGGATTTGAGGAAGCCGTTGAGGTATTCATAGTCCGTGACATAGATCGTTTCATTCGATGCATTCGTTGCCTGTACCCTGGATAATTCGTTGTTTTCATATACAGGCGTGATCGTGTAATCTGTACCGTTACTTAATTTCGTGATCCTGCTGGCCGCGTCATAACTGATCGTGAATTCAACAGGTGTCGCGCCTCCTTGTATCTGGTCGGGCAGGGATACGGTGCTGACGCGTCCCCCGGCGTCATAATTCAATGTCATCAGGTCATTGTCCATGCTGATCTTTTCAATCCTCGATGGAAATGGTTGTGGGGAAATGTTTAGGTCGTCCTTTTGGCAGGAAACCAGGAACGCGGCGGATGCAAGTACGATGGTGGCTATACCTTTACTTTTCATGGCGTAAATTTTTGGGTGATAAAAAATGTTTACGCAAAACTATCCCGCGAACAGTCATCACTGGACCACATGAAGATGTGGTTTTCGTTTGCTGAAAAATGGCTGTTAAGTGTGATGAGCGGTTAGGCAGATAAGATGCCTCTCATTATAAGAAAGGGCCGCCATCCGGCAGCCCCTTCGCATCATCCATCAGTACGGAACTTATTTGTCAAATGAAGTGATCTTCACTTTTTTTCCATTCACCTTTAGGCTTCTGCCGTTCTTTTGAATTTCTTTGTCTTGTTCTGCTTCATTGGCCAACAGTTTTTCGAGATACGCGGATACTTCACTGTCGCTTATGGTTACTTTCGATCCCTCATTGATGGCTTCGGTGATGTATGAGTTCAGGAGATTGGCCTGGTTGTTTTTGAACATCTGCGGTGTAGCATATATGTCGCATCCAATGATCCTGTTGCCTGTTACGGCTACCAGTCCTACAATGTCCTTTTCAGATTGTATGTTGCGGAAGAAAATATCCTTATACTCCTGCAAATCCTGTTTGTATTTGGGTGAATTGGTAACTGCGGTGTATGTTCCCGTGCTCGTTGATGTGCCAAAGCCGGAATTGATATCGGCGACTTTCTGCCATACTTTTTGCTGGCTTTTTTCTTTTACAATGGTTTTTCTGAGCGAGCTGCTGGCTGTACTGTGATAGGTTTGGAACTGGTCGCCACCGCTGCCAGAAGACCATCTGCCATGTTCCACACAATAAACCGGTATTTGTATGGCCTTTCCCGGAGCGATCAGGGTATCTTTTTCAATGACCCTGTCCTGTTTGCCGCCTTTAACGATATCGCCCATGCCAATGATGATGGTATCTCGGGAGGTGTTGCTGAACTGGAGGGTATTGACCGTTCCGCCTAAGGAAAGTTCCTGCACCTTGATCTTTGACTGTTGAATGGCTGATTCCAGTGTTGTATAATTGGCCATGCCTCGAAATTCACGATAGAGGGAAGGCTTGGCTTTGATATAGTATAACCGTACATTTTTATGTTCGCTGAAGTAGCCTGATTTGGCTTTTTGTTTGTTCTCCTGGAACGGCGTGTTGAGGTTACTACTTTGCAGCTGCGCAGCGGCCAGCAGTGTGCCTGCGGCGAGTATGCAGGTCAGGGTCATTTTTTTCATATCAGATGGTTTTTATGTGGTGAAACTACAGAGCCGGGCGGCCGGATTCCCTGAAAATGGGTGAATGGGTACTTTGACTGGGTAGGGAGCAAGGCCAATGATAGGAAATGCATTTACTTTGTAGCCAGACATGATCCTCCGCAGGCAACCATATTTTTCTACCGTACTGACAATACTGATCCTGTTGTCTGTAACAGCGGTTTCAGCGCAAGTTTCCAATACCAATAGTAATTCGAGTAAAATAAGGAAAGCCACCAAAAAGGTGGAAATAGGTTACAGGGGAGGAAAAACCGATACACTCGCACAGGGTTATTATGAACTGGGTGAATCCTATTTTCAAAAAGGTGACCTGCCCCGGAGTGAATCGTATTTTCAAAAGGCAAAAGAATCTTTTGAGCGGATCCCGGATGCTGATGGGGCCGCGAGGAGCAGCAGGGCACTGGCCAAGGTGCAGGAAAGTTTGGATAAGAAACAGGAAGCGGTCTCCAATTATAAAGAAGCGTTGAAAAGCGACCAGGACAAGAACGGTACATTTTCTCAACTGAACAGCAACGACATTCAAAGGCTTTCCGGCACAGACTCTGCGTATGACCAGGAAACATTGATCGAGAAAAATATCAAGATCGGATTGGTTAACCGGGATACCAGTGAGATCGTCTCCAGCTTTACCCGTATGGGCGACCTGGGGCTCAAAACGAATAAGACAGATAAAGCCCTGGAAGGATTTACAAATGCTTACTGGTATTCGAGGTCTGTTCCGGAACAGGCGTTGAAGTTCAACCAGAAGATCGCTGATGTTTACCTGCAGAGCAATAACTTACCGAAAGCTATAGAAACCAAACGTGGATTGCTTAAGGAAGATTTTGTCAAAAATTCCACGGAACTCACCGCCCGGGAAAAAACTTCACTGGCGGAGTTATACCTGCTCAATCATGAAGACAGTACGGCATTGCAGCTGTTGAATGAATCTTATGGTTTGTCGATTGACAATGGCCACACTCTGGCGGCCAGGTCTGCGCTGGAGAAACTGGACAGTATCTATCTCAGCCGCGGTAAAATGGAAAAAAGTCTTCAACTGTACCAGGGATTTTTAGCCAGGCTGCCGCAGATGCTGGCGCGCGACAGTTCAATAGCCGATAACAGGCTGGTGGCAGAAACGGAATCCCGTATCAGGGAATTGGAAAATGAAAAGGCGCTGAAAGATGATCTCATCAAGCGTAAAAGCATGTTCAATTACTGGTTGACGGGTTCACTTGTACTGATGGCTGGCTTTGCTGCCGTGATTTTGTTTGTGCTGAAAAAACTGCGTGTAAAGAATAAAAAGATCGCCCTGCAATCGCTCAGGAGGGAAATGAACCCGCACTTTATCTTCAACAGTCTAAACAGTGTGAACCAGTTTATCGCGCAGCACAATGAACTTGAGGCTAACCGTTACCTGACCAGGTTTTCGACGCTGATGCGCCGCGTCATGGAAAACTCCACCCATGATTTTGTGTTATTCTCAAAAGAATACGAGTTACTGTATAATTACCTGGAACTGGAAAAGACACGTTTCCAGGATGCTTTTGATTTCAAGATAAACGTCAATGATCACTGGCTCCACGACGAACAGCTTTTCATTCCCGGCATGCTCGTTCAGCCACACCTGGAAAACGCCATCTGGCATGGTTTGCGGTATGGAGATAATAGGGGTTTACTCGAACTAAGCTTTACACGCACTGCCACTGGCATGGACATTATGGTGGAAGATAACGGTATTGGCATAGCAAAGAGTGAGCTGCACAAAACGGAAAATCAGAAGAAACGTTCCGGCCGCGGTATCAGGAATACCATGGAAAGGATCAATATATTGAATGAACTCTACGGTCAGCGCATCACCTGTTCGGTGGAGGATAAGCCCTATCCAGAATCCGGGGTCAGGGTGCGCATATCCGTTCCTGTAATGAAAAATAATCTGGCATGACGATAAGAAGCATTATAGTGGATGATGAACCGGTTGCCCGCGATGTACTGTCTGGTTACCTGCAAAGGTATTGCCCCGTAGTAGAACTGGTCGGGCAGGCGCAACATATCAGGGAAGCCGTTCCATTGATCAGGGAACTGAAACCGCAGCTGGTTTTCCTGGACGTGGAAATGCCATTCGGCAATGCCTTTGATATCCTGGAGGCTTGCCAGGATGAAAAGTTTGAAACGATATTCATCACAGCATATTCGGAATATTCGTTGAGGGCGCTGAATCAAAGCGCGGCATATTACATCCTGAAACCGATCGATATTACCGAGCTTGTCAGGGCCGTCAATAAAGTGCAGGAGTCCATTCTTCGTACGGATGAATTCGACCGGAACAGGATACTTCTGCAAAACCTGAGTCGTAAACCAGACATGCAACAGGTGGTGCTTCCCACGCTACATGGATTTGATATCATTAAAACCGAGACCATTTTGCGCATGCAGGCTAAGGATAATTTCACGGAGATCAGTTTGGATGACGGTTCGCGGAAGCTGGTTTGTAAACTGCTCAAATATTTTGATGAGATACTGGAGCTTCCTTTTATCAGGGTGCACCGTTCGTATATTGTCAACCTGAATTTTGTCAAATCATATACCAAAGGAAACGGGGGCTATCTGACCATGACGGATGGCACGGAAGTGGAAGTGTCGGCATCTTATAAAGAAAATCTGCTTAGGAGCCTGGGAGGTATTTAAAAATTGAACAGGCCGACAGCTTTAAGCGTTTTGCTTCCTTACATATTTGGTCAGTATCACAATGGTCTGACCTTCGATCTTTCCCTCTATTTGTTCCGTATTGTCTTCCACGATCCTGATATTCTTTACAACGGTGCCCATTTTGGCGTTTAGCGTGGAACCCTTCACATCAAGGGATTTGATGAGTACAACAGAATCGCCGGTTTGCAGGATCTGGCCGTTGCAATCACGGTGAAGGTCAACCGAACCATCATTTTCATGGTCGCCGGTTGATTTGGCCCAGGCCAGTTTGTCGTCATCCAGGTAGAGCATATCCAGGTTCTCCATGGCCCAGCTTTCCTGTCGAAGGCGGTTCAGCATTCTCCAGGCCACAACCTGAACACCCGGCACTTCGCTCCACATGCTTTCCGTCAGGCATTGCCAGTGTTTACTGTCGAGTTCGGCCTTTTTTTCGATCTGAGCGCGGCAGTTATCGCAGATCATGATACAGCAATCGGCATCACGGAATGGCGCATTCGCTACTTCGTACATAGATATTGGATCGGTAGATCGGCAGAGTTCGCAAGATTGGCCGGCACGCTGGAGGAGTTGCTCTTCTAATGTCATATTATTTGAATAATGGCCGCAAATATAGTTTTTTGCGAAGGAAAAGCCCGCCATTTTCCGTAAACTGACAAGTATCATTTTTAGCTTGTACTGGGGAAATTGTCATATTCATTATATGAATGGTTATGCTATCCTGTAAATAGCCTGTAGCTTTCCGGAAATACACTCATATGAAACAAACATTATTTCCGCGTATGGGCCTTGTCATTTTACTGTTGATCTCCCTGACATCAACCCTGCACGCACAAAAGAACAAAGATGAAAAAATGATCCTGGCTGTTATGCGCGAAGAAGAAGAAACCTGGAGCAAGGGCGACATTGAAGGATATGTAAACTTATATGCCCCGGAAGATTCCACCCGTATGATCCTCAGTAAAGGGGCCGCTTATGGCAAAGAGAATATCCTGGCATTTTATAAAAAATACTGGCCCAGGGAAAAGATGGGTAAACTGATCCTGGATGGCGAACAAATGGAACGCATTTCAAAAAAATTCTATTATGTGACGGGTTATTTTCATGTCATCTATCCTGATGGCAAAAAGATCGAAGGCAGATATTCCAGCCTCATGAAAAAGATCAAAGGGAAATGGTACATCTACACCGATCATTCAGGATAATGTATAGATACGGTGCTTTTAGCCTGTCCGCCGTTGTGTGGATGATAACGAGGCCTTCATCATTCATGGGTAAAAATTATCCAGGCCGCTCGGGGCATCTCATTTCTTTGTGTATATTGAGATTCTATGACGAATCAATTTCCCAGCGACATCAGCATCGCCCAGTCTGCCCCCATACGCCATATCAAGGAAATAGCGGCCAGTATTGGCGTTTCTCCGGATGATATGGAATATTATGGCAAGCATAAAGCCAAACTGCTTTTTAAACTGATCAATGAAGAGGCCATCAGCCGGCACAACCTGGTATTGGTTTCGGCCATCACCCCCACACCGGCGGGTGAGGGTAAAACAACTATGACCATTGGGTTGACCGATGGGTTGAACCTCATTGGTAAAAAGGCCATGGCCGTGCTTCGGGAGCCTTCACTCGGACCGGTTTTTGGTATGAAGGGCGGGGCTGCCGGTGGCGGCTATTCGCAGGTGATACCCATGGAAGATATCAACCTCCATTTTACCGGTGATTTTGCCGCTATTGAAAAAGCCAATAACATGCTTTCCGCCATGATCGATAACGACCTGCAGAAAAAGGGAGGCGGACTTCGTATAGACCCCAGGACGATCGTCTGGAAAAGGGTGATGGACCTCAACGACCGTGCTTTACGGAATGTGGTCGTGGGATTGGGAGGTATGAATGATGGTATGCCACGACAGGAAGGGTTCAACATTACACCGGCTTCTGAAGTCATGGCCATCCTGTGCTTATCGAAAAATATAGAAGACCTGAAACAGAGGCTTGGAAATATTTATATCGGTTCCACCTATGAAGGGAAGCCTCTTTTTGCCCGTGATCTCAAGGCGGTCGGTGCCATGGCCATTCTGCTCCGTGATGCCATCAAGCCCAATCTTGTTCAAACACTCGAAGGGAACCCCGCCATCCTTCATGGCGGACCATTTGCCAGTATCGCACAGGGCACCAATACGGTCATTGCAACGAAGATGGGATTAAGCCTGAGCGAATTTGTAGTAACGGAAGCCGGCTTTGGAGCGGATCTTGGCGCGGAGAAATTCTTTAACATCAAATGTGTGTCATCGGGCCTCAAACCCAAAGCCGTGGTGCTGGTGGCAACCGTTCGTGCCCTGCGGCATCATGGAGGCGCCAAAAAAGACGTACTGCAAACACCGGATATACAAAAAATGAAGACGGGTTATGCCAACCTGCAAAAACACATTGGTAATGTCCGCCGTTTTGGTATCAACCCCATTGTGGCCATCAACCATTTTCCCACAGATTCGGCCGAAGAGATCAAATTATTGCAAGACCTCTGCCGGGAAGATGGAGTGGAAGCTTTTCTGTGCAAAGGATTTGCGGAAGGAGGGAAGGGCATGACTGAACTGGCATCGGCCGTGGCAAGAGCCGCGGAGCATAATGGAAACCTGTTCCGGCCTTTATACGACCATGCCGATCCGATAGAATCCAAGATCAATACCATTGCAACGGAAATTTATGGGGCGGCTTCGGTGAATTATTCCGCCAAAGCAACGTCACAGCTTAAGAGGATCAACGAACTTGGATTCAACAAATTCCCGGTATGTATCGCCAAAACACAAAAAAGTCTATCGGATGATGAAAAGAAGATCGGGAGGCCGGAAGGGTTTACGATCACGGTGCGGGAATTTGAAATAGCCAGTGGCGCAGGGTTTATCGTTCCCATACTGGGCGATACCATGCGTATGCCCGGGTTACCGGCCATCCCCGCAGCAGAAGGAATGGATATTGATGAGAACGGGAAGATCACCGGGCTCAGTTAATGGCCAATGGTCAGGATGGTTCGAAAAGGAAACGTTCAATGCTTTTGTCAGCTTGTTGATTCAATATGAACTTTAAATCACTTGCCAATATCGTAGCAAGACAAACAGGTGACCGTGTGTATTAAAATTCCTTAAACCTTTCATAGCAACATTTTTCCAGCATTTCGCGGTCATCCGGATGAGCGATATCGATCAATGCTTTGGCACGCTGCCGAAGGTTTTTGCCAAAAAGGTAAGCTATGCCATACTCGGTGACCACATAATGCATGTGCGCCCTGGTGGTAACTACGCCGGCACCGGGTTTTAAAACTGGCACGATCCTGGACACCCCTTTGGCCGTGCGCGACGGAAGAGCGATGATGGGCTTACCTCCATAGCTTAACGCGGCACCCCGCATAAAATCCATCTGGCCACCCACTCCCGAATATTGCATGGTTCCGATGGAATCGGCGCATACCTGTCCGGTTATGTCGATCTCTATGGCGCTGTTAATGGAAACCATCCTGTCGTTGCGTTTGATCACATGAGGTTCATTGACATAATCAACGTCCAGGAATGCAAAGGAGGGGTTATCGTTGACATAGTCATACAATTTCTTGGTGCCCAGCGCAAAGGAGGCAACTGTTTTATTAGGATGTATCTTCTTGTATTTATTCGTGATCACATCTTCTTCCACGAGGTCGATGATCCCGTCGGAACACATTTCCGTATGTACCCCCAGGTCTTTGTGATTGTGCAGGCATTTTAACACGGCATCCGGGATGGCGCCAATGCCCATTTGTAGCGTGCTCCTGTCTTCCACCATGCCCGCAATGAATTCGCCGATCTTTCTTTCATTTTCTCCGGCTTTTTCGCCAAATAAGGCTTCGTGCAGCGGGTCTTCGCAGTAAACCAGTGCCTTAAAGCGGCTGCTGTGTATCATGCCATCGCCATGCGTGCGCGGTACATTCGGGTTCACCTGGGCTATCAGGATACCTGCATTGTCCACAGCGCTGCGGGCCACGTCAACGGAAACACCCAGTGAGCAGTACCCATGGTTATCCGGTGGCGATACCTGAACGATGGCCACGTCGAGCGGTAAAATCTTTCGCTTGAATAATTCAGGGATCTCACTCAGGAATACGGGAACATAATCGGCAAATCCATCATTTACGGCTTTGCGTATACTGGTTGATACAAACAATGAATTGATGTAGAAATTTTCCCTGAGTTCGGGTTTGTCAACATACATGTCGCCATATACACTGATCGAAACGATCTCCACATTCCTGAGACGGGGGGCTTCATCGGCCAGGTGTTTCATCAAAAATGTCGGCGTTTGTGCACTGCCCTGTATGAATATGCGGCTGTTAGACTGAATATATGATAGCGCCTCTTTCGGGCTCACATAATGTAAGGCTTCTTTCATGATCCTGAATATTTTAGGTAACAAAAATAGAATGCGGCCTACTCATAGGCCCTGTCTGAAATGAGCCTTCCACCTGATTTAAATCATTTGGGAATTCGATATTTCACCTTGCTCAGGCAAGCCATCCGGTAAACAAGTGGTAAATTTTTTTAACCCGAACGAAGATACATGATGGAAAAAAGATTAACTTAATCACCGAAGGCAGGTTTTCAACCAATCAATGTAAAACACATGTCAACAACAGCTACCATCGACCAGGCGACACTGCAACAGTGGTTAACAGAAAAACTCGATATGCAGGCGGTAGAATCCAGGTTACAATCACTCGGCCTGGATGCTGAAACGATTCGCCAGTGCCTGAAAGATTACCGTAAATGTTGTATTGCCAAAAGGCAGTTTACAGGATTTGTTTTTCTGGCCGTAGGGGCAGTGATGGGTTTTATCAGTTGCCTGCTCACCATCATCAATCCTGTTCCGTCACTGTATGGCGTCATTCTTTACGGATTGACAAGTGTGGCCATCATTCTCATCATGATGGGGTTGTATTATCTTTTTGAAGGTTGATTTTTTCCGTTGATCGATGATTATGGTTTATTACCGGCAGTACAAAAAATACGGGTTGGAGGGTATTCATTTGCAGTAGAAACTGCTTAGATTTAGTATTCAATAAAAACAACAATATGAAAAAATCATTATTTGCATTTTCCGCTGTCTGCCTCATGATGGCGTGTAACGAATCCAACAAGGAGGAACAGCCTAAGGCCGAAATAGGGCCAGATCCCGGTTCTGCCGTTTCCATCGTGGATGAGGCCAGGAAGGCCATTGATGAACAGAATAAGAGTTACGGAGATGGCTTTGCCAAAATGGACAGTAGCCTGTTTCTCGATCATTATACAGAAGATGCCTGCATCATGCCTGGTGGCGCACCCAAACTTTGCGGCAGGGAAGGTTTACTGGGTTTCTTCCACGCAGGTACTCAGAAGATGGGTGTGAGGAATATTGCTGTAACGACCGATGAGGTTTTCGGAACTGAAGAGGCCATGGTTGAGGTAGGGCAGTACCAGTTGTATTCTGACAGCGCTAAAACAAAGCCCACCGAAAAGGGTAAGTTTATCGTAGTATGGAAGAAAGTAGATGGTAAATGGAAAATGCACCGGGATATTTTCAATCCTTCTCCGGAAGATGCCCCTCCGGCACCGGCAGCAGCAAAATAAAAGTTTTAAAAGCGAAGCGATCATGCTTCGCTTTTTTTTGCCTCCTGCACATCGATAAGATCGTCGAAAAATACATGCGATTAAATAATGTCCATCCAGCAAGATGGCAGAAACCTTGTTTATTTATTATAACTGGTAAGGGTTTTTACGGTGCTGGGGTAATGGCCTTGATCAGGGAGTCTTCTTCGATCGTTTTGATCTGAATGGCCTGTTCCACCTGGCTGTTGGGCACTGTCATTGACAGGATGTATTGTTCTATCTTCCATTGGCCATTGTCCATGGTCAATACGCCGGAACCCCTGCAAATTTTCATCTGTGTGTTCAACAATTCATCGAACCAGGCGGTTTGGCCGGATTTATCAAAATATATATGGCGATCAATGGATTTGAAATCCCAGGTTCTTTTATTATCAAAATAGGGTTTTGCCCATTTCATGTACTCCTGTTTGTTCCAACGCTCTGTGGCATCGGTGCCAGTAAATACAGCGCTGTCTGAGTAGAAGGCAAAATAAGTTTGGTAGTCTGCCCGGGCCGCGGCCACATTGAATGAATCCAACAAAGCCTCGATCTTTTTTTGTTCTGCCGGTTTGTTTGTCATGACAGTTATTTCCCCGGCCGGTTCATGTTTGTTTTCACGGCAGGCATTCATCAACGTTAATCCCGTCGTCAGCAGCAGAAATGTTCCGTAGCGTTTTATCATGTTCGAACAATTTATATACATAGATTCAGTTGGGTGGTGACAAATTTAATTTTTCCCCTGGAACCGGAAACCATCCAGGAACAGTTCATATTTAGTGCTGTAGGCCAGTGTTCCTTTGAGGCTGACAACGTATAATACGGCGATAAATTTGCCGTCCGTCCACCCCTTGATCTTCCATTCCCGTTTATACCTGTCCGTCCAAAAATCAATGACGCCCCTGGCGGAAGGGTTCGATGCCATTGTATGCCCCTTGCCGTAACCAACTGCAGTACTGATGTCATAAGCCTTCTTCAAATAATCCATATACTGGATCATGACATCTTCAGCCTGTTGCAAATCGTTGGTTTGTTCTTTCAATTTCACACAGATGATGCCGTAATTGATAGAATCCTGTCCGATACATTCACCGGTGTATATGACTGAACTGTCTTCACTAAAGCTGGTGCCAAATTCCGAAACATTGCACAGGAAATAGGCATGGCATCCCGATTGGCCAATGGCCAGTTTTGTCGGCCTTTGGGCATTGGATGCAAGGCTGATGCAC
Organism: Ferruginibacter sp.; assembly: GCA_046329695.1. Classification (GTDB taxonomy): domain Bacteria; phylum Bacteroidota; class Bacteroidia; order Chitinophagales; family Chitinophagaceae; genus Ferruginibacter. The sequence goes on from JAXLUE010000002.1 coordinate 161,933, forward strand.
AGTAGACTGATAAAAAGGCAGAGATTCTTGATCATATAAGGGGTTGAGTTTTCGGACATGAGCGTACGCACTCGTCAATTGATCGAATGTGCACTCAGGGATTGTTTTTGTAAGAAAGGGTGATCTTATAATCGGCAGGTATCTCAAAGAGTTTTTCACCAACCCATTCCGAATCCTGCAACGCGGTTGCCACTACCAGTTTGCTGTTAAAGACCCAGGCCACACAAGTGATGTCACGGGGGCCTTTCAGTATCCAGTGGTCTTCCTGCCCGGGATAATTGGGTGCACCCAATAATTCCTTGACGATGGCTTCCCTGGTGGCCTTGTCTTTAAACTCCAGGATGATCTCATATAAACGGTAGTCGCCTTTGCCGGTAAAATAAAATTCGGCTGTCTGTAGAAAATCCGACGTAAGACCAGCCTGGTAAACGCGCCTGAACCCAAAGGAAGTATCGGCGGTAGGTTTCTCCTTAATGCCATCTAAAAATAGTTTTTCAGATTTGCCCAGTTCGCCGATATAGCTCCTGACCATATTTTTGCCCGGCGTCAGATCCTGCGCCTGTACTTTCATACACATCATTACAAGGGTAAAGATCAGCAGGTATGTGTTCCGTTTCATGATTTGATATTTGACAAAAGTTACCATTAATAAATTAGATATGGTGGCCTATGCAACTGAAGGAATAAAAAAAGGCACGAAATAAATCATGCCTTTCCTATGAATGGGAATTCAAATAGTATTTAGAATTTTCCGGCAAAAGTTCCATTGCTGACGGTGAAAGTACCCGTTCCGTTCACATCTTTCATTGTGCCCGAAAAAGTTCCTTCCACTTCCGTGGCGGTCAGTTTGGTAATGGTCAGTGTACCTGATTCACTGCTATAGGTTGGGCCGGGCGTTCCTGCATTGGTGGTGAACATACTGATCGTAGGAAGGATGGTGGCGCCGTTCGGCAGGGAAAGATCGCCGGTCAGGCTTCCGCTGGTAGTGCTGGCATCCGCCGGTGTAATGATCATGATCATGACCGAGCGGGTATTCGTACCCGATACATCATTGCAGGCCAGGCTGATATTGCGCAGGGAGCTGCTGGTTTGTGTAACGGCAGTGGTGGTCAGCGTATTGCCGACATCAAAGGTGGTGCTGCCGCCAAAACTGGTGGATGATGTCAGCGCAATGGCTGCTTTACCGGCATCCAGGTTACCGCTTCCCGTACGGTTGGTGGTACTGTCCTTTTTACAGGAACTGAACAGGATCAAAGAACCGAACAGAGCATACACAGGGATCGAAATTAATTTCTTCATGTTGTTGAATTTGATTGATTAATGACTGCAAAATACTGGTTACCATGGCTGTAGGAATACCCTCCATACGGTATTCTTAACAGTGTCAAATGGCCTTGTTCGCCCGATGGCCGGTACGGAATAAACAGACGGTGGCCTGGACAGCGGTAGGTTTGCCCATATATAAATAGTGTGAATTTAACACGGAGGAAGGGTTCGATCCGGGCAGCCATTAGCATATTCCTCGTATCTTGCCGGAAATTAAAAACTGTATGAAGCGTATTTTCCTGATGGCCCTGAGCCTGGTATCTTTTTTTGGCATAGCAAAATGCCAGGATGTGGATTATAAGAAAGGCGTTATTTATGTTGATGATAAGGAGTATATGAAAATGGAGGTCAAAAAAGAGAATTTTGGCCTGACTAAAAATTTTGAAGTTTTCTCATTATCCGGTAAGAAGATCATCATCGCCACGGTGGCTACAGAATATGATCAGGACAAAAACGATAACAGTTACCTGTTTTATAAAGTAACCTTTCTGACATCCAACCAGGTGGGAGTATTCAAAGTGCCATCCCTGTCGCAGGAAAAAGGTTTTGCCAAGCTGATCGGAAAGAGCGGTATCATGGCAGCCGATACAACGAACGACCAGAAGGTCATGGAATTCATTGCTTCCAAAGGGGCTAATCCACGTATCGCCGTCGATTATACAACGGTGAACCGTAACCGCGCCTGGCCCATAGAATTATTCAAGGGTGGCAATATCGAACAAAATGGAAAAATCATCGGACAATTTGTACCGAGAGGTTCGATGAACGGGATGGATTACTACGACTTCACGCTTCCCTCAGGTGTGATCGTTGCCAAAATTGGATTTACCGGCGAAAATTTTGCCCAGAATATGGAAGTTTTCACAGCAAAGGATAACCTGAAAAGGATGATACCCATCCCCACGAAAGATAAGATACTTGCCGCGGATTTTAGTATCGACAAAAACCAATTCACGCTGAAAAGGGTGGTCAAATGGCTGGTCGACTACCAGTATTTGTAATGGGGCCTGTCTTTATGGTAATTCTTCCCTGAGCTTTTGCTGCAGTTCAGCAGCGTATTTCTGATTGACATTACTGAGTGCGGAGATCATTTTTTCCGCATTCGGCTTGTCCTTCTTTTTGATATACACCAGCGTGGCATAATACAACTGGTTGGCGCCTTTGGGGTTCAGTTCAATGGCCTTGTTCAGGTTTTCAAGTGCGAGGTTATCGGAGTCCGTTTTGAAATAGGAATAACCCAGTTCGGTATATGCCGCAGAATATGTGGCTTCGCTTTTGATCGCCTGCTTGAGATAGGGGATAGCCTCTTTGTATCGCTGTTTGCTGTTCAGGCAATAGCCCATGCCATAATTGGCCTTACGTTCCGTATTGTTGATGGATAGGGTTTTCTGGTACCATGACATGGCCATGTCCATATCCCTTTTATTATCGCGATAAACTTCCGCGATGCCGTTATAGCCAATATGGCTTTTCGGTTCCAGTTCGATCGCTTTTTGGTACCATTTAATGGCGTCGTCGTCTTCTTTCAGTTTCAAACAGGCATATCCCATTTCCAGGTAAGCTGTCGTATAATCGTTCTTGTATTGAATGGAACGGGCTATGGACGCTTTGGCATTCACGTAATCTTTGCCGTTATTCTCACAATATCCTTTTCGGTACCAGAACATATAATCGGTGATCTCGCTTTTGGCATTTTCAATATAACGGGCAAATTGGGCCAGGGCGCCGGTAAAATCGTCATCTGCAAACATCATATTGCCCCGTTGTTTAAAAACCAGGGAATAAGCAGGGTTGATGGCCAGGCACCTGTCGTACGAAGCCAGGGCGGAATCTTTTTGTTTCAACTGCTGAAATGCGTAGCCCAGTTCAAAATGTACTTTGGCTATGCCATTCCAAACGTCTCTGACCTTGCGCAGTGTGGAAACGGCCCCGGCAAAATCTTTTAATTCCGACTGGCACCAACCCCTTTCATACAAGGCTTCAGTCATGCCCGGATCGGCTGCCAGTGCCAGTTTGTATTTTTCAATGGCCTCCCTGCATTGGCCGTTCTTCTTCAGCTCCAGCCCCTGGTCACAAAGGGTTCTGGCCGATTGGGCCAGGGAGGCTAAAGGCAAAAAACTGAGCAGGAACAGGTTTATGATCGTCTTTTTCATGGTACCTTAAAAGTAACCAGATTGTACTGAAAATCCATACCCGGTTAACGGTATTTGCCTGTCATGACGAACATCATGCCAGTTGGTACAGGTCTTTGGCAAGCCTGAATGTCTGGCAATGCGCCTCCGTGATGATCCTGGCATCAGGGGAATAACCGCCTCCCATGGCAACGGTAAAGGGGATCCTTTTATCTTTCAATTTTTTAAAAACCATCTCATCCCGTTCCCGGCAACCTGCCATGGTCAGTTTTAGTTTCCCAAACTTATCAGTTTCCAGCACATCCGCTCCTGCAAGAAAGAAGGCAAAATCCGGTTCAACACGGTTCAATAGATCTCCCAGGTGCCGATCCAGTAAGGCCAGGTATTCATCATCACCCGTTCCGTCCGCCAAACCGATATCCAGGTCGCTCATTTCTTTTCTGAATGGATAGTTATGGGCGCCATGCATGCTGAAAGTAAACACCCGCGGCTCGTTTCTGAACAGGCTGGCCGTTCCGTTTCCCTGGTGCACATCCAGATCTATGATCAGGATCTTCCTGGCCAGTTTTTCATGTAACAGGAAATTGGCAGCAACGGCAAAATCATTCAGCAGGCAAAAGCCTTCTCCGTGGCTGTGGAAGGCATGGTGCGTGCCTCCGGCAACATTCAGTGCAACGCCTGAAGCAAGTGCTGCCATGCAACAGTCAATAGTGCCCTGGGTGATGATCCATTCTCTTCTGACCAGTTCTTCCGATTGAGGAAACCCAATCTGCCTTTGTTCTTTGGCATTGAGTTCAAGATTCCTGAGTTTTTGTATATAGGATGCTGCATGCGTCAAAGCGATGATCTCATCCCTGCAGGGTAAAGGCCTGAACAGATTTTTGTCTGTGATGGAACCTTCATGCAATAACTGGCCGGGGATCAATTCATATTTGATCATGGGAAACCGGTGCCCCTCGGGTAACGGATGTGCATATACCGGGTCAAATGCTATGTAAAATAAGGACGAGTCCATGTTGCAAATATCAGGCATATTGAAGAATGTCAATGAGTTGTGGATGATGCCTGAATAACCACTGCAGATTTAACGAGCGGATAACCAAATCATTCTCTTTCATCATACTAATATTTATGTATATACGTTATTCTGGAAATAAGGGCCGATGAATAGAGTTTTACACAACCTCCTCATCTTTTTGGCTTTATCCTTTTTATCATCCTGTTCAACGGGCAGGCATTCTTTTTCCAGGATCGAACAAATGTACGAGGCCAGGGAAAAGGGCAAGAATTGTTTTGTGCAGTTCGCAGACGGTCGTTTTAAACAGTATCGCAGCCTTGAACTGGTCAGAGCGCTGGGACAGGCTCCGCATCTGTTGGCCGACAACAACACACGCATTTACCCCGATGAGGTGCTTTGCTATCAAAATGCCGATCATTATGCCATCTCCTCACAGGGTTTCCTGATCGGTGGTCACCTGAGTAAGATTTCATCCGAAACACTACCCGGCTTTGCCGTACGGATCATGAAAGGCAAGCTGAACGTGTACGTTAAGAAATACAAGAACGGGGCAAGGATCCTGGATGAATTCTATTTCCAGCAGGGTAACAGGCGGGAAGTATTGGTGTATACCCCGGAGTTGATGGACGCACTGATCAAAAATATGCCTGAGGCGCTGGAATTTTATAATGCTTACAGGAAGCATCTGCCCAAAAACAGGGACCTCATAGCAACGGCCTATATTTTCAACCAGACGTATATGGCCAGCAGGAAATAATGGATGACAGGCCTTGCGTATCGCCTGCTTATTTGCTTGTTCCTTTCTTTCAATTTTCCTCTAATCTCATTTAACTGCCTGATTTCCGTCATAGTCAGCTTTCATAAGCGGTATTATTTTGGGTCATGGATCATCAACATACCTGGCCACGGGCGGTACGTTCTTTACGCAAAGCGCCAAATGACAGGGAACAATGCCTGGCCCTGCAACATTGCCGCTTACTGCCGATCAAACGCCCGGCTGAATTAATCGAATACATGGATGCCCTGTTGTTCACATTGGCGTTTCCATATTCGGAAGGTAATTACCGGATGGCCCTGTTGGAGCGTGAGCGATTACATGAACTGTTGTTCAGGAAACAAAGTTCATCAACATGGCAGCATGCGCTGGAGGGTAGTGGGTTGCCTTTTTCGGTTCTCCGTTGTCAGTTCAGTGCCGACCTTGCGTCCTGGTTCCTGGAAAAATTTCCGGAACAGGTTGGGCCTGATGAGGCTCAGGCAGATCATACCTACCTGTCTTCCCTGATGCAGTCAGTGCTGCCCGGTATTGAGTTTCATGACGCCACACAGGGTAAACACACTTTATGGAGCCGGGTGAGGTTGTTGAGCAGGCACCGCAGGAATCAGGCGGGATTGCGCTGGCTGCTGGGCTTGATGAAACAGCAAAACTGGAATCCGCCCTTGTCCGACATCCTGTATGACCAGCTGAAAATATTCATTCGTTGGAATATAGGTGACAGTCCATTTGCGCGTACGCATCTGCGATGTCCTGTTTCTGTCGTTCATTACCGCCGACCCGGCTCAGAACCCGCCAACAGCCTGGCGATCATCCGTCAACCGCTGGGGAAACCGTTACGATTAAGTGAAGCGCAAAAGCATGACCTGATTGCCGTTGCCCGTGTTTCACTGGCCTGCTATCTGCGGGAAACCGACCCCGTTACTTACGCCGATCCTGCTGAAACGTTTTTATACGATATGGGGCATGGATTGCACATTGCTGTCATGGGCATGAACCGTAGCAGGGTACTGGCGCTGGAATCTTATGTTGGCTTTATGGCGTTTAAAAACGGGATCCCCGTTTCTTATGGAGGCGGTTGGGTATTTGGATACCGTTGTAAAATCGGCGTCAATATTTATCCTCCTTTCCGCGGCGCTGGCTCCGATCAACTCTTTTGCCAGGTGCTCCGGTTGTATCACCAGTTGTTCCGCATCAAAAAGTTTGTCGTCAAACCATACCAGTTTGGCAAGGGTAACCCGGAAGGGCTGAAAAGCGGTGCATTCTGGTTTTATTACCGGCTGGGATTTCGCCCGGTAAAAGATGATATCAGGGAGCAGGCGGCCGCAGAGTGGAAGAAATTACAAACAGATCCATCATACAGGACACCCGTGCATATCCTCCGTCAATTCACGGCCTGCAATAAGGAATGGGAGCCGGTTCCTAACCGGGCCGTCATGCTCGATGCCGATCGGGTAAGCATGGCCGTGAGCAGAATGATCGTAGCCAGGTTCGGTGGCAACAGGGCCCTGGCAGTTGCTTCCGCCAAAAAAGACTTATCTCGTTTCCTGGGAAAGAAATTACCGAAAGACAGATGGTTGGACGAGGATAAAATTTGGACGAACTGGGCTTTGTTGATGTCTTTGATAGAAGACAAATCTCAATGGACATTACAAGATAAAGTGGCATTGACCGGCTTGATCACGGAACGGATATCAGGAAGCGAACATGCATTTATCCGCAAGTGCCAGCAACACATCATGTTTTGGAAATCGCTTGCTGCCTGCATTCATTGAGTGGCAAAAAAAAGCAACCCCCTCGGAGATTGCATCAGAACCAAATGTAGCATGCATGACAGTTAAGGTGGATGCGCCATTGGGATGATCGAACATCATGGTCAGCTTGCCGCTGTTCCTCATACGGGCGGGTTGTACGCCGTTCTTACGGTCGGATGTGCTGTTGCCGATCAGGGCATCATTAAGGTTCCAGGTACCGGAAGCAAGGGTAACATTCCCCGCAGTATAGGATGTTTTGGAGCCTGCTTCAAAATCTTCCCCGTTCGATGCGATCCTGGAATAGTATCCGGGATTTGTCTGTATTGAAAGATTGGCTTTGTCGGCTGGAAGTTCTTCGCGGGTGTTGATCTTGCTGCAGGATAGAAAGACCAGGACAGCCAGGAAGGGGCTAAGGGTTCTCAATCGGTTCATGGTAGGTTGGTGTTTTATAGAATATGGAATATGTATTAGAAATCTAATCACTAACATCCACATCACCGGTTAGTTTTCCGGTACTCCATTCCCTGATAAATTCGATCAATGGCTTTTTCTTTTTGTCAATATTATGATGAATGATCTCGTGTTGTATGACCCTGTTGGATGAATCAAACAACACGAGGTAAAACTCCTTCTTATTGATATTGGTGGCTGCGGCAGCACCATATCCAACACCAGCCACACCCGCATAAGCAACCGTTGGGGTCCATGTATAGATCAGCACCGATTCGTGCAGGGCAACTGCATCGGGGTTGCCTAATGTTAACAGAACATCCTGCCGGCTTGTTTGTCCCGGTACGATAAACCGTATCATCTCCGGCCTGATAAAAACCCTTCCCTCTTCCCGGTGTTCTGGGAGGGGGATAATGATGCAGGATGAGAACAGGAAAAGGAATATAACAGTGAATAGTTTCATATTCAGGGATTGGTCAGGATCAAGCTATGCTTTTGGAGGATCCCCTGGGGGTTAAAAACCAATACGAGGCTGTAGTACCGGATACTTAATAGGGAATTGGCCGCCAGGTCCCGGGCGTTTTTGTTATTATCATTGGTTACCGGGGTGATCTTTCCCTTCTTATCAATGATGATACGGAATGTCAGTATCCGTCCATCCTCAAACGACCAGTTGGGTTCACCCAGTTTGAGCAGGATGTCTTCCCTCCGGCTCTGGTTATCGGAAACATAGGGCATGTTTTTCATGATAAAGGCCTCATCCGCGATGAGTAATTTATTCGTACACCCCAACCGGGCCAGTATCGCGGGTATTATGAAAGCAAGGAAACGCATGTTTAAAGATATGGTTCATGCTGTTCAATAAAAATGATCTTGCTCATCGGGCTGATGGAATTATCAAATTATTCCAACAAGTACCAGCAGACAGATAGTATATTTGTTATTGAAATCAATCCACAAAGATGACATTTAGGTTAACAAGGATTTGTTTGTTGGTTTTATTATTATCATCCTGCGCAAAAAAGGTTGAAAAGGTTTTACCCTCCGAAGAAAAGATCATCGAATCCGTTTATGCTTCCGGTGTCATTAAGGCACGCGACCAATACCAGGTTTTTTCGACCGTGAACGGACTGATCAGTGAGATCATGGTGAAAGAAAATGACTCGGTGGGCCCTGGCACACCATTGATCCGGCTCGTGAATACGGCAGCCCGGCTGACAGCGGAGAATGCCCGGCTTGCCGCCGATTATGCAGCCGGTTCATCCAATCAAGATAAACTGGAAGAGCTGAAACTGTCGATCGACCTGGCCAGGGCGAAGATGGACAATGATGCTTCACTCCTTGAACGGCAACGAAACCTGTGGTCGGGCAATATTGGCACAAAGAACGAGCTTGATCAGCGGGAACTGGCCTTGAAAAATTCAACCCAGGCTTACGATGCTGCGAAGCTGCGGTATTCGCAACTGCAACGGCAAATCAGTTTTCAGGATAAACAATCCAGGAAAAACCTGCAGATCAGTAATACGCTGAGCAGTGATTTCATCATCCGGAGTGAACAACGGGGCCGGGTGTACAGCCTCTTGAAAGAGAAAGGGGAACTCGTCACCCCACAGCAACCGGTGGCTGTCATTGGCGATGCCAGGTCTTTTTACCTGGAGCTGCAGGTTGATGAGTATGATATTGCCAGGATAATGCCGGGTCAAAAGATCGTTTTGTCTATGGACAGTCACAAAGGCGTCGTGTTTGAAGCTGTTGTGGATAAGATATATCCATTGATGAATGAGCGCTCAAAATCTTTTAAAGTGGACGCTTCCTTTGTTTCTCAACCTCCTTCTTTATTTCCCAACCTGACCTGTGAGGCCAATATCATCATCCGTGAAAAGGATAAGGCGCTGACCATCCCACGGTCATGCCTGCTCGAAGGTGATATGGTAATACTTGAAAACAAGGAAAAAAGAAAGGTCACCACCGGCCTGAAGGATTACCAGAAAGTGGAGATCATCAGCGGACTGCGTGCAACTGATGTCATCCTTAAACCGCAGGAATGAAAATCAAACTCATTGTCAGTATAGCCCGTTCTTTACTCATAGCCCGCTGGCGACAAACGATGGTGGCCGCCATCGGAGTGACATTCAGCATTACCATGTTCATTGCGCTGCTTAGTTTTATGACCGGCCTGAATGACTTACTGGATGGCCTGATACTGAACCGTACGCCGCATATCCGCCTGTTCAACGATATCAAGCCTACCGCTTTGCAGCCGTTGATGCGTTCAAAAGACCATCAGGGTTATTATCCTTTCATCAGTTCCGTCAAGTCTTCTGTCAGCCGCCAGGAGATATATAACAGCAGCAGCATACAACAGGCCCTCAAAGCGGATGACCGTGTACTGGGATATGCGCCCAAGATCACCGCGCAGGTATTTTTCAATGACGGGAACCTCGATATAACAGGCGTGGTGAATGGCATTGATGAACGATCAGAAAGCCGGTTGTTTCATTTCAGGGATTATATCACTTCCGGTTCCGGCGAAGATATCAGTAAAGTACCCAACAGCATCGTGCTGGGTAAGGGGCTGGCACAAAAGATGACGGTGAATATCGGCGACGTGGTGCAGCTCATCACGGCAAAGGGTGAACGATTTCCGCTTCGTGTGGTGGGTACCTTTCA